>NZ_JBVJKQ010000024.1:0-2365 GCF_055585205.1 Streptosporangium sp. NPDC053982
ACCGAAGGCGGGTGGGACGGGGTTGTGCATCATGCACTGGCTTTTAGCACACTGTTGAGTTCTCAAGAAACGGACGCGTTCACCGTCGAACCGGATCATCGATCCGCTCTCCGGGGCATTCGTTTCGCGTCTCAATCTTAGCAGTTCCGCCTGGTTTGTGTCAAACTGTCGCTTTCGCTTCAGCCGACCCGCACCCGCCGGATCCACCCGGATCTCGACCACCCTGTCTCCAGGGCAACCCCTCTAACTTACTCCAACATCTGGTTCATGTCCAATCATGCGGACACAGCCGAAATGTCGGTTTCAGTGTGAGGGAGGTGCCGGGCATCTCGCCCGCCCGGGACCTTGCGGTTCCCGGGGGCTCGTTGCCCCGCAGGAAGAACATTAGCAGGCCCCAGAGACCACAAGGACAACTTGCCAACCATCCCCGAGGGTCGTGCGTCCCAAACGTGAGCGGAAGGACGCGGGCACGCGCAAGCGGACGTCAAGCCGTCCGCAATCGCCGCTCTATATGACAAGGGACGAGGGTCAGGATCCTGACTCCACCATGGAGGTGAGCAGCATGGCCCGTTCGGAGTTCGACGACATCCGCGCGCACATCGACGCGGAGGCCGATCACCCTGAGGACCTCCTCATGGTCGCCAGATCCCTGCTGAGCGACCTTGAGGAGATGCGGATGCGTGAGGCGTTGCTCCGGTCCCACTACCTGCGCCTGCTGACCGCGGCCCGGGCGACGGTGGCCGCCGAGGCGGCCGGCCACCCGCAGCCGTTCACGTTCCTCCGCGACGAGCTCGCCAAGAGGGGCCAGCTTCCCGCCACCGACGAGGAGGTGACCCAGATCCTGGCCGACGCGCACACGGCGGCCGCGTTGCTGGGGGAACTGGAGAAGTCCACGCCGGAGAGGGGCGGCGGTCCCCGTCTTCGCGCATGCACCGGCGTGAGCCGTACCCTCCACCGCTGACGCGTTTCCCGGGCGCGGGAGCCCGGGCACCGCGAGGGTCCCACACCCTGGAGGTTGCGGGCCGAAGGGCTCAGTGGCCGCTCCGCAGGGTGCACAGCCGGTCGGCGACCTCCTGGCAGGGCACTCCCAGGTCGAAACGGCTCAGCAGAAAGATCCCGTCGCCGGTGTCGATCTCGAGGAACTCCGTACGAGAGGTGAGGCGGGTCCGTGTGTCCACCCGGATCCGCTCGACCGCGCTCCACGGCACCCGTTCGGAGCCGGCGAACCCCTTCACCACGACGAGTCCGTGGCCGTCGGCACTGAGCCGTACCGGAGCCAGGACGTCGCGCAGGGCGAGGGCGGCGGCCGCCAGGGTCGCGACGCCCGCCAGGATCACACCGCGTGGATCCCCGAGGTTCAGCACCGTGAGCAGGGCGAAGCCGAGGGCGGCGACGCCTTTCAGGACGGGGAGTTCCCTGCGTACCCGCCAGCGCAGGAGCGGTCCGGACATGTCATCCACACCGGCACGCTAGCCGCTCATCCGCGAGGCGTGTAGGGCGGCGCCACGCCCCATCCCCAGTGCGGCACCGGGGCCTTGGCCGCCGGGGCGGCTCCCGGCTGGGAGTTGGCGAACGCCAGACGGGTCCCCCACTCGATGTAGCCGAGGAACGCCGCGCGGAACTCCGGGTCTCCGGGAAGGCCGACCTCGTCGGCGGCGTCCAGGAGGAGATTCACCCATCGGCGGCGCTGCCGCTCGGTGATGCCCCTGCCGAGGTGCTGGGAGAGCATGTGGGCGTATCCCCCGCGTTCCCGGGTGTAGCGGTCGGGGCCGCCGAAGACCTCACCCAGCCAGATGGCGACGTAGGTGGGGTGGCGCGGGTCCATACCGGCGAACAGCGGGCCGATGAGCTCATCCTTCAGCACGTGCCCGTAGAACACCTCGGTGAGCCGCTCGAACGCCTCGGCTCCGCCGGCCCAGTCGTACAGGGTCGGCACCGAGGCCCCCTGCCCGCGGACATCGGTCGGCTCGTAGTGGCGCATCTCCTCGATGTCGGAGACGTAGGGCCGGATCTCAGCGAAGAAGGCCGCGAAGTTCGGGCCGTTCCGGAAGCCTCCGAGGTGGTCCTCGGCGGAGGTCCAGGTGATCCGGAGGATGTAGCGACCGGCCTCCTCCGCGCACCGGGTGAGCTCGTAGTCGACGCACTCGGGAGCGTCGCCGAGGGGCACCGCGGCGCGCCGGTAGGCGGCCTCGAAGTCTGCCGACCGCTCCTCGGGAACGCGGTAGCGGATGTATTCGACGATCAATGGCCCGCCCTTCCAGCGAAGATCCTTGATCGAAGGTAATCATGTAAGCAACCGACGCACAACAGGAACGCGGAAATGCGAAGGGCCCGGATCTCGGTGAGATCCGGGCCCTCGGCCTTG
>NZ_JBVJKQ010000024.1:2461-82377 GCF_055585205.1 Streptosporangium sp. NPDC053982
CTTGGTAGCGGGGACAGGATTTGAACCTGCGACCTCTGGGTTATGAGCCCAGCGAGCTACCGAACTGCTCCACCCCGCGTCGGTGTGTGTCTAAAGATTACCCGCCCCCCGGAGACAAGGCAAATCAGCGGCGCGGCGGCCGGCGCACGGTGGGACGGAGGCAGGGAAATGCGAAGAGCCCGGATCTCGATGAGATCCGGGCCCTCGGCCTTGGTAGCGGGGACAGGATTTGAACCTGCGACCTCTGGGTTATGAGCCCAGCGAGCTACCGAACTGCTCCACCCCGCGTCGGTGTGTGTCTAAAGACTACCCGGCTTTGGCGGTGGACGCGAATCGGTTGACCTGCGGGGCTCTTCACCTGCTAGGGACTCGGTGACGACGTGGGGGTCGGGGTGGGCGACGGCGTGGCCGAGCCCGACGGCGCCGGGGTCGGCGTCGCCGTCGGAGCGGGGGACGCCGACGGCTCAGCGGCCGACTCCAGCTTCTTCAGCGCGTCCGAGAGCGCCTTCTGGGCCGCGCCGTACTCCGTCCAGTTGGGCGGGTTGGCGTTCAGTGCCTTCTGCGCCCTGTCGTAGGCCTGCTGGGCCTCGCCGATCGCCTGGTTCAGCGCGGTGTTCGGCTGGGCCGGCGTGTTCGGCTTGTTCACCTCCTGCTGGGGCAGCTGGGCGCCTTCCCCGAAGACCTGCTTCAGCGCGGCGTCCAGCGTGTCGGCGAAGCCGACCCTGTCGCCGTAGGAGACCAGCACCCGGCGGAGGATCGGGTACGGCTCCTGCCCGGAGGAGGCCGCGGTCTCCACGTACACCGGCTCGATGTAGACCAGGCCGCCGGCGAACGGCAGGGTCAGGAGGTTGCCGTAGCGGACCTTCGCCCCTCCGATGCCGAGGAGATTGAGCTCGCCGGAGAACTTGTTCTGGAAGTTGTTCTGCACCTGGCCCGGGCCGGGGATCGTCGTGTTGGAAGGCATCCGCAGGATGCGGAGCTTCCCGTAGTCGGGCCCCGGGTTGGCGTCCACGGACATGAACGCCGCGAGGTTGGGCCCCTGGCGCGGCACGAACGTGGTGGTCAGTGAGAACGTCGGCTCGGTCGTGTCCGGCATCTTGACCGACAGGTAGTACGGCGGCTGCTTGATGTCACGCTCACCCGAGGACGGGTCGTTGGGGACGTTCCAGAAGTCCTGGCCGCTGTAGAAGGCGCTCGGGTCCTTGATGTGGTAGCGGGACAGCACGTCGCGCTGGACCTTGAACAGCGCCTCGGGGTAGCGCAGGTGCTGCTGGAGGCCGGTGGAGATCTCGTTCTTCGGCTTGACGACACCGGGGAACGCCTTGCGCCAGGTCTGCAGGATCGGGTCCTTCTCGTCCCAGGCGTACAGCGTGACGGTGCCGTCGTAGGCGTCCACCGTGGCCTTGACCGAGTTGCGCATGTAGTTGATCTGGTCGCGCGGCTGCTGCACGACCAGGCGCGGGTCGGTGACGGTGTCCCGCGTCATCGCCTCCAGGCTCCTGCTGTCGGAGTAGGGGTAGGCGTTGGACGTGGTGTAGGCATCGACGATCCAGACCACCCTGCCGTCGACGATGGCGGGGTAGGAGTTGTCGTCCAGGCTCAGGAACGGCGCGACCTTGGCGATGCGCTCCTGCGGGTTTCGCACGTAGAGGATCTTGGACTTGTCGTTGACGTCGCCCGACAGCAGCAGGTTCATCTCGCTGTACTTGGCGGCGTAGAGGACCCTGTTGAGGAACGAGCCGACCGGGACGCCGCCCTTGCCCTCATAGGTGGTGTTCTTCTGGCCGGTGCCGCTGCTCAGCGGGTAGTCCAGCTCCTGGTTGCGGTCGCCGCCCACGATGACGTACTCGGGTGCGCTCGGGGACTCGCCGAAGTAGACCCGGGCCTCCTTCAGACCGGTCCGCTCCGCCAGGGAGCCGGTCACCGGCATGTCCTTGGCGTCGAAGGCGGGCAGGCCCTCGGCGTCGACCTTGTTGCCGGGCGCGGCCACGAAGCCGTAGCCGTGGGTGTAGACGAGGTGCCGGTTGATCCAGTTGTCCTGCTCGGCGGGCGGGCCGGTGAGCTCACGCACCGCCACCACGGTGTCGCGCGGCTTGCCCGACTCGTCCGGGTAGCGGTCGACGTCGAGCGGGTCGTGGAAGTCGTAGAAGCCGCGGATGCGCTGCTTCTGCTGGTAGGTCTTGGACACCAGGTTGGGGTCGAGCAGGCGCACGCCGGAGATCGAACTGTCGGCGCTGACGTTGACCTTCGAGGCGTCGCCCTGCGCGGCGTAGTCGATGACCTCCGTCTGGTCGACGCCGTACGCCTTTCTGGTGGCCTCGATGTTGCGGCTGATGAACGGCTGCTCCTTGCCCTGCTGGTTGGGCTTGACCTGGAACTGCTCGACCAGGGCCGGGTAGACCATGCCGATCAGGATGGCCGACAGCACCAGCAGGCCGAAGGAGACGCCGGGCAGCATGGCCCCGGGGCGGACCACCCCGGCGAAGAACAGCGCCGCGCAGATCAGCGCGATGATCGCCAGGATCGTCTTGGCGGGGTACACCGCGTTGACGTCGGTGTAGGAGGCGCCGTACACGAAGCCGCGGTCGGAGAAGACGAGGCCGTACCGGTCGACCCAGTAGGCGACCGCCTTGAGCAGCACGAAGACGCCGAGCAGCACGGACAGGTGGACGCGGGCGGCGCGGGTGGCGTGCACGCCGGGCGACTGGAGCCGGAAGCCGCCGTAGAGGTAGTGCACGACGGCCGCCATGACGGCCGACAGCACCACCGCGGTGAACAGGAAGTTCAGCACCATCCGCAGGAACGGATAGGTGAACATGAAGAACGACACGTCGTAGTGGAACAGCGCGTCGGTCTCGCCGAACGGGGTGGCGTTGACGAACTCCAGCCAGGTCTTCCACTGTCCGGCGAACGAGGACCCCGTGAAGAGGGCCAGCACCGCGGCGCCGATGAGGAAGATCATCTTGCGGTGCGGGTCGAGGGCCATCCGGTAGCGGTCCGCGCCGCTGGCGCCGCCGAACATCCCGGGGCCGAACATCGGCCGCGTCCGGTAGGCGAGGAGCATGTTGCCCCCCACCAGCCCGACCATCAGGACGGCACCCACGACGAACAGCACGATCTGGGTGACGATCACACCGGAGAAGATCTTGGTGTAGCCGACCGAGTCGTACCAGAGGTAGTCGGTGAAGACGCCGACGAACAGGAAGAACAAAGCGACGAGCGCGACGATGGCGATCGCCGTGGGAATCAAGAGTCGTGGCCGGCGGGGCAAGCGCATCGCCCTACCGGCTCCGGGGGTCCGGAAGCTCAAGGCCAACCCCTTGTCGTGAGAGCACGGTCCGTGTTTGGAAACCTACACCGGCGGGGGTTCGGCCGTGCTCAGCCCTTGGGCACGGTCCGGCCACAACGCCCGCGGATCCCGGGTTCATCGATGCCAACGTGCGGGAGCGCGGAACAGTGCCCGGAAGAACCCGGTGGAACCCCGGGAATCCGGACGGTCACCCCGCGTCACCGCCCTCCGGTACGGCCGTCAGCCCGCCGGGCAGCTCTCCGTCGGGCCGCCGGTGCGGATCGCGTCGACCGCCCGCACGGCGTCGTGGAGCGTGTTCACCCTGATCAGCTTGAGCCCGTCGGGGACCGCCTGGACGGCCTCGGCGCAGTTGCCCGCCGGGGTGAGGAAGAACGCCGCCCCGTCCTCGCGGGCGCCGACCATCTTCTGCTGGATGCCCCCGATGGGGCCGACCTTGCCGTCCGGGGTGATGGTGCCGGTGCCGGCGATGGCCTTGCCCCCGGTCATCTCGCCGGGGGTGAGCTTGTCCACGATGCCGAGGGAGAACATCATCCCGGCGCTCGGCCCGCCGACGTCACCGACGTTGATCTCCACCTTGAACGGGAACTTGTAGCCGACCTGCATGCTGACGCCCACGACGGGTGTGCCGTCCTTGGCGGCCACGGTGGGGGCGGCCACGGTGGTGCTCTGTCCCGCGCGGTTGACGGTGAAGGTGACCCGCTGGCCCGGCTTGTGCTTGCGGACGGCGGCGGCGACGCTCTCGCGGTCGGTCACGGCGGCGCCGTCCACCGCGGTGATCTCGTCCCCGCGCTTGAACCTCCCGTCGGCCGGCAGGCCCTTCTGGACGGAGGCCACGGTCACGACCGAGGTGAAGGGGATCTTCAGCTCGGTCAGCGCCGCCGCGGTGGCGTCGTCCTGGGAGCCGGTCATCTCCTCGCTGTTCTGCTGCTCGACCTGCTCCGCAGTGCTCGTCGGCGGGAAGATCGTCTCTTCCGGCACGACGGCGATGGTCGGGTCGAGCCAGCCCCGCAGCGCGCTGAGCAGGTCGATCCTGTTGCCGGGGCCGCCCTGGTATGCCACGGTGACGAGCCTGAGGGCGCCGGAGGTCGGGTAGGTGCGACGACCCTCGATGCTGATCACGGGCTTGCCCTTGACGTCTCCGATGGTGTTCTCGGTCGGTCCGGGACTCAGCACCACGTACGGCACGGGCAGCAGGGCGCCGACGATGCCCAGCAGGAGTGTGAGGATGCCGGCCACCGTCAGTGTCAGCGCTCGTCGTGACATGACAGGAAGCCTATTCCGTATCACCGGTGGGAGAACCGCGCACCCACCCGCCGGCGGCGGGCGTCAGTCGCAGGCCCCGACCCACTCGGTCGTGCCGTCGGCGAAGAGCTGGTTCTTCCAGATCGGCACGGTGCTCTTGAGGTCGTCGATCAGCCTGCGGGCGGCGGTGAACGCCTCGCCGCGGTGGGGGCAGGCGACCGCCACGACGACCGCGACGTCCCCCAGCGCGAGGTCACCGGTCCGGTGCACCGCGGCCAGGGCGGTCACCGGGAAGTCCGCGGCGATCTTCTCGGCCACCCTGCGCAGCTCCGCCTCGGCGCTCGGGTGGGCCGAGTAGGACAGCCGGGTGACCGGTCTGTCGTGGTCGTGGTCGCGGACCGTGCCGACGAAGATCGCCGTGCCGCCGGCGGCGTGGTCGCCGACCGCGGAGAACACTTCGTCGAGGGACAGGGGGGTGTCGCGAATGCCCAGCAGCCGGATGACGTCCACGCCGAAAGCCTACATCGCCGGTGCCCGGCGGCCCCGGCGCCGGAGTGCTCGATCGTGTGCGGCACGACCGCCGGACCCGCGTGCGGCGCGGGGACCGGACTCACACGCGCCGCGAGCACGCGCCGCGAGGACCGGCTCTCGCGTGCGGCGTGGGCGCCGGGCTCACGTGCGGCGCTTCTTGCGGGCCACGCGGACGATGGCGGCGGTGCCCAGGACCGCGACGGTCGCCCCGGCGGCGGTGAGGGTGGCCTCCTTGCCGGACAGGCGGCGGCCGACGACGGTGTGCCTGCCCTCGCGCAGCTCCAGCAGCTCGGTGAACGCGGCCTCGTTCGTCCACGCCGGCTTCCACCCGGCCTCACGCAGCGACACGCAGTCGACGACCCACGGGTAGACCACGTAGTGGAGGTCGGTGGCGGGCGCCGGGGTGACGCCCAGCCGGTGCAGGCGCTGGGCGGTGCCGAAGGTCAGCCCGGCGGGCAGCTCGAACCTGCGCAGCCCGGAGATCTCCTCGACCTGCTCCTGCTCCAGCCAGCCGTCGCAGCCCACGGCCACCACCCCGGAGACCGTGCCGAGCGCGGCCAGCTCAAGGGCCGAGACCAGGTCGTCGACGTGGCAGAACTGCCAGCGGGGCTCGCAGCCCTTGACGCTGAGCAGCCGGGGCGCCTCGAAGTGGCGGGTGACGACGCTGTCCACCCCGGGGCCGACCACGGCGGCGGGCCGTACCACGGTGACGTCCAGGCCGGGGTGGCTGCGCAGGGAGCGCCTGACCAGCGCCTCGATCTCCAGGTGGTCGCCGACCATGCCGGTGTCGGGCTCGGCCGCCACGGGGGCGTCCTCGGGCAGCGGAACGGGGTTGTCGGGTGTCGCGCCGTACACCATGGCGCTGGTGACGAGCACGACCCGGCGCACGCGGGCGGCCGCGCTGGCGGTGAGGACCGTCTGCGCGGCGCGCAGGTTGTAGGCCCTGCGTTCGGCGGGGTCGGCGTCGAGGGCGAAGTCTCCCGCCAGGTGGACGAGCACGTCGATGTCGGAGATCCGGTTCGCCAGAAGCGGATCCCTGACGTCGATGATCCTCCAGGTGACGCCGGGGACGTCGCCGCGCTGCTCGTCGATGGCCACGACCCTGCGGAAATCCGCAGAAGAGGCGACCTTCGCGAGGAACGCGCGGCCGGTTCCCGAGGCGGCGCCGGTGACGGCGACGACCGGGGACCGCGGGCGTTTCGAGGTAGGCACCATGTCCTCGCTTTGCACTGACCCGCCGTGTGACGGATAACGTGGCGGATGTGGACTCCTCCATCCTGCACGAGGTAGAGCGGTGACTGACTTGCCAGGTCGGGAAAACGACCCCAACGAGAACCCGTTCGCCATGTTCGGCGACCCTGAGCAGATCGCGGCGGCCATGCGCCAGTTCGCCGACATGCTCTCCGCGCCATCGGGTTCGGGCCCGGTCAACTGGGACATGGCGAAGAACATCGCGCGTCACGTGGTCGTCGCCGAGGGCGATCCGAGCGTCATGGAGGGCGAGCGGCGTCAGATCGTCGACGCCCTCAACCTCGCCGACCTGTGGCTCAACGAGGTCACGGCGCTGCCGGGCGGGACGGGCAGCCCACAGGCGTGGAGCCGGTCGGAGTGGATCGAGAAGACCGTCCCGGTCTGGCGGCAGCTCTGCGACCCGATAGCCGCGCGCATGGTCGAGACCATGAGCGGCACGCTCGGCGCGGCCGGGCTGCCCCCCGAGGCGCAGGCGATGGCCGGTCCGCTGATGGGCATGATGAAGCAGATGGGCGGCATGATGGTCGGCCAGCAGATCGGCCAGGCCGTCGGCTCGCTCGCCCGCGAGGTGATCGGTTCCACCGACATCGGGCTCCCCCTGTCGGACGACCCGGCGCTGCTGCCCGGCGGCATCGCCGCGTTCAGCCAGGGCCTGGAGACGCCCGCCGAGGAGATCCGCCTCTACCTCGCGCTCCGCGAGGCGGCGCACCACCGTCTGTTCCAGCACGTCCCGTGGCTGCGTGCCCACCTGCTCGGCGCCGTGGAGGAGTACGCCCGGGGCATCACCGTGGACGTCTCCGCGCTGGAAGAGCAGCTCCGCGGCCTCGACGTCAACAACCCCGAGCAGATCCAGCAGGCGCTGTCCGGCGGCAACCTCCTCAAGCCGGAGGAGACCGAGCGGCAGAAGGCCGCCCTCGCCCGGCTGGAGACCGTCCTGGCCCTGGTGGAGGGCTGGGTCGGCACCGTCGTCGACCGCGCCGCCGAGGGCAAGCTGCCCTCGGCCGCCGCGCTGGCCGAGACCGTACGGCGTCGCCGGGCGACCGGCGGCCCGGCCGAGCAGACCTTCGCCACGCTCGTCGGGCTGGAGCTGCGGCCGCGCCGGCTGCGCGAGGCCGCGGCGCTGTGGCAGGCCCTGGAGGCCGCCCGCGGAGTCGACGGGCGCGACGCCGTCTGGGGCCACCCCGACCTGATGCCCACCGCCGGCGACCTCGACGACCCCGCCGGTTTCGTCCACGGCGAGCCGGAGTTCGACCTGTCCGGCCTGGAGGCGTCCCTCAGGGAGTCCTCCTCCGCCGGGGACGAGGGCCGGAAGGACGGCGAGGGCCGTGAGGACGGCGCGGACGGCGCGGACGGCGGCGACGACCGGAAGGACGGCGGCGAGGGCGATCGCGGGTGAACCGGCCGGGCGAGCGGGCCGGCGGGCTCGGCGAACCGGCCGGCACGGCCAGGCCGGCGGTCCCGGTGACCTCGGTGGTTCCGAGGGCGCGGGCCGGCGCGGCGGACCCGGCCGGCGCGGAAGGCTCCGGGAGCCTGCGGGCGGACGCGGCGTCCGTGCTGCGGGGCTGGACCGCGCCGACGGCCGGGGAGGAGCTTCTGCGCGAGGAGTTCCTGGAGCACGTGCACGCCCACGAGGACGCGATGTGGCGCGAGTGCGTGCCGGGTCACCTGACGGCCACGACCGCGGTGCTGTCGCACGACGGCCTCCGGGTGCTGCTCACGCTGCATCCGAAGGCGGGGATGTGGCTGCCCATGGGGGGTCACTGCGAGCGCGGCGACGCGACGCTCGCCGCGGTGGCGCTACGGGAGGCGACCGAGGAGTCCGGCATTCCGGGTCTGCGGCTGCTTCCCGGCCCGCTCGCCCTCGACCGGCACCGGGTCTGGTGTCACCCGCCTCACAGCCATCACCTGGACGTGGAGTACGGCGCGGTCGCCCCGGCGGGCGTCGAGGCGGTGATCAGCGAGGAGTCGCTGGACCTGCGCTGGTTCCCGATCGAGGAGATCCCCGAGCTGTCGGACGAGGCGACCCGGCGGCTGGCGCGCCGGGCCCGTGAGGTTCTCCGTACCGGATAGCCGGGTGTTTTATGCTCGTCTCACACCCCCCTGACTACCGTTTCTGTCCACTGGCGTGATGAGCGAATCGGGGCGGCTTGAGGGTGAGAACGGCGGCCGGCGGAGACGTGGGCGGCGCGATCATGACGCCTGCCCGCCGGCGTCGGCGCGTCCCCGAGGCCCTCGCCTGGGCGGCGGTCGTCCCGTTCACCGCCTGGGCCGTGGCAAGGGTGGCCGGGCTTGAGCGCGGGACGCTGGCCACGCAGCTCATGACCGGCACGCCGTACGTCGCGGCCGGCTCGCTGGTGCCCCTCCTGCTGGCGTCGCTGTCCCGCAGGCGCGCGGCCACGGCGGTGGCGCTGGCCGCCACCGCGGCGCTGGGTCTCAGCGTGCTGCCGCGTGCCGTCGGCTCGGCGCAGGCGGCTTCGGTCTCAGGGCCGGCGCTGCGGGTGCTGACCCTCAACATGCTCTTCGGCAAGGCCGACGCGGTGGCCGTGGTCGATCTGGTCCGGCGGCTGAGACCCGACGTGCTGAGCGCCCAGGAGCTGACCCCCGGGCTGGCCGGGAAGCTGGACGCGGCCGGGCTGAAGGAGCTCATGCCGTACCGGGTGCTGGAGACGGAGTGGAGCGCGCGGGGCAGCGGCCTGTACGCCCGGAACCCGATGACCCGGCTGGACGACCTGTTCCAGCCGGTCGGGCACAACATGCCGGCCGCGCTGGTAACCGTGCCGGGCGCCAAGCCCGTCGAGTTCGTCGACGTCCATCCCTACCCGCCGCTGGGCGCACAGGTCCACGAGTGGGGGCGGGCCCTGGCGGCCCTTCCCCCCGCCGTCCCCGACAGGATCCGCGTCCTGGCCGGCGACTTCAACGCCAGCCTCGACCACGCGGCCCTGCGCGGGCTGCTGGCGCGGGGCTACGCGGACGCGGCCGACCGGGTCGGCGCGGGGCTCGTCCCCACCTGGCCGGCCAACAGGCGCGGCGTTCCGCCGATCATCACCATCGACCACGTCATGGTGGACGAGCGGGTGGGTGTGAACGCGGTGAGCGTCCACACCGTCCCCGGCAGCGACCACCGGGCCGTCTTCGCCGACCTGCGCCTGCCGCCCTGACGGCGTCGTCGTCCGGCGTTCAGGCCGACAGCAGCGCCCGCGTGTTCTCCCAGCCCTCCAGGCCGGGATCCAGCCGCGCGACGTCGCCCGGGGTGCGCAGGCGGTGCCAGCCGGGGCCTGTGGCGACCGTACGGGGACCGGGGGCCGAGGCGCGCAGCGACCGGACCGGGTCGGGATCGTCGAAGCCCACGCCGGCCCAGGCGGGGTAGGGCAGGTGGGCGGCTATCGCCACGGCGCCGCCGCCCACGGCCGGGCAGACCGCGATCCGGGCGCGGCCGAGCCGGCGGAAGAGCTTGCCGACCAGCAGGCCGGGCAGGTCCGGCGCGTCACCGCTCAGCAGCACCGCCTGCCCGCCGTACGGCGGGGCGCTCCCCTCGTGCGGCGGGATTCCGGGGGCGGGTCGCCGAGTGCCGGAGCCCTCCGAGCCCCCGGAACTCCCCGAGCTCCCCGAGCTCCCCGAGCTCCCCGAGACGGATGACAGCGCCTCGAAGGCGGCGCGGACCAGGGCGGGGCCCGACAGGTCGGGGATCTCCACGACGGGCGTCCCGGGCCAGACGATCTCCTCCATGCCCGGCACGCTGGTCACCAGGACGGGTGAGACGAGGTCGAGCGCGGCGGCGAGCTCGTAGGTGTCCTCGGCCGCGGCCCTCAGGAACTCTCCGGCGTCCACTCCGGGCGGCGCCGCGTCCGCGATCGAGGGCGTGACGAGGACCGCCACCATGCGCCGCGGTGTCTGAGACTCCCGGGGCGTCTCCCACTCCCGCTCCCGCTCCCGCTCCCGCTCCCGCGAAGCCTCTTCCGGGGTCTCCCCCGGGTCCTGTCGTGAGGTCACCATTCCTCCGCGGGGCTGTTGGCCGCCATGGAGAAGCCCTCCAGGAACCCCCTCGCCCGCTCGGCTCTCGGGTAGTGCTCCACCAGTGCCCAGAACCGGGGGCCGTGGCTGGGCACGAGCAGGTGCACGAGCTCGTGCATGATCACGTAGTCGACCACCCAGGACGGCATGCCGCGCAGCCGCGTGGAGATCCTGATGGTGCCGTTGTCGGGGGTGCACGAGCCCCAGCGGTGCTGCTGGTTGTCCACCCAGCGCACACTCGACGGGGTGGCCCGGCCGTCGAGGTAGCGGACCGACAGGTCGCGGGCCCGCTCCATCAGGTCGTCGTCGGAGGGTCGTCGCCGCTGCTCCTTGGCCGCCAGCCGGTCGAGCATCCGCCGTACCCACTGCTCCTCGTCGTTGCTGCTCAGTCCGGCGGGCAGCAGCACGATCGTCTTCTCGCCGTCACGGTACGCGGAAACCGTCCGCCGGCGACGAGAACTTCGACGGACCTCGACTGTCTCGGGGGGCACATATGAACGGTAGCCGAGAAAGATGAATTAACACCAGAGGGTGAGTGACGTTCCTGCTGGTCAATCCGTGTTCGTAGATTGTTCGGCGATGCCTGGAGGTTATGGCGGCTCCTTATCGAATTAACCTGGATAACACCCGCCTCAGGAGTCGCCGAATCGCGCGGGCCGGCGTTCCCGCTGCGCCGCCAGGCCTTCGCGCATGTCGTCGGAGACCATGGTGACCGGCTGGGCGAGGGACTCCCAGCGCAGCGCAGCGTCGAGGTCCGCGTGCCCGCCGCCCGCGAGCGCGACCTTGGTGAGCCTGGTGGCGGCGGGCGCGTTGGCGGCGGTCCTGCGGGCGATCTCGAACACCTCCTCCAGCAGGGAGGCTCCGGGAAAGGCCCTGGTGACCAGCCCGGCCGCGGCCGCCTCGGCTCCCGTCACGGTCCGCCCGGTCAGCAGCAGCTCCCTGGCCACGCCCACGCCGGCGACCCGGGGGAGCAGGTACGTCGCGGCCATCCCGGGGTGCAGGCCGAGCGAGGTGAAGGGGGCGAGCAGCTTGGCCTCCTCGGAGGCGTAGACCAGGTCGCAGGCCAGGGCGAGGCACAGGCCGGCCCCGACGGCGGCGCCGTTGACCGCGGCGATGGTCGGCACCTCCAGATCGGCGATCGACAGCCAGGTCCGGTAGAAGTCCAGCATCCGGTCGCGCAGGCCGGTCACCCCCTCGGCCGCGCGCTCGGCGAGCCAGGACAGGTCTCCCCCCGAGCAGAAGGCGCTCCCCGCACCGGTGACCACCACGCATCGCACTTCACGGTCCCGCCGCAGGGCCGCGACGGCGCCGCGCCACTCCTCGGTCATCCCGTCGGTCATCGGGTTGCGCCGTTCCGGGCGGTTGAGGGTGAGGACCGCGACTCCGCCGTCGCGCCGGTCGATCAGGAGCTCGTTCATGCGGGGAGCGTAGTGCAGGCCGCCCGGACGCCGGGGGCCGGAGCCCGATGGGTTTTCCACAGGTCACCGACCACGGTGCCGGTTATCCACAGGCCGGGGGAAACGCGGACGGGATCTTCCGTTCGCGTGGCACGCTTCCGGCACGTCGCCGTGAGGCCGTCAGGACACGGTGACGTCCCTGCCGGTGCGGCGTCCGCGAGCACTCCGCGAGCACGACGTCCCCGAAAGGCCGCATCGCCGACACGGCACCGCCTCACCGGGCGGCCGGGGAGGCGTCACGGCAGGGTGACCGTCCTCGCACGCCGGAAGGAGATCCCGTTGTCCCCGTCGAGATCACCCGAAGTGTCCATCCCGATGCGGCCTCGGCTGAAGCCCGCGTTGCGCCGGGTCGCCCGCGACGAACGCACCCTGCAGTTCGGGCTGCACCCCCGGCACGCCGTGATGCTGGCCGACCTGGAGCCGGAGGTCCGCCGCTGGGTGGAGGGCCTGGACGGCGTGCGCGACCTCCCCGGGGTGCTGGCGGACGCGGCCGACATCGGGATCGGTGAGGAGGGAGGCCGGGCACTGCTCGGCATGCTGGCCGGCCGGGGTCTGATGGACGACGCGGCGGCGGGCCTCGGCCCACTGCGCACACTCCCGCTGGCCGAGCGGGACCGGCTCCAGCCGGATCTGGAGATGCTGTCCCTGTCCCCCGGCGCCACGGACGGCGGGGTGGGCGCGCTGGCGCGCAGACGCGAGGCCCTGGTGCGCGTCCACGGCGCCGGCCGGGTGGGCGCGCAGGTCGCCGCGTTGCTCGCCGCCTCGGGCGTCGGCAACGTCTGCGTCGTCGATCCCGGATCGGCCCGGCCATGCGACATCGTGCCCGGCGGGCTGACCTGGGCGCAGGTGGGGATGAGCAGGCAGGACGGCGCGGTCGCCGTGATCACGGCCCTGGCTCCGGGGGTGAACGCCTGGACGGGTGAGCGCGCGGCCCGGCTCGCCGACGGCGCCAGACCGCCCGATCTGGTGGTGCTCGCCCCGGTGGAGCCGCTCGACGGCCTGCTCGTGCGGGATCTCCTCGACCGGCGGGTTCCCCATCTGCTGGTGACCGCCTTCGAGGGGTTCGGTTCGGTCGGTCCCCTGGTGCTGCCTGGACGAAGCACCTGTCTGCAGTGCCTAGATTTGACGAGACGCGACCGTGATCCCGGCTGGCCGATCGTCAGCGCCCGCCTGGGTGGCTTCCCCGCGGGTGAAATCGCCTGCGGAACGGTGCTCTCGGCACTGGTGGCGGCCACAGCGGCAGGTCAGGCGCTTGCCCTGCTCGACGACCGCGAGCTTAATGTGACCAACAGCACATTGGATGTATTGCCTGATTGGAGATGGAAGCGGCGATCCTGGAGTGTTCATCCTCAATGTCGTTGCTTCCGAAACGACTTTGGTTCACCAACAATGGTCGCGTCGGCTACCTGCCGCTGATAGACACCACACCGAAGGGAGGGAGCGGCGTCTCGCTGTACGGGGACCGGCCGCGAAGCCAAGGTGAGTGACCTTCCGCGCCGCGCCGTAGCGCGCTCCGCCAAACTGGCGTCCCTTCCGATCGGTTTCGCCGGTCGCACCGCTCTCGGCCTGGGAAAGCGGATCGGGGGCAAGCCCGCGGAGATCGTCACCCAGGAGATCCAGCAGCGCACCGCCGAACAGATCTTCAAGGTCCTCGGAGAGCTCAAGGGCGGGGCGATGAAGCTGGGCCAGGCCCTGTCCATCTTCGAGGCCGCGCTGCCCCAGGAGATCGCCGGGCCTTATCGCGCGACCCTGACCAGGCTCCAGGACGCCGCTCCGCCGCTTCCGGCGGCGACCGTGCACAAGGTCCTCGTCGAGCAACTCGGGGACGACTGGCGGGACAACTTCCTGTCGTTCGAGGACAGGCCGACCGCGGCCGCGTCGATCGGGCAGGTGCACAAGGCGGTCTGGCACGACGGCCGTACGGTCGCGGTCAAGATCCAGTATCCGGGTGCCGGCAAGGCGCTGCTCTCCGACTTCGCCCAGCTCGCCAGGCTGGGCAAGCTCTTCGGCGCGCTGCTGCCCGGCCTCGACGTCAAGAGCGTGCTCACCGAGCTGCGTGAGCGGGTCGCCGAGGAGCTCGACTACCTCAACGAGGCCCAGGCCCAGCACGCCTTCGCCCTGGAGTTCAGGGACGACCCCGATTTCGTGATCCCCGACGTCGTCGCCGCCAACGAGCAGGTGCTGGTCTCGGAGTGGGTGGACGGCACGCCCCTGTCGCGGATCATCGCCGACGGCACCAAGGAGGAGCGCGACCGCGCCGGACTCCTGCTGGTCCGGTTCCTGTTCTCCTCCCCCGCGCGGGTGGGCATGCTCCATGCCGACCCTCACCCGGGTAACTTCCGGGTCACCGGCGACGGACGGCTGTGCGCCCTCGACTTCGGTGCGGTCAACCGGCTGCCGCAGGGATACCCGCCCGCCTTCGGGCAGCTGACCCGCATCTTCAACAGCGGTGACATGGCCAGCGTGGTGCAGGGGTTGCGGGACGAGGGGTTCATCCTTCCCCACATCGAGATCGAGCCCGAGTCCCTGCGGGCGTTCCTCGCTCCCTACGTCGAGCCGACCACGGCCGAGGAGTTCACCTTCAGCCGCGAGTGGCTTCAGGAGCAGGCCGCGACGGTCACCGACCTGAGGCCCGGCAACGTCGCGCGCCAGCTGAACCTGCCGCCCTCCTACGTGCTCATCCATCGTGTCCACGCGGCCGGGATCGGTGTGCTCTGCCAGCTCGGCACCACCGCCCGCTTCCGCGACGAGGTGGTCCGCTGGGTTCCCGGTTTCGACGAGGACGACCCCTGGGAGCAGGCCGCCGCGGGCTGAGACCGCGGACCGGAGCATCGGGGGCCGGACGCGGGGAAGACGGCATCGGGGGCCGAGGCGAAGCGGGGAGACGGCATCGGTCTGGATGCCGCGGGGAACCGCCTCGGGAGGGGCGGCAGACGAAGAAGGGGCCCGCCGTGGCGGGCCCCCGTGACTCAGATCGCATGTGCGGCCGCGTGGGCGTCCGGTCCATGCGGAGCGGACGCCCTTCACGAGGCCGGGTGGCCGGCCGCCCGGCCGGTGTGGCGGCCGGTCACCCGATCTCTTCCTCTTCGGTCAGCTCAGGCGTAGCAGCGCCTGATGGAGACGCGAGGTGGCGCGCTCGGCGTCACGGCGCGCGCGCCGGAGGCGCAGAACGCCGGAGGCCAGGCGCTGCTCCTCGGCCTCACGGTGAAGGGTCCGTATTCGGTCCCTGACCAGTTCTTCTTGCATAGAGGAGGCGGTCTGGCCCTGGGTGGTGGAGTAGGTCATCGGAAGTGGTCCTTTCGAAAGGTCTCAGGTTCTCGGTCGATCAGTTCTCGGTCGATCAGTTCTCGGTCGAACGGTTCTCGGTCACCGGTTCTCGGTCACCAGCTCTCGGTCAGGCGGCGAGGGGGGTCTTGCGCGGACGTCCGCGCGGACGCTTCCTCGGAACGATGACCCCCCTCAGGATGAGCTCGCCGCCCCACACGCCCCACGGCTCCTCGCGCTCGAGCGCGCGGGCCAGGCAGGCCTGCCTGATCGGGCAGCCTCCGCAGAGCGCCTTGGCGAACTCCACATCCTCAGGAGACTCGGCGAACCAGAGGTCCGGGTCGGTACGACAGGGGATTTCGGCTTCGTCGATCAGGTCCATGATCGTCTGGGCCCCCATCTTGTTCACCTCTCTGTATGGGTGTTGATCTTTGGTTACCTCTGGGTGGGGGTCAGGAATGACGCGGACAAACAAGAAGGCCGCGGATCCTGATTGCGGATCCGCGGCCTGGAGGCTATTAACCCCGGTCAGGTGATGACCGGAGGTTTCCTCCAGGGATGCGGACCACGCAGTCCACCGATTCGGACGTGCTGGGCCGGTGCGTAGCTTCCGCCCATGAGGGCCGGAGCACCTGCGGGAGCCGGGGCACCCGCGAGAGCCGGAACGCCCGCGACGCCTGCGGCCACCGGCTCGGCGGTGGCAGCGGCGGCGAACAGACGACCGGCCTGAGACCGGGCAGACTCCTCCTGCCGACGCCGGGAGACCGGACCAGCCGTGAGGATGGACCGGCCGCCACAAGGCAGGGCGGTGTCACCGCATGCGAAAGCGAGCCCCAGCTGGGACGGCATCATCATGTTGATTTTCACAGCGGACTCACCTCCGTCTACGGATCGTCGGGTTACGACACCCGACTTGCTTGACCATGACCCTAAACCCGGCCCCCGGGGGCGGGCAACATATTTTCTACCTGCAGTTTCCCACCTAATTGACCCGGATCATGGCCTCCTGGACCACCGACACGGCCAGCTCCCCGGAACGGGTGAACATCTCGCCCCGGGCCAGTCCCCGCGCGCCCCCGGACCACGGGGACTCCTGGGCGTACAGCATCCAGTCGTCGACGCGGAAGGGACGGTGGAACCACATCGCGTGGTCGAGCGACGCGCCGGAGATGTTCGAAGCCCCCCAGGCCAGCCCGTGGGTCAGCAGGACCGTGTCCACGAGGGTGAAGTCGGAGGCGTAGGCGGCGAGCACCACGTGCAGCAGCGGGTCGTCGGGAAGCTCGGCGTCGTAGCGGAACCACACGTTCGTGTTCGAGCCGCGCAGCTCGGGATCGCGGTGGGCCTCCCAGGTCAGGGGGGTGACGTAGCGCAGCTCCACCGGGCGCGGCCGGGACAGCCACTCCCGGTAGGGGGAGTCCTCATCGACGATCTGACGCATCCGGTCCTGGAACGAGGGCAACCCCTCCGCCGGCGACACCTCCGGCATGACGGCGGCCTGGTGCTCGACGCCGGGCTCCATGATCTGGAAGGAGGCGGAGAGAGTGAAGATCGCCTTGCCGTGCTGGATGGCCACGACCCGGCGGGTGGTGAAGGACCGGCCGTCGCGGACCCGCTCGACGTTGTAGACGATCGGGACCGACGGGTCGCCCGGCCGGATGAAGTAGGCGTGCAGCGAATGGACGTGGCGGTCCGCCGGGAGCGTCCGCCCCGCGGCCACCAGGGCCTGCGCGGCCACCTGGCCGCCGAACACCCGCTGGATGCGCTCCTCCGGGCTGCGGCCGCGGAAGATGTCGAGCTCGATCTGCTCCAGGTCGAGCAGGTCCAGCAGCTCCTTGAGCGCCTCGTTCACAGGTCCTCCGTCTGGGTTCCGGCAGCGCGGCACAGGCGGAGCACCGCCTCGCCGTACCGGTCAAGTTTGACGCGTCCGATTCCCGGTATCGCCATCAGGTCCCGTTCGGACAGGGGCGCCCGTTCCGCGATGGCCTGCAGGGTTACGTCGGTGAAGACCACGTATGTCGGGATCTTGGCTTCCTTGGCGGCGTCCGCGCGCCAGGACCGCAGGGCCGAGAGGAGCCCCTCGTCGTAGTCGGCGGGGCAGGTGGTGCACCGGCCGAGCTTCTGCTCGGCCGCGGCGATCAGGGTCTTGGCGCACACCCGGCAGCTCACCGGCGCGGCGACCGTACGGCGTTCGCGGCGTTCGCGGTGCTCCCCGCCGGTCCCACCGGTCCCGTCGCGCCCGCCGCGACCCGGCGACGGGACGCGGGCGGCGGCCCGGCCCATGAGGCCGTCGAGGAACCGGGACGGCCGGCGCGAGCGGCGCCCCCCGGGTGAGCGCGCCAGCGCCCACGACACGCCCAGGTGGACGCGGGCCCGGGTGATGCCGACGTACAGCAGGCGGCGCTCCTCCTCGATCTGCTCGGGCGTCTCGGCGTAGACGATCGGCAGCATCCCGTCGGTGACTCCGGCCAGGAAGACCGCGTCCCACTCCAGGCCCTTGGCGGCGTGCAGCGAGGCGAGGGTCACCCCCTCGACCGCGGGCGCGTGCTGCTCGGCGGCCCGCCGTTCCAGCTCCGCCACGAACCCCGGCAGGTCGGCGCCGCCCGCGGCGAGTTCCTCGGCGAGGTCGGCCAGCGCCTTCAGCGACTCCCACTTCTCGCGTGTCCTGCCCCCGCTCGGGGGCTGGGCGGTGAGGCCGATCCCGGACAGGACGCCGTGGGCGGTGGAGACGAGGTCGTCGCCGGCCGAGGCGGAGCGGGCCGCGCCGCGCAGCAGCACGACCGCCTGCCGTACCTCGGGGCGCTCGAAGAACCGGTCGGCGCCGCGCAGCAGGTAGGGGATGCCGGCCTCGGTGAACGCCTGCTCGTAGACCTCCGACTGGGCGTTGACGCGGAACAGCACGGCGATCTCGCGGCTCGGCACGCCGCTCCTGATGAGCCCGGCGGCGGCCCGGACGACCCCCTGGGCCTCGGCGACCTCGTCGTCGTACTCGGTGAAGACCGGTTCCGGGCCGTCGGGGCGCTGGGCGAGCAGGGTCATCTTGTGGGGGGTCCGCGCCCGGTCGAGCACCCGATTGGCCAGCGAGACGACCTGGGGGGTGGAGCGGTAGTCGCGGAACAGCCTGATCACGGCGGCGTCGGGGTGCTCCACCGGGAAACCGGTGAGGTAGCGGGGGGTCGCGCCGGTGAACGAGTAGATCGTCTGGTTGGGGTCGCCCACCACGCACAGGTCGTCGCGCCCGCCGAGCCAGGTGTCGAGCAGCAGCTTCTGCAGCGGGTTGACGTCCTGGTACTCGTCGACGACGAAGTAGCGGTACTGCCGGCGGATCTCGCCGGCCACCTCGCGGTGCTCGGTCATCACGGCGGCCGTGAGCTCCAGGATGGTCTCGAAGTCGACCAGGTGCCGCTCCCGGCGGAGCCGCTCGTAGGCGTCGTAGAGCCGGAAGACCTCCTCGGCCGGGAGCGGCGGGGTGCGGCCCGCCTTGGTGACGGCCTGGGCGTAGTCCTCGGGGCCGATCTGGGTGGCCTTGGCCCATTCGATCTCGGAGGCGACGTCGCGCAGCTCCGAGCGGTCGAGGTTCCTGCGGAGGGAGCGGCCGGCGTCGGCCAGCAGCGGCAGCTTCGACTCGATCACGCTGGGCGGGTCGCCGCCGATGACGCGCGGCCAGAAGTAGGTGAGCTGGCGCAGCGCGGCGGCGTGGAAGGTGCGGGCCTGCACGCCCGGCGTGCCGAGCAGTCGCAGGCGCTGCCGGAGCTCCCCGGCCGCGCGTGTGGTGAACGTCACCGCCAGCACGCTCTGCGCCTCGACCGCGCCGCTGCGCACGGCGTACGCGATGCGGTGGGTGATGGCCCTCGTCTTGCCGGTCCCGGCCCCCGCCAGCACGCAGACCGGGCCGCGGACGGTCTCGGCCACCGCGCGCTGCTCGGGGTCCAGGCCCGCCAGGACGTCATCGAGGTCCACGCCGAGTTCCACGAACGCCCCCACAGACTGTCGAACGGGTCGGACGAAAACATCTTTCCAGCCGATGGCCACGACCCGGTAAGGCCGCCACCGTGCCGCGGCCAACCTATGTCGCCCCCCGAGATGCATAAACCGCCTTCTTTACTCCACAATGTGAGCGAAGTGGACTTCGGGGAAGGACGAGACTCGTGCGAACAGCGGTGACGGTGAGTGCGCTGGCCCTGGCGGCGTTGGCGTCCGGGCCCGCGATGGCGCACGCCTCCTCCATGTCCCTGGCCGTCCACGTGTCGGCGGCCACGCCCGTCACGGTGGGGTCCATCGGCGCGGCGGGGGCCGTCATGCCGGGGTCCGTCGTCACGGCGGGGTCCGCGTCCGCCGCGGCGGCGAAGGGCGACCCCACCCCCACCCCGACCCCGACGCCGTCCTCCACCTCCTCGGCGCCCGCCACCGGCGACTCCGACCCGCTGGCCAGGGGGACCATCGTCGACACCGTCGCGTACGGCCGGCACACCATGCAGCGGATGGACGTCTGGTACCAGCCCGACGAGCTCAGGCGGCCGGGTGTCTTCCTGATCCACGGCGGCTGGTGGTCGACCGGCGACAAGAAGCAGATGTCGGAGATCGCCCGGAGCTACGCCGAGCTGGGCTACACGGTCTTCAACCTCAACTACCGCCTCTCCGGCAGCGCGGCCTGGCCCGCGCCCCGCACCGACACCTTCGACGCCATCGCCACCGCGCGCAAGCACGCGGCCCTGTGGTCCTTCGACCCGAACGACTACGTGGTGATCGGCTTCTCCGCCGGGGGCCACCTGGCCACCGCCGTCGGCACCTACGGCGAGCGGAGGCTGCCGGGGCTGCGCGGCGTGGTCGGCGTCTCCCCCGTGATCTCGCCGATCACCGCCTACAACGACGGCGCCGACACCACCGACGCCTACCGGCGCAAGCTGCGCGAGTCCGCCGTCCGCCTCGCCGGAGGGTGCGAGCCCGTCGAGTGCCCGAAGGTCTGGAACAGCATGGAGGTGCCGCTGCACGCGAGCCGCGGCGACGCCCCCGTGCTGACGCTGCACTCGGAGGAGGAGTTCGTGCCGGTCGAGCACAGCCTCCGGCTCCAGGAGCGCCTGAAGCGGTTCGGCGTGCCGATGACGGTGCTGACCCAGCCGGGCGCCGACCACAGCTCGCCGATGTACCGGCAGGCCGGGGTGGCCGAGACGGTGCAGGAGTGGGTCGCGTCCCGGCTCCGCTGACGGCTTTCCCGGCCGCCTGCCGGAAAGGGCCCGGGGCCGGGCAGGAGGGGTCCGCGGGATCGGGCGGGAAGGGCCGGGGTGCCCGCCCGGAAGGGTTCGAGGACCGGGCGGGAAGGATCCGGGAACCCGCCGGGAGAGGTCCGTGGATCGGGCGGGAAGACGAACGGCCTTCGCTTTGTTGCCATGAGCGCCGAACATCACATGAGGGGATGATCAAGACATGGCGCTCACCGTTTACACGACCAGCTGGTGCGGTCCCTGCCGGCGGCTGAAGTCCCAGCTCACCCGCGAGGGCATCGTCTACCGGGAGGTCGACATCGAGCGGAACCCCGACGCCGCGGAGTTCGTCATGAGCGTCAACAACGGCAACCAGGTCGTGCCGACCGTCGTCTTCGACGACGGCACCGCGGCGACCAACCCCTCGGTGATCGAGGTCAAGGCGCGGCTGCGGGCCGCGGCGGCCGTCGCCGGCGAGTAGCCTCCGCGCCGGCCGTCCCGCCGCTCCGGCGGGGAGCACGGCGGCGGCCAACGGTCCCGGTGGGGTGGTTCCCCCTGCCGGGATCGGCTTTCCCCGGACCGCGGAACCCTGCGAACCCGGCGGGACCGCGTCGCGGATCACCGGCCCTCGCACGGCGACCCGCCGTACTGCGGGACCGCGTCGCCGATCACCAGTCGCCGGACAGCGGCTCGCCGTACCAGGTCTCGATCAGCCTCCGGGCGATCGAAAGCCCGGACGGCAGCCGCACCTCGCCGCTCTCCAGCGCGGCCAGCAGCTCCGCGCGGCCGAACCAGCGCGCCTCAGCGATCTCCTCCGGGTCGAGGACGAGCTCGGTGGAGGTGGCGCGCGCGAAGAAGCCCAGCATCAGGCTGCGCGGGAAGGGCCACGGCTGGCTGCCGAGGTAGCGGGCGCCGGTGACGCTCACGCCGACCTCCTCGGCCACCTCGCGGGCCACCGCGTGCTCCAGCGACTCGCCCGGCTCCACGAACCCGGCGAGCACCGACATCCGGCCCTCGCCCCACTCCGGACCCCTGGCCAGCAGGCAGCGGTCCTGATCGTCGTGGACCAGCATGATCACCGCGGGATCGACCCGGGGGAAGTGCTGGCTGGCGTCGCGGGGGCAGACGCGGACGTGCCCGCCCGACCGCACCTCCGTACGGCTGCCGCAGCGCGGGCAGAACTCGTGGGTGGAGTGCCACGCCTCCAGCGCGACCGCGTAGACCAGCAGCCCGGCGTCCAGGTCGCCGAGCAGCGCGCCGATCTGGCGGAGCCCGGCGACGACGACCTGTCCGTCCGGGACGGCGGAGGCGGCGACCGGGGAGACGATCCGGCCGTGCGAGGCGCCCAGGACGGGCTCCGGCAGCGGCGCGGAGATCGCGAAGTAGGCGACGCCCCCGGCGTCCACGCCGAGGAGGTAGCGCTCGCCCGCGGGTGCGTCCTCCGGGGCCGAGAGGACCAGTGAGAACTCGTCGCCCGACCGCCTGACCAGGGTGTTGCCGTCGTCGATGGTCAGGACCCGGGTGGCGGGATCGGCCCAGGCCCTCTCCAGCCACGCGGCGTCGCCCCGCAGCAGCGCCGAGCGGTCGACGGCGCTGCGCGCGAGGAGCAGCGGCCCCAGTAGTCCGTCCTGTGCTGTGATCTCCACGCTCTCCACGCCGTTCGCCTCCCAGACCGACTGGTCATCCTACGCCGCGTCCCCGGACGCCTCCCGCCGCGACCCCGGACCGGCCCGCAGGAGCGGTGCGGAGCGCCTCGCAGGGCCCGCCGCCGGACCGTCCGGGGTGACTGGCATCCTCATGTCAGGCCGGACATGTACCGTGTTTACGCCGAGACGCCAGCGTGATGATCTCCACCCGGTTAAGATGAACCGAGTTAGGTTAGCCTTACCTGATAAACGGGGGTCCCCGCATTGCGCCTGTACCTCACCGCGCTCAAACCGACCGACTCGGTCACGGACGGGTTCCTCCCCGCGGCACGCGCGCTGGCCTGCGACGTCACGATCCTGACCGACCGCCCAGAACGGCACGCGGCCTCCGGGGCCGAGGTGCTGCGGTGCGACGTCCGCGACGCCCGCTCGGTGATCGACCTCATCGCCCACCACCACGCGCCCGACGCGATCTTCTCCAACTCCGACCATCTCCAGGCGGAGACCGCCCTCGCCGCCGCGTACTTCGGCCTGCCGGGCAAGGACTGGCGGGCCTGCCTCGCCGCCAAGAACAAGGCGCTCACCCGGCGGCGGCTGGCCGAGGCCGGGGTCGAGACCGTCCGCTCGGTACGGCTGGCACCGGACGACCCGGCCCCCCCCGACCCGCCGTTCCCCGCGGTCGTCAAACCGCGCGAGGGCGTGGCCAGCGAGGACGTCGTGCTGGTGGCCGACGCGGGGGAGCTCGCCACGGCCGTCCGGGTGATCCGTGGCCGGCGGCCGGGTGAGGCACTGGTGGTGGAGGAGTACCTCGACGGGCCGCTGCACACGCTGGAGACCCTCGGCGACGGCACCGACCTGCGGGTGCTCGGCGGTTTCCGCACCACGCTGGGACCGCCGCCGCACTTCGTGGAGGAACGGCTCGACTGGGCGGACCCTCCCGGAAGGGAGCACGTCCTGCGGGCCCTCGCCGCGCTGGGCGCGGGCTTCGGGGCCTGCCACACCGAGTACGCGATGACCCCGGCCGGGCCGCGGATCGTCGAGGTCAACTACCGGGTCATCGGCGACCACTGCGACTTCCTCCTCGCGGACCTGCTGGGCGTCCCGCTGTTCGAGCACGTTCTCGCCGTCCACCTGGGCGAACGGTTCGGCACCCGGCCGGGGGACCCCGCGGGGACGGACGAGCGGGCGGGACGGGCCCCGGGGATCCCCGGGGGCGGCAGCGGCCTCCCGGACCTCCCGGACCCCGCGGGCCGACCCGCCGGGCACGGGACCATACTGAGCCTGGTGGCCGACCGGCCGGGGACCGTGACCGCGGCCCCGGGCGTGGTGGACCCCGCCCCCGGCGACCGGGTGCGGCTCTGGCACCGGCCGCTGCGCGCCGTCGGCGACCGGATCGAGCCGTCCAACACCAACCGCGACTACCTGGGCATCGTCCGCGCCATCGGCCCCGACCGGGCGAGCGTGGACGACGCCCTCGCGGCCTTCGCCGCCACCGCGCGCTGGGAGGTCGCATGAGCCACGCGAACGGCGGGCGCGGCACGGACGGCAGGCGCCCCGCGGACGGCGGGCGTCGCGTGAACGGCGGGCGCCCCGTGAGCGGTGCGCGCCCGGTGAGAGGAGGGCACGGCATGGACGGCGAGCACCGCGCGGGCGGGGCCGGCGGGCGGGAGCCGTACCTGGCGGCCCGGGTCCTGAACGCGCTGCTGCGCGAGGACTACGGCGGTCTGGCCGGACGGGTCACGCGGAGCAGGGACGGCGTCGTGCTGCTGCTGCCCACCGGGCGGCAGGTACGGCTGGCGGCGGGGTCGCCGTTCCAGGACTTCGTGGTCGCCCCGCAGGAGGCGCTGCGCCTGGCGGAGGTCCTGCACGCGCTGCGGGAGGTCTCCGCGCCCGCGGACGCGGCCGGGGTGGAGGCGTTCGCCCGGGAGTGCGGGGAGGCGCTGCGCGCCCTCGAACTCCACGACGCCCACCGCGAGGAGGTGCTGGCCCGTCTCGCCCGCCGTACCCCGGTGGGCCGGCGGACCGGCGGCGGGCGGCTTCCGGACGGACGCGGCGACGGCCCCGGCGGGCGGGTCCCCGTCGGTGTCGGCCCCGGATCGGGGACCGGGACCGGAGCGGGAGCGGGGACCGGCCCCCGGGCGGAGGCGGACGCCGGGCGGCTCGACGCGGTGCGCTACGAGGCGCTGGCCGCCTTCGTGGACCACCCGGTCTACCCGACGGCGCGCTGCCGGACCGGGCTGACCGACGAGGAGCTGGTGGCCTACGCGCCGGAGTTCGCGCCCGCCTTCGAGCTGCGCTGGGCGGCCGTGCCCCGGGAGCGGGTCACCGGGGCGGCACTGCCGTGCGCGCCGGAGTTCCCCGCGGTCGGGCTGCCCGGCGAGCTCGCCGGGACGCACGTGCTGTTCCCCGTCCACCCGCTGACGGCCCGCGCGGTCGAGGAGATCCCGTGGACGGTCCTGGCGCCGGAACCGTACCTCGAGGTCCGGCCGACGCTCTCGACGCGCACGGTCGCGCTCGACCGGCGCGCGCACCTGAAACTGCCGCTGACCACCAGCACGCTGGGGCTGCGCAACCGGCGGTCGATCAAGCCGGAGACGCTGGCCGACGGGGCGCGGGCCGAGCTGCTGCTGCGCCGCATGCCGGACCCGCGGGTGCTGCTGGCCGACGAGCAGACCCACGCCCACGCCGGGCACGAGTACCTCGGCTGGATGCTCCGCCGCCACCCGGCCGGGGAGATCGTCCCGGTGGCCGCGCTGCCCGCTCCCCTGCCGGGCGGCGGGCTGGTCGCCGAGGAGCTCGCCGGGCGGTGGTACCGGGGGGAGGCGGCGGAGATGCTCCAGGACTACCTGCGCCTGCTGTTCTCCTACAACGTGCGGCTCTTCGTCCGGTACGGCACCGCGCTGGAGGCCCACCAGCAGAACCTGTCGCTGGTGTTCGGCGACGGACCGGCCAGGCTGCTGGTCAAGGACTACGACGGCCTGCTGACCTCCCCGGGGCGGCTGCGGGCGGCCGGGATCGAGGTACCGGACTTCGCCGACGAGCGGATGCTGACCGACGACCCGCACGCGCTCGCCGACGTGTTCGTGACCATCACCCTGCACCTGGCCGCGACCGCGGTGACATCCGGGGTGCTGCCGCCCCCGCGGGCGTTCCGGCTGGTCCGTGACGCCCTGGCCGAGGCTCTCGACGAGCACGGCTACGACCCCATGGCCAGGCTGCTGCGGGCCAGGACCCTCGACGCCGCCCGGCTGGTCGGCAAGTCGATGGTCACCGCCGGGACGCTGGTGGACAGGACCCGCACCGGGGCGCGCGACGTGAACAAGTTCTACGGCACCAGCGGCCCCAACTACCTGCGCCAGATCCCCGCCGGCCCCCCGGCTCCCCGCGACGGCTCCACCCGTGACGGCTCCTCCCGTGGCGCGGCCGGGAGAAGGGCGCCGTGTTGACCGGCCTCGCGCTCACCTCCCCGGCCGCCGCCGCCGAGGAGGCGTCGCTGGCCGCGCTGCTGCGCTGCTGCGTCCGGGAGGTGGCCGGGCCGCGCGGGCTGGTATGGCACGCCGAGCCGTACGTGCTGCTGCGGGTGGCGGGCACCCTGCTGCGGGCCCGGACGTACGGCGGGCTGGCGCTGCGGTTCGACGGGCCGCCGGAGCGGCTGGACGAAGGGCGCTGGCGGCCCCTGTCGGTGGACCTGCTGGTCCGGCTCGTCGAACGGGAGCTGGGCGAGACCGCGGACGCGGCGAACGAGGAGTTCGCGACCCAGGTGGGGGCGAGCCGGGAGGCCATGGCGGCACTGGTCGCCGCCCGCCGGGACGTCCCGCCCCCGGCCGACCCGTGGCTCGCCTCGGAGCAGGGGCTGGTCTTCGGCCACCCGTTCCACCCCAGCCCGAAGGCGCGCGGCGACGCGGGCTGGCTGCGGCACGCCCCGGAGGCGCACGCGAGCTTCCCGCTGCGGCTGCTCGGGGTGCGCGACGACGTGCTGGCCGGGGTGGGCGACACCGGTCCGCTCGACGGGCTGGGCGCCGCGCCGCCGGGCTACACCCTCCTGCCCGCGCATCCGTGGCAGCTCGACCTGCTCGCGGCGGAGCTGGCCGCCCCGCTGGCCGACGGGAGGCTGACGGACCTGGGAAGCGCCTCGCGGGCGTCGGTCCCCACCTCGTCGGTCCGGACGGTCTACGAGCCGGGGATCGACCGCTGCCTGAAGTTCAGCCTGGACGTGCGGATCACCAACTGCGTCCGGAAGAACTCCTGGTACGAGCTGGCGGGCGCGGTGGAGCTGACCCGGCGCCTCACGCCGGTGTTCGCCGGCCTGGCCGAGCGGTTCCCCGGCACCCGGTGGCTGCCCGAGCCGGGCTACCGCTCCGCGGCCCTGGGCACCCGGCTGCTGGAGGGGCTGAGCGTGATCGTCCGGGCGAGCCCGTGGTCGGTCTGCCGTCCGGGGGTGACCCCGCTGCTGAGCGGCGCGCTGGCCGCCGCCGGCGACCGGCCCGCCGACCCCGCGCGGTGGTGGCGGGCCTACGTGGAGCGCGTCGCGCCGCCGGTGCTCGACGCCTACCTGACCCACGGCGTGGTGCTGGAGGCCCACCTGCAGAACGTGCTCGTCGGCGTGGACGCGGCCGGGCTTCCGGTGGAGGCCGTCTTCCGCGACATGGAGGGCGCCAAGCTCGTCGCCGGCCGTCACGACCTCGCCGGACTGCCGGGTGAGGTCGCCGCGGCGCTCACCTACGACGAGGAGGGGGGCTGGAACCGGGTGGTCTACTGCCTGATGGTCAACCACCTGCCGGAGATCGCCGCCCGGCTGGCCGGCCCCGACCCCGCCGCGGCGCGGGAGCTGTGGGCCGTGGCCGGGGAGGTGCTGGCCGGGTACGCCGGGTCGCGGGGCCGGCCGCGCCGGCTGTCGGACCTCCTGGCGGGCGCCCCGCTGCCCGCCAAGGCCAACCTGTCGGTCCGGTGGGCCCGCGCCGCCGACCGCCGCGCCGGGTACGTGCCGGTCGCCAACCCGCTGGCGATGGTCTCGTGACGGCCGCCGTCCCGCCGTACGGCCCGGCGCCCGCCGATCAGACCCCGGTCCCGGTCCCGGCTCCGGCTCCGGCTCCGGCTCCGGCTCCGGACGGTGCGGGAGCGACCCCGGAGCCGGACCGCGGCGGCCCGCCGTACGGCCTGGCGACCGCTGACCTGCCCGCCTACGTCTACGACCTCGCCGCGCTCGACGGGCACGCCGCCGCGGTGCGGGCCGCGCTGCCGGGGATCGAGCTGTACTACGCGGTCAAGGCCAACCCCGACGCCGAGCTGCTGAGGGTGCTGGCCCGGCACGTGGACGGCTTCGAGGTCTCCTCGGCGGGCGAGCTGGCGCACGTCCGGAGGCTCTTCCCGGACGTGCCGACGGCCCTCGGCGGTCCGGGCAAGACCCGGGCGGAGCTGTCCGCGGACGTCACCCGGCTGCACGTGGAGAGCCCCGGCGAGCTGCGGCGGCTCCTGGCCTCCGGCCGCCGCGCCGACGTGCTGCTGCGGGTCAACCTCGACGTGCCGGTGGGCGGGGCGTCCCTCGCCATGGGCGGCGGCGCGACGCCGTTCGGCATGGACCCCGCCGACGTCGCCCGCTGCGCGGCGGCGCTGGAGGGGCAGGACAGGGTGCGGCTGCGCGGCGTCCACGCCCACCTGGCCAGCGGGCTCGCCGCCGCCGACCTGCTGCGGCTGGCCGGGACCGTGCTGGAGTACGCCCGCGCGCTCGGGGTGACGGAGGTCAACCTCGGCGGCGGCATGGCGGTGTCCTACGCCGACCCGGACGACCGCTTCGACTGGTGCTCCTACGGCGAGGGCCTGGCGCGGCTGCGCCGTCCGGGCGAGGTGCTGCGGGTCGAGCCGGGACGGTCCCTGACCGCCTACTGCGGGCGGTACGTGACGCGGGTGCTCGACGTCAAGCGGGTTCACGGCGAGCTGTTCGCCGTGGTCGCCGGGGGCACCCACCACCTGCGCACCCCCGCCGCCAAGGGGCACTCCCAGCCGATGGCCCCGCTGCCGCCGGGCGAACCGGTCACGATCGCCGGGCAGCTGTGCACACCCAAGGACGTCCTCGCCCGCCGGGCGCCGGTCGCGCTGGCCCCCGGCGACGTCGTGGAGTTCACCATGGCGGGCGCCTACGCCTGGAACATCTCCCACCACGACTTCCTGATGCACCCGCCGCCGTCGTTCCGCTATCTGGGCCGGGCGGCGGTCCGGGACGGCCACCGGAGCGGCCGCCATGCCGAGGGGTGACCCACCGTTTTGAAGGTTTCATCTCGTGATGCCGGGCGCCTCGGGGAAAAGTCCCAACCGGGAGTTCAAAGATAGCGTCGAAGGCATGGTCAACGACATGAAAGACGCCGCCCACGCCGTCGACGCCGCCGCCGTCATGGGCCTGCTCCCCGCCCGGCCGCGGGTGCTCGCGCTGGGCGAGCCCACCCACGGCGAGGACGTCCTGCTCGACGTGCGCAACGAGCTCTTCCGGCAGCTCGTCGAGCGGGAGGGCTACCGGACGATCGGGATCGAGAGCGACTGCCTGATGGGCCTGGTCGTGGACGACCACGTCACCTCGGGCACCGGCACCCTCGACGAGGTCATGGAACGCGGCTTCAGCCACGGGTGGGGAGCCGCCCCGGGCAACCGTGAGCTCGTGCGCTGGATGCGCGAGTACAACGAAGGCCGGTCGCCGTCCGAGCGGGTGCGCTTCGCCGGTCTCGACGGCCCGCTGGAGATCAGCCACGCCGCGAGCCCCCGCCAGGCCCTCACCGCGCTCCACGGCCACCTCGCGGCCCGGGTGGACGCGGACCTGCTCCCCTGCGACGCGGAGACGCTCGACCGCCTGCTCGGCGCCGACGAGCGGTGGGCGAACCCCGCCACGATGATGGACCCCTCCGAGTCCGTGGGACGGTCGGCCGAGGCCGGGGAGCTGCGGCTGATCGCCGACGACCTGGTGGCGCTGCTCGACGCGCAGACCCCGCACCTCGCCGAGACCTCCTCACGGGAGGAGATGGAGCGGGCCCGCCTGTACGGGCGCGCCGCCGTCGGTCTGCTGCGCTACCACCACTGGATGGCCGACACCTCGCCGGGCCGCATGGCGCGGCTGCTGGGCCTGCGGAGTTCGATGATCGCCGCCAACGTCCTCGCCGTCGCCGAGCGGGGCCCGGCGCTGGTCCACGCCCACAACCTTCATCTCCAGCCGGGCAGGAGCGTGATGCGGATGGGGGACGCGCCGTTCGAGTGGTGGAGCTCCGGCTCGATCTTGAGCGCGCGCCTGGGCGGGGAGTACGCCTTCCTGGCCACGGTCCTCGGCACGATCCGGCACCGGGGAGTGGACGCCCCGCCCCCGGACACCGTCGAAGGACTCCTGTACACGCTCCCGGAGGAGCGCCTCCTTCTCGACCCCCGCCGGCTGACCGCCGTCCTCGGCGACGCGCCACCCGCCCCCCGCGTCTCCCCCTGGTTCGGCTACATCCCGATGAACCCGGCCCACCTGGCCGGGACCGACGGGATCGTGTTCGTCAGGGACCTCCCACCGAGCTAGGATTCCCCGGCCTCCGGGGCGGGGATCGCCGATGCCCGGGCCGCGTCAGGGTGTGCCGAACCAGGTGGAGAGCGCCTCGCGCAGCGCGGGTACGGCGGTGCCGGCGGGCTCATCGACGGGTGCGGCCCAGGCGATGTGGGCGTCCGGGCGGATCAGCAGGGCGTCGGCGGGCCGCCGGTCGGTCTTGGCGGTGTGGATGTCGACGCGCCGTCCCCAGTCGCGGGCGGCCTCGCGCAGATCCGTACGGCCGGCGAGGTCGAGGAGGACGGGCCGGGCGGGGTGCAGGAGTCCGGCGACGCCGGTGATCCCCCGGTCGGTGTGCAGGGTGAGGTCGGGGGCGAAGGTTCCGGCCAGCGGGTGGTGGCCCGAGCCTGGCATGGGGTAGCGGATGTCGGTTCCGGCGACGAGTGCTCCCATGCGGCGCAGCGGTTGTTCGTCGGCGAGCAGTTCGGAGAACACTTCGCGCAGTGCTTCGGCGGCCTCGTCGTGCCCGCGTCGCAACGCCACCTGGGCCCGGGTGTGCAGCATGGTACGGGCGCCGGCGAGGTGGCGTTCGTCGTGGTAGGTGTCCAGCAGGCCGCCCGGCGCCCGGCCGTGGAGTTCCGCGGCCAGTTTCCAGGCCAGGTTGACCGCGTCCAGCAGGCCGGCGTTGAGCGCCACCCCGGTGGCGGGGAACAGATGCGCGGCGTCACCGGCCAGCAGGATGCGCCCGGCCCGGTAGCGCTCGGCCTGGTGGGCCTTGAAGGTGAAGCGCGACAGCCGCGTCGATCCGGCCAGGGGCAGGTGCGCGCCGAGTACGCGGTGGATGCTGTCCTGAAGCTCGGTCAGCGTCATCGGGACGTCGTCGTCGTACTCGGTGCTCTCGTCCTCGATGGTGTAGAGGGAGACGCTCCGGGCGCCGGGTGAGGAGCCGACGCCGAGCAGGCCCCGGTCCGTGCGGGTGAAACCCGCGCGGACCGTGCCGAAGCCGGGGACGTCGAGATCGCCGTTGTCCAGCACGGTCACCTCGTCGGGCAGGGTGACCTGGGCCAGCCGGTTGACCTCCGGGTAGGTGACGCCGGGGAACGGGATGCCGGCCCGGTCCCGGATCCCGCTGCGCGCGCCGTCACAGCCCACCAGGTAGCGGGCGTTCACCTGGTACGGACCGTCCGGGCCCCGCACGTCCACCGTCACCGCGGTGTCGTCCTGGCTCACCCCGGTGACCTCGTGCCCGCGCCGGACGTCCACGCCGAGCTCGCCGGCGCGTTCGTCGAGCAGCCTCTCCAGCGACTGCTGCGGCAGCGGCAGCGCGTGCAGCGGCGGATCCGCCATCCGGGTGAAGTCCAGATGCACCCCGCCGAACGGGAACCGGGGCGCCGGGACGGGGCCGGTGCAGGCCGCCTGGAAGCGTTCCAGCAGGCCACGGTAGCGCAGCAGCTCCAGGATCTGCCCGCCGAGACCTCCGGCCTTCGGGGTGTCGCGGCGGTGCGGGTGCCGCTCCAGCACCAGCGGCCGCACCCCGGCCAGGCTCAGTTCACCCGCCAGCATCAGGCCGGTCGGGCCGGCTCCGACAATGATCACGTCGGCGTTCTTCATGTGTCGCATCTCAGTCCTCGATGTCGGCGACGGTGGAGACCGGGGTGGTGAGGACGGCGTCGAACGCGTCCAGGACGGGCGTGTGCAGGTAGGCGCTCTGGATCCGGTAGCGGTCGGGGCCGGGGGTCTCGCGGGGCGCCCTGCGGAGGTCGGCGATGCTCAGTCCGAGCCCGGCCTCGGCGAAGGCGGCCTCGACGCTTCCCGGCTCGGGCGGCTGCAGCTCGGTGTCCTCGATGGTGAAGCCGAAGCGCGCGTCCTCGTCGGGACGCATGTCGGCGGTGTGCCCGGCGGGGCTGGTCAGGGCGAGGGCGACGTAGTCATCGCCGAGCGCATGGTGAAGGTGCTGTCCCATGGGCAGCCCGGTGAGATGGCCGTCGAAGGAGACCGGCGTCTTCTGGATGTGGGCGTTGTGGGCCGCCAGCACGACGCGGGCGGCGGGGCCGAGGCGTTCCAGGTGCCACAGAACCGACCCGGCCATGTAGACGTCCCTGGCCGAGGTGTCGGCGGTCAGGCCGGTGCCGGCGAACAGGCCGGCCATGGCGCGGAAACCGTAGTCGGCGGCGCAGGCGGCCTCAAGGCGGCGCAGGGCGATGTCGTAGCCCTCCCGGCCGGTGCGGGAGACGTACAACGGCTCGACGGCGCGGAAGCGGATGAGCAGCCGCATCAGGGTCGCGCTGAGGGCGTCCTGCTCGGCGGCGGTCAGGCGGGTCCAGGCCGGTGCGGCCGAGGCCGCGGAGGCGCCGGCGAACGACTCGGCGATCCGCATCGCCTCCTGGATCATCGGGAGGACCTCGGGATCGGCCTCGCGCAGGTAGTCGGCGACCGGGGCGAGCGCGGGCAGCAGGGACCCACCGGCCGCCGGGACGTCGATCCCGGCGAAACGCACCGGCACCCTGGCCGAGGCGTTGTGCCGGCGCATCCAGCGCAGCGGTTCGCCGACCCCGACCGGGATCGCCTCGGCGAGCCGGGCCCGCAGCTCGTCGTCGGGGCCCTCGCCCTGGGCCCAGGCGTCCAGCGGGAACCCTTCGCTGAAGCCGTACTCGAAGGCCAGGACGGTGAAGCCGCAGCGTTCGGCCAGGAACCGCAGGATGCGCCTGCGCATGAGCGAGAACTCGGTGATGAAGTGGGAGTTCTCACCGATCGCGACGACGCGGGCCGCTCCGACGAGTTCGCGCAGCGGCTCCAGGTCGTCGAGCGGCGCCTCCGGGTCGAGGTGGGTGAGCGGGGCGGCGTGGTCGCCGAGCCAGTCGGTGAACGAGCCGGGATGGGACGGAGCAGACATCGGGCAACTCGATTCTGTGGTGAAGGGGATGTCAACGGCGGGTGGGAGCAGCGGTCACATCCGCGCGGGCGCCGCCTTCTCCAGGTCGTCGACGCTGCCGGACATGATCGTGCGGATATGAGCGGTGATGTGCTCCAGCGGCCAGTCCCACCAGGCCAGGGCCAGGAGGCGCGCGATGTCGGCGTCACTGTGGCGGCGGCGGATGAGCCTGGCGGGGTTGCCGCCGACGACGCCGTAGTCGGGGACGTCCTCGACGACGACGGCGCCCGAGGCGATGATCGCGCCGTGGCCGATGCGGACGCCGGGCATCACCGTGGAGCGGTAGCCGAACCAGACGTCGTTTCCCACCACGGTGTCGCCCCGTCCGGGCAGGCCGGTGATGAGGTCGAAGTGCTCGGCCCAGGAGCCGCCCATGATCGGGAAGGGGAACGTCGAGGGGCCGTCCATGCGGTGGTTGGCGCCGTTCATGATGAACCGCACCCCCTCGCCCAGCGCGCAGAACCTCCCGATGACCAGCTTCTCCGGCCCGTAGTGGTACAGCACGTTGCGGGTCTCGAAGGCGGCCGGGTCGTCGGGGTCGTCGTAGTAGGAGAACTCCCCGGCCTCGATCAGCGGCGAGGTGATGAGGGGCTTCAGCAGCACCAGGCGCGGCTGGCCGGGCATGGGGTGCACCACGGTCGGGTCGGCGGGAACGGGTATCACGAGAGCATCGTCTTTCCGATGAGGTGGTGAGGAACGTCAGACCCGGTCAACCGGGCGTCGGACGCGCCGGGGTGGGGCGCACCCGCTCGCGGTCCCTGGGGACGGGCTTCAGCCTGACCGTTCTTATCTGTACGGAACGTACCGTACCGATAGAATGATTTCCAAGCCGGGATCCAATGTCAAGTACGGACCGTTCCGTACCGATAAAGTGGCGGCATGACCGACACTCCCCACCGTCGCGGCGCCGACCGGACCGAGGCCATCATGCGGACCACACTGGAACTCGGCCAGGAGATCGGCTACGCGAAGCTGAGCATCGAGGCGGTCGCGGCCCGCGCGGGTGCCAGCAAGCAGACCATCTACCGCCGATGGCCGTCCAAGGGAGCCCTGCTGCTCGACTCGCTGTTGTCGCTGAACGAGCCCGGCCTGGACTACCCCGACACCGGCGACCTCGTCACCGACCTGCGCACGCAGATCTACGCGGCCGTCGACCTGCTGGGCAGGCCGCCCTTCGGACCCCTGTTCAAGGCCCTGGTCGGCGAGGCCCAGCACGATCCCCGGATCGCCGCCACGCTCAACGAGCGCTTCATCACCCCGCAGGCGGACAAGACCGTCGCCCGGCTGAAGACGGCCCGCGACCGGGGCCAGCTGTCGCCCGCATTCGACCTCGACCTGGCGATGGCGGTCCTGTCCGGCCCGCTGTACTTCCAGCTCCTGATCACCCAGGAGCAACTGACCCATGAGTACGTCGACCGGATCCTCGACGCCCTCCTCGCCGGGATGAGGCCCCGGCCCCAGGCCGGCCGGGAGCTCCCCGGAGCCCGGTGAGTCCTGACGCCCCGCCGCGCCCACGGCGGCCGTCGTCTCCGCCGGTCGCCGGACACGCCGGGTCCTCCGCGAACACCGCGGAGACCCGGGGCGGAGTGTCAGCCGATGGCGGGGACCGACTCGATGAGGGCGGCCAGGCCGCGCTCGTCGAGGAGGTCGGCCGGGCGGACGGTCTCGTTGGACCTGACGTAGTGGAACGCGGCGCTCACCGCCGGCAGGGGGACGCCGGCCAGGTGGGACCAGGCCAGGCGGTAGGCGGCGAGCTGCACCGACGCGGACGTCTCCGCCTTCCGGCCCTCGGGGCGGCGGCCGGTCTTCCAGTCGACGACCTCGTAGTGGCCGTCCGGGGTCTGGAACACCGCGTCCATCCGGCCCCTGACCAGCCGGTCGGCGATCATCGTCTCGAACGGCACCTCGACCTCGATCGGCTCCCGGGAGGCCCACTCGCTCTCCTCGAACCGGGCGCGCAGCTCCTCCAGGCGGGCGTCGGCCTCCTCGAAGCCGTCGTCGAAGGCGCCGGGCAGGTCGAGTTCGTCGATCAGCCGCTGCTGGCCCCAGCGGGACTCCAGCCAGCTGTGGAAGGAGGTGCCTCTGCGCGCCAGCGGCGCGGGCCTCCGCGGCACGGGACGGCGGATCCGCCGGGCCAGGGCCTTGGGGTCGGAGGCCAGCGTGACCAGGGAGGAGACGGTCAGGTGGGTGGGCAGCTCGACCCGGCCGCCGCCGCGCCGCCGGTTGGTCTCCCGCTCCCTGAGCAGCAGCTCGGTGTCGCGCGCCCACGCCCTGGCCCGTTCGCGGTCCCAGCCGCGCAGTTCGGCGAGGGTCCTGGCGTGCCGGTTGCCCGGGTCGTCCCCGAACCCGGCGAGGTGGGCGGCCTGGTCGGCGATGGTCACCGCCGCGTCCTCCCGCGCGTCCGGGGATGACGCCGCGAGCCCTCCGCCGGAACTCTCCGTAACACCCGGGGCCCCCGCGGCCTCCCCGGCCTCCCCGGACTCTGCGGGCTCTGCGGACTCCGGACCCGCCGGGGCGGCGCCGCCGGAGGCGTCCCACGCGTCCTCCGGGACGTCCCAGGGGGCGTCCGGGAAGGGGACCTCCTCGTCCTCCGGTGGGAGGGGGATGTCGCCGAGCGGCACGTACGGGTCCGCCGTACCGGCTTCGGAGCCGCCCGTCGTACCGGGCCCGCCCGCCGTACGGCCGGACGGGTCCGCGGGGGCGTCGCCGCCGGTGAGGGCGGCGAGGGCGGCCTCGACCAGGGTGGCGCCGTCGAGAACGGCCGCGTAGCGCGCGTCGTCGGGGCTGACCGGCCAGGCCGACTCGGCGGGTTCGGCGAGCAGCGGGTTGACGGCGTCCTCGGCCGCCTCGGGCGCCCAGGCCGCCACCCGGCCGCAGGTGTCGCGGATCTCCAGCAGGAACTCGGACGGCAGGAGCGGCTTGGACCCGGTGCCCCAGCGGTAGCCGGAGGCGATCAGCAGGTAGTGGGCGCGGGTCACCGCGACGTAGGCCAGGCGGCGCTCCTCCAGCAGGTCGCGGTCGCGGCAGCGCTCGTCGAAGTCGCCCAGCTCCTCCTTCGACAGCCCGGTCAGCCGGGGCAGGTCCGAGGCGTCGCCGCGCAACGGGTAGGGCAGCTTGCGGGCGTTCTCCGTCCACCGGGGACTGGTCGTCGGACGGGCCGGGAAGATCGTTCCCACGGTGAGCGTCCCGGCCTTGGACAGCGCCTGCGACATTCCGGGCACCACGACGACCGGCCACTCCAGGCCCTTGGAGGCGTGGACGGTCATCAGCTTCACGCTGTTGCTCTCGCCCACCCGGCCTGCGTCCAGGCCGTTCTCCTCCTCGTCGGCCGCCTTCAGGAACGCCAGGAAGGCCCCCAGCGTCGGGTCCTCGGAGTCCCCGGCGAACCGGGCGGCGGCGTCGAGGAACGCGTCGAGGTCGGCGCGGGAGGCGAACGGGCCGACGGCCGTCCCCCGGGCCGCCACCTCGATGTCCAGGCCGAGCCTGCGCTCGATCTCGGCGATCAGGTCGGGCAGCGGCTGACCGGTGTGGGCGCGCAGGGTCCGCAGCTCCTGGGCCATGGCGAGCAGCCGCACCCGGGCCAGCGGCGAGAACGCCTCCTGCCACTCGGGGCGTTCGGGCAGCTCGTCGAGGGCGTCGACCAGGCTGCCGCGCTCCTCGGCGAGGTCGGCCACGACCTGGTCCAGCGGATCGGACCCGGCGGACGGGCCCTCGGACTCCTCCCGGTGCTCGCGGTTCAGCTCGCGCGCCCGGTCGCCCAGCTCCTTGAGGTCGGCCGGGCCGATCCGCCAGCGCGGACCCGACAGCAGGCGCACCAGGGCGTCGCCCGCCGACGGGTCGTAGACCACCCGCAGCGTGGCCACCACGTCGGCGACCTCCGGTACGGCGAGCAGCCCGCCCAGGCCGACCACCTCGACCGGGATGCCGCGGGCCTCCAGCGCCCGGCGCAGCGCGGGGAACTGCGACCGTTTGCGGGCCAGGATCGCCACGTCGTGGGGTTGCAGGCACTGCGGGCCGCCCCAGGCGCTCTGCTTGGCCTTCCTGCGCTCGCCGTCGCCCCACGGCAGGCCGTCGGGCGCGCTCTCGCCGCCCAGCAGCCGTGAGATCTCCGCGGCGACCCACTCGGCCTCGTCGTCGGCGGTCTCGTGGAAGGCGCACGTCACCCGGCCGCGCTGGACGCGGTTGCCGCCCGGGACCAGCACCGGCACGTCCCGCGACTCCATCCGGAGCGGGAGCTGCACCCGGGCCGCGACGTCCAGCACGGCGTCGCCGTTGCGGAAGCTGACCGACAGGAACCTGACCGGGGCCGGCTCCCCGGAGGGGGTGCGGAAGTCGCGGGGGAAGCGGCTGAGGTTGCCCGACGACGCGCCGCGCCAGCCGTAGATGGACTGGCAGGGGTCGCCCACGGCGGTCACCGGGTGACCGCCGCCGAACAGCGCGCGCAGCAGGACGAGCTGGGCGTGGCTGGTGTCCTGGTACTCGTCCAGCAGGACGACGGCGAACCGGCCCCGCTCGATCTCCCCGACCTCGGGGTGGCCGGAGGCGATCCGGGCGGCCAGCGCCATCTGGTCGCCGTGGTCGACGACCTCGCGCCGCCGCTTGAGCCTGCCGTACGCCTCCACCAGCGGCAGGAGCTGCTCGCGGGCCCGCTGGGTGACCAGCGGGCGGCGCTGGGCCAGGGTGGGCGAGCCGGGCAGCTCTCCGTAGCGGTCGGTGAGCCAGGCGCCGACCTCCCGCACGTCCGCCGGGGTCCGCAGGTGCTCGGCCAGCTCGCCGGCCAGCTCCAGCACCGCCCGGGTGACGGTGGCCGGGCCCCACTCGATCTGCTCCATCGGCCCGTCGTAGCCGCTGACCACCCGCTGGGCGAGCTGCCAGGAGACGGCCGGGCTGATCAGGCGCATGGTCGGCTCCAGCGCCTCACGCAGGGCGTGGTCGGTGACCAGCCGGGCCGCGTAGGCGTGGTACGTCGAGATCGTCGGCTCGCCCTCCAGCAGCTCGGCGGGGACCTGCGCGGCGGCGACCAGGCCGGCCAGGCGCTCGCGGACCCGGTGGGCCAGCTCGCCCGCGGCCTTGCGGGTGAAGGTCAGGCCGAGGATCTGGTCGGGGCGGACCAGGCCGTTGGCCACCAGCCAGACGACCCGCCCCGCCATGGTCTCGCTCTTGCCGGACCCGGCGCCCGCGACGACGACCATCGGCTCCAGACCGGCCTCGATCACCGCGGCCTGCTCCGGGGTCGGGGGGAGGATGCCCAGCTTCTCGGCGAGCTGGATCGGGCTCAGCACGCGGCGCCCCCGCGCGGTACGGCCCGGCCGGGCGCGACGCGGCGCTCCCGGACACGGCACGGCGTGGCGCGGGACGCCGGGGAACGGCGCGGCGCGGCCCCGCGCCGGGTGGTACGGCTCAGCACACCTGGTCTCCGTTCTTGCTGACCGGGCAGCTCGACCGCACGGCGCACGTACGGCAGCCGTCGTTGACCTTGGCCTGGAAGAACGGACCCGACATGCCGGTCGCGACGGTCTCGACCATGTCGCGGGCCCAGCCGGGGTCGGCGTCCTCCGCCAGGGGCCGCTGGATCTGCTCCTTGGCGTCCTTCTTGCCCGCCGCGTCGCCCACCTGGACCAGGGCCGCCCCGCCGGGCTCGGTCATCCCGTGCCGCTGGAAGGCGCCCAGCAGCGCGGCGAGCTGGTACACCCCGAGCTGGGGGTGGCGGTCCAGGTCGGCGTCCTTGGGGCCGTTCTTGCCCGTCTTGATGTCGATGATCACCGCCCGGCCGTCGGCGTCGCGCTCGACGCGGTCGACCCGGCCCTTGATCTGCACGCCGTCGGCGAGCGTGGCGACGAACGCCTCCTCCAGGCCGACCAGCTCGCGGGGGTTCTCCCGGTGCCAGCGCAGGAACTTGGCGACCATCTCCTCGGCCACCCGGCGCTGCTTGCGGTTGTACCAGAGGCCGCCGAAGTCGAGCTCGCCCCAGACGTCGTCCAGGCGCTTGCCCAGCGTCTCCTCGCTCGGCATGCCGGTCGCGGCCAGCACGGCCAGGGCGTGCACGACCGTGCCCAGGCCCCGGGCCGCGTCGGTGCCGCCCGCGCCGACGGAGGTCTCCAGCAGCCAGCGCAGGCCGCACTTGGTGAAGTTCTCCACCGCCGAGGGCGAGATGCGCACGATGCCGTCGGGCCAGTTCAGCGGGCGGTCGTCGGAGACCGGGGTCAGGGCGTACCACTCGTCGGGGTGCGCGCCGGGAACCCCGGCGACGGCGAGCCGGGCCAGGTGCTCGGCGGCCGCCCTGCGCAGCGGGGCGGGCCGGGTCGAGTCGGTCACCGCCGAGCGCAGGTCGGCGACCAGCGCCGACATGCTCAGCCAGCGGGAACGCTCGTCGATCCCGACGTCCTCGCCCGAGCCGGGCACCAGCTCGGTGAGGAACCGGGAGGGGCGCTCCTCGCTGTCCTCCCCGCCGACGGCGGTGACGACGAGCCGCTTCCTGGCCCGGGTCGCCGCGACGTAGAACAGGCGGCGCTCCTCGGCCAGCACCTGGGAGGTCAGGGCTGCGGCGACGGCGGACGGGCTCTCGTTCTCGGAGCCGCGGGCCCGGGCGACCATGTCGTCGGTGCGCAGGACCGGGCCGTGCGGCCGCAGGTCGGGCCAGACGCCCTCCTGGACGCCGGCGACGACCACCACGTCCCACTCCAGGCCCTTGGATCGGTGCGCGGTCAGGATGCGCACCGAGTCGGCGTCGGGGGCGCGCTCGGCGAGGGAGTCTCCGGGGATCTCCTGGGAGACGAGGTCCTCCACGAACACCTCGACGCCGGCGTGCGGGAGCCGGTCGACGAACTTGGCCGCGTGGTCGAACAGCGCCACCACCGCGTCGAGGTCACGGTCGGCCATGGCGCCCCGGAACCCGCCCGAGAGGCTCGTCTCGGTCCACTTCTCGGCCAGGCCGGTGGTCTTCCAGACGGTCCACAGCACGTCCTCGGCGGTGCCGCCGCGCCGTACGGCCTCGGTGGCGCCGGCGATGAGGCGGGCCACCCGCTCGGCGGGCAGCGCCACGTGCGGCTCGACCCGGACCAGCTCCCGGGAGTCCTTGAGCGCGGCGACGAGGAGCTCACCGGACGAGCGGGGCGCCGGCGCCTCGCGCTCCTCCAGCGGGATCGGGAGCCCGTCCCCCTCCGGCGCGTCGGCGTCGCCGTCCCGCGGACCGGCCGCGCCGCCGCCGGGCAGGTCGCCGTCGGGCGTCGTGCCGCTCCGGACCACGTCGTCACGCGCGTCGCCACCGGGCACGTCATCGCCGGACGCGTCATCGCCGGGGACGTCGTCCTCGCGGGACGGGTCGTCGCCGGGGGCGTCGTCGTCACGGGGCAGGTCGCCACCGGGGACGTCGCGTTCGTCGGGGTGGAGCAGCGCCTCGTGCTCGGCGATCCGCAGCGCCCTGCGCAGGCGGCGCACGCCGATCATGTCGGTGCCGCCGAGCGCGCCGGTCAGCAGCTCCTCGGCCATGGCCTCGTCGAGGTTCTCCGGGTGGAGCGCGACCTGGATCAGCCGGATCAGCGGCCGCACGCCGGGCTCCTGGAACAGCGGCACCTCCCCGCCGCCGACCACCGCCGGCACCCCGGCGCTCACCAGCGCGCGGCGCAGCAGCGGGAGCTGGCGGGTGGCCGAGCGGACCAGCACCGCCATCCTCGACCAGGGGACGCCGTCCAGCAGATGGGACCGGCGCAGCGTGTCGGCGACGACGGCGGCCTCCTGGGTCGCGCCGTCGGTCACCACGACCCGGACCTCGCCGGGGACGGCGTCCGGCAGGGCGCGCAGGTCACGGTGGTGGGCCGCGCCGCCGAGCGGGGAGGGCAGGCGGGCGGTGACGCGGCGGGTGGCCCGGAGCAGCTCCGGGCCGCTGCGGCGGCAGACGCGCAGCGCCAGGACGGGCGCCCCGGAGCCGTCGGCGCGGCGGAACCGGTCGGGGAAGTCCATGATCCCGCGCACGTCGGCGCCGCGGAAGCCGTAGATCGACTGGTCGGGGTCGCCGACCGCGACGAGGTCGCGGCCCTCCCCCGCGAGCTGCTGGAGCAGCAGTTCCTGGGCCGGGTCGACGTCCTGGTACTCGTCGACGAAGACGACGTCGTAGGCGGACCGCTCGCGCAGCCGCGCCTCGGGCTCGGCGAGCAGGGCGGCGGCGGCGCGGATCAGGTCGGCGTAGTCGAGCACCGGCTCGGCGTCGAGGTCGAACCGGGTGTGGTAGCGGTCGGCGAACCGCCCGGCGGCCACCCAGGAGGGGCGGCCGTGCGTGCGGCCCAGCTCGACGAGGTCGCGCCCGCCGAGGCCGATCTCGGTGGCGCGGGCCAGGAAGTCGCGCAGCTCCTGGGCGAAGCCGCGGGTGGCGAGGGCCTCGCGCATGTCCTCGGGCCACTGGAGGGCGCCGTCCTCCAGCTCGCCGTGGAGCAGCCGCCGGATCTCCAGCAGTTGCTCGGGGGCGGTCAGCACACGCGGCGGAACCCGTCCGGCGAGGACGGCCTCGCGGCGCAGCAGGGCGTAGGCGTAGGAGTGGAAGGTCATCGCCAGCGGGGTGCGGGTCGTACGGCGGATGCGGGCGGTGATGCGCTCGCGCAGCTCCTCGGCGGCCCTGCGGCTGTAGGTGAGGACCAGCACCCGCTCGGGGTCGGCGCCCCGCCGCTCGACCCGGTCGACGACGCTCTCCACGATCGTGGTGGTCTTGCCGGTGCCGGGTCCGGCGAGCACGAGCAGCGGGCCGCTCCCATGCGCCACCACCGCACGCTGGTGCTCGTCGAGCACGGGGGCAACAGCCTTCCCCGCGCCCTCACGACGTACCAGACGCCAACCCTGACCACTCACAACTCGTCATTCCACCAGATCCCGGACGATGATCGTGCCGAGTCGGCGCGAGTCGCACGGTGAAAGACGCCGCGGCGGCGGGCGGGCCGCCCGGAGGACCCCGCCGGACCTCGGAGGGAACGCTCCCCGGCAGCCGGGAGCCGTCGGAAATCTCACAGAATGTCTGAAGATCTCACCGGAGCCGGGACGCCGCGGGACACCGGAGCGCCCCGCGGGCCTTCCGGGCCGGATCCCACCGGCCCCGCCGGGGAACAGCGGGACCCGTGGACCGGGGCCTCACCGCGGCCCGGCCCCCGTGTGTCAGGAGCCGCCGAAGACGTGGTCCACCACCCGGCCGGTCGCCTTGCCGTCGTCGCGGGGCGCGTAGGTGCGGCGGAACCGCTCGTAGCGGTCGGCGTGCGCGGCGGCCACCTCGTCGATCGTCCGCAGCGCCTCCGTCACCTCGGCGGCGGTCGTCAGCAGCGGCCCGGGGACCTCGGCCGCGAGGTCGAGGTACAGGCCCCGCTTGGCCGAGTAGCGCTGCGCGTCGTAGGTGAAGAAGAGCATCGGACGGCCGGTCGCGGCGAAGTCGAACATGATGGCCGAGTAGTCGGTGATCAGCACGTCGGCGATCAACAACAGATCCGTCACTTCCGGATATGTCGTGACGTCCAGTGCGAGGTCGCGCGACACGTTCGGCGCCGCCTGCATCGGGTGTCCCCTGACCAGGAACGTGTGGCCCTCCCCGAGGACCCGCCGCGCCTCGGCGAGGTTCAGCTTCACCGAGGCGTTCCTGCGGTCGTAGTCGCGGAAGGTCGGCGCGTAGAGCACCACGGTGGAGCCCTCGGCGATGCCCAGCTCGCGCCGCACCCGCGCGGCGACCTCGTCCCGGTCGGGGGACGACAGCACGTCGTTGCGCGGGTAGCCGCTCTCCAGGATCTCCCCGCGGTAGCCGAACGCCTTGCGCAGGATCGGGGTGGCCCACGGGCTCTGCGAGATCAGCAGGTCCCAGCCGCGCACCTCGGCCGCCTGGCGGTGCCAGGCCGCCGGCTTCGGGTCGCGCGACATGTGCGGCAGGTCGTTGCCCAGACGCTTGAGCGGGCTGCCGTGCCAGGTCTGCACGACCGTCTGGTCCTCGCGGGCCCGGAACCACGGCGGCAGGAAGCCGTTGGCCACGACGTACCGGGAGCGCGCGAGCGCCGCGTAGTGCTCGCGGCTGCCGGAGCGGACCACCGTCGGGCGGATGTCCGGGCCGAAGCCCAGCTCGGCCGAGCCCGGCGGGACGAACGCGCCGTCCTTGACCACCCAGATGTGCTCGCGGTCGTCGCCGCGCCGTACGCGCTCCTCGTAGACCGCGCGGACGTTGCCCTCGTACTGGCGGCCGTCGTAGGAGACGTAGACGGTCGCGTCGGTCGGCTCCATGGCCCGCTGGGCGGGATAGAAGGTGCGCTGCAGCGCGTACAGGCCGCCGGCGCCCTTCTCGTCGTCGGGCACGTGCTCGGCGACGGTCAGCACGGGGACGTCGAACCGCGTGGAGACCAGGCGGTACTCCCGCCCGTCGCGGATCCTCGTCTCCTCGTCCAGCGAGCCGAGGAGGGCGTGGTCGGTGCGGACCGGCACGATCTTCCCGCCGGGGTCGCGGACCGCCATGCTCCAGGTGCCGCTCGCCAGCGAGACGGTCCCGGCGAAGCGGGGCATCGCGGCGGGCGCGAACCGCACCGTGAAGCGTTCGCCGTCACGTTCCAGCGGCACGGTGTGGATCAGGCCGGTGCGGTGCTTGAGGCTCAGCTCGACCGCGCCGGGAGCGGCGGGGTAGGTGCCGGCGAGGGTGAGCGTGCCGTCCGCGGACCAGGCCGCCTCGGAGACGACGGGGCGGACGCGCTGGGCGGAGACCGACACGCGGTCGCGCCGGTCGCCCAGCACGGTGATCTCCCGCTCGCCGATCACCGAGCGGCTCTCCGCGGCGCCGCCCAGCATCACCGGGGCCGCGGGCTCGCCCTTGGGCTCGACCCAGAGCCTGCCGCCGTCGCGCTCCTGCAGCAGGGACGGTACGGCGAGCGGCACGACGACGTCGGTGCCGCCCTCGACGGGGGTGAAGTCCGCGGCGATGCGGTGGCCGTCCAGCCGCGCGTTGCCCCTGGCGTGCTGCGTGCCGGGAAGGAAGACCCTCAGCTCCAGCCGGTCGCCGTCCAGCGTCACCCCGGTCAGCTCGGCCCGGGTGGGCTGCAGCGCGACCTGCAGGGCGCGGTCGGAGGTCCAGACCGGGCGGATCCACCGGCGGCCGCCGATGTCCAGGCCCGCGGGCCGCTCGGTGCGGCCGGTGGAGGGGCCGCGCAGCAGGCCGACGGCGCGGGCGCCGCGGCTCCAGATCACGATCTCCGCGCGCCACGTCGTGGTGTCGCGCACGACGGAACGGCGGCGCAGCAGCCGCCTGCCGCCGCGCAACACGGTCCGCGCCCCGGCGCGCCAGCGCAGCGACCAGGGACGCAGCTCGGCGACGAAGCCGGACCAGTCGTAGTTGCAGCCCGCCTCGGCGGCGCCGTGGGTCGCCGAGGGGTCGAGGACGCGGCGGGTGCGCAGCCGTACGGGCGGCAGCCAGCGGGGACCGCGCAGCACGACGGTGGCGTGGTTGAAGCGGGGACCGCGGACCGACAGGCCCGCGAGGTAGGCGTGGCCGGTGATCCGCAGCCGTCCGCCCGACCAGGAGATGTCCTCGATCCGCGTGATCGGGACGAGGTCGGCGGCGCGCAGCCGGAACATGCTCTCCGGGAGCTCGTCCTGGAACGGCAGGTCGGCGTACCAGCGCATCTTCCTGCGGACCCGGCGCGACGGCTCGGCGCCCGCCGCGACGATCCTCTGGAGCGTGTCGCCCTCGATGAGATCGTCCGCCGCGCGGGTGTCGACCAGGTGGAAGGCGATCCTGCGAGCCACCGGCAGGTCGCGCTTGACCTTGGCGTCCACTCCGGCGAGGTACGGCTTGACGAGGGTGACGAACTCGCGCCTGCGGGCCGCGCCGCGCTTGACCGCGAGATCCAGCCGGGCGCCGAGCGGGCCAGCCAGGACCTCGGCGTCGAGCCGGCGGCGCTGGGCGGGCGTGAGCCCTTCGGCGAGCACCGTCGCCATCATCGATTCCAGGGGCTCCCCGCGATCGCAGAGATCCTGGACGACCTTCAGGCGGTCGGCGACGGGATCGCCGCCTGCCCGCGCGGGTGTGACGCCGGTGGCCATTGGGGGGAGGCACCGCCTTTCGGACAGATCGCTGTCCTACGCCATCGTAGTGGGCGCGCGGACGTCGATTACGCCCGATTTCTGGGCGTGCCATCCCATCTGGCCGTACGGATGTCCGCGCGGGAAGCCGAACCCCGCAGCGGGGTGCCCTCCCGGCGCCAGTGCTCCAGGCACCGCCGCTCGTGACCCGGCGGCGGGGTGCCGTCGGCGTGCACGACGCGCCACCAGGGCACGCCGCCGCCCCACAGGGACATCACCCGGCCGACCTGCCGGGGACCGCCCTCACCGAGATACTCGGCGACGTCGCCGTAGGACATGACCATCCCCGGCGGGATCCGCTCGACCAGGTCGAGCACCCGCTCGGCGTACGGTGTCGGGTGGCCTACCGGCTCCATGCGGCCGGTCCGGCGGCCAGGATCTCGTCGACCTTGCCGAACTCGTAGGACGCCGGGCCGTTCAGCTGCTCCAGACGGCCCTCGCGGATCGCGTAGGTCTCGCCGTCCTCGCCGACCAGGCTGGCGTTCAGCAGCGTCGAGACCCGGGCGAGCTGGGCCACGTGCCAGTCGGACCCGGGCGCGCCGGACAGGCCGCCGTCCCAGACCGCGACGGCGTGCAGGCCGTCGGCGTGGCGGGCCAGCACCTCGCCCTTCTCCTGTGAACCGCGGAACTCGAACCCCGCCTGCCCCAGCACAGTCGCGAGTTCCGCGAAGGCGAGAGGCGCCGGGCGCTCCACGCGCAACTCGTACCCCATGAGGGGCGACCTTAGCGAACCTTTGATCGCCTTCGTGCCGGAGATCCGAAGTTCGGACGGTACCGCGCACGAAGAGTGTCCGAACGGTGTCCAAACCGCGTTCGAATCGAGTTCGAACCGTCTCCTGGAGGCGCTCACCCCTCCGGTCCGCGCCGCGGTCCCGGCCACCCCGGCCGGCGCCGCCACGGAGGGCCGCCGGATCCGCCAGGACGGGCCGGTCCGCCCCGCCCCCCGGAGCCGGGGACGCCGCCCGGATCACCGGGGCCGCCCGATCCGCCGGGTCCCCCCGATCTCCCAGATCCCCCGGGGCCCCCGGGGCCGTCCGATCCTCCGGAGCCGCTTCGGCCGGACGGCGCGGGCCGCCGGTTGAGCGCCACCGCGGCCCCGGCGAAGGCCAGCACCCCGGTCAGCAGGCCGGTGCCGTACAGCCACAGGCGCAGCGGGTCCGGGCCGGGCCGTTCCGGCGCCGGGGCCTGCGCGCCGGTGCCGAAGTGGTCGCCCGGAGGCCCCCCGGCCTCGGCGCGGACGCCCGCCAGCTCCCCGGCCCTGGTCAGCGCCGCCGCGGCGTCGACCACGCCGAACCCCACGTGGTCGTCGTATCCGGCGGTGGGCGGGGAGGCGGCGGTGGAGGTCAGGGCCCGCGACACGAGATAGGGCGGCAGATCCGGATATTTCGCTTTTATCAGGGCGGCGACCCCGGCCACCAGCGCGGTCGCCGCGCTGGTCCCCTCCGACGTGCCGTACCCGCCGCCCGGGAGCGCCACCGGCACGCCCACCCCCGGCGCGGCGACCGCGACCGACAGGTTGTCGCTGCTGAACGGCGCCGGCTCGCCTCGGGCGTCGACCGCCCCCACCCCGATGACCCCGGAGTATCCGGCCGGGAAGCTCCAGAAGGAGGTGCCGTGGCGCGCGGTGTAGGGCGATCCGCCGTCGTTCCCGGCCGCCGCGACCAGCACCACGCCCCGCGACAGGGCATAGGAGACCGCCTCGCGCTCGGCCCGGTGCGGCCCGTAGGCGCCCAGCGACATACTGACGACCTTCGCCCCGTGGTCGGCGGCGTAGCGGATCGCGCGGGCCAGCGTGCTGTCGGCGCCCTGCCGCCGCTCCACCCTGGGCGGCGCGGCGGCGATCCCGCCCTCGCCGTCCTCGTCCTCGCGCGGGATCAGCGGCAGCGAGAGGATCCCGGCCTCCGGCGCGACGCCGAGCAGGCCGCCGTCGCCCTTGCCAGCCCCGGCGATGAGCGAGGCCATCGCGGTGCCGTGCATGCCCGGCTCGGGGCTGCCCTGGAGCACGCTCTCGGGGGATCCCATGTCGGGCCCGGAGACGACCCTGCCGCGCAGTTCGGCGACCCCGGCGTCCACCGCGCTGTCCACCACGGCGACGGTGACCCCCGCGCCCCGGGTGACCTTCCAGGCCCGCTCGACGTCGAGGACCCGCAGCACCCAGCGCTGGTCCCGGCGCACGTCCGCGGCGGCGGGCGGTACGGGGAGCAGCACGTCCGCGGCGGCCCGCGGCGCGGGGAGCGGCGCCTCCGCGGCGGCGGGCGGCGCGGGGACCAGCAGGAAGATCGCGGCCAGGGCGCCCGCCACCCGCGTCCGGCCCGGCCTCAGCACACGTTCCCCTGGGTGCACTGGGGAACGGCGCTGGGCTCGTCGCCCAGCGCCCGGGCGATGCGCCCGGCGACCGACTGCGCCACCGGCCACAGCTCGCTGTGCAGGATCTCCTCCGGCGCGACCGCCTCCCGGGTGCGCCCGTCGGCGTATCCGGCGGTGAGGAACACGACGTAGGGGCCCACCCCGATCCAGGCGTTGCGCTGGCGCTGGGCCGCGCCGAACAGTGCGGCGGCCGTGCCGGGGAACGCCACGGGCCGCACCCCCACCCGGTCGTCGACGGCCAGCCGGGAGGTGGCCGCCATCCGCCGCTCCTCGTCGCCGAGGACGGCGACGCCGACGGTGATGACGAAGGTCGAGGTCTGGTCGGCGTAGGTGGCCCGCAGCAGCGTGCGGCAGCCCTGCTCGGCGAGGGTCGCGCCGACCGGGGCGTCGGTGCCGGCCCGGCAGGGGACCTCGGGCGCCAGGCCGATCCGGCGGGCGTACTGCTGCGCCCCGCCCAGGCCGACGTACTGCAGCTCGGTGGGGAAGACCAGGGTCGCCGGCCAGGTGTGCCAGCGCCCGGCGATCTCGTCCTTGACGTAGCGGTCCTGCTCGGCGGGGGTGAGGGGGCGCGATCCGCTCTCGTGGACCAGCCCGGCCGCGCCGATCAGCACGTCGGTCATGGCGATGACCAGGATCAGCCCGGCCAGGAGCAGGAAGACCGCGCGGAACCGCACTCCCTGTTCCAGGGCCGCCAGCGCGGCGCGCTCGGTGGCGGCCCGGTCGCGGGACGCGGCCGGCCAGGGGCGGACCCGCCGGGGGACGGCCGGGGCGGAGGCGGGAGCCCGCCGTCCTCCGGCCGCGGACGTCCGGGAGCCGGGCGGCGGCCACCCGCCGCGGGCGCCGGACGCCGGGGCCGTCAGGCGCCGCCGCGGCTCCTGCGAACCCCCGGGCATCGACATACTTCGATGCTACGTCGCCGGGCCCCGCCGCCCTATGCCTCCCCGCCACCCGGGACCGCCCGCGTGTCCGCGCCGTCCGGGACCGCCCGCGTGTCCGCGCCGTCCGGGACCGCCCGCGTGTCCGCGCCGTCCGGGACCGCCCCCTCCCCGCCGTCCGGAGCCGGTCGCGCGCCGCCCCCCGGCGCGGTCAGGGCGTCCGCGCCGTCCGGGACCGGCAGGGCCGTCCGGCGGCGGCGTACGGCGCGGGCGGAGACGGCGAGCACCGCCAGGGACGCGGCGGCCCCCAGTCCCGCGGCCCCCGCGATCCCCCCGTACAGGTTGATCCTGTCCCGGTCGCGCCGGACGACCTGGACCGGTCCGGCCGCGCGGCCGACCGGGCGCGCGGGGTCCTGGACCGCCCCCGCCCCGGCGGTCAGGGTGTGGCGGTGGATCCTGGCGGCCTCGGCCAGCGCCCGGGAGGCGTTGACCACCCCGAACCCCAGGCCGGTGTCGTAGCCGCCGCTCGGCCGCCGGGTGGCTCCGGCGGTGAGCGCCTGCGCCACCAGCGCGGGCGACATACGGGGATATTTCGCTTTGATCAGCGCGGCGACGCCCGACACCAGCGCAGCCGCCTGGGAGGTGCCGCGACCCACCCAGTACTCGTCCCCGGGGCCCGCGCCGAGGACGTCCACCCCGGGCGCGGCCAGCAGCACCGAGGGGTTGCGGTTGGAGAAGGACGCCCGGCGCAGCCTCCGGTCCGCCGCGGCGACCGAGACGACCCCGGGGAAGGCGGCCGGGTAGGAGTAGGGGGCGTAGCCCGTCCCGGCGGACTCCCGGCCCCCGTCGTTGCCCGCGGCGGCGACCAGCACGACCCCCTTGGAGATCGCGTAGCGGACCGCCGCCCGCTCCTCCTTCGTCGCCAGTTCCTTGGAGATGGACATGTTGATCACGTCGGCGCCGTGGTCCACCGCGTACCGGACCCCCCTGGCGACCACGTTCTCGAACCGCGCGGCGGTGTTGAACCGCTGGAAGCCCGGCTCCTCGTCCTCCAGGATCACCCGCACCGACAGCACCTCGGCCTCCGGCGCGACGCCGACGACCCCGTCGGCCCCGCCGGGACCGTGCCCGTGCCCGGCGATGAGCGAGGCCATGTAGGTGCCGTGCAGCCGCGCGGGGGCGACGCCCGGGGGGTTGGCGCCCCTGGTGAAGTCCCTGCCCCGCACCACCGAGCCGGTGAGGTCGCGGTGGGCGGCGTCCACCCCCGAGTCGAGCACCGCGACCGTCACGTTCTCGCCCCTGGAGGTCCGCCAGGCGTTCGGCAGGTCCAGCGTCCGCAGCACCGGCTCCTGGGCGGTCCGCACGTCGTCGGCGCGGGCGGCGCCGGCGGGCCCCGCCGTACCGGCCGCGGCCAGGAGGAGCACCGCGACCGCCGGGGCCGCGCGCCTCAGCACCGCCACTCCCCGGAGGCGCAGTCCGGCCGCGCGGGCGTGGCGAGGTCGGCGAGGATCCGGTCGGCGATGTCGCCGGCGAAGGAGAACACGGTCGGCCGCTGGATCCCGGCCGCGCGGGCGGGCCTGCCGTCCACCTGCCCGAACGTGGCCAGCACCAGGTACGGCCCGGCCCGCCGTGCCAGGCCGCCCTGCCGCTCGTCCTGACCGAACCGGTCGGTGACGGTGCCGGGGAAGGCGAGCGCCCGCAGTCCCGGCGCCGGGAGGCCGCCCCTGGGCAGCGCCGCCTCCGCCGCGGTGGCGCCCTGCTCCGTCCCGAAGGCCGCGACGCCGACGGTGACGACGACCCCCTGGAGCCCGTCGATGTAGGTGGCGCGCAGGATCCCCCGGCAGCCCGCCCGGCGCAGCGCCCCGCGGAGCGCGGCGTCCACCGCCCGGTCGCACCGGGTCTCCGGTGAGATGCCCACGCGCAGGGCGCTCTCCCGTCCGCCCTGTTCGGCGGCGTAGCCGACGGTGCCGGGGAAGATCCGTCCGGCGGGCCAGGACCGCCAGCGCCGGGCCAGCTCGCCGAGGGAGGCCCGCTCCAGCTCCGCGGGGGTCGGCCCGCGGGTGAGCTCGGCCGCGGCGGTGCTCGCCGCCACCGCGGCCACGATCGCGCAGGCCAGTGTGAGCAGCGAGGCGATGACCGGCGTCGGCCAGGCGCGTCCTCGCCGATCATGTATCCCGCTCACGCATTGACCTTAATGCGGTCGGACGACTGCGAACCGCCACAAATGCAAGCGTGAACCGCCACGGAACCCGTGGAACCCGTGGAACCCGTGGAAACGACGACCGCCCGGCCGCGCGGGGTGCGCGGCCGGGCGGTCGTACGGAGGGCGGCCGCCCGTACGGCGGCCGCTGGGCCGGGGTCGCCCGCGGCCACCGGGCCGCCGGGACGACGCCGCCCCCTGTCGGATCAGTAGGTCGGCAGGCTCGGGTCGATCGTCTTGACCCAGCTCAGCACGCCGCCGCCCACGTGGACGGCGTCGGAGAAGCCGGCGTTCTTGACGATGGCCAGGCACTCGGCGGACCGGGCGCCGGACTTGCAGTGCAGGACGATCTTCCTGTCCTGCGGGAGCCGCTCCAGCGCGGAGCCGTTGAGGAACTCGCCCTTGGGGATGAGCACGGCGCCGGGGATGGAGACGATCTCGTACTCGTTCGGCTCGCGGACGTCGACGACGAAGACGTCCTCGCCGGCGTCCTGCATGGCCTTGAGGTCGGCCGCGCTGATCGTGGAGCCGGAGGCGGCCTCCTGGGCCTCGGCCGAGACCGCGCCGCAGAACGCCTCGTAGTCGTCGAGCAGCTCGGTGACCGTCGGGTTCTTGCCGCAGAGCACGCACTCGGGGTCCTTGCGGACCTTGACCGAGCGGTAGTTCATCTCCAGGGCGTCGTAGATCATCAGGCGGCCGACCAGCGGCTCGCCGATGCCGGCGATGAGCTTGATGGCCTCGTTGACCTGGATGGAGCCGATCGAGGCGCACAGCACGCCGAGCACGCCGCCCTCGGCGCAGGAGGGCACCATGCCGGGGGGCGGGGGCTCGGGGTAGAGGCAGCGGTAGCAGGGGCCGTGCTCGGCCCAGAACACGCTGGCCTGGCCGTCGAAGCGGTAGATCGAGCCCCAGACGTACGGCTTGCCGAGCAGCACCGCGGCGTCGTTCACCATGTAGCGGGTGGCGAAGTTGTCGGTGCCGTCGACGATCAGATCGTACCCGGAGAAGATCTCCATGACGTTGTCGGTGCTCAGCGCGACGTTGTGCACGACCACGTCGATCAGCGGGTTGATCTCCCGGACGCTGGCGGCGGCGCTCTCGGCCTTGAGACGGCCGACGTCGGACTGGCCGTGGATGACCTGGCGCTGCAGGTTGGACTCGTCGACGACGTCGAAGTCGATCACGCCCAGCGTGCCCACGCCCGCGGCCGCGAGATACAGCAGCGCGGGTGAGCCGAGACCTCCGGCGCCCACACAGAGCACCTTGGCGTTCTTCAGACGCTTCTGACCGGCCATCCCCACGTCGGGGATGATCAGATGGCGCGAGTAACGACGCACCTCGTCGACGGACAGCTCGGCTGCCGGCTCTACCAGCGGTGGCAACGACACAGTTCTGCTCCCGTTTCAGGGGTCTTCAAGAGGCGGCCGGGCACAGGGCGAGCACGGCGCGCACCACTGACAACCCGGGGGTCGTCCCGGTCATTCCCCGATCCGTGACCGGGCACCCCCGGCGTCTCCGGCACTCCTGCCATCCCCGGCGTTTCCGGCGCTCGCGGCACTCCCGGCGCTCGCGGCACTCCCGGCGCTCTCGGTGATGAGCTGCCTGGCCTCCCGGGCCACCCGTCCCGGGACCTCCATCTGCGCCACGTGCCCGGCGTCGGGCAGCAGCACCAGTCGCACGCGCGGGAACGTCCGTCCGGCGCGGGCCGCCATCCGGGGGTTGACCAGCCGGTCGTAGCGGCCGTGGACGACCAGTGTGGGCGCGGTCACCCGGGCCGCCTGCCGCCACAGGTTGTCCTCACCGCGCCGGAAGTACTCGGCGACGAGCCCGCGCGCCGAGCCGATCATCGACTCCCCGGCGTACGGCAGGCCGTCCCGGCGGCGCAGCTCCTCCGCCGCCTCGCGCAGCCGGTCGGGGTGGACGCGGCCGAGGTCGGCGTAGCACATGGCCATCGTGGCGTTGATCCTGCGCTCCGGCGGCAGCATGCTCAGCCGGCTCGCGGCCCAGTCACCCAGCCTCGGCACCGCCGACAGGGCCACCCGCGCCGGGCCGTACCGGGGGGTCAGGTCGGGCAGCGCCGGGGAGACGAGCGTGAGGGAGCGGACCAGGTCCGGGCGGGTCGCGGCGATCCGCACGGAGATCGCGCCGCCCATGGAGTTGCCGAACAGGTGGACGGGCCCGGCCGAGATCCGCTCGACCAGCGCGGTCACCGAGCGGGCGTGGGCGTCGATCGAGTAGTCGGCGCCGGGCGGCTCCGGGGAGTAGCCGGCCCCCGGGAGGTCGACGGCGTGCCCGGTGACCAGATCCGACAGCTCGGCCATCAGGTCGGTCCAGTTCGTCGCGGAACCGGCCAGCCCGTGCACGTAGACGGCGGTCTCGGCCGGTCCCCGCGGGGTGGAACGCACGTGGAGGCGCTGCCCCCCGATGTCGACCATCTCGCCCGGCCAGGGCGGAATCAGCTCCATGACCCCTTGTCCTCTCGCGTCGCGCCCGTGACGGCCCCTGATCCGACGATACCGGTCACCGCCCACCTCAGCACAAAAGCGACATTAAAGACATTTCACAGCAAAACAATTAATAAGAGTCTAACCGCGGCGATAAATAGATAAGGCAGAAGTAAAAGCCGCCAATCTCTGTTTGTCGCCCAAGGGGGGCGGAAATCAAGTCTGCGAGAGATCGGCCCTTAAGGGCCATCTCGGGCGTTTTTCGAGAAATCGAGAAAACGCCAGAGCGGGGCAACCGATCCTTTCAAGGGGGAAACGCAATGCCCAAGTTCAAGAGCGTCTTCGCGGGGGTCGCGGTCAGCACGGCGCTGGCCGGCGGCATCGTCAGCCTCGGTGCGGCCACCACCGCGACCGCGGCCAACGCCGCCGTGGCTCAGACCACCGTCGCCGGCTTCCAGACCTGCGGCGGCTGCGGCGGCGGCTGCGGCTGGCGTCGCTGCGGATGCGGTGGCGGCTGCGGTCGTCGTTGCAGCCACAACCGCTTCCGGCTGAGGGTCATCACCGTCAACAACAACCACAACAACGTCCGGGGCGACAACCTGCAGGCCCAGCGTCAGCGCCAGTTCCAGGAGGACCGGGACTTCGACTTCAACCGGTTCGACCCGTTCACGGGTGGCGGGGACTGACCAGTCGCCCGGCCGGGACGCGGCACGCGCCCCTAGCGGGTGACCGCACGCGACCCGGCTCGCGACCGTGACGAGTTCCAACCCGCCCGGGGGGTGAGGCCCGGGCCCGCACGAGGACACCGTTCTCCGCGAAAGACGGTGCCCGACCGGCGGGCCCGGGTGCCCCGGGGGAGACGAGACGACTCGGCACGGCGCCCGTCGGCCGGCACGGGATATTCCCGTACGGCATTCTCCGAATGGGACCGGGCGGCCGGCGCCGCCGGAAAACCCATTCCATGGCCACCGCTCGCAACGGCGCGTCATCCGCCGGACGGCGCGCATTTTCAAGAAGCGCAGAGAAACGAGCGGGAAACCGCTCATCGAAAAGGGGAAAGACAAATGTTCAAGACTGTTCTCGCGGGCGTCGCGATCAGCACCGCGCTGACCGGCGGCATCGTCAGCCTGGGTGCGGCCACCACGGCCGCCGGCGCCACCGTGGCGCAGACCACCATCGCCGGCTTCCAGACCGGCTGCGGCTGCGGCGGCGGCTGCGGCTGGGGCGGCCGCCGCTGCAGCCACCGTCGCTTCAGGCTGCGGGTCATCACCGCCAACAACAACTACAACACCGTGCACGGCGACAACGCCCAGGCCCAGCGCGAGCGCCAGGCCCAGACCCGCCGTGACTTCGAGTTCGAGCGCTTCAACCCGGTGATCGTCGGTGGCGGCCGTGACGAGGGTGCCGCCGGCGGTGGCGCGGCCGGCGCCGCGCCGACCAGCTGACACCCGGCCGATCACGGGCGGACCTCGCGTCCGCGCGCAACGACGGGGGCCTCACCGGCATCGAGCCGGCGGGGCCCCCGTCCCCATGTCCCCGCGTGTCCCCGGCTTCCGGGAGCATGTCTCCGCGCTCCGGGAGCGGGACGGTCCCGCCGTACGGTGACCGCGCCGTACCGGGGACGACCGCCGGACCGGGCGGCGGTGGAGCGGCGTGCCGGGCGGGACGGCGTGCCGGGCGGGACGGCGTGCCGGGCGGGACGGCGTGTCAGACGGAGCGGCGTGTCAGGCGGGACGGCGTGCCTTCCCCTTGCGCGGCGTCTTCGCCTCCCCGCTCTCCCCGGCGGATCCAGCGGACCCGGCGGACCCGGCGGACCCAGCGGACCCGGCGGACCCGCGCGCGGCGGTGGGCGCCCCGCCGGGCGGCCGCCGCCGCTTGGCCGCCTCGACGCTGGCGCGGAGCGCGGCCATCAGGTCGGGCGCGGGACCGGGCTCGGGCGCGGCGGCCGGCGTGACGACCTCGCGGCCCGCCACCTTGGCCTCGATGACCTCCTGGAGCGCCTCCCGGTAGGCGTCCCTGTACAGCGCGGGGTCGAAGTCGGCGACCATGCTGTCGATCAGCGACTCGGCCATCCTCAGCTCCTGGGCCCGCACCTCGGTCTCCTCCTCCAGGAACCCGAAGTCGGCCTGGCGCACCTCGTCCGGCCAGAGCATCGTCTCCAGCACGAACACCCCCTCCCTGACCCGGAGCACCGCCAGCGACTCGCGCTGCCGCAGCGCGACCTTGACGATCGCCACCCGGCGGGAGCGTTCGAGCGCGTCGCGCAGCAGCACGTAGGGGCGCACGCCCTCGGAGTCGGGCTCCAGGTAGTAGGACTTGTTCAGCAGGATGGGGTCGATCTGGTCCGCCGGGGAGAACTGGAGCACCTCGATCCGCCGCGAGGTCGAGAGCGGCAGGTCCTCGAAGTCCTCGCTCTCCAGGACGACCACCTCCCCGGTCGGCAGCTCGTAACCCTTGGCCACGTCGGCGTAGGGCACCTCCTGCTCGCAGACCTCGCAGATCCTCCGGAACCTGACCCGGCCGGCGTCCTCCCGGTGCACGAGGTGGAAGGAGACGTTGCGCTGCTCGGTCGCGGTGTGCACCCCGACCGGGATCGTGACCAGCCCGAACGCGATCGCGCCCTTCCAGATGCTCCGCATGGTCTCTCCCTGTCTCGGGACCGCCCCCGCCGATCTTCGCACGTACGTTCGGAACATGAACGAGGTGGATGTAAAAACTCACCAACAGGGCAGTTACCCGCCATGGGGGTTCCGATGCCCCGCCTTTCGCGGCGGGCGGGACCCGAGGTCGTACGCTGGGCGATGTCCGATGTTCGCCCGGTCACACGGAAGAACGGAAGCAGACGAGTGGCTGAAATCAACGCACGCGGTCAGGGTCCGGCGGATCTGGACGACGAGACGCTCACGGATCTTCCCGAGGGGGAGGAGATCGGGATCGAGGCGACCGACGCCGACGCCGCCGAGCAGACCCGCCCGGCGCGCGACGACGCCCCCGGCCGGGTCTCGGGGATCTCGCCCGAGACCCCCGAGGCCGACGCCGCCGAGCAGACCCGCCCGGTGCGGGAGGACGGCCCGGACTGGCCGGATCACATCCCCCTCGACGCCGACCCCGCCGACGCCGCCGAGCAGACCCGCGTGGTGGAGCTCGACGAGGACGACTATCGCTGACCTGGTTACCCACGCGTAGGATGTCGCAGGACAGCAGGAGCACCCGCAAGGAGAACGCCGTGACCGCTACCCCGGACGCCAAGCCCCGGGGCACCCGGCTGCCCCGGATGGCCCGCCGTCGCCAGCTGCTCAGCGCCGCCCAGGAAGTCTTCGTGGAGAACGGCTACCACGCGGCGGCGATGGACGAGATCGCCGAACGGGCCGGCGTCAGCAAGCCGGTTCTCTACCAGCACTTCCCCGGCAAGCAGGAGCTCTACCTCGCCCTGCTGGACGTGCACGTGGACGACATGATCGCCCGCTGCCGCGACGCACTGGCCTCCACCACCGACAACAAGCAGCGGGTCCAGGCGGCGATCGGGGCGTTCTTCGACTTCGTCTCCACCCAGGGCGAGGCGTTCCGGCTGGTCTTCGAGTCCGACCTGCGCAACGTCGCCCCGGTCCGCCAGCGCATCGAGCGCAACCTCCGCGAGAGCGCCGAGATGATCAGCCAGGTCATCCAGGAGGACACCGGCTGCTCCAGCGACGAGGCCCGGCTGCTCGGCGTCGGCCTGGTCGGCATGGCCGAGGTCAGCGCCCGCTACTGGATCAGCAGCGGCGGCTCCATCCCCAAGGACGCCGCCACCCAGCTCATCGCCCGCCTGTCGTGGCGCGGCATATCGGGCTTCCCCCGCACCACCGCCGAGCACTGACGGGGCGGCACGGCGAGCACCCGCGGGGCCGTACGGCCGAGCACCGGCGGGCGTCCGGCCGGACGCCGGCGGAAGGCGACGCGTCTGTTCGCTTGACGCGATCAAGCGGCGCTCGCGGCTCCGATGGGGTGACCATGGGACGAGCAACCCTCGTCGAAAGGGAGCAGGATGGAAATCAAGATCGGCGTACGCTCCGTGCACCGCGAGCTCATACTGAACACCGAGCTGACGGCCGAGCAGATCGAGGAGGAGCTGCACCAGGCCCTCGCCCCCGAACGCGGCGTGTTCAGCATCACCGACACCGGCGGCCGCAAGGTGCTGGTCCCCATCGCCTCGCTCGGTTTCATCGAGATCGGCGAGGAGGAGAACCGGCCGGTCGGCTTCGGCGGCACCCTCTGACAAGACGGGAGTCCCCGGGGGGCCGACCGGCACGGGCCGGTCAGTCTCCCGGGCACCGTCCCGGACGGTCCTCCCGTCCCGGGAGGCGGCAGCCCGGCGGGCGTCTGCCCCGGTGGACGGGGTGGCGGCCCAGGCTGACGGCGGGGCAGTCCGCGTCCCCCCGGCGCAGCACGGCGCGGAGCGCCCAGCGGTTCGGTCCACATCTGGTCGGAGGAGTGCCGTAGCGGCGCGGGACCCTCATGTCTCGCACCGTACAACCGTCCGGCGACTTCACGCTCCCCGATCAGCCGACATATCCGGGGGCCGCGTCTCGGCCCCGGCCCGTCCGGGAGGCGGCGCCTCGGCTCCGGGTGGCCTTTCGGGGCACCCGGCCCTGTGCGACCCGGACCCTCGGCGCGCCCGTCCGCCGTCCGGCCGGGCTCAGGGGCCGGGGGTCAGCCCCAGGGCCGACATCCGCTCGCCGTGGGCCTCGGTCAGCCGGCCGAACATCCGGGTGATGTCCTCCCCCGCCGCCTCCACCAGCAGCGCCGCCAGCTCCGGCCGGGCCTCGGCCACCCTCCGGCCCTGGTTGAGCGACTCCCCCACGAGCCGCCTGGCCCACAGCGCCAGCCGCCCGCATACCACGTGATCGTTCTCGATGGCCGCGCGCACCCGCTCCACCGCGAACTGCGAGCGTCCCTCATCGACGAGCACCTCGTCGACGAGCCGGCGGGTCTCCTCGTCGACCAGGGTGGCCGCCTCACGGTAGAAGTCGAGGGCCATCCCCGTGCCCACGTACGCCTTGACCAGGGCCTCCAGCCAGTCGTGCGGCGCGGTCCTGGCGTGCCAGTCGTCCAGCGGCCCGACGAACGGCGCCATCGCCTCCTCCGGGTCCGTCCCCAGCGCGGCGAGCCGGTCGCTCAGCAGCCGGAAATGGGCGTACTCGGTCACGGCCAGGTCGCCGAGCGCGGCCCGGTCGGTCAGCGTGGGGGCGAGCCGGGCGGCGTCCTCGGCGAGCCGTAGGAAGGCGGTGAGCTCGGCGTAGGCGAGGACACCGAGCAGGTCGGCGACACCGGGAGGGGAATCACTCATGCAGGGAAGCCTACGAGCTACCGGGCCCCGCCATTCCGCAGGAATACCAAGAAATCGGTTCCGCGTTGTGGTATCGAGTACACTGCTCTGTGAAAGTGCGACCGCACCCGTGTTAACCCAGGAGATTTCACCTCCTGGACGCCCCCGAAGTCGGCATGACGCCGCAGCGGTCGCTGATGACATCAGAGGGCCGGCCCTTCCGCGAGGACCCGGGCACGGGGAACCATTTCAGCCCGTGGTCCCGGCAGGACTGCCTTCAACGGAGACTTAGGCAGGCCAAGCTGACGACGTTCCGAGACCTCGGAGTCAACCCGGAGATCGCTGACGCCCTCGAGACCGAGGGCATCACCACGCCGTTCCCCATTCAGGAGATGGCACTCCCCCTGGCGCTCAACGGCCAGGACATCATCGGACAGGCGCGTACCGGCACCGGCAAGACGTACGCCTTCGGCGTCGCCATGCTGCAGCGGGTGGGCAAGCCCAGGAAGAACCGCAAGAAGCCGCGCGGGCTGGTCGTCGTGCCGACCCGCGAGCTGGCCGTTCAGGTCACCGAAGACCTGGTCACGGCGGCGGGAAAGCTGGGCTCGCGGATCCTCACCGTGTACGGCGGGCGCGCCTACGAACCTCAGATCGAGGCGCTCAAGCAGGGCGTCGACGTCATCGTCGGCACCCCGGGCCGTCTGCTCGACCTGGTCAAGCAGAAGCACCTCGACCTCAGCCAGATCAGCGCCCTCGTCCTGGACGAGGCCGACCGCATGCTCGACCTGGGCTTCCTGCCCGACATCGAGCGGATCATCAAGCTCATCCCGGCGGAGCGGCAGACGATGCTGTTCTCCGCGACGCTGCCGGGTGAGATCGTCGCCCTGTCCCGGCGTTACCTCAGCCGCCCGACCCACGTGCGGGCCGAGAACAACGACGCCGAGGCCGAGGCCACGCCGCAGACGACGCAGTTCGTCTGGCGTGTGCACCGGATGGACAAGGTCGAGATCGTGGGCCGGCTCCTGCAGTGCGAGGGCCGCGGACTCACGATGATCTTCTGTGAGACCAAGCGGGCCTGCGACAGGGTCGTGGAGGACCTCAAGGAGCGCGGCTTCGCCGCCGCGGCCGTCCACGGGGACCTCGGTCAGGGCCAGCGCGAGCAGGCGCTGCGCGCCTTCCGCAACGGCAAGATCGACGTTCTCGTGGCGACGGACGTCGCGGCGCGCGGCATCGACGTCGACGACGTCACCCACGTGGTCAACTACGACTGCCCGCAGGACGAGAAGGCCTACGTGCACCGGATCGGCCGCACCGGCCGGGCGGGCAAGACGGGCGTCGCGGTGACCTTCGTGGAGTGGGAGGACCTCACCCGCTGGAAGGTCATCAACAACGCGCTGTCGCTCGACTTCGCCGAGCCGGTCGAGACCTACTCGACCTCCGCGCACATCTACACCGACCTGGGCATCCCCGAGGGCACCAAGGGCGTGCTGCCGCGCGCCAACCGCTCCCGCGCGGGCCTGGCGGCCGAGGAGATCGAGGACCTCGGGGAGACCGGCCGCAGCCGCTCGCGCGGTCCGCGCCGGGGTCGCGAGGAGGAGTCCAGGGACCGCCGGAGCCGCGAGGAGGAGTCCAGGGAGCGCCGGGAGCGTCCGGCCCGCACCCCCCGGGAGCGTCGCCGTACCCGGGGCGGCCGGAACGCCCAGGAGGCCGTACAGGCCGCCGGAGCGGTGGAGGAGCCGTCCCGGCCCGACGCCGGGGGTGCCCGTGACACCGCGGTCCCCGAGACCGCCGTGGCGGCCGGGGCCGCCGGCGAGCGGAACGCGCCGCTCGTGACCGAGGAGGCTCGGCGCCCGGTCGCCGAGCCCGCCGTGCCGGAGACGGACGCGGCGCCCCGCGAGGACGCCCGGGAGGAGCGCCCCGCGAGGTCCCGTCGCCGTAAGTCCGGCCTGAACCCCGAGGTGAGCCTCGGCGGCGAGGATCGGAGCGCCCCCTCCCCGGACGACGCCGTCCGGGAGGAAGTAGTCCAGAGCGGTACCGTCCGGGATGAAGTCGCCCGAAATGACACGGTCCGGGACGAAGCCATCCGGGACGACGTGGTCCGGGAAGAGGAGCCGGCGACCGGCCGGTGGGACGACGAACCCGACGTCCCGGCCTCCCGCCCGCAGCCGGAGAAGATCGTTCCGGCGAGTCCGTTCACGGTGATCTTCCAGTCGCCGGACCTCGCGACGGACGACGACGAGATCGCCCCGTCGGCGGCGTCGGAGCGGGCGCAGAGCCGCCGCCGTCCCCCCGCGCGGGGGCAGCAGCGGGGTCCGCGCCGCCCGCAGTAGGCGGCGGAGCCCGGCGGAAGGCACGGAGGAGAACGAGGGGGCCCGAACCGCACCCGCCCCGGAGGGGGAGGGCGGCCCGGGCTCCCGCCGAAAGGGGCGCGACCCATCGGATCGCGCCCCTTTTCCGCATCTCAGGCGCACGAAGGCACTCCGCGGGGAGAGGTATCGTGGGGCCACGTGAGTACGCCACGATTTCTGACCCTGCCTCCTGGCGTCCGTTCCCGGCGGATCGAGACGGCCGTTGGGACCTTCGCCGCGCTGGAGGCCCTGCCGGTCAGTGGCATAGCCGAGCGCTGGCCAGCGCTGCTGGTCCCCGGCCTCACCGGCAGCAAGGAAGACTTCATCGCGGTCCTGCAGACCCTCGCCCAGGCCGGCCGCGAGGTCATCGCGATCGACATGCGGGGCCAGTACGAGACGGAGGGCCCCGACGACCCCGCCGCCTACACCTGCGCGGCGCTCGGCAACGACGTCGACGTCCTGGCCCAGCACGTCGGCGGGGGCGGCCCCGTCCACCTGGTCGGCCACTCCTTCGGCGGCCTGGTCGCCCGCGAGGCGGTCATCGACGGCCGCACCAAGTTCGCGTCCTACACGCTGATGAGCTCGGGCCCCTCCTCGATCCCGGGGGTGCGCGCCCAGGTGAGCCGCGCCATGCTCGCCGAGCTGCCCGAGGCGGGCATCGAGCGGCTGTGGCAGACCCGGATGGAGCCGGAGGCGCTGGCGGCCGGCGTGCCCGACGAGATCGTCGAGTTCCTGCGCGGGCGGCTGCTCGCCAACTCCGTGACCGGGATGGTCGCGATGACCCGCCAGGTGCTGTCGGCGCCGGACCGCTGCGACGACCTCGCCCAGGTCGGGGTGCCCACGTTCGTGCTGTGCGGCGAGCACGACGACGGCTGGCCGCTGGAGACGCAGGCGGAGATGGCCCACCGGCTGGGCACCGAGTGCGTGGTCCTGCCCGGCGCGGCCCACTCCCCCGCGGTGGAGGCCCCGGAGACGACGGCCGCCGCGCTCACCCGGTTCTGGAACGAGTCCGAGGCCCGCCTGCTGAACTGAGCGGCCCCGACGGCCCCGACGGCTCGGACAGGGCCACGAGGGGTCCCCGGACCGGCCCGGCGGACCGAAGGTTCCTGAGCCGGGCCCGGCGGGGCCGGGATCAGTCGTCGGCCAGGGCGGCCCAGGGGTCGCGGTCGCCGGCGGCGGCGCGGCCCTCGGGGCAGTGCTTCCGGAAATCGCACCAGGAACACAGGGGACCGGTCCGGGGCGGGAAGACCGCGTCGATCTCCGCGGGGACCTCCGGCGGCGTACGGCCGGCCTCCGGCTGCGTACGGCCGGCCTCCGGCTGCGTACGGCCGGCCCGCCCGGTGGAGCGCGCCGGGCCCGCCCAGGCGCGGTAGCGGTCGTCGGCCTCCGACGCCTCGGTCGCGATCTCCTCGGCCCGCCGCAGATGACCGGCCAGCGACTCCTCGGTGTGCTCCCACTCCACGATCGAGCCGCTCGGAAGGTGGTGCAGCTCCACCCGGCGGCAGGGGGTGCGCAGCATCCGCTCCGAGGCCACCGCGTAGACGGCCAGCGCCAGGGAGAACCGGGCGTCGTCGGTGGTGGAGGGCCGGCGGCCGGTCTTGTAGTCGACCACGACCAGCTCCCCGCCGCGCCGGTCGAGCCGGTCGACGCGGCCGGAGAGCGCGATGACCGGGGTCCGCGCGGCGACCGTCCGCTCGACGCCGACGGGCTCGTCGGCGGGGTCGAGGGTCGCGGCGTAGGCGCCGGTCATCTCCGCGGCCCGTTTCCGCCAGGCCGCCGACTGCTCGGCGTCGCGGAAGCCCTCGCCGATCCACCCCCTGCCGACCAGGGCGGCCGCCGTCTCCGGCGTCCGCCGCTCGTACGGCTCGCGCCACCACCCCGCGAGGGCGTTGTGCACGCTGATCCCCACGCTGTTGTGCGCCCACGCCGGCCCCCTGGACGGCGCGGGCCGGTCCATGTAGGTGAACCGGTAGCGCCGGGGGCAGTCGAGCCAGGTGTTCAGCCGCGACGGCGTGCAGGAGTAGAGCCGCCGCGGCATGCCCTCCAGGGGTAGCTGGTCCACGGGGTCACTGGTCGCGGAGGTCGAGGCGGATGCCGGCCGCCTTCGTGCCGTCGGTCAGCGGACCATCTGCCTCACCGGTCCCGCCGGTCTCCGGGCCGCGGAGCAGCGAACCCGACAGCCAGTCGTCGAACCGCGGCTCCAGGGCGCCGATCGTGGTCTCCTCACCCTGCGAGGGCAGCACGCGCGTGGCGTGGGGCAGGGTGAACAGGCGGCCGCCGATCGCGGTGAGCTGGTCGGCCAGCGCGGGGTACTCGTCGCCGAGCCTTCCCGGCCCGTCGGCCTGCAGGGTCTTGCCGGTGAACACCGCCGACAGGGCCTCGCAGTAGAGGGAGACGCCGCCCTGCGAGACGCCCGGGGTGGACATCACCTCCAGCTCGACGTCGGCGACGCCGAACACGCCCTCGTCCTCCATCTCGATGTCCGGCCAGGTCTCCGGCCAGGTCCGCCGCCACAGCGGCCGGTCCTTGGGGTGCAGGGCGACCACGGCCTCGTCCCGGGCCGCGACCTCGATGGCCGCGCCCACGTGGTCGGGCAGGCCGTGGGTGCAGACGACGGCCAGCACCTCCCGCTCGCCGACCTCCGCCAGGATCGTCTCCGCGTCGCGCGCGGGGTCGATGACGATGACCTCCTCGTCGTCACCGATGATCCAGGTGTTGTTCTCGACCTCGTACTCGACGCCGTCGACGTCGACGGTCCCCTCGGTCACCACTCGTTCGATACGCGCTGTCACGCTTCCGAACTTTACCCGCAAGCCGCCGGGGACCCCGTCTTCCCGGCTCTCTTCTCAGTCCTCTTCGCCGGTCTCCACCGGCCCCTCGCCGCCCAGGCGCGGCGAGAACGCGCCGAACGGCAGGTCCAGCGCCTGGTCGTGGTCGCGCAGGTCGCGCAGGGACAGCTCGGCCAGGGTGATGAGGTAGCCCGCCTCGGGCGGCCAGATGACCAGCCACAGCCAGTTGCCCAGCGCCTCCCCGGCGTACACCGCGCGGTCGGGCGTGCCGGTCACGCACCACAGCGGGGTCGGCCGGCCGTTGATGTCGAGTTTGGCGTGTGCCGGGCCCTCGTCGAACCCGATGCCGGGGTCGGGGCCGTCCAGTCCCGCGTACCCCGCGCCCAGCCCGACGCCGGGCTCCTCGGCGACCACCAGCATGTCGGCCGGCCCCCGGGTCAGGGACGGCCCGGAGAGGGCGACCACGGTGGCCCTGGCCCCGGTGCGGTCGTCTCCGGCCTGGGCCAGGCCGTTGACCAGGAATCCCTGCGGCAGCGGCCAGGGCAGCCAGACGGGCACCTGGGCGTCGCGGGCGACGGCCTCGACGGCGGCGGCGGAGGGGTGCATCGGCGCCTGCAGCGGCAGGACGTCGCCGTGCCGGGCGCATCTCCAGGCGCTCGACCAGACGCTGGGCGCGCGGAGCGGGCCGAAACACCGTGGGCAGGTAGGCGCGGCTCTCACGATTACCCACGGTGCGTCCTCGGCGCCCCCTCCGTCAAGGGCACTGCTCGTTATCCCGCCGTAATCTTCTCAACGTGCGGGTAAATTGTGTGGGCGCGATCGTCCGTGACGGTTCGGGGCGGCTGCTCCTCGTACGCCGGGGACGCCCGCCCGGCGAGGGGCTGTGGTCGGTGCCGGGCGGCCGGGTCGAGCCCGGCGAGTCCGACGCCGAGGCGGTGGCGCGCGAGGTGCTGGAGGAGACGGGCCTGACGGTCGCCGTGGGCCGCCTGGCCGGCTCGGTGGACCGGCCGGGACCCGGCGGCGTCGTCTACGAGATCCGCGACTACCTCGCGGAGGTGCGCGGCGGCGTCCTCGCGGCCGGCGACGACGCCGCCGACGCGGGCTGGTTCTCCCCCGGCGAGCTGGCCCGGCTCCCGCTGACCCCCGGCCTGCTCGCGGCCCTCACCGAGTGGTCGGTCATCGCCCCGCGGTGAACCCCGGCCGCCGTACGGCACGGCGGCCGGTCGTCGCCGCTCCGGGGCGAGCGTCGAGCGGTGAGCGCCGGACGCCGTACGGCACGGCGGCCGGTCATCGCTCCGGGGCGAGCGTCGAGCGCCACACGGTGAGGTGGTCGGCGTCATAGGTGGTGGAACGGCCCAGCGCCACCACCCGGTCCCCGGCGATCGCGACCGCGCCCAGCCACTGGGCGCCCTCGCCGCTCTGGTTGCCCTGTTCGGGGTCGTGCCGCAGCCAGGTCGCCCCGTCCTCGGAGGTCCAGACCGCGCTGTCGCCGTCACCGGGGACGCCGTCCCAGCCGACCGCCACCACGCCGTCGTCCGTGGCCGCCAGGTCCTGCACGGCGGCGGCCCGGCCGGCCGGGAGCCAGGAGACGCGCCAGGTCGTCCCGTTGTCGGCCGAGACCGCGCCGAAGGGCCGGTCGCCCTGGTCGGTCCGGGCGGAACCGGTCGCGACGATGCTCCCTCCGTGCAGGACGACGTGGCGCAGCCCCGCCGACGTCGCCCCCGGCGGCAGGAACGGTTTGCGCGCGGTCCAGGCGACGCCGTCGGCGGACACCCAGACCACACCGGTCTCGTGCCCGGCGGTGCCGGCGCCGCCGACGGCCACGTAGCCCGTGGAGGTCGCCGAGACGTCGTGCAGCCGCACCCCGCTGCCGCCCGCGGGCAGCTTCTCCGCCCTGGTGTAGCGCTTGAGGTCCGGGGTGAACCACAGCACGGGGACGCTCCCGGCCGGGCCGCGGTCCTCCCCGGCCAGAACGTAGCCCGAGGGCCCGGCGGCCACCGCGTGCGGGGCGAGGAAGTCGTGGTCGGCCGCGGGTGCGAGGGGGCCCGCGATCGGAACCCGCCGCCAGTTCGCGCCACCAGCCGAAGGGCCGCCCGCCGAGGTGAGGAGCAGCGGCTCGGTGGAGGAGGCGTCGGTCATGGTGCCGCCCACGGCCAGCCAGCCGTGCCTGCCCTGCGCGACGTCGGCGAGCGACTGGCGCCGCGGGCCGCCGAGGGCCTGCGCCGGGCCCGCGGCCGTCCAGCTCTGCCCATCGGCGCTGGTCCAGACGCCCGCGTCGCCGGAGGCGGTGCCGACGGCGACGAACCCGCCCTCCCCCGCGGCCACCCGGGCGGTCTCCCGCTCGGCCCTGGCCAGTCCCTCGATCCCGCCCAGCGGGACCGGCGCGGCCCGGCCTCCCCTGGGAGCGGTGATGAGGACCAGCCGGTTGTCCACGTCGGCGGCGCGTTCGTCGCCGCCGACGACGAGCGTTCCGGTGCCGGAGACGGTGACCGCCCGCAGCGAGCCGGGGACCTGCCCGAGGTCGGTGGACCTCGCCCAGTCGTGACCGTCCTTGCTGGTGTAGACGGCGTAGCGTTCGAAGGCCGTCTCGGCGATCGCGGCCACGCCCTGCGGCGAGGAGGTCAGCCGCCGGACGCCGGTGCCGTCGGGGTCCATCCCGGTGATCTTGCCGCACCGGTTCCAGTCGTCGCCCTGTGAGGAGCAGCGGACCTGGACGTCGCCCTTCTCGCCGCGCTGCTGGGCCGGGACGAGCACGAACCCGCCGGCGGAGGCCGCGAGCGTGCCCGGCTCGGGGATGACGCCGTCCAGCTCCGTCCCCGTCCGCAGCCAGGTGCGTCCGCCGTCGGCCGAGCGGAGGATCACCGAGGACGACCGCCCCTGCCCCGGATCACCGAGCGCGACCACGGCCTCTCCCCTGGCCACGACCGCCTTGAGGCCCCGCACCCTGTCCGGGGCGCCGATCTTCGAGGTGTCCACCCTGCTCCAGCCGCGACCGTCGGGCGAAACCCAGGCGACGGCCCCGGCGGTGCCGTCCGGGAGCACGGCCGTGCCGACCGCGACGAAGCCGGAGGACGTCCTGGCCAGCTCCATGATCTTGTCGCCGGTGACGAACGCGCCCGTGCCGGCGGGATCCACCGCGGTCCACTCGTAGCCGTCGGCGCTGGTCCACAGGCCCTGACCGGTGCCGAGGAGGTCGTTGCCCGCGGCCAGCCAGCGGCCGTCGCCGCCCGCCACCGCGCCGACGGCGGTCGGCCCGCCCTGGAAGCCCGCGGGCCCGTTCACCCTGCCGAGCCGCCAGGTCGAGCCGCCGTCGGTGGAGACGAGGAAGAGCGGCCTGGGCACCGGGCTGGTGGTGTCGCTGCCGACGGCCACCACGGTCGAGCCGTCGGCCGCCATGGCGTTGAGCACCTGGCTGGAGCCGGTGCCCCCGGCCTCGGGCTGCGCGACGAAGGCGGAGTCGCCGGAGCCGCTCTCGTCGCCGACCAGCCGCAGCCCGGTGCCGAAGGGGTCGCCGACCCATCCCCACAGCGCCAGGCCCCCTGCGACCGCGACGGCGAGGACCATGACGACCGCGACCGGCACGACCAGGCCGCGCACGCTCCTGCGCCGCGTCGGGCTGGAGCGGCGCACGGCCGAGGGCGGCGGGGAGGAGCGGTGGTGCCGGCCGCCGGCCGGTCCGCGCCTGCCGGGCGGGCCCTGGGCGACCAGCAGGTCGGGCCGGGCCGGGCGGCCTCCCGGGGGACGCCCCACGCGGCGCACCGGCTCAAAGTCGTCGTCGTCTGGTACGGCGTCCGCCCCCGGCGCCTCGAACCCGGGCGCGCCGCCGGGCACCCGCGGCGGGCCGGAGGCCACGAGCATGTCGGGCCGTACGGCGCGACGGGGGGCGGGCCGCGGCGCGGCGTCCCCGTCCTGCTCCCGATCCCGATCCCGATCCCGATCGCGGTCGCGGTCGCGGCCCTCGGGAACGAGGTCCCCGGGAGCGGAGTCCTCGGGGAGGCCGTCGCGGGAGGAGGAGTAGGGGCGGGTGTGCGGGCGGCGACGCTCGCCGCCCAGTCCCTCGGGGCGCGCCCGCAGGGGCTCGTCCTCCTCCGGGACGGGAGCGGAGAACGGCGGGAGCATCCAGGGGGAGGCCAGCGGCACTCCCCGGGGGCCGTCGTCGGAGGGTCCGGGCGGGAAGTGCCGGAGGGTGGGCGGGTAGTCCTCGGGGCGGCGGGGGCCGCCCCCTGGGATCGCGTCGTCACCGGCGCCGTCGTCCGGCGGCCGTTCCGGTGAGCGCGGGTCGTGGGGGCCCGGGACCACGCTCAGCACCTCCTCGCAGGAAGCCCGTCTCGGCCCGGGATCACCCTCCCGGACCGTTCCAGCCGTCTCCGTGACACCCCGCCGCGATTGCCGGCCGGGCGGTGAAACCCACGGGACCTACTCCTACCCCGTTCCGCCTAAACGATCACCTCCGCGGGGCGGCCGGGGCCGGAACCGTACACAGTCCAGAGCAACACGCCGGAGCCACGCTGGCGAGACCTCTCTAGTCAGATTTACATGCGACCCACCAGAAACATCATCTTTTAAGACCGTATTTCCTGAATCTCGGCGGACCGAAAACACCGTCCGCCCGCCCACCTGTCCGCCACGGCCCGCACGCCCCTCCGGCCCGGCCGCCCGGACCCCGGCACCCCGCGCTCCCGCCCGGTCATCCGTACCGCGATCGGGCCCGGTCGGCCGATCCGACCGGGGTCAGGCGGACGGCGGGGTGAACGACGCGGTACGGCCCAGCCCGGCGGCCCGCCCCTTGGCCGCGACCACCAGCGCCATCTTCCGGGACGCCTCGTCGATCATCTCGTCCCCGAGCATGACCGCGCCGCGCCTCTCGACCGTCGTGTAGTACTCGTAGGCGTCGAGGATCAGCTCGGCCCGGTCGTAGTCGTCCTGGGACGGCGAGAACACCTCGTTGGCCGCCTCGACCTGCGTCGGGTGCAGCACCCACTTGCCGTCGAAGCCGAGCGCCGCCGACCGGGCCGCCACCCGGCGGTAGCCGTCCAGGTCCTTGATCGCGAGGTACGGGCCGTCGACGGCCTGCAGGCCGTGCGTGCGGGCCGCCATGAGGATGCGCATCAGGACGTAGTGGTAGGCGTCGCCCTCGGTGTAGCCGGGGGGCTGCTCCCCGACGACCATGGTCCGCATGTTGATCGAGGCCATGAAGTCGGCCGGGCCGAAGACCAGCGTCTCCAGGCGCCGGGAGGCGCCGCCGATGGCGTCCACGTTGACCAGGCCCCGGGCGCTCTCGATCTGGGCCTCGATGCCGATCCGGCCGACCGGCAGCCCGTTCGCCATCTCGATCTGGGTGAGCAGGACGTCCAGCCAGGCCACCTGGGTGGCGTCCTCCACCTTCGGCAGCATCAGGCAGTCGAGGAACTCCCCCGCCCCCTCCACGACCTCGATGACGTCCCGGTAGGTCCACCGGGTGCCCAGGTCGTTGACCCGCACCACCCGTGTCTTGCCCGACCAGTCGCCCTCGCGCAGGGCGGCCACGACGTTCCGGCGCGCCTCCTCCTTGGCCGGCGGCGCGACGGAGTCCTCCAGGTCGAGGAAGACCTCGTCGGCGGGGAGGCCCTGGGCCTTCTCCAGGAAGCGCGGGTTGCTGCCGGGGACCGCGAGACACGAACGTCGGGAGCGCATGGCGACACCGTAACGGGACGCCGCCCACCCCGGCGCGCCGGACCCGGCGCTATGGCTGTCATACAAAGTCTCACCCCCGTTCTTGGCGGTGCCCCCGTGCGCGTCGCGCCGGAGATGTCCGAATAATGAGGAACCAAGCTTCAGCAAAGGGAGACGAGAACGATGGCAAACGCTTCTCCGGCGGTCCGGCCCGCCGTACTGTCCGACCTCATCCCCGGGTCCCGGGTGCGGGACGCCGCGCTCGTCGCCGGCGGAGCGGTCCTGACCGGGCTCGCGGCGCAGCTGACCGTTCCCATGTGGCCCGTCCCGGTCACCGGCCAGACCTTCGCGGTCATGCTCGTCGGCGCGGCCCTCGGCATGAACCGCGCGGCGCTCAGCATGATCCTCTACACCGTCGTCGGCGTCGCGGGCGTGCCGTGGTTCCAGGGCGCCACCGCGGGCTTCGGCGGGGCCACGTTCGGCTACGTCGTCGGCTTCATCGCCGCCGCCGCCCTCGTCGGCAGGCTCGCCGAGCGCGGCGGCGACCGCACCGTCGCCCGCACGGTCGGCACGATGGCCCTCGGCAACCTGGTGATCTACGCCTTCGGCGTGCCGGTGCTGATGGCCGTCACCGGGCTCGGCCTGGGCGGCGCGCTCGCCGCGGGTGTGATCCCGTTCCTGCTCGGCGACGCCGCCAAGATCGCGATCGCGGCCGGTCTGCTCCCGGCGGCCTGGCGGCTCTCCCGCCGCTGACCCGGACGCGAGGACACGCGGGGCCCGGACGCGAGGACGCGCGGGGCCCGGACGCGAGGACGCGCGGGGCCCGGACGCTCTCCCGCCGCCGGGGACGCCGGGCCCGCAGGCCGTACATTCGCCGCATGGGTGTTATCGAAGAGGGCGCCAAGAAGTCGGGGATCCTGTGGCTCTCGCTGGACCGGCCCCGGCTCGCCTGGCACGTCTGGCACGACGGCGCGATCTACGTGGTGACCGGCGGCGGTGAGCAGGACCTTCCCGGCCTGGCCGAGGCCGGGGTGGTCGGGGTGACCCTGCGCAGCAAGGACAACGGGGCCAGGCTGGTCTCCTTCGACGCGGCGGTCGAGGTGGTGGACCAGGGACGCGCCCCGGAGGCGGTGGCCGCGCTGGCCAAGGAGCGGCTCAACGCCGCCGACGGGGCGGGGCTGACGGCCCGCTGGGCCGAGGGTTCCCGGGTGGTACGGCTGACGCCCCGCGAACCGGCCCCCTGACCCGGGACCGGCACGGCGCCGGTCCGGCGGTACGGCCGGCGCCCCGATCCGGGACCGGCACCGCGCCGGCCCCGCGGTACAGCCGGCGCCCGTGAGCCCGCTCCCCGGCCCGCCACGGCTTCCGCCGGGCCGGCCGGGGTCACTCCGGGGCTCCGCGCGGGTCACCCCGCGCGGGCCGGCTCCGGGAGCTCCACCACCGCCTGGGGCAGCTCCCCGGTGACCCGCTGGGCCAGGTAGGCGCCGGTCAGCACGACGACGCCGCCGGCGATCTGGAAGAACCCGAGCGCCTCACCCGCCAGCAGCCAGGCGACCACCGCGCCGATGATGACCTCCAGCGTGCCGACCGTGGAGCCGACCGCGGCCGACAGCCGCCGGATCGCGATGACGCCCAGGATGTAGGCGGCGACCGTGGCGACCGCGATCAGCCAGAGCGCCGCGGCCCACACCGGCAGCGCGAAACCGCCGCCGGCGTCGGTGGTCAGGGTGAACGCCCGCCACGGGATGTCCCACGGCCGGGAGATCGGGACGAGCACCACGGCCGCGCCGAGCAGCCCCCAGGCGATCAGGCCGAGGGGGTCGATGTCGTCGCCGAAGCCGTCGCTGAGCAGGAAGTATCCGGCGCCGCAGGCCGCCGCCCCGAAGGCGAACACCAGGCCCAGCGGATCGAGGGACAGGCCCGTCCACACCTCGACCACGACGGCCAGCCCGGTGACCGCCACCACCGCGCCCAGGTAGGCGGCGCGCGGCAGCCGTACCCGCCGGACGAACCGCACCCAGAGCACGACCAGCACCGGCGAGGTGTACTCGATCAGCAGGGCGATGCCCACCGGCAGCCGGGCGACGGCCGCGAAGTACAGCGACTGCACCCCCGCCACCGCGACCACCGAGTACACCAGGACGAACGGCAGCCGCGAGCGCGGGACGCGCAGCGCCCCCGGCCTGAACAGGGCGAGAACGCCGACGAGCAGCAGGGCGGACCCCGCCATCCGCACCCAGACCGACTCCATCGGCGACAGGCCGCCGCCCGCGAGATACTTGGCCATCGTGCCGGAGAAGGCGAAGGAGCAGGCCGACGCGACCGCTATCGCCAGGGCCGCACGTCTCATGATCAGCCTCCGCGTAATTACCGTTCTAAGCTTTTGATGCTGTCACGACATTCCGGGCCACGGCAAGGGGCCGTCCGAAATGTGAGCGTCGTTTGAACCGGCCCATCCGAAGCGCGACCTACGCTTCAAATGTGAAGATCTTCATCGCGCGCCTGTCCGGGGTCGCGGTCTTCGACCCTGCCGGGGACCGCGTCGGGAGGGTACGGGACGTGGTCGTGTCCATCTCCGGCACGGTCCCGCCGCGCGTGCACGGGCTGGTGGTCGAGGTCCAGGCGCACAGGAGGGTCTTCCTGCCCATCACCAGGGTGCGGGGGTTCGAGGCCGGGGCGGTCGTCTTCGGCGGTCAGATCAACGTGCGGCGGTTCGAGCAGCGGGCCTCGGAGTCCCTGGCCATCGGCGAGATGCTCGACCTGGAGGTGGAGGTCGGCGGGGAGCGGATGACGGTCCTGGACCTCGCCATGGAGGAGACCGGCCGCGGCGAGTGGTCGATCACGAAGGTGGCGGTGGTCCGCGGCGGCCCGCCCCGGGGACTGCGACGGCGGCGCGGCCCGACCAGGATCGTGGACTGGTCCGAGGTCAGGGGGCTCGGCGCGGTGCAGCGCGACCAGGGCGCGGCCAACCTGCTGGTCGCCTTCGAGACGATGCGCGCCGCCGACCTGGCCGGCGCCCTGCACGACCTCCCCGACAAGCGCCGGATCGAGGTGGCCGCGGCCCTCGACGACGTACGGCTCGCCGACGTCCTGGAGGAGATGCCGGAACGCGACCGGATCGGCATCATGAGCCGGCTCAAGCCTGCCCGGGCCGCCGACGTCCTGGAGGAGATGGACCCCGACGACGCCGCCGACCTGCTGCAGGAGCTGCCGCCCGAGGACGCCGAGGCGCTCATGGCGCTCATGGAGCCGGACGAGGCGGCCCCCGTACGGCGGCTGCTGGTCTATCCCGAGGACACCGCGGGCGGCATGATGACGAGCGAGCCGGTCGTGCTCCCGCCGACCGCGACGGTCGCCGAGGCGCTGGCCCACATCCGGCAGCGGGAGATCACCCCGACGGTGGCCGCGCAGGTGTACGTCGCCCGGCCTCCCATCGAGACGCCCACCGGGCGCTACCTCGGCCTGGCCCACTTCCAGCGGCTGCTGCGTGAGCCCCCGTCGGCCCTGCTCGGCGCGGTCATGGACACCTCCATCGACCCGATCAAGCCCGGCTACACGCTGCGCCAGGTGACCTGCTACCTCGCCACCTACAACCTGATGGCGGTGCCGGTGGTGGACGAGGCGGTCCGCCTCGTCGGCGCCGTCACCGTGGACGACGTCCTGGACCACATGCTCCCCGACGACTGGCGGGAGCGGTACCGAGGCCCCGGCGGCGAGCATGACTGACCGGCTCGACCTGCCCAGGGAGACGGGGCCGCGGCTGCGTCCGCAGTACGACCCGGAGACGTTCGGGCGGATGGCCGAGCGGTTCGCCCGGTTCCTCGGCACCGCCCGGTTCCTCGTGTACATGACCGTCTTCGTGACGGTGTGGCTCGCGTGGAACGTCCTCGGGCCGCACGGCTGGCGTTTCGACCCCTACCCGTTCATCTTCCTGACCCTGATGCTGTCGCTCCAGGCCTCCTACGCCGCGCCGCTGATCCTGCTCGCGCAGAACCGGCAGGACGACCGGGACCGCATCCAGAACGAGCTCGACCGGGCCGCCGCCGAGCGCAACCAGGCGGAGGTGGAGTATCTCACCCGGGAGATCGCCGGCCTGCGCCTGGCGCTGGGCGAGGTGGCCACCCGCGACTACATCCGCTCGGAGTTCCAGCGGCTCCAGGACGAGCTGCAGGAGTCCTGACGCGGTGCGTCCGGCACGGACCGGCGTTGTGACACCCCGCCCGGCCGCGCCGTCCCTCACCGGCCGCCTCGGCCCCCGCCCGGCCACGTCGTCCTCCCGGCCGCCTCGCCCGGCCGCGTCACCCCTCGCCGGGCGGCGGTCCGGCGAGCTTGGCGAGCGCGGCCGCGCACCGGCGCAGCTCGCCGTCGTCGAGCGCGCCCAGCAGGTGGGTGCGGACCGCGCGCAGGTAGGTGGGGGTGGCCTCGGCCAGCCGTACGGCGCCGCCGTCGGTGAGGACCGCGAACAGGCCCCGGGCGTCGTCGGGACACGCCTCCCGCTCGACCAGGCCGTCGCGCTGGAGGCGGTCGACGAGCCGGGTCAGGCCGCTGCGCGACAGCAGCACCCGATCGGCCAGGTCGTTCATCCGCAGCCGCCGGTCCGGCGACTCCGCCAGCCTGGTCAGCACGTCGTAGGAGGCCAGGGCCAGGTCGTGCCCCAGCAGCAGCTCGGCCTCCAGCGCCCGGGTGATGCGCGCCTGCGCCCTCTGGAGCATGCGCCAGAGGTCGGCTCCCCCGGGCCCCACGGACCCCTCGGTCCCCTCGGTCTTCACGGACCCCTCGGTCCCCACGGTCCCTTCGGAGCCGCCGGACCCCCCGGAGCCGGTGGCCTCTCTCGGCTCGCCCGCCGTCACGGTCACGGGGTAACCTTAGAACGTTGCACATGCATCTACATAGGGGAATCCCCCGAATTCGGCGCCCGCCGCCGGATCCCGGAATTCCCCGTGGCGACCCCGGGTTCATACCATGGGCCGTGACTTCTCTCCGCTCCCTCCGGGGAGCGGCTCCTCGCCCAGCCGCTGGGTGTCGCGACGCACGGGCACCCGCCCGCACGACCCGCCCGGACGATCATAGACAAGGAGGGACGGCACCCCGTCGCCCCGCGCGACGGCCGCTGCCGACACTTCGATGGCACCTACCCCGGAACTGGTGACGGCCGCCCTCGCGACCGTCAACGATCCCGAGATCCGTCGGCCGATCACCGAACTCGACATGGTCAAAAGCGTCGACATCTCCCCCGACGGGGTGGTGCGTGTCGGGATCTTCCTCACGGTGTCGGGCTGTCCCATGAAGGACACCATCACCCGCGACGTCACCGCCGCGGTCTCCCGGATCGACGGCGTGACCGGCGTCCAGGTGGAGATGGACGTCATGAGCCCCGAGCAGCGCAAGACCCTGCAGACCAAGCTGCGCGGCGCCAAGGGCCCCGAGAAGGAGATCCCCTTCGCCCAGCCCGGCTCGCTGACCCGCGTGTTCGCGGTCGCCTCGGGCAAGGGCGGCGTCGGCAAGTCCTCCGTCACCGTCAACCTCGCCGCCGCCATGGCCGCGAGCGGCCTCAAGGTGGGCGTCGTGGACGCCGACATCTACGGCCACAGCGTGCCGCGTATGCTCGGCGTCTCCGAGCGGCCCACCAAGGTCGAAGACATGATCATGCCGCCGGTGGCGCACGACATGAAGGTCATCTCGGTCGGCATGTTCAAGCCCGAGGGCAACACCCCGGTCGTGTGGCGCGGCCCGATGCTCGACCGGGCGCTGCACCAGTTCCTGGCCGACGTCTACTGGGGCGACCTCGACGTGCTGCTGATGGACCTTCCCCCGGGCACCGGTGACATCGCCATCTCCGTGGCGCAGCGGATGCCGTCGGCGGAGATCCTCGTGGTCACCACCCCGCAGCAGGCCGCCGCCGAGGTCGCCGAGCGCGCCGGGTCCATCGCCGTGCAGACGCACCAGCAGATCGCCGGCGTCATCGAGAACATGTCGTGGCTGCCCTGCCCGCACTGCGACGAGCGGATCGCGGTGTTCGGCGAGGGCGGCGGCCAGACCGTCGCCGACGCGCTCACCCGCACCCTCGGCGCGCGCGTGCCGCTGCTCGGCCAGGTGCCGATCGACATGCGGCTTCGTGAGGGCGGCGACGAGGGCAAACCGCTGGTGCTCAGCGACCCCGACGCCCCGGCCGCCGCCGAGCTGATCCGCATCGCGAACGGCCTGGGCAAGCGGGCCGGCAGCCTGCGGGGCATGCAGCTCGGCATCTCCCCGACCCGGGGCCGCTGACCTGGCGGCCGTGACCGGGTCCCGGGACGGCGCGAGGCCCCGGCCGGTGAGACGGGCCGGGACGGCGCGAGGCCCGAACGGCGACGGCGGAGAAGCCCGGACGACGGAGAAGAGGAGGTGCCCCTTCGGCGGGGGCCCTCCTCTTTTTTCTCATATTCACCCTTGCCCGGCCTGCCGGGCAAGGGTGTCCTCCCTCGTCCGGCCTCCCGGGTCAGGTCGCCTCGGAGTCGTACGGCGGGACCTCGCCGTAGCCCAGCTCGCCGTCCGCCGGCGCGTCGTAGGAGCCGGCGGCGACCGGCGTGGCCGTGGCGGTGGCCGCCGCGGCCGCGCCGTTCCAGTCGTCCTCCAGCTCACCGGTGAGGTGCTTGCGGACGAAGTTCTTCGGGTTCAGGTCGGCCGGGTCGAAGTCGGCGAACTCCGGGCCCAGCCCCGTCCGGAGGTCCTGCTTGGCGGTGTTGGCCATCTGCCGCAGGTTGCGCAGCGTGCGGCCGGCCTGGGCGGCGGCCTGCGGAAGCTTCTCCGGGCCGAAGACGAGCAGGCCGATGACCACGAGCGCCACGATCTCAGGCCAGCCGAGTCCGAACACTGTGATCTCCTAACGGGCAACGCCGGGCGGCTCCCGGGGCACACACACCCCGGGAGCTTCCAGACTAATGTCCCCGCGCCCGCGCCCGCACCCGCCGGTGCCCCCTTCAGGAGGGGGTGGGCGAGGGCTGTGCGGTCGCGGCGCCGATGGTCACGACGGCCGTCTTCTCCTGGCCTCCGCGCTGATACTTGACCGTCACCTTCTCGCCGGGCGCCTTGTTGCGGATCACCGCGATCAGCTCGCTGCCGTCCTGGAGCACCGTGCCGTCGACCTCCAGGATGACGTCGCCGGGCTTGAGGCCCGCCTTGTCGGCGGGGCCGTTCGGCTCGACCGGCTGGGCGCCGCGCTCGGCCTCGCTCGCGATGCGGACCCCCGCGCCCTGGTAGGTCTGGTCGATGGTGACGCCGATCCGGGACTTCTTGGCGACGCCGGTGCTGATCAGTTCCTCGGCGACCCGGCGCGCGTGGTTCACCGGGATGGCGAAGCCGAGGCCGATGCTGCCGCTCTGGCCGCCGAGCGACCTGCCGAGCGTGGCGATCGCCGAGTTGACCCCGATGACCTCGCCGTTTCCGTTGACCAGCGGGCCGCCGGAGTTGCCGGGGTTGATCGCGGCGTCGGTCTGGATCGCGCTGAACCAGGTGGTGTCGGAGCTGTTCTCCTCGCCCGCCTGCACCGTGCGGTTGAGCGAGCTGACGATGCCGGAGGTGACGGTGCCGGTCAGGCCGAGCGGGGAGCCGATGGCCACGACCGGGTCTCCGACGACCACGTTGTCGGAGTTACCGAGCGTGGCCTGGGGGGCGCCGAAGGTGTCGTCGGGCTTGACCACGGCGAGGTCGGACTCGGGGTCGCGGCCGACGATCCGGGCCGGGGTGGACTTGCGGTTGCTGAACTGGATCTGGATCTCACCGCCGTTGGCGGCCCCGGCGACCACGTGGTTGTTGGTCACCACGTAGCCCCCCTTGATCAGGAAGCCCGAGCCGGTGTTCGCGCCCGAGCCGCCGCTGACCGCCAGCGAGACCACGCTGGGCAGGACCCGGGAGGCCACGCCCGCGATCGAGTCCGGCGGCCGGGCCGCGGAGCCGTTCGGAGGCTTGCCCAGGCTGAAGGACGGGTCGGTGCCGGAGGCCGAGGACCGGGTGAGGAGGTAGGTGCCGAGGCTGCCCAGCGTCGAGGCGAGCAGCGCGATCACCACGGCCAGGACGACGAGGGTGCCGGTGCGCGGCCCGCGCCTGCCGCCGGGGGCCGCGCCGCCCACCGGGGGACCGGGGGGCGGGGCCCAGCCGGGACCCATGCCGAACGCGTGCTCCGGCGGGGGAGGCGGGCCCACCGGGGTGGTGAAGATCGCCGTGTCGTGGTGGATCCTGCCCGACGGGTCGCCCCAGCCGCCGCCGGGGCCGGAGCCCTGTCCCGGGTTCCGTGCCGGATCCTGGGCAGGGTTCCACGCCGGATCCTGGCCGGAGTCACGGCCGGGATCCTGAGCGGGGTTCCAGGCCGGGTCCTGACCGGGGTCGCGGCCGGGATCCTGGCCCGGGTGCCGGGCCGGGCCCTGAGCGCCCTCCCCGGGCCGGGCCGCCCACTCGCCGGTCTCCGGCCACCCGGGCCCCTCGGCGGACCCGGGACGCTCGCCGGGATCCTGCTGCCCGTACGGGTCCTGCGGGCCGTACCGGCCCGGCCGACCGGGCTGACCGGGGTCTCCCAGCCGGTTCCAGCCGTCACCGCGTGGCGGCTCGCCGCCGGGCGGCGGCGCCTCTCCGGCGGGCAGGAAGTCCGGACGAGAGGGTTCGGGGGCGGCCCCCCTGTCGTCGGCGAAGCCCGACGGCGTGCGCCCCTCGGCGTCGTTCGCCTCGTGGGGACGGGTCTCGTCGGTCATCGAATATTCACCACTCCTTGCCTCGCACGAGGCCGCTCACCGGAACGATCCGGCAATCCTCCCCTGAGCGGCATACGAGAGATGTAAAACGTGCCTTCCCGAAGGGATCGGAGCAGAACGGCGGACGGCTCGCGTCCCCCGGGTGGTGCGGCGCCCCGGTCCGGGCCCGTACGGCGCCACCGCTGCGATGTCGGCCATGCCGGCCGGAACGCCCGCGCGGACGGTGTAGACATGACCTCCACTCGCCCAGATCGTCTCCTGCTCGACTGAGTCCCGGATCCAGATCGTATGCCCGTTGCGTCGCCCTACATGCCAGCCATGGAGCTTTTCCCATCAAATCCGGCAAAGGGGATGGAATTCGACGCGCCTCCGTGAGACGCGGTCCCTGACGCGGCGACGCGCCCTCGAACCCGGCGACGCGCCCCCGGGACACCGCGGCGCGGGGGACGTCACGGGGCGTTCCGGACACGGAGGACGCGGCCCGGAACGCGGCGACGCGCCGCCGGGCGGCCCGGGCGGCGCGTCGTCACGGGGCGCGGACGGATCCGGCCCGTTGGAGGTCAGGGGATGGGCGACGGGGTCGGCGTCACCGTACCCGAGGGCGTGGCCTGCCGGTGGTGGTTGGCGAACATGTCGGCCGGCGGCGCGTGCGTGGCCGGGGCGGAGCCGTTCACGGCGAACATCGTGCCGATCGCCACCGCGGCGGAGGCGACGCCCACCGCGACGTAGCCGAACCTCCTGGATCGGCGGACTCCCGGACCGCGGCTGCGCGGCCGGTTGTCCGGCGGGGCCACGCTGTGCATGCTCGGGATCGGCGCGCCGCCGAAGGTCCGCCCGGAGGGAAAGGGCCGCTCGCGCGGCGGCAGCGGGCCGCCGGGCTCGGCCATCCTCAGCAGCGACACGGACAGGTCGGCGGGCACGGCGGGACCGTCCAGGGACCGCAACCGGGTCTTGATCGCCCGCACGGCGTCGACCTCGGCCCGGCAGGCGGCGCAGAAGGCGAGGTGCGACAGGGCGCGGTCGCGCTCGTGGTGGTTCAGCTCACCGTCGACCAGCGCCGAAACGCGTTCTCCAAGATGACTCATGCGCACTCCTTGCCAAGCGGCCAGAGGTGATGCCCGTCACGACTGGGACCGGTCATGCGAACTCCTCCCCGCGGGTGATGGTCGGGGGGAGCTGGTCACCCCTGGGCGCGCGGTGTTCCAGCGCGTCACGCAGCTGTGACCGGCCGCGGTGGATGCGGCTGCGGACGGTGCCGAGCTTCACCCCCAGCGTCGCGGCGATCTCCTCGTAGGAGAGCCCCTCGATGTCGCAGAGGACGACGGCCGCGCGGAACTCCGGCGCGAGCGCGTCGAGCGCCGCCTGGATGTCGGGCTCCAGGTGGGTGTCGTCGTACGCCTGCGCCGGCGACGGCTCACGCCCGCGCAACCGCTCGGCGGCGTCGTCGGCGAGACCCTCGAACCTGATGCGCTGCCTGCGGCGCGCCATGTCGAGGAACAGGTTGGTGGTGATGCGGTGCAGCCAGCCCTCGAAGGTGCCGGGCGTGTAGTTCGACAGGGACCGGAAGACCCGGACGAAGACCTCCTGGGTCAGGTCCTCCGCGTCGTGGACGTTCCCGGTCAGCCGGTACGCCAGCCGGTAGACGCGGGCGGAGTGATTGCGGACCACCTCCTCCCACGTGGGAGGTGTCCATTCGGACACGGGAGCTTCTGCCTGGTGGTTGGGATCCTCCACCGGCACTCCTCTCTCCGGGACCACCGCTATCGCCATAGTGCCTGGTTTCGCCCCTTCATGTGCACTGCCTGTCCTGAGGACCGGCAAAGGCCGCTTAAACCGTGCAACGCACCGGGGGCGACATGAGTTCCCGATCCGGCCCGGCTCCCTTAGGCTGCGACCCAGTGCCTATATGGACTATGGGCCCCACTGCCTGACTGTGTACGGAGAAAGCGGGAGGAGAGGCCGATGGCAGAGTCGCCGACACGTCCGTTGGAGGCCACTCTGGCCTATGCCGACGGGTTCCACACGGAGGACGAGATTCTGCGCACCGCGCGGCAGCGCGGCGCGGAGGTGGGAGCGCCTGCCGTCCCGCCCGGCGGCGGCGCCGCCCTCTGCTTCCTGGCCACGGCCATCAACGCCCGCGCCGTCGTGGAGATCGGCACCGGCTGCGGGGCGTCCGGCCTGTGGTTGCTGCGCGGCATGCGCCAGGACGGCACGCTGACCAGCGTGGACGTGGAGCCGGAGCACCAGCGGCTGGCACGGGAGGTCTTCGCCCAGGCGGGCTTCTCCGGGGGCCGGGTCCGGCTGATCACCGGCCGGGCGCTGGACGTGCTGCCCCGCCTGTCGGACGGCGGCTACGACCTGGTCTTCTGCGACGGCTCCCGGCAGGAGTACGCCGACTACCTGGCCGAGGCGCTGCGCCTGCTGCGCCGCGGCGGCATCGTGGTGTTCGGCGACGCCCTCTTGGGCCACCGGGTCGCCGACCGGACGCAGCGCGACCCGGACACCGTCGCCATACGGGAGCTGGGCAAGCTCGTGCAGTCCGACGAACGGCTGCGCCCGCTGATGATCCCCCTCGGCGACGGCGTCCTGGCCGCCGTCAAGCTCGACGACTAGACGCCGCGCCGCGGGCCCCCGCCACGGCGGAGGCCCGTCGGAGAGGCCCCCCGTGCCGGGGGCCCCCCCCCGCGGGGGGCCCCCCCCCCGGCCCCCCGGGGGGGGGGGGGGGGGGGGCCCCCCCCGCCGGGGCCCCCCCCCCCCCCCGGCGCCGGCGCCGGCGCGGGCCC
>NZ_JBVJKQ010000025.1:0-80125 GCF_055585205.1 Streptosporangium sp. NPDC053982
GGAGTCGGCGATCGTGAACCGGAAGGTCTTGTCACCGTCGGCGTTGACGACGTATCCGTCGATCCGGCTGTTCCTGACGGTGACGTCGTCGGCGTGGACGAGCAGCACGCCGGGGATGTGCACGCCGTCGAGGACGGTGCCGGACTTGGTGACGCGGTAGGCGGCGCCGTCCTCGTTCAGGGCCAGGGTCCGCAGCTTCACACCGGGCGGCACGCCCGTGCACGCCGGCGTCGGATATCCGGGGCAGCGGCCGGCGGCCCCGGGAGCGGGGCCGGTGGTGGACACGGCCGGCCCGGGGGTGGGGCCGCTCCTCGCCGGAGGAGCCTGCGCGGGGGCGCCGCATCCGGCCAGCAGCGTCACGGCGGCCACCGGGACGGCGGCGAGCAGCCTGCCCCATCGCATCGCGTCGTTCACCTCGTCGCTTCCGGGGTTCCGAGCCGGTCCCGGAGTCGTTCCCACGATCCCGCGGAAAGATCCCGGTCACTGATCGCGGAGACCGGAAGCGGCCAGTCGATCCCCAGCGCCGGGTCGTCGTAGCGGACCGACAGGTCCTCGGCCGGGTCGTGCTCGCGGTCGATGCGGTAGCACACGTCGGTCTGCCCGGTCAGCGCCTGGAACCCGTGCAGCAGCCCCGGCGGCACGTAGAGGGTCACGAAGCTCTCGTCGTCGAGCAGCACCGAGATCCGTTCGCCGAAGGTGGGCGAGTGCGGGCGGGCGTCCACCAGCACGTCGTGCACGGCCCCGCGCGCGCAGCGCACCAGCTTGGCCTCGCCCCGGCCGGAACGGCCGTGCATGCCGCGGATCGTGCCCCGGCGTGAGCGCGACTGGCTGTCCTGGACGAACGCGGCGGGGTCGAGCCCGGCCCGCTCGGCGACGACCGTGTCGAAGGTCCGGGTGAACAGACCCCGGTCGTCACGGTGCGGCGTCGGTACGAACAACAGCACCCCGTCGATGGCGGTTCGCTCTACTCTCAAGGCGTCATCCCCTTTCGCGGTTTCACGGTCGGTCGGGAGGCGTTCCGGTGAGCGACCAGGTGAACGATCCTGCGCCGGGTACGGCGGACGCCCCGGCGCACGGTCCGCACGGTCCGGACCCCTCGGCACACGCTTCGCGCGATCCGGCCGTTCCGGCGCACGCTTCGCACGGCCCGGACGCCCCGGCGCGCGGTCCGGAGGCCCCGGTGGTCAGTATCGTGGTCCCGGCGCACGACGAGGAGGCCGTCATCGCGGGCGGCCTCGCCCGGCTGCTCGACGGTTCGGCGCCCGGTGAGTTCGACGTCGTGGTGGTGGCCAACGCCTGCTCCGACCGTACGGCGGAAGCCGCCCGGCGGCCGGGCGTGCGGGTCCTGGAGACGCCGGTCCCGGGCAAGGCCCACGCGCTGCGGCTCGGCGACGCGGCCTGCCGTACGTTCCCCCGTCTCTACCTGGACGCCGACGTCGAGCTGGACGCCGCGGCGGTGCGCGCGCTCGTCGCGGCCGCGGCCCGGCCGGGGGTGCTCGCCTGCGCCCCGGTGCCCGACTGGGACCTCACCGGGACCGGCCCGGTCGCCCGGCGCGTGCACCGGGTGCACGACCGGCTCATCGCGCCGCTGCGCGGGCTGGCCGGGGCCGGGGCCTACCTCCTCACCGAGCGGGGGCACGCCAGGGTCTTCCCCATGCCGGACGTGATCTCCGACGACGGCTGGGTGCACGGGAGCTTCGCCCCGCACGAGCGGGTGACCGTGCCCGAGGCCCGGACCGTCGTCCGGCCCGCCCCGACCGTCGCGGCGCACCTCAGGCGGCGGGTACGGGTACGGCTCGGCAACCGGCAGCTCGCCGGGCTGGGCCGGTCCGCGGCCGAGGGACGCCTGCGGCTCGGCTCGCTGGCCGCCCTGGTGCGGGGGCGCCGGGTGAGCCCGCTCGACGCGGCCTGCTACCTCGCCGTCCTGCTCGCGGACCGGGTGCTGACCCGGGTGCGCGCCCGCCGCGACGGCCGGGTCCAGTGGGGCACGGACGGCGGCAGCCGCGCCCGCCCGGTCCGCTGACCCGCGCACCGCGCCACGCCGCGCGGCGACCGCCCCGGTTCCGCGTGCCGTGCCGTGCCGTACGGCGGCCGCCGTCGCCGGGCGGACCGGGCTCCGCGGGCCCGCCTCGGCGGGCTCAGGCGTAGGGGGCATCGGGCCTCTCGGTGATCGAGTAGACCCGGGTCAGGCCGAACGGGCCCTCCTGCCGGGTCCCGCGCCCGTGCGTCACCGTGCGCAGAGGGCGGAAACGGCCGGTGCCCAGGAGGAACTCCTCCTCCGTGGGGTTGAAGTAGATCACCGTGACCCGGCGCGGGCTGCGGTCCACGCTCGCGAGCAGCCGCTCGATCACGGTCTCGAAGGTCTCCCCCCGGAAGGGGTTGTTGAGGAACACCACGCTGACGTCGTCGGGGATCCGGTAGTCGAGCACGTCCGACCGGACCAGCTCGACGTCCCGGCAGCGCAGGCGCAGACGGGTGCTCGAGAGGTTCCGCCGGGCGATGTCGTTGAGCTGCTCCGACAGCTCGACGCCGATCACCTTCCCGAACCGGTACCGGGAGGCGGCCTCCAGCACCATGCGGCCCATGCCGGACCCCAGGTCGACGAACACGTCGCGCTCGCCGACCTCGTCCCCGGGCAGCGCCCGGCGCAGCGTCCGCCAGTTCGCCGCCGAGTAGTAGACCCGGTCGTCGCGGGCCAGCCCGAAGTCCTCCAGGCTCACGACCTCGGCGGTCCGCACGCCGTACCGGCGTTCGAAGAGCAGCCGCCCCGCGGCGCGGCGGAGCCACCGGTGGGCCCGCCCGAACCCGCCCAGCAGGGCGCCCGTCACCGCCGCCGCCGCGTCGGCGACGGCCTCCGCGACGGGGGCGGCCTCGGTGGACACGACGGTCTCGACGAGCACGCTCACGATGACCACTCCTTCGTCGTCATGGGTGAGGTCACGACCCCGCGCGCCGGGGACGGGCGGCCTCGTAGGCGGCCAGCAGCGCCGCCCGGGAGTGCTCCCAGGACAGCGGTCCGGCGACCCGGGCCCGGCCGATCTCGCCCATCCGCCGCCGCTCCTCCGGGTCGTCGAGCAGGCGGGCGACGAGCTTGGCGAACGCCGACTCGTCATTGGCCGGCGCGTACAGCGCGGCGTCCCCGGCCGACACCCTCGCCTCCCGCAGGTCGAAGGAGACGACCGGGCGGGCCATCGCCATGTACTCCATGATCTTGTTCATGGTCGACACGTCGTTGAGCGGGTTGAGCGGGTCGGGCGCCAGGCAGACGTCGGCGGCGGACAGGTAGCGCAGCAGGTCGTCGTCGGGGATCCGGCCGGTGAACTCCACCTGGCCGGCCAGGCCCAGCTCGCGGGAGAGGGCCACCATGTCGTCGAAGGTGTCGCCCGCGCCGACGAACACCGCGTGCCAGTCCGTACGGCCCAGCTCGTCGCGGAGCCGGGCCAGCGACCGCAGCGCGTAGTCCACCCCGTCCTGCGGGCCCATCACCCCGAGGTAGCACAGCAGGTACGGTTTGCCCCGCCTGAGCCCCTCCTCGACGGGCACCTCGTGGAACCGCTCGACCACCGGGGCGCTGCGCACCACGAACACCCGGTCCGGCCGTTTCCCGCCCCGCCGGATCGCGACGTCGCGGTAGCTCTCGTTGGTCGCGATGACCACGTCGGCCGCGCGGTAGGTGAGCCGTTCCAGGAGGCGGACGGCCCGGTAGAGGAGGTCCTCGCCGCGGCCGAAGCGCGACAAATACAGCTCGGGCACCAGGTCGTGCTGGTCGAAGACGAACCGGGCGCCGCGCCGCCGCATCGCCAGCGCCACCAGGAACAGCAGGTCGGGCGGGTTGCAGGCGTGCACGACGTGCACAGGCCCGACCCGCCGGGCCAGCCGGAAGGTGTGCCACAGAGCCGTGCCGTACTCCCGCAGGTAGCCGAGCGGGCCGCCGGTCGCGGCCCGCAGCGGGTAGCGGTGGATGCGCACCCCCTCCACCTCGGCGTACGGCTCGGTGTCCCGTTTCGCGCCCCGCGGGCAGATGACGTGCACCTCCCAGCCGGCGTCGCGCAGCGCGGTGCTCTCCTGCCAGACCCGGCGGTCGAACGGCACGGAGAGGTTCTCGACGAGGATGAGTGCTTTCCTACCAGCCAAGGCCCACATATCCAGGGTGTGCCCGGCGCGCGGCGGCGTCGGGGAGGCGGACGAGGTCGATGATCGCGCGGTCTCCTGCTCCGGCCAGCGCGTCCAGCACGGCGGGGTCCTTGCAGCCGACGACGCAGACGTCGGCGTGCGCGAGCACCTCGTCCGCGGAGCCGCTCAGCAGGTCGCCCAGGTGCGGCAGCCTGCCGGCGATGTAGTCGCGGTTGGCCCCCATCAGCCGTGACAGGGAGACGTTGGCGTCGTAGATGCGCAGGTCGTAGCCCTTGCCCAGGAGCCGTTCGGCCAGCTCGACCATGGGGCTCTCCCGCAGGTCGTCGGTGCCCGGCTTGAACGACAGCCCGAACAACCCGACCCGGCGGCCGCCCGCGGCGGTGACCAGCTCGAAGGCGCGGCGCAGGTGGTCCTCGTTGGACGGCAGGACGTGCGCCAGCAGCGGCACCGAGACGTCGGCCCGCCGGGCCGCGTACACCAGGCCCCGCAGGTCCTTGGGCAGGCAAGAGCCGCCGAAGGCGAAGCCCGGCCGCAGGTAGGCCGGGCTGATGTTGAGCTTGCGGTCGGCGAGGAAGACGTCCATCACCCGGTGGGAGTCGAGCCCGAGCGCCTGGCAGATCGCGCCGATCTCGTTCGCGAAACTGATCTTCAGGCCGTGGAAGGCGTTGTCGGTGTACTTCGTCATCTCGGCCACCGTGATCGGCACCCGGAACACCTCGCCCGGCAGCCCCTCGTAGAGCGCGGCGACCACGTCGCCGCTCGCGCGGTCGAGTTCGCCGATGACGGTCTTGGGCGGGTCGAAGAAGTCGCGCACGCTGGTGCCCTCGCGGAGGAACTCCGGATTGACCGCCACGCCGAAGCCGGTCCCGGCGACCAGGCCGGACTCCCGCTCCAGGATCGGGACCAGCAGGTCCTCGCAGGTGCCGGGGAGCATGGTGCTGCGGAAGACGACGGTGTGCCGCCGGGCTCCGTCCACGGGGGTCCCGGCCGCCGGCGTTCGGGTGGCGGGCGTCCCGGCGGCGGGTGCCTTGGCGGCCAGCGCGCGGCCGATCTGCTCGGCGACCCGCTCCAGGTAGGCGGTGGACAGGCTGCCGTTCGGCGCGGACGGCGTGCCCACGCAGACCAGCGAGACGTCGGTCGCGGCGACCGCCTCCGCGACGTCGGCCGTGGCCCGCAGCGCGCCGCTCCGCACGGCCTCCGCGGTCAGCTCGCCGATGCGCTCCTCGACGACCGGGGCCAGGCCGCGGGCGACCAGGTCGACCTTCGACGGGTTGACGTCGACGCCGACCACCTCATGCCCGGCGGAGGCGAGGCAGGCGGCGGAGACGCAGCCGACGTAGCCGAGCCCGAAAACGCTGATTCTCACTGGGGACCGCCTCCATGGGGTCGTCCGCCGTCCGCGGGCGGGAGGCGTTTTCCGCGCCCCGCACTGCTCGTTCTTTGATCAGGTGATTTTCTGCGAGCGTTACGAAGTGAAAAATGGAAGCTCTGGCTCTTATGGCATTAATTTCTCATTAATGTGCGGATTTTTCGGGTCATATTTTGTAACCCCGGTCCCAGGGGAGACGCCTTGGCCGCGGCCACCGCCGAGTCGCGCGCCCGCCGCAGCGCCCGCCGGGCCGCGCTCCGGGTGACCAGCCCCTGGCACACCGTCGTCTCACCGGTCTTGGCCCGCCGCTTGTACTCGTCGTCCCCCCGCCCGAGGTCGACGCGGGTGATGCCGAGGGACGGGGCGGCGGCGGCGATCTCACGCAGCAGGATCCACCCGGGGGCGAGGCCCGCGAAGGCCGGATCGTAGACGGGGAACCACCAGTGCAGCACGTTTCCCGAGCGGATCCCGAAATGCGCGGCGATCAGGTGCGGACCCGCGTGCACCGCGGACAGGATCCCGCCGAACGAGGGGTCCCGCACCCGCAGCAGCCGCTCCAGCAGCTCGCGGCGGCCCGGCTCGGCGAAGTGGTCGCGGACGCCGGTGGCGGCGTACTGCGCCCGCTTCAGCGCCACCACCCGCCCGAGGATCTCCGGGTCGGCCACGTCGGCGGTGAAGCGCACCGCGCCGTGGTCCCGCTCGGCCCGCCTCGCGCGGCGCCGGGCCTGCGCCATGTTGTCCCGGCCGCTGCGCGAGGCCCGGCTCAGATACCCCTCCAGCCCCCCGGTGACGTCGATGTACGGCGACGCCCGCCGCGACTCCACCCACGGGGCGAAGTCCGGGCAGCTCTCCACGAGGTGGTCGAACGCGAAGCCGCGCACCCCGCCGGTGAGCAGGGCCGAAGGAGGGAAGGACGACCCGGCCGCGAGCACCGGCCCCTGGAAGTCGGCGCCCGGCCAGCCCACGGGCCTGGCCAGCGACCCCTCGCGGTGGTGGGGCAGCAGGGCGCGGACCGCGCCGCCGCCGTCCCGGCCGACGGCGACCCGCACCTCGAAGCCGCTCGCGTGCACGGCGGCGGTGAAGCCCGGGTGGAAGTAGGGGCTGTCCAGCAGCGGGTTGGCCGCCCGCAGCGAATGCCAGACGTCGAGCTCCTCGGCGGTGAGCGCGTCGAAGCCCACCGTCCGGACAGTCCGAACGGCCTGAGCGGCCCGAACGGCCTGAGCGGCCTGAGCGGCCTGGACGGTTCGCGCGGGCGGCGCCGCGTCCGAGGGCATGGTCATCGTGGTCTCCCGCCGCCGGTCAGTCGGCGAGCTTGCGGAGCCGGCGTGACGGCAGCAGCAGCGCCATGACCGACGCCCGCGCCGTACGGCGGCCGGCGAGCGCGCGGACCGCCTCGCCGAGGACGACCACGGTGAAGAAGAGGGACCCGGCGGCAGGGCCCCGGCGCCGCCGGAACAGCCGCACCCGGTTGACGGTGAGCAGCGCGGCCAGGGTGGGGTTGACGCCGGAGTCGCCGCCGATGTGCTCGAACACCGACGACGGCTCGTACCACAGCGTCCATCCGCGGTCCGCGGCGCGCAGCGCGAACTCGGTCTCCTCGCTGTAGAGGAGGAACGACTCGTCCCACGGGCCGATCTCCCGGATGAGGTCGGTGGAGACGAGCATGGCCGCGCCCGTCGCCCACGCGGCCGGACCGGCCCGCTCGTACTCCGCGGGGTCGGTGACCAGCTCCCCCAGGGTGCCGATCCGGCCCGCGAGGCCGCCGCCGATCACCGCCTCGGCCAGCGCCCGCCGTACGGTCGGGGTACGGCGCAGCGAGGGCTGCAGGCTGCCGTCCGGGTTCACCAGCCGCGGTACGGCGATGCCGCACCCGGGCCGCCGGAGGGCCTCGGCGAGGGGGGCCAGCGAGCCCGGCCGCAGCCGGCAGTCGGGGTTGACCACCAGCACCGCGTCGAGCGAGGCGAGGTCGAGCTCCGCGGGCTCCGCGGGCTCCGCGAGTTCCGCGACCCCGGCGTTGACCGCCGCGGCGTACCCGGCGTTGCGACCGAGCTGGACGGTCCGGATCGGCAGGTCCGTCGCCTCCCCGGCGATCCGCAGCGAGTCGTCCCGGGAGGCGTTGTCGGCCACGACGACGCGCACGAGGTTCGTCCCGCGCGCACCCTCGGCGAGGGAGCGCAGACAGCCCGGGAGGACCTCCGCGCTGTTGTAGGTGACGACCACCACGGCGATCCTGGGGGCACCAGACGTCATGTACGGCTCATCGCGCCGCAGCGGGACGCCGTTACCGCGTTCCAAAAAGGCGCTGGGGCCCGCCCGTGGGATCCCGGAGGACGCCGGGGTCGTGATGAGGCTCCGTGGGACCGGTGCCGCCGGACGCCGGGGGTCGTGGTGAGGTTCTGCGCGGCCGGCGCCGCCGGACGCCGGGGGCGTGGCGAGGCTCCGCGCGGCCGGTGTGATCGGTGTGACCGGTGCCGCCGGAAGCCGGTCAGCCGCGGACCCGCTTGACCACCCGGGCGACCGCCCTGCGGGCGCGCAGCGGCAGCGGCGGGGTGCCGTCCACGACACGGGACGCCCAGCCCGGGTCGATGTCGTGCCGCAGGCTGTTGCGCGCCTGGAGCCAGGAACCCGGGCGGGCCCGCCCCCCGTCGCTGGTGTAGGCGCGGGTCACCCCGGCCCGTCTCAGCATGCCGAGCACCCGGCGGTCGTAGGACCCGAACGGGATGGCCACCCTCGTCACCGGCCCGCCCACCAGCTCACCGAGCAGGCGGTTCGCGCCGTCGATCTCCTCCCGCGCCCGGCCGGCGTCCAGCCGCCGCCAGTCGCGGTGGGCCCAGCCGTGCGAGCCGATCCGCATGCCCGCCGCGGCGAGCTCGCGGACCCCGTCGGCGTCCAGCCTGCCCGGTTCGCCCAGGAGCCCGGCCAGCACGAAGAACTCCGCGGTCAGGCCGCGTTCGAGCAACCGGGGGAGGGCGATCTCCACGTCGGAGGCGTTGCCGTCGTCGAAGGTGATGCGGACGTCGGAGCGGCCCGCCACGGCGTCGAGCACCCGCTCGAACCGTTCCACATCCACCCAGGTCTCGTCCTCGCCCTCGTCGAGCGGGCGGACGGCCGGGCCGACGCCGTGGACCGTGAGGTTGACGACCGACTCCACCAGCGTCCCCTTCTCCGGCCGGGGTCCCCGGCCACACCGGACGGCGGGGCGGCGTGCGGTCTTCCGGCTCCGTCCGGGTTATCGGGGCCGCCCGCGTCCCCCGTTACAGGCGGCGGACGCGGGACTGGCCGGGCACCGGGCCGACGCGGCCGAGGCGGACCGGGCGACCTCGGACGCTGCGCGGCACCGGGCGTCGCAGGACGTCTGCTGTCGCGTGGCGCCGACCGCCGGACGGCACCGGCCGCCGGACGGGCCGGGTGGGCCCCGGAAGGAGCCGGTGGATCAGGACGGACCCGGCGTGTCCTGGAACTCGCCGGCCCGCAACCGGTCGGCGTACCAGGCGACGGTACGGCGCAGGCCGTCCTCCAGCCCGATGACGGGCCGCCAGCCGAGCACGTCGGCGGTGGGGCCGATGTCGGCGATCCGGGCGCCGTCCAGCGGCCGGTCGGGGAGCGCGCCGTAGCGGGGACGCGCCACGCCGCCGGTGATCCGGACCAGCAGTTCGGCGGTGTCGCGGATGGTCGTCCTCGTGCCCGAGCCGACGTCCAGGCTCCGGCCGGCCGCCTCCGGGGTCGCGGCGGCGGCCATGAACGCCTCGACGACGTCGTCCACGTGGATCCAGTCGATCTCGCGCTTGCCGCTGCTCAGGGCCGGCTCCCGCCCCCGCAACAGCGACAACGCCATGTACGGCACCAGCCGGGCGAGGTTCCGCTCGCCCTGGCCGTAGACCATCGCGACGCGCAGGTTCGTCACGGGGACGTCCCACAGGCGGTGGAACATCAGGGCGTAGCCGCGCGCGGCCGACTTCGCGGCCGCGTAGGGGGAGGACGGCACGGCGTCGCCCTCGTCCGGGCGGAGCTCCTCCACCGACCCGGCCAGCACCACCCGCGCCCCGGGGTCCTCGGCGACCGCGGTCAGCAGGTTGACCACGCTCGCCAGGTTGGAGCGGAGCATCGTCGGGACGAGCCGGGGGTCGCGGGCTCCGGCGACCTCGCTGGCGAGGTGGAAGACGACGTCGGGCCGGACGGAGCGGACCAGCGCCCCGGCCTCCTCGGTGTCGCCGACGTCGGCGACGTGCCAGGTCCGGCCGTGCCCGGCCGTCCGGCCGGGTCTGCGGCTGACCGCGTGCACCTGCGCGCCGAGGGCGGCCAGGCGTTCCACCAGGCGGGTCCCGATGAACCCGGTGGCGCCCGTCACCAGCACGCGGCGATCGTGCCAGCCGGAGGACCCGGAGGACCCGGAGCCTCCCGGACCTTCGGAGCCCGCGAAGGCACCGGAGCCCGTGAAATCCCCGGAACCCGTGAAGCCTCCGGAGCCCGGGGAGCCCCCGGAGCCGCCGGGGTGCTCGGAGCCCGGGAGGCCCCCGGAGTCCGTGGAACCGCCGGGGCCCTCATACCCGGGCGCGCTCGGCCGTTCGGATTCCGGGACGGTCGGCATGGGTGTCTCCCAGGGGTCGATGACGGCGCCGCCGGACGCTCCGGCCGGGCCTCGGAGGGGCACACGCGTTTCATACCGCAACGGACCCGGCGATGTACCGGGTAACTGATGTATCGGGAAGTTCTCCCTGTTTCTTCAATGAGAAAAGCCACGGGGCCGCCCCCGCATGGGAGCGGCCCCGTGGTTGTGCCTTCTTCCGCCGGCCTTCCGCCGGCCCCGGGCTCCGGAGCCGCCCTCGGCGGCTCCTCCGCGCCGGACGCGGTCAGCCGATGCGCCAGGTGTCCCCGGCGAGCAGCAGCTCATCCAGATCGCCGGGGCCGCCCTGGGCGGTGGCCTCCTCCAGTTGCGAGCTCATCAGCTCGTCGTAGCTCGGGCGGTCGACGCTGCGGAACACGCCGACCGGCACGTGCTCGAACGCCGGCTCGTCCAGCCGCGACAGCGCGAAGGCCAGCGAGGGGTCGGCGCGGTGGGCGTCGTGCACGAGGATCTCCTCCTCGCGCACCTCCGAGCGGGCGACGACCTCGATGCCGCCGTCGGCCGAACGGCGGACCGCCTTGGTGGCCGAGACGATCGGCTGCCCGTGCTCCAGCCGCAGCGTGATGTCGTCGCGCTGCGCCGGGTCCTTGAGCTGCTCGAAGGCGCCGTCGTTGAAGATGTTGCAGTTCTGGTAGATCTCCACCAGGGAGGTGCCGCGGTGCTCGGCGGCCTGGCGCAGCACCGACTGCAGGTGCTTGCGGTCGGAGTCGAGGGTGCGGGCCACGAACGACGCCTCCGCGCCGAGCGCCAGCGACACCGGGTTGAACGGCTTGTCCAGCGACCCCATCGGCGTGGACTTGGTGACCTTGCCGACCTCGGAGGTCGGGGAGTACTGGCCCTTGGTCAGCCCGTAGATCCGGTTGTTGAACAGCAGGATGTTGAGGTTGACGTTGCGGCGCAGCGCGTGGATCAGGTGGTTGCCGCCGATGGACAGCGAGTCGCCGTCACCGGTGATCACCCACACGCTGAGGTCCGGGCGGGAGGCGGCCAGACCGGTGGCGATCGCCGGGGCGCGGCCGTGGATCGAGTGGAACCCGTAGGTGTTCATGTAGTACGGGAACCGCGACGAGCAGCCGATGCCCGAGACGAACACCATGTTCTCGCGCTTGAGGCCCAGCTCCGGCACGAAGGACTGGACCGCGGCGAGGATGGCGTAGTCGCCGCAGCCGGGGCACCAGCGGACCTCCTGGTCGGATTTGAAGTCCTTCATGCCCTGCGCCACGTCGGACTTGGGGACGAGGGACAGGCCCCTGCCGTTGGTGATGAGGTCACTCACTGTCGATCACATCCTGGATCACGCTCGCCAGCTCCTCGGCCTTGAACGGGAGTCCGCGCACGCGGTTGTAGCTGATGATGTCGACCAGGAAGCGGGCGCGCAGCAGCAGCGCCAGCTGGCCGAGGTTGATCTCCGGCAGCAGCACCCTGTCATAGGCGCGCAGCACCTCGCCGGTGTTGGCGGGCAGCGGGTTGAGGTGGCGCAGGTGGGCCTGGGCGACCTTGCCGCCGGCCCTCCTGATCCGCCGCACCGCCGCGGCGATCGGGCCGTAGGTGGAGCCCCAGCCCAGCACCAGGACCCGGGCGTCACCGTCGGGGTCGTCGACCTCCAGCGGCGGGATGTCGGCGGCGATGCCGTCGATCTTGGCCTGGCGCAGCCGGACCATCTTGTCGTGGTTGTTCGGGTCGTAGGAGATGTTGCCGGTGCCGTCGGCCTTCTCGATGCCGCCGATCCGGTGCTCCAGCCCCGCGGTGCCCGGGATCGCCCACGGGCGGGCCAGGGTCTCCGGGTCACGGGCGAAGGGCAGGAACGTCGTGCCGTCCTCGCCGTTCGGCGCGGTGGCGAAGTCGACGGAGATGTCGGGCAGCTCCGCCGCGCTCGGCACCTTCCACGGCTCGGAGCCGTTGGCGAGGTAACCGTCCGACAGCAGCATGACCGGGGTGCGGTACTTCACCGCGATCCGGGCGGCCTCGACGGCCGCGTCGAAGCAGTCGGACGGGGTGGCCGGCGCCACGATCGGCACCGGCGACTCGCCGTTGCGGCCGTACATCGCCATCAGCAGGTCGGTCTGCTCGGTCTTGGTCGGCATGCCGGTGGACGGGCCGGCCCGCTGCACGTCGACCACGATCAGCGGCAGCTCCGTGGTCACCGCCAGGCCGACGGTCTCGGCCTTCAGCGCCACGCCGGGCCCGGAGGTGGTGGTCACGCCCAGGGCGCCGCCGAACGCCGCCCCGAGCGCGGCGCCGACGCCGGCGATCTCGTCCTCGGCCTGGAAGGTGCGGATGCCGAACCGCTTGTGCTTCGACAGCTCGTGCAGGATGTCGCTGGCCGGCGTGATCGGGTACGAGCCGAGGAACAGCGGCAGCCTCGCCTGCACCGAGGCGGCGATCAGGCCGTAGGCCAGGGCCTGGTTGCCGGAGATGTTGCGGTAGACGCCCGGGGCCAGCTTGGCCGGCTTGACCTCGTAGGACACCGAGAACGACTCGGTGGTCTCTCCGTAGTTCCAGCCCGCCTGGAAGGCCGCGATGTTGGCCTTGGCGATGTCGGGCTTCTTGGCGAACTTGGTCTCCAGGAACTGGATCGTCGCCTCGGTCGGCCGGTGGTACAGCCAGCTCAGCAGGCCCAGGGCGAACATGTTCTTGGAACGCTCGGCGTCCTTCTTGGACAGGTCGAAGCCCTCCAGGGCCTTGACCGTCAGGGACGTCAGCGGCACCGCGTGCACCCGCCACTCGGCCAGCGAGTCGTCCTCCAGCGGGCTGGCGGTGTAGCCGACCTTCTGGAGGTTGCGCTTGGTGAACTCGTCGGTGTTGGCGATGATGTCGCCGCCGCGCGGCAGGTCGGGCAGGTTGGCCTTCAGTGCCGCGGGGTTCATCGCGACCAGGACGTTCGGCGCGTCGCCGGGGGTGAGGATGTCGTGGTCGGCGAAGTGAAGCTGGAAACTCGACACGCCCGGCAGGGTCCCTGCGGGGGCGCGGATCTCGGCGGGGAAGTTGGGCAGGGTCGACAGGTCGTTGCCGAACTCCGCGGTCCCGGCCGTGAAGCGATCACCGGTGAGCTGCATGCCGTCGCCGGAGTCTCCGGCGAAGCGTATGATCACGCGGTCGAGTTGCTGAACCTGCTTGGTCACAGCTCAGTCCTCCTCGACGCGGTGGGGCGCCGTCGCTGGTGGCACGTTCTTCTTTCCATGCTAGATCCCTCGGGGTCACGCTTCGGGTGTTCCGCGTCCCGCACGGCGGAAAGACGCGTGCTCGCGTCACACGTCCTCTGCGGGTCGCGGAGTCGGGCTTCGGAGGGGGTCGTGAAGGGCCTGGGGGACGGTCACGACCGCGAGCGACCCCGACACAGCCCGGCGGTGATCCGGCACAGGTCGACGTGCAGGCGGCCGAAGAGGACGGTTGTGGTCACGATCCTCAACTATATGTCCCGCCTCGAGTCGGACTTTCTTCCCCGTGGCCATCTCCCGGGGGCCCCAGGTCACGGCGTCGCCCGCCGGCCGGGGCGGTCCCGGCGGCCGCTGTGCCGGCCGTACGGCGGTGGCGCGCCCGCCGGGCGGAGGGCCGCCGGACGGAGCCGCCGGTCAGAGCATCGTCTGCCTGGCGAGGGCCCGGGCGCGGTCGCCGGACTCGGCGGAGTCGTGGACCGCGCCCGGCCGCATCCCGTGCGAGCCGTACAGCTCGGGGACGGTGACGAAGGTGTAACCCTCGGCCCTGAGACGCCGCAGGACCTCGGCCGTGGCCTCGGCGGTCGACCCGCCCGTGTCGTGCATGAGGATGATCGCGCCGCGCGCGGCCCCCGCGACGGCCCGCGCGGCGACGTCCGCGGGGGCGGGGTCCTTGAGGTCGCCGGTGTCGACGCTCCACCGGACCACCGGCATGCCCAGCTCGCGTGCGACGGCGGTGACCTGGTCGCCGACCTTGCCGTACGGCGGGCGCACCAGCGTGGGGACCTGCCCGGAGGCCTGGGCGACCGCGTCCCGTCCCCGGACGAGCTGGTCGGTGATCATGTTCCGGGACAAGGTGGTCAGGTCGCGGTGCGACCAGGTGTGACCGGCGACCAGGTGCCCCTCGGCCGTCATGCGCCGGAGCAGGTCGGGGCGGGCCACCGCGCTGGAGCCGACGCAGAAGAAGGTGGCCCTCGCGCCCTGCGCGGCCAGGGCGTCCAGCACCCCGGCGGTGCCGGCGCCGGGGCCGTCGTCGTAGGTCAGCGCGATGCATTTGGTCCTCGCGCAGTCGACGCCGCCGCCCGAGCTCACCGCGTCCGGCCGGCCGTCGTTCGCCTCCTTCAGGGCGGAGACCGGCGGCGGCGCGGCCCGGCTCTGCGCCTCCTCGACGGCCGCCCGCTGCGCCCGCAGCCCGGTCGGCGACAACATGGGCCCGGCGGTCCCGGCCGGTACGTACACCGCGACCCTGCCGAGGAAGGCCGGGCCGACCTGCGAGTCGTCGAACTCCACGACGAGGTCGCCGTGCATGTTGAAGGCGATGGAGTCGAAGATCTTCGGATCCGGGGTGACCGCCTGCGGATTCGCCGCCGCTCCCCGGGCCAGCAGGCTCCGCCTGGCGAGCCGGGCCAGCTCGGTCAGGGCCGCACGGTCCCGCAGGAGGGCGGCGGAGCCCATGGCGCGCTTGTCCACCCGGTCGTACCAGAGGGTGGTGCGGGACTCCGTCCAGCCGCCGCCGGCGGACTCGCCGGTGCGCAGCCGTACGCCGAGCACCTCGCCGGAGGCGGCGGCGAACTGCCAGCCCACGTTGAACTCGCCGCGGGGCGGCTGCCCCGCGGTGCCCTTGCGGCTCGCCCGCACGCTCCGGTCGAACAGGCCGAGCCGTTCGGTCACCGTACGCCGGAGCTCCTCGGTGAGGCGGGGGGCGTCCGCGACCGCGGGGTAGGCGGCGTGCATCTCCGGCCCGCCGGGGTCGCGCCGGGAGACGGTGCGGACGTCGAGCCCCCGCACCCGGGCGGGGGAGACGTAGTCGATCATCGTGGGCTCCGAGGGAAGGGGGCCCTCGGCAGCGGGGGAGGTGACCGCGCCGCAACCCGCCACGGAAGCGACGACCAGTGCAATTCCTCCGGTGAGTCGGAGACTGGGCATGCGTGCCAGGCTAGGGGCGATAAATACCTATTTGCCCTTCTTTGGGGTAACAGCGGAGAGGTTTTGGCCGCGCCGGGGTTTCGGCCCGCCACGGGGTGACCGGCGCCGCGGATGCTGATATAGCTGGTCGGAAGGGCGTGCGTGCGGGACCGCCGCGGGCTCCCGAGCCGGTGGAGGAGCGCGTACGGGAGGGCCCGGCGCGAGCGTCCGGGGCCGGTGGAGCGGTACGTGCGGCAGGGTCCGCGCCGGGCGCGCCGACGAGGAAAGGGGAGGGGAGACCGTGACCGTATCTCTCGGGTCTCTCGGGTATCTCGGCTCCTACGCCGTGGTCCTCGCCCTGCTCGTGGCCGGGGTGCTGATCGTCGCCGGGGCGTTGTCCGTCAACCGGATGCTCAGGCCCGCCCGGCCGACCCCCGAGAAACTGGCGACCTACGAGTGCGGCGTCGACCCGGTGGGCGAGGGCTGGGCGCAGTCCCAGGTCCGCTACTACGTCTTCGTCTACCTCTACGTGATCTTCGCGGTGGACGCGGTCTTCCTCTTCCCCTGGGCGACGGTCTTCGCCGCCCCCGGGTTCGGAACGACGACGCTGGTGGAGATGTTCGTCTTCCTGGGGTTCATCGCGCTCGGCATCCTGTACGCCTGGCGTAAGCGTGTGCTCACCTGGGCCTGACGGCCGGTCGCCGGCCGCCCGGCACGGAAGGGAGAATGCATCACATGGCTGATCTCCCGATGCCCACCGTGGGGCCGGTCTCCCGGCTGGCTCCCAAACCCATGCGCTTCGTCCTCAACTGGGGCCGGCGCTACTCGCTGTGGGCGTTCAACTTCGGTCTGGCCTGCTGTGCCATCGAGTTCATCGCGACCTCGATGAGCAGGCACGACTTCATCAGGTTCGGGGTCATCCCGTTCGCCAACGGCCCCCGCCAGGCCGACCTGATGATCGTCTCCGGCACGGTGACCGACAAGATGGCGCCGGCGGTCAAGCGGCTGTACGAGCAGATGCCCGACCCGAAGTACGTGATCTCCTTCGGGGCGTGCTCCAACTCGGGCGGACCCTACTGGGACTCCTACTGCGTCACCAAGGGCGTCGACCAGATCATCCCGGTGGACGTCTACGTCCCGGGCTGCCCGCCCCGGCCCGAGGCGCTGCTGCACGGGATCATGATGCTCCAGGAGAAGATCGCCGCCGAGAATCTGGGTGACCGGTATGTCTGAGCCGTCGACCCCCGAGCCGCCCGCGCGCCCGGAGGCCGGAGCCGGGCCGTCGACCCCCGAGCCGCCCGCGCGCCCTGGACCCGCTCGCCGGGAACCCGGCGACTCCCCCGACCGGGCCGCGACCTCCGTACGGGGCGATTCCCTCGACCGGGCCGCGACCCCCGTGCGGGACGCCCTCCTCGCCCGGTACGGCGAGCGCGTCCAGGTGTCGGAGTCCTTCGGCGAGACCACGGCCGACGTCCCGCCCGGCGACTGGACCGACCTGCTGGGGTTCGCCCGCACCCGGGGTTACGTGTTCTTCGACTGGCTGACCGCCGTGGACGAGCCGCCCGACGCCTTCTCGGTGGTCGCCCACATCTACGACCCCGTGACCCACGCCCACCTGCTGCCCCGCACCCGGGTGCCGCGCGCCGACCCCCGCCTGCCCAGCGCGGTCGGGGTGTTCCGGGGCGCCGACTGGCACGAGCGCGAGACCTTCGAGATGTTCGGCGTGGTCTTCGAGGACCACCCCGGCCTGGTGCCGCTGCTGCTGCCCGAGGGCTTCGAGGGACACCCGCTGCGCAAGGACTTCGTACTGGCCGCCCGGGTCGCCAAGGCGTGGCCCGGCGCCAAGGAGCCGGGCGAGTCCGGCCACGGATCGCCGAGCCGCCGCAAGACGCTCCCGCCCGGCGTGCCCGCCGCAGGCTGGGGCCGCGACGCCGGGGAGCGGTAGCCGGGCCGTGCCGGAGTGACCGGTCGGTCGCGGCGAGGACGTCCGCCGGGATCCCCGGTCGGTCGCGACGGGGCCGTCCGCCGGGATTCCCGGTCCGTCGCGGCGGACCGGGAATCCCGGCGGCGGAAGCGATTCTCGCGGCGGCGGGGGGTGCCGCGGGCCCCGCCGGGGCATGATGACCGGGAGACCCGCAGACCCGGCCGCCCCCGCCCGCGGGCGCGCAGGGCGAGAGGCCCGGCCCCGGCCCCCGGGGCGCGGCGTTGGGAGGCGTTATGGCCGTGGTGCTCGACGTCGCCGTCCGGCTGGCCGTGATCGTGGCGGCGTTCCTGGTACTCCCGCTGATCGCCGGGCAGGCCGAGCACAAGGTCATGGCCCACATGCAGGCGCGTCTGGGCCCGATGCGCGCCGGAGGTTTCCACGGCTGGGCGCAGCTGATCGCCGACGGGGTCAAGTTCGCGCAGAAGGAGGAGATCGTCCCGGCCGCCGCCGACCGCCGGGTGTTCGCCCTGGCCCCCGCGGTGGCGCTGATCCCGTACCTCGTGGTGCTGGTGGTCGTCCCGGTCGGGCCCGGCCTGGTCGGGGTGGACCTCGACGCCGGGCTGTTCTTCGTCCTCGCCGTGATGGGGATCGGCGTGCTCGGCTCGATCATGGCCGGTTGGGCGTCGGGCAACAAGTACTCGGTGCTCGGCGGCATCCGCTCGGCCGCCCAGCTCGTCTCCTACGAACTCCCGCTGGTCCTGGCCGCCTCCAGCGTCGCGATGGCCGCCGGGACCCTCTCCCTGCCCGGCATCGTGGAGGCGTGGCGGTGGTGGTGGCTGCCCTGGCAGGCGATCGGCGCGGTCGTCTTCTTCACCGCCGGGCTCGCAGAGCTGCGCCGCCCGCCGTTCGACATGCCGATCGCCGAGTCCGAGATCATCATGGGCCCGATGACCGAGTACACCGGCATGCGGTTCGCCCTGTTCATGCTGGCCGAGTACGCCGGGATCATCGTGCTGTCCGCGCTGACCACGGTCCTGTTCCTGGGCGGCTGGCACGGCCCGCTGCTCCCCGGGCCCGTCTGGACGCTCCTGAAGATGGCCGCCCTGGTCTTCGTGGTCATCTGGGTCCGGGTGAGCTACCCCCGGCTGCGTGAGGACCAGCTCCAGAGACTCGCCTGGGTGGGACTGGTGCCGCTGGCGCTGGTCCAGCTCACGCTGACCGGGATCGTCCGTGTCCTGGCGGGCTGATCCCGGTGCGTCCGGCGGTTCCCGGGCGCCGTGGCCGGTTCCGGCCACGTGTCGCGCCACCGGATACGGCCACCGGGATTTCAAAACGTGCAGGCTGGGCAGGGGGAGGACCCGCATGTGAGACAGCACGGCCATAGGACGGAACCGATGACCCTCGCACTCGCCGTGGACCACGACGACCTCGTCGTCGAAGTTCCGGAACACCCGCCGGTACGGCTGCCGCTCGCGGGCGGCACCCGGGTGTGCACGCTGCTGTTCTTCGGCTACCCGGGCCGGAGTGGGACCAGGTACGGCCTGGCGCTGCTCGACGAGTCCGGCCTGGTGATCATGCAGGCCCCCGGCCCCCGCTCGCGCTCCTACCTGGAGGCGTTCGCCCGGCGGAACGGCCTGACGTTCGAGGAGCGGCGGTTCGCCACCGGCGAGGAGGCCCGCGTCGCGCTCGCCCGCCGGTCACCGGGGTGGCGCATGGTGGGCTGGCGCATGGCGCCCCCCGCCCTGCCCCGGCTGCGCGTCCCCGGCCCGCGGAGCCTGCGGCCCCCCAAGGGGCCCGCGCAGGTCTGGTGGCGCGAGCAGCTCCTGTACGCGCTGATGTGGCTGGTGCTCGCCTACGGCGCCGCCTTCGCCGCCCTCGTCGTCCTCAACATGACGAACTTCACCGACGTCACCCGGGGCATGGACACGCTCGGGATCACCTCCCTGGTGCTGGCCGGACTGACCGCCACCGGCGCCGCCGCCGTCTTCCTGGTCGGGATCGGCAGGCGGCGGACCCGCAGGCAGACCGCCGACAGCCGCGAGCTGCAGCGGCAGGGCAAGCCGCACTGCCGGCTCGCGGTGACGCACGACCGGCTGCTGCTGGAGACCGAGCGCAGGACCCGCGAGATCGAGGCCGACCGGCTGCTTCTCTACTCGACCGACTCCGGGACGACCGGGCTGATCGTCGGGGACGACCGGTTCCACCTGCCGGGACGCTGGGACCCGGAGGCGGCGCGCCGCTTCGCCGTACGGAACGGGCTGGAGCTGGAGACCCGGACGCTGAGCCGTGAGGAGTATCTCGACCTGACGAGCCGGGTCGCGGACGCGGTGCCCTGACCCGGAACCGGACCGTCACCGGCCCTCCCGCCGCCCGCGCTCCGTCCGCCGCCCCGCCGTCCGCGCTCCGGCCTCCGACCGTCCGCCGCCCCGTCGTCCGGTGATCGCTAGTGGACGATCCGCAGCATGATGTCGGCGGCCGTCGGCCGGCCCTCGGGCCGCTTGTCCAGGCAGGCGGCGGCCAGCGGGCGCAGCGACGACGGCAGCGAGGACAGGTCGGGGTGGTGGGTGATCACCCGGTTCAGGATCGCCGGGATGGTGTCCGCGCCGAAGGCCGCCCGGCCGGAGGCGGCGAAGATCATCGTGGACGCCCAGCTGAACACGTCGGACTCCGGGCCGACGGGCTTGCCGGAGATCTGCTCCGGGGACATGTAGGCCGGGGTTCCGATGACGCTGCCCGTGGCCGTGGCCGTGGCCGTCGCCTGGTCCAGGGCGCGGGCGATGCCGAAGTCGATCACACGCGGCCCGTCCCCGCCGATCAGCACGTTGGCCGGTTTGAAGTCACGGTGCACCACGCCCGCCCGGTGGATCGCGGCCAGCGCTCCGGCCGTGGCCAGGGCCAGCCGGGTCAGGCCGTCCTCGGTGCGGGGCCCCTGCTCGCGGACCAGCTCCTCCAGGGAGACCCCGTCGACGTACTCGCTGACGACGTAGGCCTGGTCGTCGGTGATGTTCACGTCGAGCACCCGGGCCGTGGAGAACGTCGCCACCCTCCGCGTCGCCTCCACCTCCCGGATGAACCGTTCCATGACCATCGGGTCGCCGGTGAAGTGCTCGTGCAGGACCTTGATCGCCACCTTCTCCCCCTGGGGGGTGAGCGCCAGGTGGACCGTGCCCTGACCGCCCCTGCCGAGGGTGCCGATCAGCCGGTACGGCCCCAGCCGGCCCTCCTCGCGGTCGCGGCCGCCCCGCGGTTCGCCGGACCGGGACCCCCACGGGGCGGCGGGCTCCCGGCCGGGGGCGGGGGAAGTCGGGTACGGCGCGGCGGCGGCCGGGGTGTGGACCGGGGTGTGCGACCCCGACGGCCCGTACGGCGTCACAGGGCCTGCTCCGTGCGACCCCGGGCCCGTTCCATGCGACGCCGAGGCCGCTCCGCGCGATGCCGGGCCGGTCCCGTGCGACGCCGGGCCGGTCCCGTGCGGTGCCGATGCCGGTCGATGCGAGCCGGGGACCGGCCCGCGCGTCTCGGGGACCGGTCCGTGTGACGCCGGGGCCGGCCCGTGCGCCATGGGGCCCGCTCCGTGCGAAGCCGGGACCGGCCCGGCCGGTGGTCCCGCCGGTCCCGCAGGCGTCCTCGGTGGCGCGTACGGGCCGGGCGGCGAGCCGTACCGCGACCCGCGGGAAGTCGGCTCGTACGGTTCACGCGGCTTGTGTGGTTCGTACGGCTCACGCGACCCGTACGGCTCGTACGGTTCACGCGACCCGTACGGTTCGTACGGCTCGTACGGTTCACGCGGCTCGTGCGGCTTGTACGGCGATCCGGGCGGTGGCTGGGCGGGGGATCCGTGTGATCCGTGCGATCCGTGCGGTGACCGGCGCGGGGCCTCGGACGGAGACCCGTGCCGCGAGGGACGCGTCGTCTCGTGCGAGGACCCGTGCCGCGCGCCGCGCGCCGTCCCGTACCGCTCGCCGTACGGTTCGTACGTCCTGTACGGCGTCACCGGCCGCGCGGAGCCGTCCCCCCGGAACACCGTGCCCCGGATGATCAGCGCGTGTCCCAGGCCGCCGATCCACGCGCCGAAGAAGCCGACCATCATCGTGGCGTCCAGCCAGGTGGGGATCAGCTCCGAGTCGCCGTAGGTGCCCGCCCCGACCATGAACGTCGCGACGCCGATGCCGTACAGGACGGTGGCGAAGGCCAGCCCGGGGCTGCGCAGGCGGCGCGCCGCGTGGCCGATGACGAACGGCGTGCCGATCCCGAAGGTGAACAGGGGCACCAGGGCCCAGGCCACGCTCCATCCCGTGGAGGGCCGCGGAGGCGTCTGCGGGTACCGGCCGGGGCCGTACTGGTGGGACATGCCGCGAACAATACGTATTTCCACCGTCAGTCGCAGTCTCCGCGGGTGTCCTTTCCGTATCGGCCTTCGGATGGGGTCCGATACTCGAACACACAGTCTGTGGATAACTTCTGTGGATAACTTTCCGGGCCGGATCGGTGTCCGATATGGGCGCTTTGCTGGGCGCCGCATTCCCGGGCGCGCTCCCATGCGTCATGATGTGGTGTTGTGGCACGGATACCAGGAGTGGGGCTGGCGAAAGGGCTCTCCGTCACCCTTCGCCACATGCTGAGCAGGTCGGTGACCCAGCAGTACCCCGACGTCAGGCCCGACCTGCCCGCCCGGAGCCGCGGGGTGATCGCCCTGGTCGAGGAGAACTGCACGGTCTGCATGCTCTGCGCCCGTGAGTGCCCCGACTGGTGCATCTACATCGACTCGCACAAGGAGACCCTCCCCGCTCCTGAGGGCGGCCGGCCCCGTGCCCGTAACGTGCTCGACCGGTTCGCGATCGACTTCTCGCTGTGCATGTACTGCGGCATCTGCATCGAGGTGTGCCCGTTCGACGCGCTGTTCTGGTCACCGGAGTTCGAGTACGCCGACGGTGACATCCGCAACCTCCTCCACGAGAAGGACAGGCTGGCGGCCTGGGTGCAGACGGTTCCGCCGCCCCCGGCCCACGAGCCCAACGCCGAACCGCCCAAGGAGCTGGCGGCCTCCTCGCGTCCCGCGCGTCCCCGCACCACCGCGGGGCCGGCCCGGCCGGGAGCGGGCGCGACCGGGACGCCGCCGGCGCCCTCCGGGCCGGCCGCGTCCCCCGCGCCGTCCGAGGCGTCCGCGTCTCCCGGGCCCTCCGGGCCATCCGAGCCGTCTGGGCCTCCCGGGCCGGGCGCTTCCTCCGGATCGTCCGCTTCCTCCGGGCCGTCTGGACCGTCTGGACCGTCCGCGTCCTCCGAGCCGGGCGGGGCGTCCGAGCCGCGCCGTCCCGAACGGAGGACCTCGACCCGGCGCGCGGACGTCCGGTCGATCCGTCCGCCGGGCGCGCTCCCGAAGAAGGACGCGCCTCCCGCCGGAGAGCCGCCCGGAGAGTCTCCGCGGAGTGGTTCCGGGCGCGACGATTCGTCCACAGGCGGCTCGCCCGCCGGAAAGTCATCCACAGAACAGGGTGGTGTGCCCCCGGACGAAGGCCCGGCGGAGCAGACTTCTGCCACGGACCAGGCTGAGGAGTCCGAGGAGGAGAAGTGACCGACGCGCCGTCCTATCTGTCACCGACCGGGCAGGAGATCGTCTTCCTGCTGCTCGGCGCGGTGGCGGTCGGGGCGGCGCTGCTGGTGGTGACCACCAGGCAGCTCGTCCACGCGGCGCTCTGGCTGGTCGTCACGTTCGGCGCGCTCGCGGGGTGTTACCTCGTCCTGACGGCGGAGTTCGTCGCCTGGGTCCAGGTGCTGATATACGTCGGCGCGATCGTGGTCCTGCTGCTGTTCGGCATCATGCTCACCCGCGCCCCCATCGGCAGGTCGGCCGACCTCGACAGCGGGAACCGTCCCGCCGCCGCGCTCGTCGCACTCGCCACGGCCGCCGTCCTGGTCACCGTCGTGGTCGACGGTTTCCGCACCGCCTACGCCCCTCTCCGGGCCGGCGGCGGTTCGGCCGGTGAGCTCGGCTCCAGTGTCTTCCGCAACTGGGTGCTGCCCTTCGAGGCGCTCTCCGTCCTCCTGCTGGCCGCCCTGGTCGGCGCCATCGTGCTGTCCCGCACCGACATCCGGGGGAGGGACTGACGTGCACATCGTCTATCCGGCGGTCGTCTCGGCACTGCTGTTCTCCATCGGCGTGTACGGCGTGCTCGCCCGGCGCAACACGATCCTCGTCCTGATGTCCGTCGAGCTCATGCTCAACGCGGTCAACCTCAACCTGGTCGCGTTCGACGTGTGGCTGCGCGACCGCCTGCACGCCGGCCAGGTCCTCACCCTGTTCGTCATCGTGATCGCCGCGGCGGAGGTCGGTCTCGGCCTGGCGATCGTCCTCGCCCTCTACCGCAACCGCCGGACCATCGATCTCGACCGCCTCCGCCTCCTGGCCGACGACCCCGCCGGATCCGCCTCTCCCGCCGAGTCCGCACCCACCGCCGGACCGGCCTCCGCCGGGTCCTCCCCGGGCTCCCAACCTGTCAGAACCGGGCCTCCGTCTCCCACCAGACCCGTGCCTCCGTCGTCTCCGGCCACCTCTCCGTCCCCGTCTTCCCCCAGGTCCGGTGAGGGCCCGTGAGCACCGCCGCCGTCCTCGCCGTCCTGCTGCCGTTCGCCGCCTCGGCCATCGGCCTGCTGGGCTCCCGCTTCCCGAAGGGGCTCCGCGGAGCGGCGGCGGACACGGCCGCGAACCGGAGGGCCGCCTGGATCGCGATCGTGCCCACCGCGGTCTCGACGCTGCTCACGATCTGGCTGGCGTACTCCATACGGACCGGCCGGGCCGCCGGGGGAGGTGACTGGCTCTCCCGGTTCACCGGCTCGGCCGACACCGGTCGTGTCGCCACGGCGTCCGTGACCGTCGACACGGGCTCGGCGCCGATCTCCGTGGGGCTGCTCGTCGACGGTCTCGCCGCGACGATCGCGGTGCTGGTCACCGTGGTGGCGCTCGCCGTCCAGGTCTACTCCGTGGGCTACCTCCGCGGCGACCGGCGTTACCCCTCCTACAGCGCGTTCATCAGCCTGTTCACCAGCGCCATGCTCCTGGTCGTCTACGCGGCCGACCTCCTCGTCCTCTACGTCGGCTGGGAGGTCATGGGCCTGTGCTCCTACCTGCTGATCGGGCACTGGTGGGAGGACCGGGCCAACTCGCGGGCGGCGATCAAGGCGTTCCTGGTCACGCGGATCGGTGACGTCGGATTCCTGTTCGGCGTCTTCGTCCTCGGCACGGCGGCCGGCGGCTTCCGGATCGCCGACGTCCTCGCCAGGCTCCCGGAGCTGCCTCCCGGCACGATCCTCGCCGCCGCCCTCCTGCTGCTGGCCGGGGTCGCCGGGAAGAGCGCCCAGGTGCCGCTGCACACCTGGCTCCCCGACGCGATGGCCGGTCCGACCCCGATCAGCGCCCTCATCCACGCGGCCACCATGGTCGCGGCCGGCATCTTCGTCGTCGCCCGCCTCTACCCGGTCTTCCTGGCCGCCGGGCCCGCCCTGGACGTGCTGGCGGTCATGGCCGCGCTCGGCATGCTCGGCGCCGCGCTGGCCGCCCTGGCGCAGGACGACCTCAAGCGGGTGCTGGCCTATTCCACCATCAGTCAGCTCGCCTACATGGCCGGGGCCCTGGCCGCCGGCTCCCGTGACGCGGCGATCTTCCACCTGATCACCCACGGGGCTTTCAAGGCCCTGCTCTTCCTGTGCGCGGGGGCGGTGATCCACGCGGTCGGCTCCAACCTCATGAGCGCGATGGGCGGCCTGCGCCGGGAGCTGCCCGTCACCTTCACGGCGATGACGATCGGGTTCGCCGCCCTGGCCGGTCTCCCACCGGCCAGCGGCTTCTTCAGCAAGGACGAGGTGCTGGCGGCGGTCGAGCGTTCCCTGTCCGCCGGCACCCTCGCCACCCCCGCTGCCCTCCTCCTGTACGGCTGCGCGCTCGCCACCGTCGCGGTGACCGGCGCCTACGCCGCCCGCGCGTGGCTCCGGACGTTCTTCGGTGAGCACGCCCCCTCCGGTCTGCCCGATACCGCCGTTCCCGGGCCCGCATCGTCCGGCCCATCCGGTATCGCCGCTCCCGGGCCCGCATCGTCCGCTGTTTCGGGGTCCGCCGTCCCCGAGCCCGCCATTCCGGGGTCCGCCGTCTCCGAGGCCGCACCGCCCGCCGTCCACGAGGCGCCGGCCGTGATGCGCTGGCCGATCATCATCCTCGCCGTTCCCGCCCTGCTCCTGGGCCTGCCCGGCGTGCTCCACATCCACTGGGGCACGGCCGTCCTCAGCGTCGCGCTCGCACTGCTGGGCGCAGGCGCGGTCCACGCCGTGTGGCGCGCGGCCCCCCGGCGCGACCCGGCCCGGCTGCTCGGTCCCCTGCGAGGACCCTGTGAGCGGGCGTTCTCCGTCGACGCGCTGTACCGCGCGGTGTTCGTCCGTCCCACGCTGCTCCTCGCGTACGTGGTCGCCCGTGCCGACGGCCGCGTGGTGGACGGAGCGGTGCGCGGTTCCGGCCGGACGGTCACCGGACTGGCGGGCCTGGTCCGCCGGGCGCAGAACGGCAACGCCCAGCTCTACGTCACCGGACTGCTCGCGGGCGTCCTGCTTCTCGCGGTGGGGGCGGTGATGCTGAGATGAGCTGGTTGCCTGTCGCGTTGCTCGCGGTCCCACTCGCCGGAGCGGCCCTGCTGGCCGTTCCGGCGGGCTCGACGGCCCGGGGCTCGGCGGCTCAGGGTCCGACGGCCCGGGAGCGGTGGTTCCCCCGGTACGGCCTGGTGGTGTCCGGGATCACGCTCGCGCTGTCGGCCGCCCTGGCCGTCGCCTTCGACCACGACGACCCGGCCCGGATGCAGTTCGTCACGGACCTGCCGTGGATCCCCGGCCTGGGCCTCAGGTTCCACCTCGGCGTGGACGGCGTCTCACTGCCGCTGGTCCTGCTGACCACGCTGCTGACCTGTCTCTGCTTCGCCTACCTCTGCCGAGGCCGCTCCGACCGTTCCGGCCTTTCCGATCATTCCGGCCGCCCGCGTGCCCTGGTGTTCACGCTGCTCGTCCTCGAAGTGGGCATGATCGGCGCCTTTCTGGCGCTGGACCTGCTGCTGTTCTTCGTGTTCTTCGAGGTCGTCCTCATCCCGATGTACTTCGTGATCGCCGTCTGGGGCGGCCGTCGCCGCCGGGTGGCGGCCACCAAGTTCATCCTCTACACGCTGCTCGGCTCGGTGGTGCTCCTGATGGGCCTGCTGCTCATCTGGGCGCAGACCGGCACCCTCGACATGACCGCCCTCGCCCGCGCCCACGGAACCGGCATGTCCCGTACCGCGCAGATCCTCGCCTTCCTCGCGGTCGGCGCCGGCCTCGCGGTGAAGACCCCGATGTGGCCGCTGCACACCTGGCTGCCCGACGCCCACACCGAGGCGCCCACCGTCGGCTCGGTCCTCCTCGCGGGAGTCCTGCTCAAGATGGGCACGTACGGCTTCGCCCGCATCGCCATCCCGATGCTCCCCGGCGGCGCCGCCGTCCTGGCCCCGTGGCTGGGCGCGTTCGCGGTGATCGGCATCATCTACGGTTCCCTGGCCTGCCTCGCCCAGCGCGACCTCAAACGGATGATCGCCTACTCCTCCATAGGCCACATGGGCTTCGTCCTCCTGGGCTTCGCCGCGCTCACCCCGGCCGGCTTCAACGGGGCGTTGTTCGGCAACGTCGCCCATGGCCTGATCACCGCGCTGCTGTTCTTCGTCGTCGGCTCGATCAAGGAGCGCTACGGCACCGCCGAGATCCCGTCGCTCGGCGGCGGGATGCCGGCACGCCTGCCCCGGCTCGGCTCCGTGCTCACCTTCGCCGCGGTCGCCTCCCTGGGGCTGCCCGGTCTGGCGGGCTTCTGGGGGGAGATGCTCTCCCTTCTGGGGGCGTTCCGGCCGGCGGCGGGCCTGCCGCGTTTCCTCTACCTCGTATTCATGGCCCTCGGCGGCCTCGGCACCGTCCTGACCGCCGCGTACTTCCTGTCCATGCTCTCCCGCGTCACCCACGGCCGGCCCGTCGAGACCGTCCACGCCCCGGTGCTGGCCGCCGTCGGCCCGGCGGACGTGGGCGGCGCCGGCGACGCGGGGCGCGCCGGCACCGAGGACGCGGGGAGAGAGATGAGCGCGGCGGACGAGGGCGCTTCCGGAGCCGCCGGAGCTTCCCGGGCCGCCGGAGCCTCCGGAAGCGGTGAGAGCACGACAGACGTGGGAACGGCCGGAGCCCCGGCGGACGCCGAGAACGGAGAGGACTCGGCGGCCGTGGACAACGCCGGCCGCGGAGGGGAGCACGGGCGGCGGGGCATGCGGGGCATCCGGGACATCGAGCCCCACGAACTCGTCGCCTGGGTGCCGCTCATGGCGCTGATCCTGCTGCTCGGCCTGTGGCCCAAGGCGTTGCTCGACGTCATCGGCCCGGTGGCCCGAAGCCTCCTGGGGGCGCCGTGATCCAGCCGATCGACTACTACGCCGTCGCGCCGCCGCTGATCCTGGCGCTCGCCGCCGGGCTCGTGCTGCTTCTGGACGTCTTCCTGCCCCGCAGGCCGTACGCCAGGCCGCTGCTCGGGATCGTGACGCTGGCCGGGGTGGGCGGCGCCCTCGCCGTGGTGGTCTCCCAGGCCGTGCGGGCGACGGGACCGCTGCGCACCTTCTGCGTGCCCCCCGGCCTGCCGGGCGCCGCCGCCCCCGGACCCGGCGCGTCGTTCCCGGTCACCGTGCCGGAGGCGGGCGCCGCGCCCCCCTGCTCGTTCGTGGTGGACGGCTTCACCCTGGTCTTCGCCGGGCTCGCGCTGGCCGCCGGGATCATCGTGGTGCTGCTGTCGATGAGCGAGCTGTCGTTCGGTGACATCCCCGCCGGTGAGTGGCACTTCCTGCTGCTCTGCACGCTGACCGGCGCGGTCGCGCTGCCCGCCTCCCGTGACCTGGTCATGCTGGTGATCGCGCTGGAGCTGGTCTCGCTGCCGGTCTTCGCCCTCACCGCGCTCAGACGCTACGACGGCCGCGGTTCCGAGGCCGCCGTCAAGCTCTTCCTCGTCTCGGTGGTCTCCACGGCCGTGATGCTCTTCGGGGTATCCCTGCTGTACGGCCTGACCGGCACCGTCTACCTCGAACGGCTGTCCCGGGCGCTGCACGCGGTGCCGGGGGCCGCGGTGGGCCCCGTATCCGGCTCCGGCGCGGGGGCGGCCGGGCCGGGCGCCGTCACGGCGGGCGACGCCGGAGGAGCGTACGTGTCCTCGCTCCAGATCGGTTACGACCTGCCGCCCGTGCTCGCCGTCGCCGCGGTCCTGGTGCTCGCCGGGTTCGCCTTCAAGGTGGCCGCGGTGCCGTTCCACGCCTGGGCGGGCGACGTCTACGAGGGCGCCCCCATCCCCGTGGCGGCTCTTCTCTCCGTGGTTTCCAAGGCCGCGGGGTTCGCCGGGCTGATCCTCGTCCTGATCGGCGGCCTGCGGGGCCTGGCGCCGGTCTGGGCGCCGCTGGTCGCGGTCGTCGCGGCGCTGACCATGACCGCCGGAAACCTGCTGGCCCTGCGGCAGCGCCGTGCCGTACGGCTGCTCGCCTGGTCGTCGGTCGCCCAGTCGGGTTACGTCCTCGCCCCCCTCGCGATCCGCGACGAGCGGGCGATGAACGCCTCCGTCGCCTACCTGGTGTTCTACGCGGCGATGAACCTCGGCGCCTTCGCGGTCGTCATGCTGGCGGCGCGACGCGGTGAATCAGGGGAGCTGGACGGCTATCGCGGGTTCGCCGCCCGCAGCCGGATCGCCGGCCCGCTGCTGGCCTTCTTCGTGATCTGCCTGGCGGGTCTTCCGCCGGGGCTGGCCGGGTTGTTCGCCAAGATCGTGGTGTTCCGGGAGCTCGTCGGCGGCGGGCTGGGCTGGCTGGCCGCCGTGATGGCCGTCAACACGGTGATCGGCCTGTACTACTACATCGCCTGGGTCGTACGGATCTTCACCCCGGCCCCCGTTCCCGCCGCGCCCACCGCCCCGGCTCCGGCCGACGGGAACGGGGGCCGCACCGGACAGGTGACGGCGGGTGTGGCGATCGCCCTGGCCGCCGCCGTCGCCGTGCTCTTCTCCGTCGCCCCGCAGACGGTGCTCGCTCTTCTGCCCGAGGCGCTCATCGCCGCCGGGTGAGTGCTCCGGCCCTCGCGTCGCCGTGGGCGGGTGAGTGCTCCGGCTCCCGCATCGCCGCCGCCGGTGGAGTGCTCCGGACTCCGCATCGTCGTCGACCGGGCCCGTGCGGGGCACGCCCATCGCCTTCGCCGGGCCTGCGGGCAGACCGTCCGTCGCCATCGGCCGGATCTCCCCGGAGACCGCCTCACCACCGTCGGCTGGACGGCTCGGGGAACGTCCGGCCTGGCAGGGGAACGTTCGACCTGGCCGAAAACGTTGGCACTGGTGAATCGGCATCAGCCGGATCGCATCAACCGGAAGGATGGTGCAGTGCGCCACAACGGTCTGCGTACCGCGGTCCTCCTCGGCACGCTGTCGGCGATCATCATCGCGGTGGGCGCCTGGCTGGGGGGCGGCGCGGGCGTGCAGATCGCCGTTCTCATCGCGCTGGCCTCCAACGGTTTCGCCTACTTCTTCTCCGACCGGATCGCCCTGTCGGCGATGCGCGCCCGCCCGGTGAGCGAGGTCGAGCAGCCGGCCCTCTATCGCATCGTGCGTCAGCTCTCCACCGAGGCCCGTCAGCCCATGCCACGGCTGTACGTCTCGCCGACGATGCAGCCCAACGCCTTCGCGACCGGCCGCAACCCCCGCAACGCCGCAGTCTGCGTGACCTACGGCATCACCCGGCTCCTCGACGAGCGGGAGCTGCGCGGCGTCATCGGGCACGAACTGTCCCACGTCTACAACCGCGACATCCTGATCTCCTCGGTGGCCGCCGCGCTGGCCACCGTGATCACCTATCTCGGTTACGTCGGTATGTTCTTCGGCGGCGGGGACGACGACGAGGGCCCCGGCTTCGTCGGCGCGCTGTTGATGATGGTGCTCGGCCCGGTCGCCGCCGGGATGATCCAGATGGCTGTGTCCCGCTCCCGGGAGTACCAGGCCGACGAGTCCGGCGCCCGGCTCACTGGCGACCCGCTGGCCCTCGCCTCGGCCCTGCGGAAGATCGAGATGGGTGCCCGCCAGTTGCCGCTCCCGGAGAACGGCCGCATCGCCTCGGCCTCCCACCTGATGATCGCCAACCCGTTCAGGGGGGCGGGCATCGGCCGCCTGTTCTCCACCCACCCGCCCACCGCCGACCGCGTCGCCCGCCTGGAGCGGATGGCCGGCTACCGCCGCTGAGTCTCCGGGGCCAGGCTGACCACCTTCGGGGGTCAGCCTGGCTTCCGGGGCTCGACCACCGGGCCGATGGCACGTCACCGCCGGAAGCCGAACCTCGAAGCCCATGTTCCGGGCCGATGAGCCGACCCGGCGCCGGCCCGGCCCGGCGGCCCGGAGCACCGATGCCGTCCCGGCCCGGAGCACCGGAGCCGGGACGACCGAGCGGGGCATGGGCGCTGTCCCGCCCCTCGGGAGACCGTGATCGGTGCCCCCGTCCTTCAGTAGACGACGCCGGGCAGGAAGAGAGCGGCGGTTAAGCCCGGGGGCCGGTAGGTCGCCAGCGGACGGGCACGACCCGTCCGGATGTCCACTGCGTAGAGAACCTCCGGGCTTTTTGCGCCAGGTCTCCCTCCCATCCCGTCGACTCGGCGTACCAGCGCCGTGACCTCGGTGTCGTTCAACCAGGCGCCCAGTTTGGACGCGCCGGTGCCCTCCGGCAGCCCGCGCACCGTCACCCTGTTCCCGATTTCGCCCGTCACGGCGTCGAAAGGCAGGAGCGTGCTGTCCTTCCAGGACGGTCCGCTGCCCGTCGCCTTTCCGACCATGGCCATGGTGTGGCCGTCCGGGGCGAGGGGACTGAAGTTCTGACCGTACTCGGGGATCGTCACCTTGCGCCCCCTACCGGCCGGGGATACCAGCCGGATCCGGGACGACATGTCCCACCAGTTCGCCACCGGCACGGTCCCGTCGTCGCCGACGCTCACCGGCATCCAGTCGGCGGGAAGCGTCGTCACCCGGCCGTTGTGCATGTCGACCAGCGCACCGGGCTCGTTCCCGCCGGAGAAGGCGGCGAACGCCAGGTAACGTCCGTTGCCCGACAGACGCAGGAACACATCGCCCTGCAGTTGTCTCGGGAGAACCTTGAGCGGGGCGGTGAGCACCTTCCCGCTTTTCAGGTCACGCACCTCGAATGCCTGTTTCTGCCGGTTGTAGTAGGCCATCGTCCGGCCGTCCGGGGTGATCGCCAACGGGCCGGTGTCCACCGCGGAGTCTCCGTTCGCCTGAACCACGTCGTAGGTCCTGCCGTCCTGGGTGACGACCCGCCAGCCGCCCTTGCAATCCGGCGTCGCCGCTCCTCCGGCACACGACCCCAGGTACGCGTAACGGACCTGGGCCGCGCCCCGATCCGGCAGCGGTACGGACTTGATCTCCCACCAGTACGGTTCAGCCTGGGAGGCGGCGGTGATCGGACTCTCCCGGAACCGCGGCAAGGGCGACAGGGCGGTACCCACCCCGACGCCCAGCAGAGCCACCGTCACCGTGGCGGTCGCGGTGAGCGCCACGGTGATCCGCCGTCTGCGTCTGTGCCGGGTGATGGCGCGGTCGGCCAGATCCATGGCCGGGACCTCGTCGGCGATCTCGGCGAGCACGTCGTGCAGCCGGGTCATCAGGTCACCTCCTGGGGGGCGGCGTCGGAGAACAGCCCGGCCAGTTCGGGCGCGAGCGCGCGTAGGCGGCCCAGGGCGTGGTGGGTCTGGCTCTTGACCGTGCCGACCGAGCAGCCGAGCAACTCGGCGGTCTCACGTTCCGTCCGGTCCTCATAGAAGCGCAGGACGATCACGGCGCGTTGCCGGGCGGTCAACCGCCGGAGGGCCTGGCCGAGGACGATCCGGTTCAGCGTGGCATCGTCATGGGAGCATCCATGGTCGGGGAGATCGGCGCTCGGCAGATCCCTCCTGATACGGCGCCGCCACGAAAGGTACTCGTTGACCAGTGCTTTTCTCGTGTACGCCTCTGGGTTGCCGTTCAGTCGGAGTTTCGGCCAGTGTCCGGCCACCTTCGCGAGGACGCTCTGCAGCAGGTCCTCAGCGAGATGGGCGTCTCCCGTGAGCAGGTACGCGCTGCGGGCCAGCGATTGCTGACGGGCGCGGACGAACTCACGGAAGCCGTCATAGCGATCCAATGCGGTCTCCTCTCACCCGTAATGAACGCGGATGAGGACCGCCGGGTTGGAACCCCGCTCTCAGGAATGGTGGGCGACAGGGTCGGTCTCCTCGGGGGCGAGGCCGGGGATGCCGTCGATGCTCTCGCGGTTGTGCTTGGCCCGGTAGGCACGTCTGCGCTGGACGTCCTTACGTCCGGTCCACTCGTCCAGCAGCGTCCGGTCCTGGTCGAAGGACATGAACGGCACCGAGTAGCCACAGGAGTCGGCGATGCGGTCGCACTCGACGACGACGATCGTCCGGACGCCCGGGTGCGGGCCGAAGTTCCGGATCAGCTCGGGGAAGTCGGGGTCGCCCGGGACGACGACCCTGCCGGTGCCGTACAGGCGGACGATGTTGGGCGACCCGGAGAAGGCGCAGAACATGATCGTGATGCGGCCGTTCTGGCGGAGGTGGGAGATGGTCTCCACGCCGCTGCCGTCCAGGTCGAGGTAGGCGACGGTGGTGTCGCCGAGGACGGCGAAGGTGTCGGCGTATCCCTTGGGGGAGACGTTGACGTGTCCGCCCTGTTCGGGGGCGGTGGCGACGAAGTAGACCGGCTGCGCCTCGATGAACGCGCGCAGCCGATCGTCGATCCTGTCATGAATTTTCCCCATAAAAGGGAAGATAGCGAGTGGCTGTTCTCCAGGCACTCGCCGGTTCCGCGAATCCCGCCGGGGCTTGAAGGAGTCCGGCTCACGAGCGACGCCGGTCTCGGTGTTCACCGTCCGCTTCGTCGCGTCGGCTCCCTTCGCCGGGGTTCTCCCTCACGGAGGGATGCGCTCGGTATCCTGATTCCGCTCCACGGTAAAAACTCATCCTGGAAGCCTGTGTCGCAGGGAGGACGGACATGGTGGAGCGGATCTGGCTCGACGTCCCCTACGGTCAGAAAGACGAAGCCAAGGCGCTCGGGGCGCGATGGGACCCGCAGGCACGCCGTTGGTACGCCCCTCGCCACGGCATGGCCGCCCTCGACCGATGGACGGCCATGCCTCCGGTGCCGGACCTGCTGCCGGGGGAGGACCGTTCATGGGGAACGGGGCTGTTCGCCGATCTCGTGCCTTCCTCGTGCTGGTTCACGAACGTCCGGACCTGCGTCAGCGAGAAGGACTGGGAACGACTCCGCCGGATGATCACCGAGCGCGCCGGACGGCGCTGCGAGGCGTGCGGCCGCGGAGAGGACCGCGGCGCACGCCGCTACCTCGAAGCCCATGAACGATGGGCCTACGACGACGCCACCCTGACGCAGCACCTCCGCCGGCTGATCTGCCTCTGCAGCGACTGCCACACGGCCACGCACTTCGGGCTGGCCACCGTTCGCGGTGTGGACGCGCAGGCCCTGGCCCACCTCTGTACGGTGACCGGCATGACCTCCGTCCAGGCCCGGCGTCATGTCGATGAGGCGTTCGAGCTCTGGCGGCACCGTTCGCGTTTCACCTGGAAACTCGACCTGGGCGTTCTGACGAACGCCGGAGTGACGCTCGCCCGGCCCCCCGAGGCCGAGGCGCGCGATCAAGCCGCCCAGGAGGGACTGCGAGCGGCGCGGGCGACCGACGCGGAGACGGGCCGGTGGCGTCGCACCCTCTGACGGCGCGTGCCCTCCCGCTCGGTGGGCGTGGAGCGGGAGAGTGGGCTCTGTACGGCGTGTGCCTTCTCCCACGGCGGACGGGAAGCGGGAGGGTGGACTCTGTCAGGTGCGCTGCCCGCGTGGCCTGGGTGCGTCCGGTGCGCCCTCCCGGGAGCGCAAGGCCCTGACGCCGAAGATCAGGGCCTTGGTTCCCCGGGCGTCAACGGTAGTTCGTGAACTGCAGGGCGATCTCCAGGTCCTTGCCCTTGAGCAGGGCGATGACCTCCTGCAGCTCGTCCCGCTTCTTGGAGCTCACCCGCAGCTCCTCGCCCTGGATCTGGGCCTTGACGCCCTTGGGACCCTCATCCCGGATGATCTTCGAGATCTTCTTGGCGTGCTCCTGGTCGATGCCCTCCTTGAGGTTGACCATGAGCCGGTACTCCTTGCCGGAGAGCTTGGGCTCACCGGCGTCCAGCACCTTGAGGGAGAGCCCGCGCTTGATCAGCTTGTCCTTGAAGACGTCGAGGACGGCGTTGGCCCGCTCCTCGCTGTTGGCCCGGATCTCGACGGCCTTCTGCCCGCCCGCCCAGGCGATGCTCGCGCCGGTGCCCTTGAAGTCGAACCGGTGCCCGACCTCCTTGACCGTCTGGTTCAGCGCGTTGTCGGCCTCCTGGTGGTCGATCTTGCTGACGATGTCGAAACTGCTGTCGGCCATGCCTTGGCTGTCCTCTCTAAGTCTCCCGCCGACACTAGCGCTTTCACCGGTCGGCACACATCGAACGTCACCGTCAACACCCCGACGAAGGTGACAGTGATCGTCCTTCCGTCGCGGTCGGCCCGCCCCCGCGGAATCCCGTGCGGCAGAGTCCCGTACGGCGAGGCCTCCGCATCCGGGATCCCCGTGGCGGTGGGATCCCCGCATGACGGGGCGTCCGTACAGGGGCCCGGATCCCCGCGTGGCGGGCCCGTACGGGCTGGATCCCGCCGATGTCACGTCACACCCCGAAGTCCGCTATTCTTTCTCATGTCGCCGCCTGGAGCGGATGACGCGGCAGGTTGCCCGAGTGGTCAAAGGGAGCGGTCTGTAAAACCGTCGGCTCAGCCTACGCAGGTTCAAGTCCTGCACCTGCCACCAGCCAACTGGCAGCTCAGAGGCCCTACGGGGCCTCTTTTGCTTTTCCGGACCATGCAGCCGTACGCCACTCCGAGCCGCCGCCTGTCGCCGGTCCACCAATATGCGTGCAATGATCTTGGCCGTGTTTCCCCAGGTCGCGCGGGGCTTTTCGGTCGACCCGGAGACGGGAACCGGCCCAGGAACGCCGAAGGACCCCAGAGCGCTTCCGGGGTCCTGGTCGTACGGCATGCGCCTCACGCGATCAGCGCTTCATCGATCCGCTTGTTCGCCACGTCCTTATGCCCGTCGAGGCACTTGGCGTAGACCCGTAGGAGCACATCCACGCTGTGCCCGGCCCGCTCCGCCACGTCGGGAGCCGAGACGCCCGCGTTGAGCCAGAGCGACACCGCCGCGTGCCGCAGGTCGTACGGCCTGCGGGCGAGGGGAGAGGCCACCTGGGCGGGAGTGAAGGCCAGTCTTCGAGCTTCCTGCCAGACCTCGGTGTAGGCCGTCGAGGCGACCACCCCGCCGCGCTCGCTCCGGAAAAGGCGCCCATCTTCACCGGTGCCGTACTCGGCGATGTGCTCCCGGAGGATCTTGACCAACGTCGGCGGGATCGGCACCGGACGCACGTCGTCACGGCCCCGATGCTTGAGCCCGCGTTCCTCGTGGGCGTCCCCGCTGTCGGTCCACCGAGTGTTGACCTCCGGCCGGGAGACATCGACCGTCAGCCGCCCCCAGCCCTTGGGAGGCAGGTGGCAGTCCTGGAGACGCAGGCCGACCGCTTCGGCCGGGCGCAGCGCCGCGTAGTACATGCAGGCGAACAGCGCCATGAGCCGCCGGCCCCTGCCCCGGCCACCCACGTAGGTGACCATGGTCAGAAGTTCCTGAGCCTGCCGCGGATTGACCGCCACGCGAGGGTCCACGGTCTCGGTGACCTTGGGCGGCTTCCACTTGACCTTGTGCAGCGGATTGGCCGACAGCTCTTCCAGCTCCACCGCGTACTCAAGAACGGCATGGAAGACAGCCCGCTTACGGGCGATCGTGTTCGGCGCTGCCGCCTTGCCGTCGAGGCGGAGGGCGAGTGCGTCGAGTGCCAGCCGTACCGTCTTGGCGTCATTCAGGGCGGCCAGGTCGAGCGACGCGGACCGAAGCCAGCGGATCGCCTGTGCCATCTCCGGGGGAGCCGCCGGCCTCCTGTCCTCCGGGAAGAGGAGGTGCTTGCGGAGAGCCGCCCGCAGGGTCTCGGCATCAGGACGGCCCGGACGGTCCTTGGTCAGCGAGGGGAGGATGGTCGCGAGCGCGTCGGACATGCCGTCCCTGGTCTTGGCCGCCGCGTGGGGCCACTTCATCTCGATGAAGGCCGTGACGAACTCAAGGACGGTCTTGGCGTCCTTCGCTTTGATCATCGACTGGGGGAGACCCGTCTCGATGTCGAACGCCTCACCGCGCTTGGCCGCCTGCCGAAGGTCCGACAGGAAACTCTCGGCGAGCGCCTTTGTTCGATAGGTCTTCGAGGAACGCTTCCGGGCGACCGACCAGCGCACGACGTAGGACGGGGTCTTGCTGGACTTGTTCCGGCTGATCTCGAAGAACTTCACGTCGTAGGAGGTGCTCATGCCGCCTCCCGCAGGGATTCGAGCCAGGCGGTGAACTCGCTGCGCCAGACGCGGATCTCGCCGTTCGGGAGCTTGATCCCCTGCGGTGCGTGGCCGATCTCGCGCCAGCGGTAGAAGGTGCGCCGGGAGACGCCGCCCAGCTCGTCGAGGATCTCCGGGACGGTCATCAGCTCGTCACGGTTCCTGTTCATGCCGCCTCCCGCATCTCGACCGCCGGAATCCGTTGTCCCTCTGCTCTGGCGTCCAGGGCGAGCAGGGTTGCTCGCCAGCGTTGGCGTTCGGCGACCATGCGCAGCAGTCGTAGCGCGAGCGAGGGGGTGTCGGCGTCGCCGGCCGGGACGGGTTTCCAGATGTAGCGGTGCGGGTCGGTTGTGGTGGGGTCGTCGGTCAGGCCGAGGGCTTCCAGGGCCCAGGTGCGGCGGTCGCGCTTGTGTTCGGCCAGGGTCTTGTTGGACCACTTGCGGGAGACCAGGACGCGGCGGCCGGCGTAGCCGAGGTGTTCGGGCTTGTGTGCCTTGCCCCGGCAGCGGCCCGGGGTCATGCCGGGCTTGGCGCCCTTGGGCTGCACGCCGTAGCGGAGCCAGTTCGGGCATGAGGGCGAGCAGGGTTCGTAGCGTAGTGCCTCGACCAGGCGGGCCGCGTGGTCCGGGCGGGCCGGGTCGTCGGCATCCAGGGTCTCCCCGAGGCTCTTGGTGAGGTACTTGGACAGATAGCGGATGCACTGGTCGGCGTCCGGGGTTCCGGCGAGCACGCCTTGAACGTCGGTCTGGTCGCCGAAGCGGATCACGTGCAGGGGTTCGGCCGTCTCGTCCTGGTCGAGCCGGTCGAGGGCTTCGTGCCAGGTAGGAAGGACTTCCCCGGTGTCGGGGTCGAGGTAGTCGCCGCTCTGGCCGTCCGGGTAGCTCTGCCCCTCAGGGAGGTCTGCGCGCGGAGCCCAGACGGGCAGGTGTTCGCCCTCGAAGCGGACTTCGTCGGCTTCCGGCCACCACACCTGGTGGTACGTTGCGGCGGCGATGGCCTTGACCTCCGCACGGGGCAGGGTGCCGCGGATCGCCATGTGCAGATGCGGAGCGAGCCGCTTCTGTGGTTCGACGGTGGCGAAGTACTGCACGTCGTAGCCGGCCACCCGGCGGAGGTTCTGCACGAACCGGTCGACGAGCTTGGAGAAGTGCAGCGCGTCCCGGGCCGCCCGCGCGTAGTCGTAGCTGCTGGGGTCGACCGGCACGCCGCGCCCGGCCTGGATACGGCCATAGGACGGCAGGGTCAGGGTGAGGAACAGCGACGGCCGGAACACCTTGCCTTTGGTTCCGGTGAAGGTCCGCCCCAAGGTGGTGGGGCGCATGGCCCGCCGGGGCAGGTCCGGGGCGTCCTGGCGGCGCCGGGTCGAGCGGGAGCGTCGGGGAGCCGCCCGGCCGGACAGGGTGCCCCGCATCCCAGCTTGATTGATCTCCTCGTCGATGGCCTGAACGGCGGCGTCCCAGTCGGCGACCTCCTCGGTTTTCCCCTCACGCTCGGCGGCGTCGCGCTTGGCCTGGATGTCGGCGCGGAACTCGATCAGCCACCGCTGATCCTCGGTGGCGGGATCCGGATCGGTGACGGGCTCATGGTCGAGGTGCCAGCCTTCCCGGCATTGGGCCTTGCGGAGCTGCTTGTTGCGCCGGGCGCACGGCGGGCAGACCGCCTCCCGGGTGGTCCCGCATGGGACATTGACGTCCTCGCTGAGGCCAGTCTGAGTGTCCAGCCGGCGCAGGAGGATCGGGCGGATGCACACGCCGTTGGCCTTGGCGACCTCCACGGCCACGTCCAGCGCGACGGGCATCTTCTGCCTCTCGGCCCGGGTCAGGGTGCGGTCGTTGACGGGGTTCATTCGGTCACCTCCCCGCGGTGCACTTCGGTCAGGTCCGCGGCCAGCCGGAACAGCGAGCCGTAGGGGTCGGTGGTCACCGAGACGTTCAACAGCTCGAAGGCCACCACCGGCTGAGTACGGCGCGGGCCGACCATCGCCAGGACGGGCCGCCGGCAGATGCGGGTGATCTCTTCGTCGGTGCCGTGGAAGCAGACCCTCACGCGGCCACCGCCTCGGCCATGGAACGGATGTCGGCATCGGAGACATAGGCCGCGCGGACCCGGATCGGGTCAGGGGAGGCTTCCAGCCGCACGTAGGCCACGCCCGCGCCCTGCTCCGGCACGGGGGAGATGTGGTCGGCCAGCGCGCCCCGGTCGCGGGCGCCGTCCCCGAGGACCATGTCCACCTGCTCCGACTCATCCAAGCGGAGTGCGATCTTGTCGGGGAACAGGTTGCGGATGTTCATGACCTCCTTGCGTGGGTCCTGGAGTGCGGCCAGGACGCCGACGCCGACCGCCCGCCCCTGCGTGGTGAGGGTCGCCAGGGCGGCGGAGATGCGCAGCTTCAGGCCCTTGTCGGACTGGTAGGCGGTCAGGAACGCCACCTCATCGACGACCACCAGGACAAAGGGGTCCTCTGGTGTCGGAGTATGGGAGCGCTGGTGTCCGGCGAAGCGGTCGGCCCGTTCCTGCATCACCGCCACGGCCGCCTCCAGAAGGTCGGCGCAGTCGGCCGGAGTCGCGGCATAGCGCTTCCCGAACAACGACCGGCCGAAGGACAGCTCCATCCGCTTGGGGTCCAGCGCCCAGATCTCAACGAGACCGGCCCGGACGGCGGGGAGGAGGCCGCGGATGGCCGACCAGATCACCGAGCCCTTGCCGGCCCCGGTGGCCCCGGCGACGAGGACGTGAGTGCCATGGACGGTCAGCAGCCAGGGCGAGCCGTCCTCACGGGTGCCGACCCGCACCGGCCCCACCGATGCCGTCTCCGGGATGGGAACGGCGGGCATGGGGACGGCGAGCGGGTCACGCCGGGGGAAGACGAGATGCAGGCGGCCGGCGCGGGCGATGGAGACGCGGCAGGAACGGGCGCCGAAACCGTGCGCGAGCTGGTCGAGCCGGTCGGCCCAGTCCTTGACCGCCTGCCCGCTGAGCATCTTCACGGTCACCACGTCGGCCCAGGAAGTACAGCGGACACCGAGGAGGCGGGGCAGGTAGTCCCGGCCGCGCAGATGCCGCCCTAATCCAGAGATGATCATTACCGGTTGCCAGTGCCGCCGGTAGATCCAAACCAGGCGCCAGAAGGCCAGCAGTCGCCAGCCGAGCAGGTGCAGGAACGAGGGCCGGTGCAGGGTGAACCACAACGCCGGCATGGTCACGACTGCGGCGATCGAGATCAGGCCCGCCCGCCAGCCATACCAGCAGGCCAGCGCGCAGGGGGCGGCGACGACGAGTGAGGCGACCGGGTGCCGCCAAAGGAGCTTCACCAGGCCGGCCAGCAGCCGCCAGGCGAAGATGACGAGCGTGATGAACGCCGGGGTCCGCAGCACGGCGGGGCGGAAGACGACGGCGGTGTCTGGGGTGGTGGAGACAAGGCGTTGCGCCTCGTCCCCGGGCAGTTTCCGGAACATTAGGCTGGAGACCTTCTTCCTTGAATTCGCGTGAGAGGGAGAACCGAGGGGCCGCCGGAAGTTGCCGCTTCTGGCGGCCCCGCTTGCATGTCAGTCGGGGATCTTGGCGAGAGCCAGTGGGATTGCCGTCCCGGTGCGCGGCTACGCCGCCATGCCTCGCTTGCCGGTCGAGGCGTGGAAGGAGCGCTCGACCGCGCGGGCGAACTGATCGGCCTCGTGGGCAAGCTGGCGGGCGAACTCGACGTCGGAGGCCGTCACCCGGTCACCGGCCGAGGTGGTGACCAGGACCGACAGGGCGCCGAAGTCGAGCGCCAGAACCGGCATGCGCGAGGGGTAGACGTGGTGGGTGACCTGCGCGCCGGAACCGGCGTTCAAGGTGGTGGCGGCGATGCGGTGCATCTTGCGGCGCTTCATCAGGCGGCGTCCTTCCCGGCGGTGGCGGTGTGCTTGGCCGGAGCGGCGGCGCGGGGTGCGCGCATGGTGCGGGCGCGGATGGACCAGGCGAGACGTCCGGTGTTCTGGGCGACGTAGGGGGTGACGGTCATGCCGTCGAACTCGACCGGGACGAACGGCAGGCCCGGCAGCGAGGCCGGGGGGACCGGCTGGACCTCGGCGAGGATCTTGACGGTGACGGTCTTCTGGCCGGCCTTGACGGTGGGGTCGGCGTCCATGACGGCGACCTGCCAGACGGGTTCGCCGGTGGTCTTGTCCTTGGCGTAGACGGTCCGGCCGTTCGCTGAGGCGGTGAAGTCCTTGACCTGCTCGACCTCACCGACGATGTAGCAGCCGTGCGGGAAGACCTGCTCGAAGCTGACGGGGATGGGGCCCTGGATGGCCATGACGATAATCCTTTCGTCTATCCCCCTAGACAGGGCGGTGGCTCCGCGAAGACGAGGTGTCTAGGGGGCTATGCAAGCAAGGTAAGCCGGAGTCGGTGAACTGTCTAGGGGGGTCGACGAATTTCCTAGGAGAACATCCAGAACGCCGCGGTGGCGTCGTCGTAGGTCTTGCCGCGCGGCCAACGGGAGCCGTCCGGATCGCTGCGCTCGGCCTCACGGACGCGGCGGATCAGTTCGGCGGGGCCGGAGTCGGCGAGGACGTCGAGGGCTTGACGCCAAGCGGCCAGGTGGAAGCGGTCGACGAGGCGGGAGGCTCCGTCGCTGAGCAGCGCGGCGGCCCGGACGCCGCTGATCGGCACGGTTCCGGTGAGAGCCTGTTCGGCGGCGAGGGGATCAATGGCGGCGACCCAGAATCCGCCGTCGCGGTTGCGGTGGTCGCGCAGGGTCTCCACATACTTGCGATGAGCCGCAGTGTGTTCGGGACTGCCGGAGGGCAGGGCGTCCATGCTCGCCCGGTGGGCCGCGCCGACGAGGGCTTCCCGGTCGTCGCAGATGACGAGCGGTTCCGCGGTGTCGAGGGTGTCGAGGACGAGGACGGAGTCGGCCAGGACGAGGTAGTCCAGTGTGTCGGCCGTACGGCGGAGCATGACCACGGTGGCCGAGGGGGAGCCGGGATGGGTGAGATCACAGACGAAGTCGTGCAGGGACGCCACGGCTTTGATGCCTTCGGCGAGGATCTCGGTCAGTGGCTTGCCGTCCTGGGCGAGGCCGGCGATGAGGTTCGAGCCGAGGGAGCGGGCGTACCAGGCGACACCGTGAACGCAGCCCGATTCCGATCCCGCCGGGGTGCCGGCGCCGTCGAGCAGGACGATGGCGTCCGGGGTGGCGGCGACGAAGTCTTCGTTGGGTCGGCCGGGGGCCGCTTCGGTGGCGAAGGTGACGCGCATCAGGTCAGGTGTCCTCGTGCCGGTAGAGCGGACTGGCCAGTTCCGCTCTGACCGGTTCCCCGGTGGCCGGGTCGTATTCCACCGCGACCACGGTGGAGAACCTGTGGTCGCCGACCTGTCCCCACAGGGTGGCGATCTCGGAGGTGAGCAGGTCGACCACGCCGAGAGTGCCTTGGGGGTGGATGCCGGTGAAGACCAGGACGCTGCCGTCGCCGTCCGGGCGAGCCAGCCGGCCGAGGTAGGCGTAGTCCACCGGCCGTGGCGGGTCGGAGTCCTCCCCGGAGCGGTAGGACTGATCCGTACGGCGGTCTTTCAGGGTCCACGCACCGTCCTTGATCCACTCGAAGACCGGATCGGACTCATACAGCTCGGCCATGACCGGCGACAGCTTCGGCCCGCAGATCACGATGAGGTTCGGCCGGTTGAGATCGATGTCCCCGCCGAGAGGGACGTGTTCGAGGCTCACCGCCAGGTCGAAGCCGCGCGCCAGGTCCTCCAGTCGCTTGGCGGCCGTGACGTCTTCCATGGCGACCACGGGACGAGCGTTGCCGGCCTCCCGTTTGAGGGGAGTGGCCAGCGTGAGCGTCCCGGTGCCGAGGAAGGCGCCCTCGGGAGCGGGGCCGGTGTGCTTGATCTGGTGGATGCGTCCACGCGACAGCCCGGCCTGCTCGGCGATCTGCGCGTAGGAGATGCCTTGGGCGTGCAGTTCCTGGATGATGCGGCGGCGCAGGCGTGCCAGTTCGGTGACCTCCTGCTGTGCGGCGCTCAGTCGCTCGGTTGCGGCCCGGATCAGTTGATACGGGTCGGCGATGGCGGCGATGCGCTCAAGGTCACTGGATGGCACGGCGGGTCCCTTTCGGTGGTGCTCCACCGAGTCTAGACCCCTAGACGAAATGTCGTCTATCCCCCTTGACAGTACTGGTTTGAGCGGTTCGCCGGTTTTGGGATTCACCGCCCGGATCGCTGAGCGCCGCTTCGGTACGCCACGCGTCACCGTACGCGTCCCGTCAACAGGGCCGTCCACAGCTCTTGCGCTTTGCTCGCAGTGGTACGGGCGGTTTCGGTGACGTCGGGACGGGGGCCCTGCACGGTGCGGCGCAGGTAGGACTGCCCACCAGCGGAGCACAGTTCGTAGACGACCGAACGGCAGTGACAGGTCCAGGCGATCACCCGGCAGCGCTCACCACGCCGTGCGGTGATCCAGGTCAGTAGGACATGGCCGGCCTGCAACGGCCCGACGTGCGGAGCGAGGCACTCGCTCATCGTGCGGCCGTCTGCTGGGGAGTCAGGTTCAGGACGGCCCAGACGATGCGGCCTTGTTCATCTCCAGTCACGCCCCAGCTCGCTGCCATGGCGGCGACGAGGGCCAGGCCGCGCCCGCCTTCGTCGTCTTCTTGTGGCGGAAGAGGATGGGGAGCGCGTGGGCCGCCCTGGTCGAGGACGCCGAGCCAGATCCGGTCGCGGTCGGCTTGGACGGCGACGGTGAAGCAGCCGCCGAACCGGCCGCTTGCCGAATGACGGACGGCGTTGGTGGCTAACTCGCTGACGATCAGTTCGGCGTCCTCGATTCCGGGCCGGGAGCCGAGAAGGGTGGTGATGAACCGTCGTGCTTCGGCGATCGCGATAGGAGAGCCGGGGAAGGTGCGGGACATGCGCCAGGACGACATAGCAGACTCCGATGTCTAGGGGGCTATACATCCATGTCGCCAGCGTATGAGTGATACTAGAAGTAGCTCAAGGCATAGGACGCATAAATGCGTCATTTGCTAGAGGTGGTTTGCCAAGGCGCGATAGTCGGCACCGATTCGCCCTAGTACCTCCCGCAGCTCCTCGCCATAGACGGCAGCCGCCGCGAACGCCTCGAAGGTCTCCTCGTGGATCGAGAGTTCTCCGGACTCGGTCAGCGTCAGATCACCCGTGAGGCTCTCCACCACGCTCACCGCCCCGTCATAGACGGTAAACCCGTGCAACGGGAACGCCGGAGCCTGCACCGACCACGGCACCACCCCGAGACGGACGTGCGGAAGCGTCGCCACCTGCACCAGCCGATCGAGCTGAGCCGCCATCGACGCCGGCGAACCCGGCCAGGTGCGGACGGCGCCCTCGGTCAGCACGAAGGAGAACTCCCGGCCGGAGTCGAACAGAACCGCCTGAGCCTCCACCCGCACCGCCGCGGCCTTGGCGGCGTCATCCTCATCCACCTCCCGGCCGACCATCAACGCCAGCCGGGCATACTCCGCCGTCTGCAACAGCGCCGGAACCATTGCCGAAGAAAACACCACCACCCGGCGAGACGAACGAAGCCGAGCAGCATTGGCCGCCTCCCTGCCGGCAAGCCCACCCCTGAGCCGGGAGACCTCATCCCGCAGCCGAGCGAGCAACGCATCCAGCTCCGTACGGCCCGCCTCGTCCAAGCCCAGCGCGGCAACGAGCCGCTCCACCGTCTCCGGAACCGGCAGCAGCCGGCCCGTCTCAATCCGGGAGATCGTCGGCTGAGCCACCCCAGCCCGCGCCGCCAGCTCCTTACCCGTCAGCCCGGCATCCTTACGCAACCGGCGCAGCAGCTCACCCAGCGCCCGCAGGCGATCCCGACGATCCTCCACACCAGCGTTCTACCAGCCACTCGCACACTGGGCACTGACTCGTCTTGGATCACTGCCGAATTGTTCTTATGGGTATCAAGCGGCGGCGCGGCGCGCCGCCGTACCCCCGGCCCTCCGCCCGCCCGCCGTCCGGGCGTGCGGCCTGGGGGCCGGTCCCGGACGACGGCGGGACACCGGGCCGGCCGCCGCACGCCGCCCCGCCGTACCAATCGAACGCACCGACCAGGGTTGCCGCGCCGCCGCACAGATGCAGCCCTTACGATCGCCACGGCGTGGCCAGCCACCGGGGGCGATCGAAGAGCCGGGGTTCGTTCCCTACACTGGCTCACCGAGTACCGTCTGGTTGCACTGTGTCCAGCGCCGCCACGTCGAAAGCTCAATCACTCGACCCGCTGTATTTGCGCCAGGCTGCCGAACCTCCTCCCTTACCCGGCACGCGCTCTATCTGCTTCGCCTTATTGAGGCGGATGAAGATACTTTTAACCTTATTTTCTGATCCGATTCCCGTCAGAGCGCGTACTTGCTTATTCGTGATCTCTTCATGGCTTTCCAGATATTCCATGACTACTTCTTCTGGAGTCCCAAGCCGCTGGTGGCGGATATCTACAAGTACAGAATTCGTTGTCTGTCGGATGACGGGAGTCTGCAGCTTTAGTTTTTTCATAGCGGCGAAGGCGGTGTTAAGCCCCTCGCCGACGTCCTTGTTGGGTGGATTGGGGAACTTGTAGATAAGGCGCACGAGGCTGCCGTTTCGCGCGAAGCGTTCATCTAGAATGTTTCGTTCAGTGATGTGTGCAGGAAGTCTGCCAGGGCTTTCAATCTCTACCCGATTATCGAAGATGCGGACGTGTACATCATCCGCAACGGCGTAGTCCCTATGGAGAACGGCATTCGTGATGATCTCGTGCAGAGTCTCATAAGGGTATTTAATTGGCTCCAGGCCATTGGGGCCAAGAACTCGCACTTCTTGTATGAGTTCTACCGTCCGTGATACGGAATCCTTAATCTGATCATAGAGGCAGCCCTCGATTGTTATGGGATCAAACGCCAGTGTGTCGCGAGTCCCCTCCGCGTCTGTCGTCTTATAGCGGTATATCTTAATTGACGATTTAGGTATGGCAATCTGCGGCTCCTCTGCAAACAAAAGCAGAGCCGCGACGGTTGGACTGCCCTCTCGGATCAGTAGTTGCTTGCGTAACCATGGTTCAGGTTCCGCTGATGGTATGACGTCAAGCATAAATCCGATGATCACTTCAGAATTGGTGACCATATCGAGTGGTGCGTTGACTCGCTCCGTTTCGTATGAGGTTATCCCTTTATTGCGTTGCAGCTGCACTAGGCGCTCTGAGTCTTTGACTGGAAGGCTTTGTGCGCCGCGACGTATGTATGGAGTCCCGTCTGAGGCGTATTTGATTTCGCGCGTCTTTTGTATCGTTATATGAAGTACTACTCCCTTGTGGGGAGTGGGAGGGCGAAGGAATTCGTAGGAAAAATCAAGCCCGAGCGGAAAGAGCGCTTCAAAAGTCTGAATGTGTGCGTTTGCATCTTCAGGATCATTGAAGCCGCGCCAGGTCATTTTTTTGGCGGCACCATCCTCATCGATGCCGACAAAAAGTTCCCCTCCATCTGCATTTGCAAACGCAGACAACGCCTTGGTCAGCTTAGCTGGCGCAACATCTCGTGATTTGAAGTCGAGGAAGTGCCCCTCTTCGAGGGCGAGGGTGTTCCGGACGTACTCTCCGGTAACGTTGATGACGTCGATTGCCACCTCCTTAGGATGTCATGACCCAAGGATGTATTGAAGCCGTGGAGCTCAGCTGAAGCCCAGCGCTGGTATCCGCATCACTCGATGTGCAATGAGTATTAATGGGTTATATGTACCCAAAATGGGACAATCGGCGCAACCATGGCACGCTTGGCCTAACGCGTCGGTGCATCATCCCATGAAGAGCGCTTGGGGTGTGCCATGGTACGGCGTAACGACCTACGTGTGACCACCGTGCCGTTAGCGTGCCATTAAGGTCGGTGCCAGCGGTCAACCCCAGCATTCCCGGACTGTGCTCCGCATAGGTCGAGGCTGTTACCCCTGGAGATCAGACCGATTTGCAAGCAGGTGATTCGCCGAGCTTTCTGGAGGCCACTTCAGGAGCCACCCGAACGGACGATCTTGAACTGCGATGGACAGAGATGAACCGTGAGGATCCGCCAGACGAGATGGCGGCGCCCGCGAACGCGAGCGGAGATCGTTTGGAGACCTACGGATCAGGAGGCTCCCTCGATGGCAGTCCTGGCATGGGTAGGCGGGTTGCGGTTCAGTGCCGTACCAGCCCGTTCTACCTAGATCGCTGGGCCGTGTCGGTCCAGGTTGAACTGATTGGTACGAGCAAGATCCGAGCTGCTAATGCGGTTTGGTCGCAAAGCGCACCGTACGGGGAAGGCCCTCACGATCGCCTGTCGGTGGCCGGCCACCGTAGCTGGCTGGGGGCGATCGAAGGTCCAGGGCTTCGTTCCTCAGCCCCGGCCCACCGGACACGGTGGCTGGCGTGCCCGTTGCATGCTCGATGGGGCAAGGAACCAGGGGGAACAGCGGGGACTCGCGGGGAATCGAGCAGTGCCCTGAGCTGCGTTGGCGCTGGTAGAGCGGGGTCGGCGTGCGTCTTTGCAAGCAGGATGTCAGGAGTTCGAATCCCCTAGGCTTCACCCGCGCGAAGGACATTTGTCCCAAGACTCAGGTGCTTTTGCCGGACATAGACGTGTTCGCCGTTCTGGTCGAGCACATGATCAGAGTCCCGTGAAAGCGCTTCGAGACCGAGGATGGGGAGGACGGCTATGGCTGTACCGTCCCGGAAGTATCGATTGGTCTGGAACACTATCTGCTTCGATAGAGCCCTGGGCATTAGCTCGGGTTACTTCGCGCTACCTCCTTTGGTGCCTTCTTGGTCGAGATCGTGCTCCGGAGCGCTCCATGATAGCTTTTGCAACCGTGTCAGATCATCCGATGTCTCGGCATGGGGAAGTTTGGTGAGCTTATCGGCGATCTCACGGAGCCCTTCCTCATCGACTACCTCCGGTGCTCCCTCCTGCAGGGCGGCGAGTAGGGCTCTCATGGCCCAGTAACTGCCGTTCTGGTCGGAGATCTTCGCTCCTAGGTTTTCCAGGGTGCTCAGCAGGGGATGCCACCACCGATCGCTGCTGGCCAAGCTGACGGCAAGCCGTTGGAACGCGGCCATATCGATGTTCGTTGCCAACTCGGGGTGGCGATCAAGGTGATCGATAGCCAGCAGCGCTGGGTCGCTATACAGCATCTTCTTCAGATAGAGCAGGCGCTCCACGTGCGCTCTCGCTCGCCGGTACTCGGCGGCGCCTTGCTCAGCCTCAGGGGACAGTCGAAGTTCTACCCGCGCGATAAGCGCCGAACAATACGGTTCGGATGCTACGTCGACCACCCCCACCAGGGCGTTGATGGCATCTTGTGCGGACTGGAGATCATCGGCATGGTGTCCCATCGCAATGGGGCGCGCGCGATTGGTGATGCTAGTGGCGATCAGCGCATCGAGGTCATGATGGATTTTCTTGCCGTTATACCACTCCGCGCGAAAGCGCATTTCAAAACAGACTCCCGCCGTCGCACTCTCAAGTAGCCGGGCCTGATCGAAGTACTTGCTGTTCTTGCGACGGCGGTGCCTCCACATCATGCGTCCGTCGGCTCCATAGGAACGGCCGCTTCCGGAGCGCCGCCAAAGAGCATGACGCCAAGCTGGTCCTTCACAGTGCTTCCGTCCGACAGAGTGATGACCTCAAGGTCCTTGATGAGGCGCAGCCACGTGGCCACATCCCTATGCTTGCGCAGGGCGTCTGCAACAACCTCAAGCAGCCGCCAGGACAACTGGCGGTTGTGTGCGCACATCTCGAACCAGTGGATGAGAGACGGCACTGTGTCAGCGAGCAGATCAAGATCCGCGAGCAGCTCTCTGAGCCCATCCATCACATCGAGCTCCTGATGCCCGCACGTGAGCAGCCAAGGCAGGTTCTCGTACTCCACGTCCATGAGTGCCAGCAGGGCAAGCTTGGCGGACGCGGGCATCTGCCCCTTCCGCTGCAGGCTGACGACCCGATTCATGATCGAACCAGCGGCGGCGGAGTCCTTAACGATCTCCCGGAACTCGCTTAGCACTTCGTGCTGCACTTGTGGTAAGGCCGGAGAATCCGCGATGCGGCACAACCGCACCAATGCCACACCGTGGCTATCGGCCAGGATCTCCCGGCAGACGCGGATGACGACGCGCTGTGTTTCCGGGTTGCGCTGGCCGGCCCAGTCATAGAGCAGGGCACGAGTACGACGCCCCATGTGTTCGTCCCTGCTGCATTTAGCCATTACGTGGACGATCACCTCGGGTCGGCTCTGCCTCAGTGCCTCCTCTCGTACGACGGTGAGCCGGTCAGAAGCCTCCGCCCGGAGGAGAAGGCGGATCAGTGCCATGATGGCCGGATCCTGTGCTGGCCGGTCTGGCTTGGCGCGCCCGATCATCCACGTGATGAGGAGGTCTCGTATGCCCGCATAGTTCTCCCAGACATAGAGTAGTGCTGCCTCGCCGAATCCAGTTTGCTTATACGTAACGCAGTCACGTCTGTCGATGGCCGCACCCAAAGCCGTCATCCTGGCGCGCAGGCCCGGCCCAGAAAACATCGCATAGCCATTTACCTTGCGCTTCTGCTTGCCGGACCCGTCGCTCTTGAGGAGATCCTCTAACTCCCGAGCATCGGCCTGTATGTCCTCTGCGGTGCCTTGCTGACGTAGGCCGAGTGCGAGGAGCAGGCAGCGATCCTCGACGGACAAGGACTCGGGAGCGGACTTGCTCGTGCCGAAAAAGGAGTTCAGCTTGTCTTGCCAGTCGTCGAGCGCGGTGTCGATGTCGGCTTGTATGAAACCTGCCACCGATCCCGATTCTTTAGCGGCCTCTGCCTTCTCGAGACTTTGTGAAGTCGCCTGTCGCTTAAAATCCTCCCATACCTGGATGACGGTTTCGACGGCGCGGACGGCCTCGATCACATTGCGGCCACTGAGATGCTCCTGCGCCTTTGAAGAGTTGACGCACGGAATGAGATGCCCCTGGTCTCTATATCTGAGGTGGCTCTCTACGACTTCCAGGGCTTTTGGTGGCGTCGCGAGATGAACCTTGGCGACGCCAGCGGGCACGCTTGCGCCGTACTCGATCCACAGGTCCTCCGCTACCGAGAGAACGAGGTATGAATCGAGTTCCCTAAGCCGTCGCGAGTGCTCCGTGAGATTGTCAACGAAGGAGGTATCGAAACAGTCGCTATCGGAATCCTGCAAGTCGAGTTGGTATGCGATGTTCCGTCGACAGGGGAGACGGCCTACTTTGGGCGCGGTCCAATCCGCCTCCAACCGTACGAGCTCGACGGAAGGGGCCGTCTCCCTGGCCAGTAACCTGAGAGAGAAAGTCGTGGAACCGTACCCTCTGGGTGCCACGATGATGATCACGCGATGGTGGGGCAGGGCGGCGGCTACCTCTGTATAGGCTTTCCGCCATTCGGGTGGGAAAACGTACCAGGGTGGTGCCTCGTAAAGGTGTCGATCGATAGGATTCTCGTCCAGCAGCGCCTGTGTACGGACCTCCGGCCGGATCGTGACCGGTCCGTCGTTGCTCGCAAAGAAGGCGCCGACAGTGCCGATTTGTGCCTCGCTTTGAGGGGTCGCACGGGCGGTGGTGTTGAGGACATGATTGGAGTTCGAGATCGGATGATCATTTAATTCGCTCATGCGGTTTCACGTACTCCGAGTTAGAGGGAGAGAAGCACTATTGGTCGCCGCGAACGTCCATGCGAATCTGGACGGGGCCGTTTGATGTCTCGGCGAAGTGACCGATACTATTGATGGAGTACTTGGGAGCGGCGTTGGACACGGGGGCCGGTGCGGCATTGGTATCGCGCGGCGCTGCGGCGTCTTCGGTCGATGCAGACAGGGGCTCAAAGGCCGACGCTCCGACGCGTGGGGCATGCAGCCAGGCCGGAGCTTCGAAGTTCTTGTCTGGAACCGTCGCGATAATCTTGTGGAAGTCTCGGTGATCCAGACGTTCGGTGCGGCCCTGACGAACCACGACCTGGAAGACTTCATCAGAGACGATCAGCGCGACGAAGACTCCGCGGTCGATAGCGATGGTAAGTGCCTCCTTGGCTTGGTCACTATTGACCAGCCGGCACAGGTCGTTAATCGCGCTCCCACGATAGCTGTCTGGCAGCGGGCCGAGGTGGACGCTCACCCGCAGGCGCACTGGTGGCGTCGACGCCAGTCGGGCCTGGTCGTACCGGTATAACACGCGGTCTAGGTTCTCGATCAATGGATCGAGAAGACGCCACATTCGCGTGGTGGGCAGACCGAGGATGAAGCCGTCCCCGGTATCGTTGCGCAGCTCTGGGTTCTGCCACTCCTTGCTCAAGCCGCTCTCTGCGAACGCCGTTGCGAGTAGGTCATCGATGTCCTTGCGGACCTGCTCCATTGAAGGATCCGCAGTGTTGGTGTAATCCCGCATGTCCACCACAAACAAGGCGCGGTGGCGGGGCAAGTTACGTGGATCTCGCTCTTCGATGTCCATTTGCGCTCCACTTCGGCCGGATGGCGACGACTGGTCCGTGTCATGGTGATGATGCGCCTTGCCACTGGAGCTCCGGTGCCCACTAGTGGGCACGGGCGAGGTGATGTCAATCACGATGGGGCAAGACGCGGGCCTGGGCGCGGAGTGCTTCGAGGTTTTCCAGATAGACGCCACCTCCGGGTGCTGTACGCACCCAGCCATGATCGCGCCAGACCTTCAGGGCGCTTCCGACGGCGTTGCGAGAGGCGCCGACCAGCTGGGCCAGTTCCTCCTGGATCAGAATGATGTGCGGAGTCGAGCGCGACTGAGTGGAGGACATTGCGGCCAGGCGGACGAGCGCGCAAGCGAGCCGCACCGCCACGGGGGCCGTCGCCAGTTCGATGTTGATCCGCTCGGCTGCCCGCAGTCTGCCGATGGACTGACGCAAGAGCGTGCCGTACAGCGCGTGCTTGTCCACGAACTGCAGGAACTCCGGAGCGGGAACCGCATGGACCCGACAAGCCTCCGCCGCGATCACTGTGGCGGTTCGCGGCCGGCCGTCCAAGACCGCCAGATCACCCAACACTTCTCCTGCCGCACGCACAGAGATCAAGGTTTGCTTGCCTTGCTCGGTCCTAATCGTGATCATGACGGAGCCGGTATGCAGAGCCATCACGTGTGTTCCGGGATCTCCCTGTCGCAGGAGCACGCTCCGCGCAGGGCGGCGTTGCTCGGGGGCGAGTTCGAGCAACTTAGCCCAGAGTGATTCTCCCAGGAGTGCACGATGTGACTGGTACACGTACTTCTCCGCTCCTAGAAGTCGCCGGTGTGCAATCAGCTTCTCCCTAAATCCCCGCCCACGCCAGTAGTACTGCGATACCCAGCCCCAGCAGCCCGGCACAAAGGCAGTCAGTGGCGATACGAAGGAGTAGGAGCTTGCGTTTCGCCAGTGCAGAAATGCCAACCAGATGACGGGCGTAGGCTAAGCGGGTGGCCTCTGCCGACATGCGTGTCACTCGTTCTAATGCTTCGATCTCTGTCGTCTCGCTAAAGGTCAGGAACAGGAACGGTGAGAGTGTGGACCCGTAACGGCTCAGGGACGGCCGGACCGCCGCGATCGCCGGAATGAGTGCCGCACCGAGACCGGTACAAGCAATCCCTAGTGCAACCTGACAAGCAGTGGTGAGCGCTGGCTTGATGGCCAGAGCTGCGACGATGACCGAGAGGATGGCACCGCTAGTGCCGCAGATCGCTGCAGCCTTCACATCGCATCGCTGAATTTCGGTGAACGCGTATTGGCTAAGCGACATTAGACGCTGCGTGATAACGTCCTCGGTCGCGTTATTCGGAGTAGTCCTTCTTTCCGGTGTTGACTTCATTGATCTTCTCCTGAGATTCCGATTTGCCCTCACTCGCTGGCCCAGCGGTATCGTCAAGAGTGCTTCGCTATACTGGTCCCTGCCGCCCAATAATGGGCATGGCGTATGCGATCTCGGTCACGCTTGCCCAGGTGGCTATGTATCGACCGATCAGCTTCGCTGCCTCTTAACATGGCGCCTCGTCCAGGAGTCGGCAGCTACGAGGGGGACGGGAGCTAACCAAGGGACGGGCTGCATATGGCGCATTGCCGCAAGAGCTTGGCCATGATCATCGAGCCATTAGCGGGCCATTAAGGGCGGTCAACAGGAGCCAGTCACGGTCACTCGCGAGGAGTCCTCCACCCAGCTCACGGCCCGTGCGGCCGGAGATCGGACCGATTTGCAAGCAGGTGATCCGCCAGGCTTCTGGGAGCCACCTTGGGAGCCACCCGGGTGGGCGATCATGAACTGAGCCGGACGGGCTTGAACGGCCGGAGTCCTGGCGAGCAGCAGGATGAACGGCTCTGGACGATCCTGGAGAGCGTTCAGGGACCTACGGATCAGAAGGCTCGTCAGGTGTCGTGGCTGCAACCCTCCGGTAACAAGGCTGAGATCGGCGACGCCGAAGATGATCTCATGAGAAGCTTATGCACATTGCTAGGCGTTCTGACCCTTCTGTTCATGTCGCCGTTGACAGGCGCGGCGCACGCACAGACCGGTGACCCGCTAGATCGGGCGATATCCGCGCTGAAGGGAAAGTTTGCAGAAAAGAGCAGCGTGCTCTTCTCTCGGAAGACCCGCCAGGGCTTCGGCTCGGACGCCACTCTGACGGTTGTCTACGGGAAGCATCGTTTCGCGGCCAATGCAGGTGTGCGCGCCAGCGACGTTGCGGAGGTTTCCACCATGGGTGACGACCCGGTGCACTTCCGAATGATCAACATCGGTCGTGACACCTACACCCAGGGCACCTGGGCTGACGTCCCTAAGGGCAAGAAGTGGCTCCACTGGCAGGACGCGAATGGCTTCCTCTGGTCCCAAAACCTAGTAGACGCCCTGAACCCGAAGTTCCTGCGGTTGATTTCCAGAAATGCCGAAAAAACATCGGCGAAGGACCGATACGACGGCGTCCCCACCACCCGCTACGACGGCTTGGCAGAGGTCGGCCTTCTCGGCTCGCGCCAGGCCGGGATCTACTACGGAACAAAAGACGGGGACTGGGCAGGAGGTCGCATCAAGTGGAAGCTCTGGCTGGGACCGGACAACCTGCCCCGGCGCTTCCAGGCAGAGATCGTTCACGAGCCATACGGCCCCGAGCAGAGAGCGGACACCGTGAGGATGAACGTCCTGTACAGAGGATGGGGAACGCCCGTCCGTATCCAGGCCCCATCCAAGAACCTCGTGGCCGAAGCCGGCTGAGCCCACTGTCGAGGCGCCCCGGGCACCGCCAACACCGTCCCTGATGTCGCTGCGCCAGATGACGTGGATAGGCGCTCGATTCTGCCCGGGGCACTGGGTCGTCATGGCGGGTAGGGAGGGCGTGCAATATGCGTGCAATGATCAAGGCCGTGGTCGACGCAGAGAGAAGCGCTGCCGCAGGTCAACGACCATGCACTGTTGAGAACGGGTATGTCCTGTAAAACCGTCGGCTCAGCCTACGCAGGTTCAAGTCCTGCACCTGCCACCAGCCAACTGGCAGCTCAGAGGCCCTACGGGGCCTCTTTTGCTTTTCCGGACCATGCAGCCGTACGCCATCCCGCACCTGACTGTCGCCCACGGCCAACAGGCGCATGTGCTCGACGAGGCGGAAGCCGCGCTGACCGCACGACTGCCCATCTCAGCCAACGTCACGTTGGTCAGCCTCTTCGTCAGCGACGGAGACCGCTGGCACTCACGTGCCGAGTTCCCGCTACTCGGATGATCTCTCCACCCGTACCTCATGGAAAAGATCGCCTCCGGCGGGGGCGCTCCGGCTCCGGGATGATCGCCGTTCGGGCCTGAGGTTCGTGGGTGGCTGAGGTGGAAGCCTGATCATCCCGCCCACCATCGACCCAGGACAAGCCGAGCGGGCCAGGGCCACGGGGCCAAGGCCGTTCCTGCGGTTGGGGGCTCCACCTTGTCCCCGTGACCCTGGCCCGCTTCCCCTTCGGGCGGGTCGAAGGCGGACGGGATGATCAGGCGGGCCGGGGTACGCGCGTTGCGCGAGAAATACCAGGTCGCTGGCTGATCGTTGGGCCCTTAGCAAGCCATTAAGAGGGGGACGAGGGGCCCGCCACGGTCACTCAGGACCGGCTCGCTGCCCAGCTCAGGGTTCCAGTGGGCCATGATCGATGCAGTTCCCAAGCCGACAGCGCGGGTTCGATTCCCGTCATCGGCTCCACGCGCGAAGGCCTAGGTCAGGACGCTGATCCAGACTCGCGCCTTGGTCATTTTCAGGGCCATGTCCATGTCCCGTTGCGAGCGTTCCAACAGGCGGCACATACTGGTGGGGATGAAGTCAGCCAGCGACGCGCCCCGTCGCCACCTGTCCACAAGCCCCTTCAAGCCCCCGCCCCCCGCCCCGCCTGCCGAGCGGTTCAGCGTGAACGACCAAGTGACCCATGATCGGTATGGTCTCGGCGTCGTCATCGCTGTAGAAGACGAGATCGCCGTGTTCGTCGATTTCGGATCGCGGCAGCAACGAATCACTACACCGTTCAACAGGCTGTACAAACTCTGAGACCGCTGTCATACGGGAAAGCACACAGCGCGAGCACATCCATGCCAGCGTCCCGCTCGGCCGAGCCGGCGTCCACAGGACCGTGTGGAGACGTTCCTTCCTCGGCCCGGCCATACGACCATAGGCATGCCGCGAGGAAGCAGAAGCCATGCCCCGTGCCCGTTGCATGCCCGTCAGCGAGGAGACCATGAGGGACTCATAGGGAGCCGTGGCTACTCGATAGGCGTTGCGGGACATGCACGGGATGATCCCCGTCTTCGGCTCACCCCGACACCTCATTCCGCAGATCAGAGGCTATGCGAAGCCCATGAAGGGTCATCCGCTTCTAATCCGATGGCCCTTCGCCCTCCTTCAGCCCGCGAATGGGGGACGGCTCTGGAACGCCGGCGCGCTACCGCCGGGCGGCGGCGGTCCGCTGGCGGGCCGATTCGTACAGCACGACGGTCGCGGCGGTCGCCGCGTTCAGGGAGCTGGCGGACCCGGACATCGGGATCCGGACGAGCCGGTCGCAGGCCTCACGCCAGCCGGAGCTGAGACCGGTGGTCTCGTTGCCGATCAGGGTCAGCGTGGGCTGCGTGAAGTCGTACTCGGCGGCATCCAGTGCGCCGTGCTCATCGGTTCCCACGATGCTCATGCCGATGCCGGCGGCACGGATCTCATCGACCCAGGACAGAACGGCCTGGTGTGAGGGCACCCGGATCACGGGCAGGGCGAACAGCGAGCCGGTGCTCGCCCGGACCGCTTTCGGGTCGTACACGTCGGCGGCATGGCCGGTGATGATGACCCCGGAGGCGCCGAAGGCGTCCGCGGACCGGACGAGGGTCCCGATGTTGCCGGGGCTGGCGGGCCGATCGAACACGACGGTGAGCATGGTCGGCGCGGCCGGGATCCGGCACAGGTCGTCCTCCGGCAGCGCGACCACGGCCAGCAGCTCCGGAACCGTGTCCGCCTTGCCTCCCAGCTCGTGCATCAGTTCACGGGAGACGGCGATCTTCTCGGCCCGGACCGTGTCCAGGGCCCCGCGTGCCCAGCCGGACAGCTGACCGCCGGCGTCGTAGAGCAGTTCCCGGATCCGCCAGCCGTGTTCGACGGCCATGGTGATCGGGCGCACGCCCTGCACGAGGAACTCACCGTGACGTTGCCGCTTGGTCCGGCTCCGGAGGAGGGCCTCCCACCGTTGGAATCGCGCATTGCGGCCGCTCACCCGCAGACCCACCGCTGTCCCGCCTCCGCCGTACATGACCACCCGTGCCCCACCTGCCGCGCCGGACGCGTCTGTCCGACGCCGTACATGACCTATCCGTGTCCCGCCTGCCGCGCCGAGCGCGTCTATCCGGCGCTGTCGTCGGCGCCGTCCCCGTCCGGGCCGGGGGTGTCCCTTCCCAGGCCCCGGCGGATCGCGATCTCCACGGGCGAGTACGCGCCGTCGGCCCGCTCCAGTTCGTACGGCGCGGCCGGCATCAGCGGCGGCTGGGCCATGAAGCGGGGCCGCGCCCCGTGGTGTGGTTGCGCCGCGTGCACCAGGAACGGATGGCACAGGAAGACGTCACCCGGGGATCCGGTGGCGAGGGCGAGCGGCCGGTGGTCGGACGCCGCCACCAGGTCGGGCGCGAGGGTCAGCCCGCTCGCCCCGTCCTCCCCGTACTTCTCCAGCACCTTCGGCGCGTCGAGGTGCGAGCCGACCCGGATCCGGGTCGGGGCGTCCTCCTCACCGACCTCGCTGAACAGGAACAGCATCAGCAGCGCCCGGTCGCGGGAGCGCACATTCGTGAAGTACCAGGTCTCGCCCTCCGGCATATAGCTGCCCTCGATGTGCCAGCCCGCGTCGTCCGGCTCCTCCGGGTGCGGGAAGCGCAGCGGGAACGAGCCCAGCGAGTAGCGCGGCTCCCAGCGTCCCGCGCCGACGAGGAGGTCGTACGCGTGGTGGAGGAACGGGGAGTTGGGTGCGGCGGCGAAAGGCCCCTGGGCCAGGCCACCCACCCAGTGCACGGGCTGTGTCCACGTCGCCGGGTCGTCCGGGTCGCAGCCCGTCTCCCGCCACAGGAGCCGCGCGCAGTCCGCGGCCACGCGCGGCGCGACGGCGCCCTCCAGCTTCACGAAGCCGTCGCGAAGAAAGCGGGATACCAGGGTCGTGTCATCCATGCCCCCATCGTGCGGCGGCATCGGTCCCGACAACCCGACACTTTCCGCGCCGCTTCTGTCGGGTGTGCGGCGACGGCGCCGGCGCACGATCGGACTCGCTCTCCCACTGGTGGGTGAGGTCCGTCCAGATGCGGTCCTCGGTCATGGCGCGGTTCCAGACGACCGCGTTCAACGGAGGAACGCTGCTGGAGTCGTCGTAGAAGGACGGGGAGTAGACGTAGGCGACGTCCGCCCCCCACAGAGTCCGTGGAAATCGGGTGAGGACTCGGCGTGACGGATCAGCCGAGACCGGTGCCCGCCGGGACCGGCCGCCACCGTCCGTGCTTCAGGCCGTACGGCCTGCCCGTCGGGGAGGGCGGGTTCTGCGGCGAGGCTGAGCCGTACGTCAGGTCTCCTCGTGAGGCGAGAGAGGACTCGGCGGGTTCGCTCGTACCGGTTTCCCGGCGGCCGGGGCGTGTTCGACGGCGACGGCGGCCTGGGAACCCGTGGGCGGGGCGATGACCAGCTCGGTGGCCGGGTCGTGGTCGATCTGTGGATGGCTGGCGACGATCATGGTGGCTCGGTCCCACGGCCGTTCACGCGCACGGTGATCGATCCGGGACGGCCGTGGGTGATCCAGGCATCGGGGCGGAAGTCCACCGCCTCACCGCGGTGCACGGGACGAAGGACGTTCTCGACGAGTACGGCGCCCCAGTCGAAGTAGGCGTGGTTCCACGCGATGTCGTCGGTGTGCACGATGGCGGAGCCGGGAACCACCCCGCGGAGCCGCTCGGCCAAGGTCGTTTTGCCGGCGCCCCCTCGGCCGTCGATCGCGATCACCCTCGCACGTCCGGTGACGCCGGGTGATGCGTCACACAACCGCCGGACGGCATCGAGAACGGTTACCACCTGCCAGCCGACGGCCTGGGTCTCACCCGGATGCAGACGCATGGGCAACCTTTCTCGGGTTGAGCTTCCTCAGTAGCTGAACGCATGAGGGCGTGGACGGTTCTGATCCATGTTCGAGATGGTTATCAATTCGGTGAGCGAAATGTCTCGTACTTTGGGCTGATTGTAAGTGGCGGAGTCTCTCGTACCATGACTTCGTGCACGGCCTCATTCGCTCCGTGTGGTACGAGCCCCGTCCCCCCGGCGCACCGCGGCGGGTGTGGCGAGACTGGGTGCTCGTCGGCGTGTTGCTGCCGGTCGCGCTGCTCGAAGGGGTGGTACGGCCGGACATGCCCTCGCGGGTCGTCTCGGTGATCCTCGCGGCCGGGCTGGTACCCACACTGCTGTGGCGCCGCACCCGGCCGCTGCTGATGGTCGCGATCGCGTTCGGCGCGTCCGGTGTGGCCCAGGTGCTGCTGGGCGGTGACTCACCCGAGTCCAACACCATGGTCTATCTGCTTCTCCTGCCCTACGCGTTGTTCCGGTGGGGGTCAGGGCGGGAGGCGGTCGCCGGGTTGGCGATCATTCTCGTCAAGGCCGCGTTCTCCGTGGTCGTGGACTACCCCGGTCCCGCCGACACCGCCGCCGCCTTCGCCGTCGTGCTCGCGGCGACCGCCCTGGGGGCGGCGTTCCGGTACCGGACGAGGGCGCGGACGAGGGAACTCGACCAGGCCAAACTGCTCGAACGCGAGCAACTGGCCCGGGATCTGCATGACACCGTCGCCCATCACGTCTCGGCGATGGCGATCCGGGCGCAGGCGGGGCTGGCGACGGCGGCGTCACGGCCGGACGCCGCCACCGAGGCGTTGCGGGTGATCGAGGCGGAGGCGGCCCAGGCGCTCGCCGAGATGCGCGCCATGGTCCACGTCCTCCGCCGGAACGCGCCCGCGGACCTGGCGCCCGGACGGAGCATCGCCGATCTCTCCCAGCTCGAAAGTCCGGGACGGTCCGGCCCGTCCGTCCGGGTGGAGGTCGAGGGCGACACCGCCGGTCTCTCCCCTCCCGTCGAGGCCGCGATCTACCGCCTCGCCCAGGAGTCGGTCACCAACGCCCGGCGTCACGCGCGGCACGCCACCCGCGTCCTGGTCCGGGTCAGCGCCGGTGACACGTCGGTCCGTCTGCACGTGAGCGACGACGGCGATCCCGCCCGTCCCACGGGGACACCCGGGTACGGGATCATCGGCATGATGGAACGAGCCGATCTCCTCAGGGGCACCTGTGTGGCGGGCCCCGATCCCGGCCGGGGGTGGAGCGTGACCGCCGTGCTGCCGCGTACCGGGGTGACCGGATGAGCGTCCGGGTGCTGGTCGCCGATGACCAGGAGATCGTCCGTACCGGGCTGGTGATGATCCTCGACGCGCAGCCGGGGATCGAGGTGGTCGGCGAGGCCCCCGACGGGCGGCGAGCGGTCGAGCTCGCCCGGCGGCTCCGGCCGGACGTGTGCCTCTTCGACATCCGGATGCCCGTGCTCAACGGCATCGAGGCCACCCGGATGCTCGCCGGGCCCGCCGTCGACGACCCGCTCGCCGTCGTGGTCATCACCACCTTCGACCTCGACGAGTACGTCTACGCGGCGCTGCGTGCGGGAGCGCGGGGGTTCCTGCTGAAGAACGCCGGCGCCGAGCTGCTCTCCCAGGCCGTTCACGCCGCGGCGGCCGGTGACGCCCTCATCGCTCCGAGCGTCACCGCCCGCCTGCTCACCGCCTTCGCGCACGCCGGGCCCGCCGCGCCGCTGGTCCGTCCCATCGAGGCGCTCACCGAGCGCGAGGAACAGATCCTCGTCACGGTGGCCCGGGGACGTACCAACAGTGAGATCGCCGACGAACTCCACATCTCACTCAGCACCGTCAAGACCCACATCGCCAGCCTGATGGCCAAGCTCGGCGCCCGGAACCGGGTGGAGATCGCCATGTGGGCGTACGAGACCCACCGGATCAGGAGCTAGCGTCTGCGGATGACCCATTCGGCCACGGCGAGGTTGATGAACCATCCGGCGGCCACGAGCAGGGCCCTGGGGGTCTCGGTGAGAGGCCCGACGAGGAGCATCCAGGGGAGCTGGGTGAACGCCTGGGTGCCCGCGGCCACGCCGATCGCGTAGGCGCGGGTCATCCAGGCGCGGTGGCGGCGGAGGTCCCTTCGCCGGACGGCGGCGAAGCCGAGCACGATGGAGACCGCCATCGCCGTGCCGAACACGAGCCGGAACGCCGCGAGGAGATCGCCGTCGCCTTCCGGGCGGGGGTAGAACACGGTCATCCACAGGCCGGAGAGGGCGGTGACGAGTCCGCAGACGATGAGGACCCGTCCCGCCATGCGGTGCCAGGCCGGCCTCCTGCGACGGAACCTCCGCGTGAACTGGAAGGCGCCCACGATGCCGTAGATCGACGCTCCGATGATGTGCGCCACCACGGGCAGCGGCGCGGCGAAGAACCGCGCGTCGGCGGGATCGCCCGTCGCGCCGCCCGCCAGTTCCCCCAGGCGCAGCGCGCCGGCGACCACCGGAATCGCGCTGAGCATGATCAGGCCGGTGGGGACCATCCAGCCGGGGGCTCCGGCGCGCCGTCCGCCGGGCCGTACCTTGTCGGGCTTCGCGCCCCTCACGCTGCTTTCGGTCATGAGGGGATCGTGACTTCTTCGCCCGTCTCCACTCATCGCACGAAAGGCCCGATTCCGCTCGGCCGATCATCCAGCGATCAGGCGTACTTTCGGCTGATTCGTGGGTGCGATCGCGTTTCCTAGCCTTTCAATCACCCCGGCACCGACTCGCACAGGGAGATGGCGATGAAGGCGTTCGTCTCACGCTCGTACGGTCCCCCCGATGTCCTGACGCTCACCGAGATCCCCGTCCCCGTTCCTCGCGACGACGAGGTCCTGGTCCGGGTACGCGCCGGCTCCGTCAATCCGTACGACTGGCACAACATGCGGGGCGAGCCGTACCTGGCACGCCTGATGCCCGGCGGTCTGGGGCTCCGCGTCCCCAAGGTCACCATCCTGGGAGCCGACGTCTCCGGCCGGGTCGAAGCCGTCGGCCGGAACGTCACGGAGTTCCGCCCCGGCGACGACGTCTTCGCCGTCATCAACGGCGGCGGTTTCGCCGAATACGTCTGCGTCCGTGAATCCGACCTCGCCCCGAAGCCGGAGAACCTCTCGTACGAGGAGGCCGCCGCGGTTCCGATGGCAGCCAACACCGCCCTCCTCGCCCTGCGCGACGAGGGCCACATCCTGCCCGGCCAGCGTGTTCTCATCAACGGCGCGTCCGGCGGGGTCGGCACGTTCGCCGTGCAGCTCGCCCGCGCCCTCGGCGCCGAGGTCACCGGCGTCTGCAGCGCCCGGAACGCCGACCTGGTCCACTCCCTCGGCGCGACCAGGGTCATCGACTACACCACCCAGGACTTCACCCGCGAGACCCGGCGCTACGACCTGTTCGTGGACATCGCCGGAAGCCGGCCGGTCTCCGTCTCCCGCCGCACCCTGGTCCCCAAGGGGGCCTACGTGGTGGTAGGCGGCCCGCCCGGCCGCTGGATACAGCCCATGGGCCAGGTGTTCTCCGCCCTGGCGGCGTCCCGCTTCGCGGGTCACCGGATATCGGTGGCCGACGCCCTCAGCTGCCCCAGCCCCAAGCGGAACCTGCTGACGCTGAGCGCGTTCCTGGACGACAAACGGGTGATCCCGGTCATCGACCGTCGGCACCCCTTCGAGGAGATCCCCCGGGCGATCGCCTACCTGGAGGAGGGTCACGTTCCCGGCAAGGTCGTCATCTCCTTCTGAGCGGAGCCCTCACCGGAAGGCGTCCCACGTGCGACGACCGGCGAGGGGTGTCAGGCGTGTTCCCTCCTCCCTGTGGCGCCGGCCTCCGGTTCGGTCCGGGGAACGCGGGCGGCGAGCGCGAGCAGCTCGTCGACCGACCACTGGTCGTAGGCGTGGCGGCCGAGCTTGGAAGCGAGTACCCGGCCGTCGCCGGCGATCAGGAAGTCGCCGGGAAGGCCGAACCGCCCGCCGTGCGGGAAGGCCGACGGCGCGCGGTCCCGCCCCCGCAGCATCCGCCACGTGCTCACCGCGACGCCGCGGACGATCGCCGGCCACACGCGCGGGTCGAGCAGCGCGCGGACGGACGGCTCCACGCCGAACTCCCGGTAGAGCCGCTGGTCCGGGTCGGCGACCATGGCGAACGGCAGTCCTTCGGCGTGCCGCGCCAGCTCGTCCGCCGGCGAGTGGAACACCGCGATCTCACGGATGCCGGCCGCCTCGATCTCGTCGTGCCGCCGCGCCACCGAGCGCAGGTGCAGATTGCAGACCGGGCAGCCGGCGAACCGCCGGAACTGCAGGTGGATCAGCCGGTCGGGGGAGGGGACGGCGAGCGGCGGCTGGTTGACGGGGGTCAGCACGCGGGAGCCGACGGTCCGGGGGTGGGTGAATGAGCTCATGGGCCTTTCCGCTCTTTGGCGTACGGCATACGCCTACGAGGATAAGCGTATGCCGTACGCTGTCAAGAGCCATGCCTCGTCCCCGCTCGCTCACCCCGACCGCGCTGGCCGCCGCCGCGCTCGCCGTCATCGACCGCGACGGCCTCGCCGGGCTCACGATGCGCACCGTCGCCAAAGAGGTCGGCATGAGCACCATGGGGCTCTACCGGTACGTCACCGACCGCGCCGAACTGGAACAACTCGTCGTCGACCTGGTCCTGTCCCGGATGGACACCGCCCCGCCCGATCCCGCCGGGCCCTGGACCGGCCGGGTGACCGTCATGGTCCGGCGGCTGCGTGACGCCGTGGGGGCGCATCCACCGGTGATCCCGCTGGTCGTCGCCCAGCGGCACCGGTCCGAGCGGCTGCTGGGATGGTCGGAGACGCTCGTCGGAATCCTCAGGGAGGCGGGCCTCGACGGGCCCCGGCGGGTGGTCGCGCTGCGTTGCCTGCTCGCCTACGTCATCGGGGCGCTCCAGCTCGACCACCTCGGCCCGCTGGCCGGCTCCGGCACGGGCGTCATCGCCGGCCTGCCGGAGTTCCCCCTCCTGGCCGAGACCGCCCGGGAGTCCCGCGGCGTCGACGCCGAGACCGAGTTCGACGACGGCCTGACCGCCGTACTGCACGGCATACGGCACGCCCCCGGCCCCTGAACGGTCAGGCCGGTCGTCGCCAGGTCGGCGCGCACCGGCTCCTGAACGGTCCGTCACCTCCGGAGGCCGGCCGTCTCCGGCGTCCCGGCGGCGGGCCGTCGTCTGCGCAGCCAGTAGGCGAACACCGCGGCGCCCAGGAGCACCCCCCACAGCGGATACGGCCACAGCAGCAGGATGAGCGGATTTCCGTCCTCCACGGTGTTGACCACCAGGCCGGGGGAGGCGAGGCAGCAGGCGCCGGCGATGAGCCCTCCCGTCGTGACGGGCAGGCGCACGGGGACCGGACGGCCGTGCACGACCGGCACCCACCGCGGCCACACCTCGCCCCACCCGCTGACCAGCCCGAGCGTCAGCACCGCGCCGCCGACGCCGGCGAACGCGAGGGCCAGGCCCTGCGCCCTGAGCCCCGGGGCCATGTCCAGCACCGCCGGATCGACGTCCGTGGGCCATGGCGTCAGCCAGGTCAGCCGGTACAGCGCGTACGGCAGCGGGCACAGGGCCGCTCCGATCGTGGCGACGCGTCCCCAGTGGGCGACGGCCTCCGGGCGCGTCCACCGCATCGCCCGGCCGGTTCCGAAGGCCGCCACCGCCGTCGCCACCCAGACCGCGCAGGCGACGGCGTCTGCCAGCGTCCAGGCCAGCCGCCCGGCGTACGCGCCGAAGCTCGCGACCACGTTGACCGCGAACCCTCCGAGCGAGACCATCCCGCTGAGCGCGCCGGCCACCGCCAGGACGAGCAGGGCTCCCAGTACGGGAAACCCCCACGGCCTGCCGCGCAGTCCCGCCATGACCAGGCCCGCCACCAGGGCGACGGGCCCGAGCAGCGCCATGCCGTAGCCCAGCAGGGACATGATGCCGGCGTCGGACAGCACCACGCCGAAGAAGAGCGCCTGCGCGACCGCGCCCGCCCTCAGCACCCTGCCCGAGGCGAACGACAGCGCCAGCCCGGCCAGCCCCGCCGCGACGGTCATCGGGCCGGCCACGTCGTGTTCGACCAGATGCGACAGCGACACGGTGACACGGTCGCGCGCCCCGAAGGGGTAGCTCGCCGGGCTCATCCACCACAGCAGGCCGACGGCGGTCACGGCGGACAACAGCAGCGCGACGGCGATCCGAACGTTTCTCATCACGCCGTCCCACGCTAGGAACGCATCCGGGACGTCACCTCCCCCTGCCGGGGGAGGGCGCGTCCCGGCGGCGCGGCTAGCATCGGCGTCGTGAACGGACCCACCGGACGTGTCGTGCGGGCGGCGGTCTACCAGGCACTCGGCGCGGCCCTGCTGACCCCGGTGGCGGTGGTGCTCGGCCTGGTGGTCCTCGCCGAGCGGACGCCGGCGCGTGTCCTGGCGCTGTGGGCGGTGTGCCTGCCCGCCGCCGCGCTGCTCGCCGCCGTCCCGCTGGTACGGCGCATCGAGGCGGTCGCGCTGCAGGAACTCCTCGATGTCGAGGTCCCGCCGAGGGCCGACCGGCTGTACCTGGCCGCACTGACGGGTCTCCATCTGTACGGCGGCGCCACGCTGGGCGCCGGTGTGCTGCTGTTGTCTCCCGGGCTGGTCAGGCTGGGTGACGTCGAGCGGTGGAGCGGGAACCCCGCCGAGGCGGCCGGGACGCTCGCCCTGACCGCCGTCGTGCTGGCCCTCCTGGCCGCCGCCGGACTCGGCCAGCGGTGGACGGCCCGTCGCCTGCTGCGCGCCGAGCCTTCCGGCGCGCTGGAGGAGCTCGGCCGCCGCCAGTCCCTCGCGCTGGAGTTGCACGACTCGGTCGGTCACGCGTTGAGCGTCGTCCTGGTGCAGGGCATGGCGGCGCAGGCCGCGCTGCGGCGGCCCGGACCGGACCCGGAACCGGCTTCGGAATCGGACCTGGCGCGGGCGGCGCGGCGGCTGGACCACCTGACGGAAGCGGACGCTGCTCGGGCGGCGCGGTCGCTGGATCACCTGGTGGACGCGGCCCGCTCGGCCCAGGAACAGCTCGATGTGGTGCTCGGCGTCCTCGATGACGGGGACGACGCCGCGCGGACGCCCACGCTCGGCTCGCTCCACACCCTCACCCGCGGGCTCGACGTGCGGGTCAGCGCCGGACGTCTCGACGGAATCCCGGAGACGACCTCGCGCGCCGCCTACGCCATCGCCAGGGAGGCGCTCACCAACGCGTTGCGCCACGGGCGCGGCCCGATCACACTCGACGTCGCCGTGGCCGGCGACCTGGTGCTGACCGTGGAGAACGCGGCCGCCGACACCGACACCGACACCGGCATAGGCACCGATGCCGGGTCCGCTCCCGCCGGAAGGAGGCGCGGCCTGCTCGGCATGCACATGCGGGCCCGCCTGGCCGGAGGGACGTGCACGCTGGAACGGGCGGACGCCACCTGGCGCGTCCGGGCGAGGCTTCCCCTGTGATCCGCGTCGTGCTGGCCGACGACGACCGGCTGATCCGCGAGGGGTGGTCCGCGCTGCTCTCCCTGCACGATGACCTCACCGTCGTGGGCGAGGCCGCGGACGGACGCGAGGCCGTCGAGGCGGGCGCGGGAGCCGACGTCGTGTTGATGGACGTCCGCATGCCGGTGATGGACGGCCTGGCCGCCACCGCCGAGCTGTCCCGCCGTTCTCCATCCACCCGCGTCGTCGTGGTCACCACCTTCGAGCACGACCGGCTCGTGTGGGGGGCGCTGCGCGCCGGAGCCGCCGGTTACGTGCTCAAACGCGCCCCCGCGAGCGAACTGGTGGAGGCCGTCCGCCTGGTGCACTCGCGTGACGCGGTGTTCTTCCCGGGCGCGCTCCGCCGTATCGCCTCGGCCCACGCGCGCGGCGCCGGCCAGCGGCCCCGGGTGGCTCTGACCCCGCGCGAGCTGGAGGTGCTGCGGCACATCACGCTGGGAGAGGCGAACCCGGAGATCGCCGCCGTGCTGCACGTGTCGAGGGAGACGGTCAAGACCCACGTGACCAACGTCCTGGGCAAGCTCGGCGCCCGCGACCGCACGCACGCGGCGGTCCTCGCGTACGAACTGGGCCTGGTACCGGCCGGCATCGAGTCTTGATCCCTCCACACCGCGCACTCCCTCGGCGGACGGGTCAGGAGGAGGGGCGGAGCAGTTCGCGGATGCGGGCGGCGTAGGCGCGCGGGTGGGTGAGGTTGCCGTTGTGCCCGCCGGGGAACTCCGCCACCTCGGCGCCGACGAGGGCCGCCAGTTCGTGCGCGCACCGGTGGTCGAACACGTGGCGCGGGGTGGTGCGCCCCGCGGCGGGGACGACGCGGGTGGCGGTGTCCTTGAGCAGGGTGACGTCCAGCGTGTCCTCGATGACCGCGCCGAAGTCGTTGCGGATGAAGAAGTCGAAGTCGGCCCGGCGCCGGTCGTCCATCGGGTGCGGGGTGAGCCCCGGCTCGGTCTGCTGTTCGCCGAGCCTGATGCCGAGGACCGCGGCGATCTCGGCGACGGCTCCGGCGAGCCCCTGATCGCGGTAGAGCCGCTGCAGGTCCGCGAGTTCCTGTCGATGGTGGTCGCGCTCCGCGGGCGGGAGCAGGGCGGGGGCGACGGGTTCGTGGGCGATGAGCGTTCCGATCCTGCCGGGGTGATCGACGGCCACGTGCAGGCCGAGGACCGCGCCGAAGCTGCAGCCGAGCATGTCGGCGGGCGCGTCCGTGACCTCCGCGAGCAGCCGGTGGACGTCGTCGGCGTGCTCGGCCATGGTGACGCCGGCGCCGGGGTCGTCCAGGACGCTGCGCGACAGGCCGCGCCGGTCGTAGGTGACCACGGTGTGGTCGGCGACGAGCCGGTCCACCAGGTCGACCGTACGGCGGGCGTCGCCCTCGCCGCTCTGGGAGATGAGCAGCACCGGGCCGGTGCCGTGGACTTCGTAGTAGAGACGGGCGCCGGGGACGCGGAGGATTCCGTTCATGGCCGGAATGTATCAGACTTGATGCATCTTTTTTGATGTAAATTTGACGGCATGAACGGAGTCGACCTCTTCCTGCTCGGCCGCACGCTGATGAAGATCGGCGAGGAGGCCATGCCCGTCGAGGGCATAGGGCCGCAGACCACCGGCACCCGCACCGTCCTGGTGGTCGTCGCCGACCTGCGCGACCATGCGGAGACCTCCATCGGCGAGATCGCCGCGCGCACCGGCCTGCCGCAGAGCGCGGTCTCCGCCGCCGTGGGGCGGCTGCGAACGGCCGGCGCCGTCGTGACCCGCCCCGACCCCGCCGACCGCCGCCGCACCCTCGTCCAGGTCGCTCCCGAGGTGCCGGAGAGGGTGGCCGAGGTGCGGGCCGCGCCGATCGACGGCCCGCTCGCGAAGGCACTGGACACGGACGACCCTGCGCGGGTCGCCGAGGTGGTCGCCCTCCTGGAGACCGTCGCCGCCCGCCTCTCCCCGGGGCGTCCCCGGGAGTCCGGCGGGCCCGCGACGGGGTGGTGAAACCCGTACCGGCCCGAAGTCTCCGTTCGTGGGCCGGCGAGCCTTGTCGTACTGCGCGGGGCCGGCCTTGATCCTGGCAGTGGCCCGCCAGCCTGTGATGACCTCCTGGACGGTGGCGTCGGCATCACTCCGTGTCACACCGTCCGTGCCGTTCGTCAGCCCCGGTCCGCGTTGTACAGGTGGCGCAGCGATCCGATCTCCGCGGCGTTCTTCATCAGTTCGATGTTCGCCCAGGCGAGCACATGTCCCAGGGAGAGCGTCCCGTCGGCGAACCAGCGGCTTCTTTCGGTGGAGCCCAGTTCCGTCCCGCTCAGGGAGTCCAGTGCGGAGGCCCACCGGTCACGGCACCCGTTCAGCCATCCGATCGCCGACGCCACGTCTCCCGGCCACGGTGTCACCGCCGCGGCCCGCGACCAGTCGGCCGCCGCGCCGGGGTCCCCGAAGCACTGCTCGTGCGCGTGACTCCACCAGAAGCCGATGTGCCACATCACCCACCCGATCGACGTCACCGGGATCGGCTCGGGCTCCGGCACGGCCCAGTCGGCCGCCCACGTCCCATCCGGCCGGCGACGGACGTTCCAGCAGTTCGACGCGGGTTCCCACAGGGCCTCCTCGTCGGTCACCCGCTCAAGGTGATGAGAGAGCAACGACCAGGACACGTCCAGCTGCCAGCGGAGCCGCTCGAGTTCGGGCATGACGGAAACCTAGTCCGACGGGAGGTCCCGGCTCCACGGGATTTCACGGGTGCCCTCCCGCCGTCCGGGGTCACGACGGACGCCCCGGTCGGCCGGGACGGCGCGGAGTGGGTCACCTCGGTGCTCACAGGAGGACAGGCTACGCCGCGGACGGCCGGGCCGCGGGGCCACGTGGTCAGCTCCGTGCGGCGCGGCGCAGGCCGTATCGGTCGGACCAGGTGGCGATCGCCTCGGCGAGCGCGGCGGGCCGGTCCTCCGGGGTGTGGTGGCCGGCGACCCCGGAGCGCCTGTCGACGTCGAGGGCGGCCATGTTCGCGGCGCACCAGTCGATCATCTCCGGGCCCATCATCGTCCCGGGGCCGGGCTCGAAGGTGACGAGCAGCTTGGGCACGTCGGCACTGGCCGCCAGCCACTCGCCGTAGGCCGCGACCCTGGCCACGACGTCGGCGGGCTCCCCGCCCAGCGGCATCGCCCGCGGCCAGCTCAGCAGCGGCCGCCGGCTCTCCCGGGTGGGGTACGGCGCGCGGTAGACGTCGAGGTCCTCCTCGGTCAGCGGGGTGGCCACGGTGCCGGGCAGCGCCTGCTCGATGAAGGCGTTGTCGTCCAGGATCATCGTCTCGCCCACGCCCGGTGTCTTGATCGCCTGGAAGAGCGGGCGGCCGCCCTCGGGGAACTCCTCCCAGGTCATGGGCTTGACGATGGTCTCGGTGAACGCGACGCCCCGGACCCGGCCGGGGTGGCGGGCGGCCCAGTCGAAGGCGAGGGCGCCGCCCCAGTCGTGCCCGACCAGCACGACGTCGTCGAGGCCGAGCGCGTCGAACCACGCGTCGAGGTACCGGCTGTGGTCGTCGAAGCCGTATTCGATGTCCGGTTTGCCGGAGTCTCCCATGCCGATCAGGTCGGGTGCGAGCAGACGGCCGGGGCCGCCGACGGCGGGCAGGACGTGCCGCCAGAGGTGGGAGGACGTCGGGTTGCCGTGCAGGAAGACCATCGGGGTCCCCGTGCCGGTCTCCCGGTAGAAGATCGTCGAGTCGAGAACGTGTGCGGTGGGCATGCCGTGCCTTTCCGCGCCTGGCGCGCGAACTGTCGATGTGCGGGTGGGGTGGCCGGACGGGCCCTCGGGAGGACCCTCCGGACGGGCGGGGGACACCCGGCGCCGGGATGCGCGGGGCGGGTGGGGGACGCGGAGGCCGGAGCGTCAGGGGTGCGCGGGCCGCTGGAGGGCGCGGTGCGCGGGTGGTCAGCGGAAGGCGGCGGCGTTGCGGGCGGCCCAGTCGGCGAAGGGCCGCGGCGCTCGGCCGAGGATCCGCTCGACGTCCGGGCTCACCCGGCGCTCGGCCTCCGACGGCTCGCCCAGGATGGACAGGGTGCCCTCCACCACGGGTTCGGGCATGAACCGCAGCATCTGCTCCCGGGCCTCCTCGCGGCTCTGCTCGACGAACCGCACCGGGGTTCCCAGCGCGTCGCCGATGGCCCGCGCCCGCTCCCGCGGGGTGGTCGGCGCGGGTCCGGTCAGCTCGTACGTACGGCCCGCGTGCCCCTCCTCGCGGAGGACCGCGGCCGCGACCTCGGCGATGTCCTGCGGGTCGACGAACGGGATCCCGACGTCGCCGAACGGCGCGGCGGCCGTCCGCGCCGCGCGGATCGGCTCGATCCAGGCGAACGCGTTGGAGGCGAAGCCGCCCGGCCGCAGGATCGTCCACTCCAGGCCGGACCGCCGTACGGCGTCCTCGAACGCACGCGGGTGGGGGTAGGACTCCGGGCGCGTCCCGGCGCCCTGGGGGGACAGCAGGACGACCCGCCGGACGCCGCCCGCCGCGGCGACCTTGAGAACGCCGTCCGGGTCCTCCCCGGCGACGAGGAGGAACAGCGCGTCGGCGCCGTCCAGCGCGGGCCGGAGGCTCTCGGGGTCGGCGAGGTCGGCCGGGACGTGCCGGACGCCCTCCGGCAGGCCCCCGTCGGCGGGCCGCCGCGAGACGGCCGTGACCCGCTCGCCGGCCTCGGCGAGCGCCCGCACGAGCGACCGGCCGACGTTCCCGGTGGCTCCCGTTACTACGATCATGAAAAGCTCCTCAGCAGGCGTGTGGTGTGGAAGCTCACGCTAGGGAGGGGGCTTACTTCCGGGAAGTACGTACCTCAAGGTAAGCTCACGACATGGAGGGACGCATGCAGGTCACCGAGTGGACGCCCGGCACGATGAGTAAGGTGTTTCACAGCAACTGCCCGGCGCGGGTCGTGCTCGACCACGTCACCAGCCGGTGGGGGGTGTGGGTCCTGATGGCCCTCCAGCGGGAGGACCTCCGGTTCTACGAGCTGCGTGAGCGCATCGAGGGGATCAGCGAGAAGATGCTCTCCCAGACGCTGCGCACGCTCGTCCGCGACGGCCTGGTCTGGCGCGAGGTGGAGCCGTCCACGCCGCCGAAGGTCACCTACGGCCTGACCCCGCTCGGCAGGGGCACCGGCGAGCCGCTGGCCGAGCTGTTCGGCTGGATCCGGGACCACGCGTTCGAGATCCTCGACACCCAGGCCGAGTTCGACCGCGCCGGAGGAAAGTGACCGCGCCGGCGGGGTGACCGCACCCGTCATGGGCGGGCGCGATCAGGAGAGCCGCCGCCGGCCGGCGGCCGGCGGGAGCGGTGGATCAGCTGTTCAGCCGCCGGTATCGGCGCGCCGACAGCGGCAGGAAGATCAGCGTGATCAGCGCCGGCCAGCCGATCGCCAGCCACAGCGCGTGCTGGGCGGCCCAGGAGTCGCCGCCCCAGCCAGGGTTGCCGAACAGCTCCCGGCAGGCGGCCACCGTGGCCGAAAGCGGGTTCCATTCCGCGATCACCCTCATCTAGCCGGGCATCAGCGCGGGGGAGACGAAGGTGTTGGCGAGCATGGTGATCGGCAGCAGCGGCATCCAGGCCGCGCTCGCCGACTCGGGGGTGAGCACCAGCCCGACGTAGATGCCGACCCAGATGAGCGCGAAGCGCAGCAGGAGCAGCAGGCCGACGGCGGCCAGGGCGGCGCCCGCGCCCCGGTGCCAGCCCCAGCCGACCACCAGCCCGCAGGCGAGCAGGACGGTCAGCTCCAGCACGGAGTTGACCATGTCGGCGAAGGAACGGCCCAGCACCACCCCGGCCCGGGAGATCGGCATCGAGCGGAACCGGTCGGTGACGCCGCGGGCGGAGCTCGTGGCGACGACGATCATGGTGGTCATCACGCCCATGGTCATCGACTGGGCGTACATCCCGGGCATCAGGAACTCGCGGTAGTCGCCGCCCCCGGCGACGTTCATCGCGCTGCCGAAGACGTAGCCGAACAGCAGCACCATCACGATCGGATACAGCAGCACGTTGAGGACGGCGGCGGGGTTGCGCGTCCAGTGGATGAGGTTGCTCCGGGCGATCGTCCACCCGTCGGCCAGCGTCCAGCTCAGCCGCTCGCGGCGCGTGCGGGGGAGCGCGGGGGTGAGGGGGAGGACGGTCATGCCGCGGTCCTCCCCGCCGTGGTCCTTCCTCCGGTGGCGCCGCTACCGCCGCTACCGCTGCCACCGCCGTCGCCGCCGACGGGAGCGCCGGAGGCGCCGGTGACGCTGAGGAACACCTCGTCCAGCGTCGGACGGCGCAGGGCGACGTCCTCCACCTCGACGCCGTCCTCCTCCAGCTCCCGCATGATCCGGGTCAGGGCGGCGATCCGGTCGCGGACGGGGACGGTCAGGCGCAGGGCGTCGTGGTCGGTAACCGGTTCGGCGCCGGCGACCCCGGCCAGGACGCGCGCGGCCGCGGCCAGGTCGGTGGCCTGGCGCAGGACCAGGTCGACGTGGTCGCCGCCGACCGTGGACTTGAGTCGCTCGGGGGTGTCCTCGGCGATCACCCGGCCCGCGTCGACCACCGCGACCCGGTGGGCGAGCTGGTCGGCCTCGAACAGGTACTGCGTGGTCATCAGCACCGTGCTGCCCGCCTCGGCCAGACCGCGTACGGCCTGCCACACCTCGTTGCGGTTGCGCGGGTCCAGCCCGGTGGTGGGCTCGTCGAGGAACAGCACGCGCGGGGCCAGGATGAAGGCGGCGGCCAGGTCGAGGCGGCGGCGCATGCCGCCGGAGTAGTGCCTGACCCGCTTCCCGGCCGCCTCGGCCAGCCCGAACCGCTCCAGCAGTTCCCCGGCCCGGCGGCGGGCGGCGGCCGCGCCGAGGTGGTACAGCCGCCCCCACATCTCCAGGTTCTCCCGGCCGGTGAGGATCTCGTCCACGGTCGGCTGCTGCCCGGCCAGGCCGATGCCGTGCCGTACCCGGTCGGGCTGCGTGACCACGTCGAACCCTGCGACGACGGCGCGGCCCGCGTCGGGGCGCAGCAGCGTGGTCAGGATCCGGACGGCCGTGGTCTTGCCGGCGCCGTTCGGGCCGAGCAGGCCGTACACCGTGCCCTCCGGCACGGCCAGGTCGAATCCGTCGAGGGCGTCGGCGTCGCCGTAGCGCTTGCGCAAGCCCTCGGCGACGACTGCGAAGGATGTCATCGCTCCATAGTGGGACATTGATGTCTCAAAAACAAGCTTCGATGTCTCCTTATGGAGCGTACTGTTACTCTTCGCTGGTGAGCGACACTCCGGAGTCCGGAACCCGCAGCCGCACGCGCCGCGCCATCCTCGGCGCCGCGGCCTCGGTCCTCGCCCGCGACCGCGGCGCCACGCTGGCCGACATCGCCGAGGCCGCCCAGGTCGGCCGCAGCACGCTGCACCGCTACTTCCCCGACCGCAAGGTGCTCGTCGACGCGGCCGTCACCGACTCCTTCCAGGTGGTCGAGAGATCGACGGCGGGAGCGGCGATCGACCAGGGGCCGCCGCTGGAGGCCATGCGCAGGCTGATCGCGGCCATGGTGGACGTCGGCGACCGGCTGGCGTTCCTGTTCGGCGACCCACGTGTGCTGGAGGAGGCGACGGGCTGTTTCGACTTCGAGCCCGACCCGTCGGTGCCGACCACGCTCGGCCTCATCGAACGCGGCCAGGCCGAGGGGGTCTTCGACCCCGGGCTCGGCGCGGAGTGGATCCAGCAGGTGCTGTGGGCACTCGTCTACACCGGCTGGGAGGCGGCGGAGAAGGGGCAGCTGCCCCGCCACGGCGTCACGCCGGCCGTGATCCGGACCTTCGAGAACGGAGTCGTCACCGGGAAGAGATGAGGACTCCCGTCCCCTCTTCCATTTCCGCGCCCCTTCCCCGGTCCGTGCCCGTCGCCGGTTCTCCGTCCCTCGCCACCGTCTGCCGTCTGCCGTCTCCGCCTCTGCCGTTCCCGTCAGCGGTCAGGCCCGTCAACGGCCGAAACCGTCAGCGGTCGAGCGCGGCCCACAGCGTGGCGAACTCCTCGGCGGTCAGCTTGGTCAGGCCGAAGTCGTCGGGATAGATCGGCCCCTCGGCCAGGAAGCCGTGCTCGTCCTCGATGTGCCGCCACGAGTACCGCCGGGCCACCCCGTCGGACCCCAGCTCGGCATGCCTGACCGGCCAGTACTCCCCGCCGTCGTCGATGACGGCGTCGAACAGCCACACGTGGCCGTCGTCGTCCACGCCGTGCCAGTACCAGTGCCGCCGGTCGCTCTCGTCGAGCGCCCGGATCGTCTCCACGCGCCGGTCGTGCGGCATCTCGCTCCTCGCTGTCGAACCCCTGAGCCGGATCCCCGGGCCGGATCCCGGAACCGTACGGCATCATGCTGCCGGACGACGTCAATCCAACGGCAATCCGGACCGCTTACGCTGCCCTTGCTATGTTGCGCGTTCTCGGTCCGCTCCAGGCGGAGATCAACGGTGGTCCGGCGGACCTCGGCCCCTTCCGGCAGCGAGCCGTGGTGGCCCGGCTCGTCGCCGCGGGCGGGCACGTGGTCTCCACCGATCGTTTCATCGACGACCTCTGGCGCGGGCACCCCCCTCCCCGGGCGCTGGCCGCCCTCCAGGTGTACGTGTCCAACCTGCGCAGGGTCCTCGAACCCGGCCGTCCGCCCCGGGCGCCCGCCACCGTCCTGGTCAGCGCCGCGCCCGGCTACCGCCTCCGCCTGGAACCGGAGCGGGTGGACGCCTGGCTGCTGCCGGGGCTGATCGACGCGGCCGCGGCCGCGCTCGCCGAGGACGACGGGGACCGGGCACTCGACCTCGCCGACCGGGCGCTGGGGCTGTGGCAGGGACCGGCCTACGCCGAGTTCGCCGACGAGCGGTGGGCCGAACCGGAGGCGGCGCGGCTGGAGGAGCTGCGCCTGGTCGCGGTGGAGCACCGGGCCGAGGCGCTGCTGGCACTCGGCCGCGAGGCCGGGGTCGAACTCGAACGGCACGTCCGGGCCCACCCGCTGCGGGAGAACGCCGTCCGGCTGCTCGCGCTGGCGCACTACCGGGCCGGACGGCAGGCCGACGCGCTGGCCGCGCTGCGCCGGGCCCGCGCGACCCTCGCCGACGAGCTGGGGGTCGACCCCGGGCCCGCGCTGCGCGCGCTGGAGGCCGACATACTGCGCCACGCCGACTCCCTCCGCCACCACTCCTCGCATCACGGCTCCCCGCGCCACGCCGGATCCGCCCGCCCCCGGGAACGGACCGCCCTCCCCCGCCGCCGTGACTCCGACGTCCCCCCGCACGGCCGGGGGGTGGCGGTCTTCCCCCGCCGGGACGCGCCCGCCCCCTCCCCGGCCGCGCCGCGCGCCCCCGGGCAGGGGGAGCCGGACGGCGGGCTGGTCGGCCGTACGGCGGAGCTCGCCCGGCTGGAAGCCGTCTCCGAAGACTCCGGGCCGAGCACGGTCTGGCTGGGCGGCGAGGCGGGGGCGGGCAAGAGCGCCCTGGCCGGCGCGTTCGCGCGGAGGCTGGCGGGCCGCGGATGGCTGACCGCCACCGGGCAGTGCCCGGAGACCGACGGCGGGGCGCCGCCCGCGTGGGCGTGGAGCGAGATCCTGCGCCGCCTGACCGCGGAGCTGCCCCCCGGCGACGACATGGCGGCGCGGCTCGCGCCCCTGCTGACCGACGACGCCCCGGCGACGGGCCGGTTCCACCTCGCCAGGGCCGTGGAGGACTACCTCTCGCGGGCCGTACGGGAGGACGTCCGCGTGCTGGTCGTCCTGGAGGACGTGCACCGCGCCGACGACGAGACGCTCGGCCTGCTGCGGCACCTCGCGGTACGGCCCGCCGCGGCGCGGATCATGTTCCTGGCCACCTACCGCCCGGCCGAGGCCACCGACCACCTCGGCGCGACCTGGGCGGCGCTGGCCGGGCACGGCAGCCACCGGCTCGACCTGGGCGGGCTGGACGGCGACGAGGTGGCCCTGCTGCTGCGGGAACGCTCCGGGCTGGACGTCGACCCGGTCATCGCCCGTACGGTGGCCGAACGGACCGGCGGCAACCCCCTCTTCGTGTCCGAGACCGCCCGGCTGATCAGCACGGACGGGATGGCGGCGGCCAGGGCGCTGCCGCCCGGGGTGCGCGACCTGATCCGGCGCAGGATCGCCCGGCTGCCCGCCACGGCCGCGACCGCGCTGCGGGACGCGGCGATCGTCGGCCGGGACGTGGACGTGGACGTGCTGCTCGCGATGGCGGGCTCCGACGAGGACGCGCTGCTGGAGGGGCTGGAGGCCGGAGTGCTGACCGGGCTGCTGGACGAGCCCGCCCCGGGCCGGGTCCGGTTCGCCCACGTGCTGGTGCGCGAGACGCTCTACGAGGACACCCCCCGCATCCGCCGTACCCGGCTGCACGGCAGGGTCCTCGACGCGCTGGAGCGGGTCCGGCCGGGGGACGTCTCGGCGCTGGGCCACCACGCGCTCGCCGCGGCCACGCCGGGAACGGCCGGGCGGGCCGTGCCGTACGTGGTGGCGGCGGCCCGGAAGGCGGCGGCCATGCACGCCTACCGGGAGGCGGGGTTCCTCTACCGGGGCGCGCTCGACCTCGTCGGGGACGATGACGACCGGCGGCTCGACCTGCTCTGCGGCCTGGTCGGCGTCCAGGCCCACGAGGGCGACGTGATGGCCGCCCGGTGCCACCGGGAACGGGCGATGGAGGCGGCGCGTCGGCTCGGCACCGGCATGACCCGGGCGCTGACCTGCTACGAGGCTCCGGTGACCTGGTCCATCCAGCCGTACAGGCAGGTCGACGAGGTGTTCGTCGCGGCGGTACGGGAGGCGCTGGCGGACCCCGCCGGGACCGACGACGAGACCCGCTGCCGGCTGCTCGCCACGCTCACCTTCGAACTGGAGGGGCACGACGACGACACCTGCGAGCGGGCCGGCGCGGAGGCGCTGCGGCTGGCCCGGCGGCTGGGCCGCGCCGAGCTGGTCTGCCTGGCGCTCAACGCCCGCTACTTCGTCCTGCTGACGCCGCACCGGCGCGACGAGCTGGAGGCGGTGGGCCGGGAGCTGGTTGAGCTCGGCGGGGAGGCCGGGCTGCCCGGCTACGAGATGCAGGGCCACCACGCCCTGTACATGGTGAGCCTGGGCCGTGGCGACCTCGCCGCCGCCCGCCACCACGCCGACCGGGCGCTCGAACACTCCACCGGCGGCCAGCTCGGGCTGGCGCTGAGCGTGCTGTCGATGCTCGACACCCTGCTCCTGCTGATCGCGGGCGACTTCACGGGGGCCGAGCGGTCCTACGCGGCGGCGGCCGAGCGGATGGCCGCGGCCGGAGGCGCCAACGCGGCCGGCGCGGGCGTCATTGGCCGCTTCGTCGCCCGGCTGGCGGGCGGCCTGCCGCAGGACATCCCGGAGATCATGGCGATGTACCGCCTCGTCCCGTCCGACGTCTCGGAGATCCTGACCCGGGCCCTGGTGGCCGAGGGCCGGCCGGAGGAGGCCCGGACGTTCTGGGAGCCGGACCGGCGGGTCAGGAAGGACTACTACTGGCTGGTCCAGACGGCGCTGCGGGCCGAGAACGCCGTCGCGCTGGGCGACCTGCCGACGGCCGGGCGCTGCTACGAGGAACTGCTGCCCTGGGACGGCGAGGCGGCCGGGCTGCACTGCGGGTCGGTCACCCTCGGGCCGGTCGCCCACATCCTGGGCGACCTGGCCGAGGCGCTGGGCCGGGACGGGTCCGCCCACTACGCCACGGCGGAACGGGTCGCCGAACGGCTCGGCTCCCCGCACTGGGCCCGCCGGGCGGCCGAGGCGACCCGGCGGGCGGAGGAGTCGAGGGCCCGGCGGGGCGGGGGCCGTACGGGCGGACGGTGAGTCGCCCCGCCGCCTCGCCGTACCGCCGCCGGTTCGGGAGCGGATCAGCGCGGCGACGGGTACGGCGGAGCCGCTTCCGGTTCCCGCCCGCTCCCGCCTCCCGGCTCATCCGGTTCACCCGGCCGCTCCCGGCTCATACGGCCAGAGGGCCGAAGATCTGCCGCTGGCGGCGGCGGTGTCCGCCGCGGAACACCGCGAGCAGCACCGTCAGCATCGGCCCGGCCAACTTGCGCAGCCGGGCAAGCTCCTCGGGCCGGGCGTACTGCTCGATCCTGGGAAGCTCGACACCGGGCTTGGTGCCCTTGCGGACAGCGTCCTCCACCCTCTTCCAGTCGGCCACGGAGACGTACTTCGCGATGACGGGGAAGAGCAGCCGCTCCTCCTCCTCGATGTGCTCGTCGAGCAGGTCGGCGAGCCGGGTCAGCGACGAGGCCAGGGCGGAGGCGTCCCGGGTCGTGGCGAACGCGGCGGCCTGGCCGTCGATCTCGTTCAGCAGCGGGTCCAGCGAGGAATGGTCGTCGCTCAGGTCGCGCAGGTCCACCTCGGCCCCGGCGGACCGTTCGAGGACGGGCCACAGGACGCGGTCCTCCATCGTGTGATGGTGGTGGATGCCCGCGCACAGGGTCCTGATGTACTCGGAGACGGTCCGGGCGCGGGCCGGGTCGGCGCTCTGGCGGCCTTCGGTCAGCTCCGCCGCCAGCACGGCCAGGCGGCGGGTGTCGCCCCGCATGGCGCGGTGGGTGAGCTGGAAGCCCAGAAGCTCGGGGGTCATGGCGTCGGCGGTCATGGCGGGGGTCTCCTCGGTAGGTCCGGACGGGGTGCCGGATCCAGACTGGGGGGATCCACTTATGGGCTACTTGGAGGTCACTAAGGACGGTACTCAATGACGCCGCTCGCGGTGGCCCGGCTCATTCCACGTCGGCCTCGGTCATGAACCGACCGGCCCCGGCCAGGCAGGCCACGGCAGCTGTGGTTTCCCGCACCCCTGAACGGCCATCCGCCTCATGGTGGCCACACCCTGACCGTTTCTAGTCTCTGACACGTGACGGAACGGCTGACTCACCTGATGGAAATGCTCGGCGCGGCGGGAACCGGGGTCGCGGTCGCGCCGGCCGTGGCGGTCTTCGTGGGCGTGCGGTCGAGTGAGCGGCGCAAGGAGCGGTATGCGCTGGGCGGTTAGCGGGCTGCGGCTCGTCGGGGCGGTGGCGGCCGGCGCGGTCACCGCCCTCGTGGGCTTGCTGTTCGTCCTGGTGACGGCGCCGTTCGCCGGCCGTCCCGCGGTACGCGCGGCGGCCTCGTGGCTGACCCGGCTGGAGCTGTGGCGGCTGCGCCTGGACCTCCCCGGCAGGAACGAGGAGGGTGAGCTGCGTTACCTGGCCGCCCGGATTTCCGTGGGTGTGCTGGGCGGCATCGTGGTGCTGCTGCTCGTGATCGGCTTCCGCCTGGCGGTCATGTTGGCGTGGTCGTGGGGGCACGGGGAGGCGTTCGACGGCATGCTGCCCAGCCCGTTGCTGACGGCCTACTTGAGCCTCTTGGGCTTCGTTCTGCTGTTTCTGGACGTGTGCGGTCTGGTGGGGGTGGAGGCGCTGGAGCGGCGGCTGGCCGTACGGCTGCTCGCCCCCGACCCGGCTGAGGCGCTGCGGCGGCGGATCACCGAGCTGACCGAGAGCCGCGCCGGTGTCGTCGCGGCGGTCGACGCCGAACGGCGGCGCATCGAGCGTGACCTCCACGACGGGGTGCAGCAGCGGCTGGTGGCGCTGTCCATGCTCGCCGGACGCGCCCGCCGAGGCCGCCCGGAGTTGCTGGAACAGCTGCACGAGCAGGCCCAGCAGACGCTGGTGGAGCTGCGCGAGGTGGCCTGGCGGGTGTACCCGTCGGGGCTGGACGCGCACGGGCTGGCCGAGGCGCTGGCCGGGGTGGCCGAGCGGGCCGCGGTCAAGGTCACGGTGGCCTGCGAGCTGCCGGAGCGGCCCCCGGCGGCGGTGGAGACCGCCGCCTATTTCGTGGCCAGTGAGGCTGTGACGAACGCCGCCAAGCACTCCGGGGCCACCCTGGTCACCATTGAGGTGCGCCGGGAGGGCACGATGGTCATCGTGCGAGTGGAGGATGACGGTATGGGCGGAGCCGACGCCGCCGGCGGCGGTCTGACCGGGCTGGCTCGGCGGGTGGCCGCGCTGGACGGCCGGTTCACCGTGGCCGGCCCGCCCGGCGGGCCGACCGTGATCGAGGCGGAACTGCCGTGCGTGTGATGCTGGCCGAGGACTCGGCGTTGCTGCGTGAGGGCCTGGTGCGGCTGCTGAAGGAGGAGGGCCACGACGTCCTGGCCGCGGTGGGTGACGCCGGCGCGCTTCTGGCGGCGGTGGACGGTGAGCGGCCCGACGCGGTGGTGGCCGATGTGCGGATGCCGCCCACCCACACCGACGAGGGTCTGCGCGCCGCGCTGGAGATCCGGCGGCGATGGCCGCAGGTCAGGGTCCTGG
>NZ_JBVJKQ010000026.1:0-72084 GCF_055585205.1 Streptosporangium sp. NPDC053982
TTCGCACTCGAAGGATCACGCGATGGCCGTTCTCATTTCACGGCGCCACGCCTGCTAGCTGGGGAAACTCATACACCACCTCCGTGGACGCAACCGCCGCTCTCGGGGCGGAAAGCCATCCGGCCGGCCTGCGCCTCCGCGGAGCCCCCTTGCGGATCCGAACCCTTCAGCCCGCCTGAAGACCCGAAGTCCGTACAGGCCCGTCCCCTTCCGGGAATCCGGGAACCGCGAGCCCCGGGAGACCCGCGTGACGCGCGACGCCCCCACCGGCCGAGGCCGGTGGGGGCGTTCTGTTCGTACGGGGAGGGAACGGCGTGCCGTGGCACGTCCGGGGAGACCGGGGCCGCCGGAGGACCGCGCCGGGAGGGACCGCGCGCCGCCGGGCGGCCACGGGGCAGGGCGGCGCCGCCGGACGACCGCGCGGCGCGCCGTAGGGCGACCGCGCGGAGAGGGTTCGCGCGCCGTCAGACGGCGGCGTGCAGCCAGCGGACCGGCGCGCCCTCGCCCGCGTACCTGAACGACTCCAGCTCGGCGTCCCACTGCTTGCCGAGCAGCTTGTCGAGCTCCTCCTCCAGGACCACCCTGCCCTGCCGCGCCATGAGCATGACCGAGCGCAGGCGGTCCTCGGGCACCAGGATGTCACCCGAGGCGCCGATCACCGCGGTGAAGGCGCCGAGGGACGGCGTGTAGGCGTGCCGGGACCCGTCGGCACCCGGCGAGGGGTCCTCGGTGATCTCGAACCTGATGCGCTGCCAGCCCATCAGGGACGAGGTGATGGCCGCCGCCGTCCCCGGGCGGCCGACCCATTCGGCCTGCGCGCGCACGTGGCCGGGCGCGGCCGGCTGCGGGGTCCAGTTCAGGTCGACGGGCACGCCGAGGACACCCGCGACCGCCCATTCGATATGCGGGCACAGCGCAGGCTGAGCCGAGTGGACGTAAAGCACGCCACGAGCAGACACCGGACCTCCCGTTTCGTACGAGGTGCGCCTTCCCCAACGGCCTCGACCAGGATGATCACAAGTGACTGTAGGAGAGACTACCGTCGGTTGTGACGCCGCACCAGAGGGGGGTCATACCGAGATGCCGTGCGACCGGCCTCCGGCTGGGGCATGCTCGGAGTGAGACGATCCGACGATCCGCCGCCCGACCCCCCGGAGAGCCACATGGACGCCGACATCGAACGGGTGGAGCCCGTCCCGGGAGAACCGGCTCTGATCAGGCGTGACCAGCTGCTGACGGACGCCCCCGGCATGGCGGCCGTCGCCCGGTGGACCGCGGCGGTGACCGAGGCCGACGGCGTCTTCCGGATACGGCTGGTGCCCGGCGTCGACGTCTGCGACCTCGCCGCCACGGTCCGGGACCGCGGGCACGCGGCCTCCCCCAACCACATCCTGGTGGGCCAGCCCCTCTTCTTCGGAGGCCCGGCCTCCCGGCCCTTCCCGGCGCCTCCGCCTCCGCCTCCCGGCGCGGCGCCGGGAGGCGGACCGGACGGACCCGGGGGCCCCGGGAACGTCAGGGGCGACGGGGGCGACGGGGACCGCGAGGGCGGCGGGGCCCCCCGCGACATCCCGGGCGGGTCGGACAGACCCAGTGGACCCGGCGGCCCCGGCGGCCCCGGCGCGCCGGTGACCGTCGCGGTCGCCGACACCGGTCTGGCCGCGCACCCGTGGTGGCGGGACCTCCCGTGGTTCCTCGAACGGCGGCGCGAGGCCGCCGAGGTGCCCGACGCCGACGGCGACGGGCGGCTGGACCCCCAGGCCGGGCACGGCACGTTCGTCACCGGACTGATCCTGCGGTCGGCACCCGAGGCGCGGGTGCGCCCGCTGCGGGTGCTGGACGGCCGCGGCGTCGGAGACGAGGCCGGGCTGCTGCGGGCGCTGACGCGGCTGCGGGACGAGCCACCCCAGGTGCTCAACCTCTCCCTGGGCGGGCACACCTACGACGACCGGCCCTCACCCCTTCTTGAGGCCGCCCTGGCCGGCCTGCCGGGCACCGTCGCGGTGGCCTGCGCGGGCAACACGGCCTCCGACCGGCCGTTCTGGCCGGCCGCGCTGCCCGGGGTGATCGCCGTCGGCGCGCTGGACGCGGCCGGACGGGACCGGGCGCCGTTCTCGGCCCACGGCCCCTGGGTCGACGCCTGCGCCCCCGGGGAATGGCTGACCAGCTCCTTCCTGGAGCACGGGGCGTTCCACGGCTACGCGCGCTGGAGCGGCACCTCCTTCGCCGCCGCCGTGGTCAGCGGCGCGATCGCCGCGGCGACCCGGGGGCGGACACCCGCCGAGGCCGCGGCGCACGTCCTCGATCCGGAACGGAACCGAAAAATCTCAGATCTGGGCGTCGTCGTGGCCAGGCCAAGGTAAAGTCTCACCCAAAGTCACCACTGAGACACGAAGAGTGTCCAGGACGGCTTCGGAGGCTCCGGTGAGCGACCAGCACACGATCGACGCCGCGCTGGCGGGCGACCAGGAGGCGTGGGACACGCTGGTGAACCGGTTCTCCGGTCCCCTGTGGTCGGTGGCCCGCGCCCACGGCCTGAGCGCGGCGGACGCCGCGGACGCGGTGCAGGGCACCTGGCTGCGGCTGCTGGAGAGCCTGCACACCATCCGCGACCCCGGCCGGCTCGGCTCGTGGCTGTTCACCACGGTCCGGCGGGAGGCGTCCCTGCTCCGCAGGCGGAGCCGCGGCGAGCGGCCGGTCGCCGACCCGGCCGACGCCGGCGAGGTCCGCCCCGGTCCGTCACCCGCCGAGGCCGCCCCCGACCCGGCCCTGATCGTGCTCAGCGCCGACGAGGGCCGCCGTCTCTGGCTGGCCGTCGAGGCGATGCAGGAGCCGTGCCGCTCGCTGTTCCGGCTGATGGCCACGGCTCCCGACGCGGGCGTCCACCAGCTCGCCGGACGCCTGGGCATGCCCAGCGGCAGCTACGGCCCCACCCGGGGCCGGTGCCTGAACCGACTACGCACCATGCTCACCGCTCAGGAGGCCGCATCTTGACCCGACGTTCCGCCGCGATCGACGACGAGTCCCTGATCGCCGCGCTCCGCCTGGCGGCCGGCCGCGACCCCGTGCCCGGTCACATCCCGGCGGCCGCGCGCGCGGCCTTCGGCCTGCGGCTGCCCGGCGCGGCCACGGCCCTGCCCGTGGCCGCGCCGGCGCCGCGGGACGTCCGCGACGGCGGGCAGGACCGGCTGCTCCGCTTCACCGCGGCCGGGCTCACCGTCGACCTGGAGGTCACCGCGATGGACGGCCTGGTCGACCTGGCCGGGCAGGTCTCCCCCTGCCCCGAGGAGGGCACGCGGGTCGAGGTCCGCACCCCGCACCTCACCGAGGCGCGGGAGCTGTCGGCGACCGGCCAGTTCGCCGTGACGGGCCTGCCGCCGGGCTGGTTCAGCGTGGTGTGCCACCGGCCGGGGCAGGTCCCCGTCGTCACCAGCTGGACCAGAATCCGCCCGTAGGTGGCCCCCGACGAAGCGCTCGCCGCCGCCGAGCGAGCACTGGAGCTGTCCGGCAGCGACCCGGCCGCCGCGCGGGAGCTGGCGCGCGACATGCTCCGTGCCGCCCTCCCCGCGGAGGCCGCGGCGGTCGCCCACCGGGCGCTGGCGGTGGCCGCGCGGGAGCTGGGAGATCTGCCGCTGGCCGAGGAGCACCTGCGGAGCGCGGTGCGCGTGGCGCTGCGGGCGGGCCTGCCGTACCGGGCGGCGCAGGCGCGGCTGTCGCTGGTGCACGTCCTCACCGAGCTCGGCCACCCCCGGCGGGCGCTGGCCGTCGCGGCGGCGGCCGAACCATGTCTGCCGCCGGCCGAGACGGCCAGGCTCGCCGTGCACCGGGCCGGGGCGCTGACCCGCCTGGGCCGCTACGCCGAGGCCCTCGCCCAGTGCGACCGGGCCGTGGGCGCCCTGGACGGCGACGCCTACTATCTCGCCGGGGCCCTGCTGAACCGGGGGCTGAGCAGGGTGTTCCTGGGGCACTTCGGGGAGGCCGAGGCCGACCTGCGCCGCTGCGCCGAGCTGGCGCGGGACGCGGGCCTGGACCACGTGCTCACGCTCGCCGAGGGCAATCTGCCGTTCCTGGCGGCCCGGCGCGGTGACCTGCCCGCCGCGTTCGCCGCCTACCGGCGCGCCGAGAGCAGCCTGTTCGGCTTTCCCGAACGGCTCGCGGCGATGCGCTGCGACCTGGCGGAGGCATTGGTCGACGCGCACCTGCCGGGTGAGGCGCGGGCGCTGCTCGACCTGGCGGTTCCGGAGCTCGCGGCGGCGGGGGCGGAGGTGGCGCTGGCCGACGCCCGGCTGCTGCTCGCCCGGGTGGAGCTGCGCACCGGCGACCCGCGCCGCGCCGCGGAGCACGCCGAGCCGGCCGCGTCCGCCCTGGCGGCGCAGGGCAGGACGGCGCTGGTGCCGCTCGCCGCCGAGGTGCTGCTGCGGGCCCGTCTGGCGTCCGGCCCGCCGTCCCCGGAACTGGCCGCCGAGTTGCTCTCGTGCGCGGCCGACCTCGACGGCGCGGGCCGCCCCGACCTCTCCCGCGAGTTGCGGTTCACCGCGGCCGAGACCGTCCTGCGGCTGGGCGACCGGGCGTCCGCCCGCGAGCGGCTCGCCGTCCTCGCCCGCGGAGCCCCGGGGCTGCTCCGCCACCGGGCCGCCGCGCTGCACCGGGCGCTGTCCGGCGACCGGCGCGGCGCGTTCGCGGCCGTCCGCGCCGGACTGGCCGAGGCGGGTTCCACCGCGGCCGCCCTCGACGACCCCGCGATCCGGGCGTACGCCGTCGGCGCCGGTGAGCCGCTGGCCCGCTTCGGGCTGGAGCTCGCGCTGGAGACGGGGCGGGGCCGCGCGGTCCTCGCCTGGGCCGAGCGGTGGCGGGCGGTCGCCGGGGGCCCCGGGCGGCCCGTGGCGCCCGGCGTCGAGGAGTTGCGGGCCGCCCTGGAGGAGGCGGCGCTGGTGGAGTTCGTCCGCGACGGCGACGGGCTGGTGGCCGTCGCCGTCACCCCCGAGCGCGTCGCGTTGCGCCGGCTCGGCCCCTTCGCCGCGGTCGCCGAGGCCACCGTGCGGCTCCGGTACGGCCTGCGCCGGGCGCACCTGCGCGACGGCCGGGCCCCGGCGCTGGACGGCGACGCGGCGCTCCTGGAGCGGCTGCTGTTCGGCGCGCTGCGCCGGCCGCTCGGCGACCGGCCGCTGGTGATCGTGCCGACCGGTTCGCTGCACACCCTGCCCTGGCCGGTGCTGCCGATGAACGCCGGCCGTCCCGTCACCGTGGCGTCCGCCGCGGCGGCCTGGCTGGCCGGGCAGCGGGCGCCCTCCGTACCGGGCGGGAGGACCGTGGCGGTCGCGGGTCCGGCGCTGCGCTGCGCCGGGGCCGAGGCCGCCATGGTCGCCGCCCGCCGTCCCGGCACGGAGGCGGTGGCGGCGCGGCGGGCCGAGGTGCTGGCGGCGCTGGAGGGCGCCGAGGTGGCACACCTGGCCGCGCACGGGGTGTTCTCCCCGGGCAGCCCGCTGCTGTCCAGCATCCACCTCGACGACGGGCCGCTGATGGCCTACGACCTGCTGCGGCTGCGCCGGCCGCCCGCGCTGGCGGTGCTGTCGGCGTGCGATGCGGGCATGGCGCGGGTGCCCGCGGACGGGGCGCCGCTGGGGCTGGCCGGCGCCTTCCTGTCGGTGGGCTCGCGGTGCGTGGTGGCCAGCCTGGTGCCGGTGCGCGACGAGCCGGCGCTGGCGCTGATGGAGGTCTTCCACGAGCTGCTGGCCACCGGGCGTCCGCCGGCCCGCGCGCTGGCCGCGGCGAGCGCGAAGACCGGGGTGGCGGGGTTCGCCTGCTTCGGGTACGGCGACCTGCCGATGCCGGCCGGGAGAGGTCAGCCGGTGGCGACCGGCCGGGAGGGGTCGGCCACCCAGTTGGACCAGGAACCGACGTAGAGGGCGGCGGGGACGCCCGCCACGTCCAGCGCGAGCACCTGGTGCGCCGCCGTCACGCCTGAGCCGCAGTAGGCGCCGACCGCGACGCCCGGCACGGCGCCCAGGGTGTTGAACCGCTCGCGCAGGAACTCCGGCCGGTGGAAGCGCCCGGCGGGATCGACGTTCTCGAAGGTGGGGGCGCTCACCGCACCGGGGATGTGCCCGGCGACGGGGTCGATCGGCTCGACCTCGCCCCGGTAGCGTTCGGCGGCGCGGGCGTCCAGCAGCACCCCCTCGCCTGCCAGCTCCAGCGCCTGACCGGCGTCGAGGACGGGCATCCCGCCGGGCCGCGCGGTGAAGTCGCCGGGCCGTACGGACTCCTCGCCCGCCGCGACGGGCCGCCCCTCGGCCGCCCAGGCGCGCAGGCCGCCGTCGAGGACGCGGACGTCGGGGTGCCCGAAGTAGCGCAGCGTCCACCACGCCCGCGCGGCGGCGGTGGCGTCGGCCTCGTCGTAGACGACGACCGTACGGGAACCGGACACGCCCAGGCGGCGCATCGCCTCCTGGAACGCCCCGGCCTCCGGCAGCGGGTGGCGGCCCTGCGGTCCGGGCGGCGCGGCGAGGTCGGCGTTGAGGTCGCAGAAGACCGCGCCGGGGATGTGGCCCTCGCGGTAGGCGTCGGCCCCGGGCGGGCCGCCGAGCTTCCAGCGCACGTCCAGGACGGCCGGGCCGTCCAGGGCCTCCAGCTCGGCCGGAGTGATCAGCGGGCTCATCAGGGTCTCCCCTTCGCAGAGGTTCGGGATCCGGGACGGCGCGGAGCCGGCCCCGGGAGGGCGCCGGACACCGCGGCGGGGGAAGCGGCGAGGTGGTGGAACGGCGGGCCGGCGATCGCGCCACGGCGACGCCACGGCGTTACGGCGGCGGTACGGCGGCCTCCCGGCCGCCGGGCATCGGCCGGGAAGCCAGGAAGCCGGGAAGCCGGTTACGAGGCGGCGCGGGCGGTGGCCTCCGACAGGGCCTTGGCGAAGGTCAGCACGTGGGAGACCGCCTCGGGACCGTCGGCCGCCTCGCTCACGCGCAGCGACAGGTCGTCGGCCGTGACGGCCCCGGTGTAGCCGTGGTCTGCCTCGCAGTTCTCGTCGCCGCAGGTGGCGGGCTCCAGGTCGACGTGGGAGATGGCCCCCCAGCCGATGGTGAGCGTCACCTCCGTGGGCGGCACGCCCGGCACATAGGAGGCGGGGTCGGGGACCACCCGGGTGACGGAGACCGACTGGATCCGGCTGAGCCGTACCGCCTCGGTGGTCGTGGAGGCGTGCGACGCCGAGACCCCCTCCACCGCGGGGTGCTCGTCGGTGTGGCAGACGAGCAGCCGGGTGGGTGTGAGAACCAGGACGGTGACGTGCCTGCGCACCTCCATCGCCGGGTCGAAGGTGGCCTCGTGGTGCACGACGTACGCCGTCACCTGCTCCTTGCCCAGGGCGGATTCGACCGCGTCGGTGACCAGGTCGGGGTAGTAGCCGCTGCGGTCGATGGCGTCGCGCAGCCCGGTTGCCGAGAGTCGGGTATCCCTCATGGGTCCATCCTGCCCTGTCCGGGGCAGCGCTTTCACCTCCAGCACGCCCTCTCCCGCCGGACGCGTCGGCCCGTGGACGCCCGCGGCCCGTGGCCCGCGCCGTCCGGTCCGGCACGGTTCAGGCCGCACCCGGCCGTACGGCACGGCGGTCAGCCGCCGTCCGGCACGGCACGGGCCGTGACCCGGCCGTACGGCACGGCGATCCGCCGCGGGCCGCCTCAGGAACCAGGCCGTACGGCACGGCGGTCCGCCGCCGCGGATCACCTCAGGCCGGGAACCCGCCCAGGCGGCGCGGGCCGCCGTCGATCCGCGGTCCGGGCGGTTCGCGCAGCACGGCGCGCGCCCCCAGGACGATCGCCTCCGACTCCCCCACGAGCACCGGGTCGAGGTCGAGCCTGGCCACCTCGGGCAGGTCGTCGGCCAGCCGCCCGACCCGGACCAGCAGGTCCGTGAGGGCCTCCACCGCGACGGGCGGATAGCCGTACCCGCCGAGCAGCAGGGGCGCCGTGCGCGGCGCCCGCACCAGGGCCCCGGCGTCCTCCCGGGTGAGCGGGGCGAGCCCGTACACCTCGTCGCGCAGCAGCCGGGCGGTGACCTCGCCCAGCCCGAACGACACGACCGCGCCGAACGCGGCGTCCTCGACGACGCCGATCACCGTCGGCACCGCGGGCTGCGGGACCATCCGCTGCACCGCGAGCGCGGCGTCCCGGCCGAGCTGCCGGGACAGTCCCTCGAACGCCTCACGCACCCCGTCGGGGCCGGTCAGGCCGAGCCGTACGGTCCCGGCGCGCTTGGCCGCCTCGGGGTCGGCGGCCTTGAGCGCCACCGGCCAGCCCAGCCGTTCGGCCGCCGCCACGGCGCGTTCCGCGGAGTCCACCCGCTCGGCCGGCCACACCCGCACCCCGTAGCAGGCGAGCAGCCCGGCGGCGTCGATCTCAGCCTTCTCCCCCCACGGCCCGGCGGCGTCGATCCCGGTCGTCTCCCCCGGCGGCGCGGCGCCGGTCACGACCGTCTCCTCCGGCGGTACGGCGCCGGTCCCGGCAGGGTCTTTCCGCAGCGCGGCCCGCACCAGCCGCCGCGCGGCCGCGGTGTCCACGCCCTCCGGCTCCTCCGGGATCCCCGCGGGCCGCTCCCGCCAGCGGGCGTACCGCACGGCGTGGGACAGCGCGCGGACCGCCTCCTCCGGCGCCGGGTACGACGGGATCGACCCCCACCCGGGCACCGAGTCCGTCCGCAGTTCCGGCGGCATGCCCGTCCGGCCCTCGAACGTGGCCAGCACCGGCTTGCCGTGGTCGCGCGAGACCCGCAGCAGCTCGGCGGCCACCTCGGCGGCCGGGCCGGGGATCGGCGGCATGTAGATCACGACGACCGCGTCCACGTCCGGCAGCACCGACGCGAGGCCCGCGCCGAACTCCGCCGCCCCCGCGGCCGCGCCGAGGTTGACCGGCGGCCTGGGTTCCAGCCCGGCCCGCACGCAGGCGTCCGCCGCGAGCAGCGCCATCGCGTCGGAGTTGCTGACCAGGCCCACCCGGGGCCCGGCCGGCAGCGGCTGGTGGGCCAGCAGCTGCGCCACGTCGAACTGCTGGACCAGGTCGTCCACCCGGATCACCCCGGCCTGCTCGAACAGCGAGCTGAGCGCGGTGTCGGGCAGGCCGAGCACCGGCGCGGCGTGACCCGTCGGCACGTTCTGAGTGGTTCCGCCGCTCTTGACCACCACGATCGGCTTGCGGCGGGAGATCCGCCGGGTGAGGCGGGCGAACTTGCGGGGGTTCCCCAGCGACTCCAGGTAGAGGAGGATCACGTCGGTGGCGGGGTCCTCCTCCCAGTACTGCAGCAGGTCGTTGCCCGAGACGTCGGCCCGGTTGCCCGCCGACACGAACGAGGAGATGCCCATGCCTCGCTGGGCCACCCGCTGCAGCAGCGCGGTGCCCAGCGCGCCGGACTGGCTGAAGAAGCCGACCCGGCCGCGGCCGGGGACGGTCGCGGCGAGCGTGGCGTTCAGCCGGACCGCCGGGTCGGTGTTGGCGACGCCGAGGCAGTTGGGGCCGACGACGCGCAGGCCGTACGCGCGGGCGATGCGGACCAGCTCGTCCTGCCTGGCGCGCCCCTCGGGGCCGGTCTCGCCGAATCCCGAGGAGACCACGATCAGCCCGCGCACGCCCTTCTCCGCGCACTCCTTGACCACCTCGATCACCCCCTCGGCGGGTACGGCCAGCACCGCGAGGTCCACCTCGCCGTCGATGGCCGTCACGCCGGGATAGGCCCGCACCCCGGCGACCGCGCGGGCCTCGCGGTGCACCGGGTACACCGGTCCGGTGAAGTCGGCGGCGAGCAGGTTGCGCAGCACGGTCTGCCCGACGCCGCCGGGCTCCCGGCCGGCGCCGACGACCGCCACCGACCTCGGGGACAGCAGCCGCTCGATCGAGCGCGCCTCGGCCCGGTGCTCGCGGGCGGCGGTCACCTCCTGGGAGGTCTCGGTGGGGGTGAGGTCGAGGATCATCCGGACCACGCCGTCGGCGAAGCGGCTCTGCGCGGTGTAGCCGGCCTGCTTCAGGACACCCATCATCTTCTGGTTGGCCGGCAGGACGTCGGCGACGAACCGGGAGATCCCCCGCTCCCGGGCCGTGGCGGCCAGGTGCTCCAGCAGCACCGAGGCGACCCCGCGGCCCTGGTGGGCGTCCTCGACGAGGAAGGCCACCTCGGCCTCCGCCGGGTCGATCCGGTCGTAGCGGATGACCGCCACCATCTCCGTGCCGATCGTGGCGATCAGCGCGACCCGGTCGGTGTAGTCGACGTTGGTGAACCAGGTGATCTCCCGGTCCGAGAGGCGGGGTCTGGGGCCGAAGAAGCGGAAGTAGATCGACTCCTCCGACAGCCGCGAGTAGAACGCGCGCAGCAGATCGGCGTCGGCCGGATGGATCGGTCGGACATGGGCGGTCCCGCCGTCCGACAGGACGACGTCCGCCTCCCAGTGGGCGGGGTACTGAGCAGCCTCCACAGTCCCGAGAGTAAACGCGAATCACACAAGCCGGACCTGCTGGGCGGATTCCCGCAACGCTTGTGCATCGACTGCGCCCCGCTCTCCGCTCCCGACCCCATACGCGGTCCGGAAGCTGTTAAGTTTTTCGCGGCTAGAGGCACTTCAGCATCGAAGGCAGCAAGGTGGTGACATCATGGCGCGGGTGGTCGTGGTGGGCGATCTCATGACCGACGCCGTCGCGCGGGCTCGCTACCCGCTGGCCCGGGCCAGCGACACACCGGCGATCGTCACCATGCACGGAGGCGGCTCGGGGGCCAACATCTCCTCCTGGCTCGCCGTCGAGGGCGCCGAGGTCGCCTTCATCGGGCGCCGCGGCGCCGACATCACCGGCCGCAACCGCGACATGGAGCTGATGGGCTACGGCGTCGACGCCCGCCTGGTGATGGACCCCGAACGGCCGACCGGAACGTGCGTGGTGCTCATCACCCACAAGGGCGAGCGCACCATGCTGTCCGACCCCGGTGCCAACGCCGCGCTGTCGCCCGAGGACCTGCCGCGCGACCTGTTCCTCCAGGGCGGTCACCTGCACCTGTCAGGTTACACCCTGATCAACGAGGGGTCCCGCGAGGCGGGGCTCGCCGCCCTGAAGCTGGCCGGCCGCGCCGGGATGACCGTCTCGGTCGACTGCTCCTCGTCGGCGCCTCTTGAGCGGACCGGCGCCGAGCCGTTCCTGGAGTGGACCGAGGAAGCCACGCTGCTGTTCGCCAACGCCGACCAGGCCAAGGTGCTGACCGGCCGCGACGACCCCGCCGCGGCGGCCAAGGTGCTCACCGCGTGGTTCCCCCAGGTCGTCGTCAAGCTCGCCGCCGAGGGCGCCCTGTGGTACGCCAACGGCCGCGGCGAGCCGGTGAGGTGCCCGGCCGAGACGGTGAACCGCGTGGTCGACGGCACCGGCGCCGGCGACGCCTTCGTCGCCGGGTTCCTGCCCTCCTGGCTGGAGAAGAAGCCTCCGGCGGAGGCGCTCTCCGCCGGCTGCCGGCTGGCCGCCAAGGCGATCTCGCACCTCGGCGCCCGCCCCCGCCTCTGACCCTCCGTACGGCCCGGCTCGTCCCGGCCCGCCCGGTACGGTTCACCCGTGACCGGCCGCGCCCGGCCGCGCTCGCCGTACGCGCGGGCCGGCCGCGGGCTCAGGTCAGCTCGTCACGGCGAGGACCAGCGGCAGCACCGCCGGGGCTCCGGCGTGGCGGATCATCGCGGCGGCCAGGGTCACGCTCCAGCCCGTGTCGACGCGATCGTCGACCAGCAGGACCGGCCCGCCCGCCTCGGCCACGGCCGCGGCGAGCGCCGAGGGCATGGCCAGGGTGGCGCGGACCGCCTGGACCCGCTGGGCGCTGTTGAACTGCCGGCCCGGCGGACCGGAACGGTATCCCAGCTCGCCCAGGAAGGACAGCCTGCCGACCTGGGCCAGCCGCTCGGCCAGGCTGCGGACGAGCAGCGGCCTGCTCGCCGAGGGCATCGCGACCACCGCCGTCGGCCGCTGCTCCCATTCCCACGACGACAGCACCTTCACCACCGCGGCGAAGACGTCGTCGGGCACCGGGCCGTCGGGGGCGTTCTCGGCCAGCAGGCCGCGCAGGCGGTTGCCCCAGCCGATGTCGGTCAGCCGGCCCAGCGCCCGGCCGGTCCCCGCGCCCAGCTCCGGCTTGATCCGGCCCTTGAGGTCGGTCAGCCCGGTCGGCCACTGCCTGCGGGGCTCGATCTCCACGCCGGGACGGTGCAGGGTCGCCGCCGCCCGCTCCACAGCCTCCGCGGCCACCTCGGGCGAGCGGTGCGCGCCGGTGCAGTTGTCACAGCGTCCGCAGGGCACGGCGGCGTCGTCGTCCAGGCAGCGGCGCAGGAACACCTCGCGGCACTCGGTGGTGCCGAGGTATTCGAGCATGGCCTTCTGCTCGGCCTCGCGGGCCTCGGTCACCCGGGCGTAGCGGTCGGTGTCGTAGTGCCACGGCTCGCCGGTGGCCTCCCAGCCGCCCCTGACCCGGCGCACCGCGCCGTCCACGTCGAGGACCTTGAGCATGGTCTCCAGGCGGCTGCGGCTGAGGTCGACGCGGTTCTCCAACGCGGCCGTGGACAGCACGCCGCCCTCTTCCAGGGCCGCCAGCACGGCCCGCACGACCGGCTCCGGGGGGAAGGTCAGGGAGGCGAAGTAGGCCCAGATCTCGCGGTCCTCGGGGCCGGGCAGCAGGATCACCTCGGCCCGCTCGACCCCGCGGCCGGCCCGGCCGACCTGCTGGTAGTAGGCGACGGGCGACTGGGGCGCGCCGACGTGGACGACGAAGCCGAGATCGGGCTTGTCATATCCCATGCCGAGCGCGGAGGTGGCGACCAGCGCCTTGACCTTGTTGTCCAGCAGGGCCTGCTCGGCGGCCAGCCGTTCGGCCTGCTCGGTCTGCCCGGAGTAGGCGATCACCTCGTGGCCCTGCCCGCGGAGGTAGGCGGCGATCTCCTGGGCCGCGGCCACGGTGAGGGTGTAGACGATGCCCGAGCCCGGCAGCTCGTGCAGCGTCTGCGCGAGCCAGGCCATGCGCTCCTCGGCGCCGCGCAGCCGTACGACGTTCAGGTGGAGGCTCTCGCGCTCCAGCGCGCCGCGCAGGACGAGGGTCTCCTCGCCGAGCTGTTCTGCGACGTCACGGGTGACGCGGGCGTTGGCGGTGGCGGTGGTGGCCAGGACCGGCACGCCCTCGGGCAGCCCCTCGAACATCGTGCGCAGCCTGCGGTAGTCGGGGCGGAAGTCGTGGCCCCAGTCGGAGATGCAGTGCGCCTCGTCCACCACGACCAGGCCCGCGCTCTCGGCCAGCTCGGGCAGGACCTGGTCGCGGAACTCGGGGTTGTTGAGCCGCTCGGGGCTGACCAGCAGTACGTCGACCATGCCCTCGGCGACCTGGCCGTAGACCTGTTCCCACTCCTCGGGGTTGGCGGAGTTGACGGTGACGGCGTGGATCCCGGCGCGCTCGGCGGCGGCGATCTGGTTGCGCATCAGGGCCAGCAGCGGCGAGACGATGACGGTCGGCCCCTCGCCCAGCTCGCGCAGCAGGGCGGTGGCGACGAAGTAGACCGCCGACTTGCCCCAGCCGGTGCGCTGCACCACGAGCACCCGGCGGCGGTCCATCACCAGCGCCTTTATCGCCGACCACTGGTCCTCGCGCAGCCGGGCGTGCTCACCGGCCAGCGCCCGCAGCCGCTCCTCGGCCTCTTCACGCAGCATCTGCTCTTCGCTCACGGCTCATTGCTACCAGTTCCGGCGGACTGTTTTCCGCATCACCCGGATCTCCCGGGTTCCCGGGCGGCGGACCGGCGATCCCCCGCGGCGTGGTTGGATGCAGGCATCATGGACGTGACCACCTGGTACCTCGAACAGACCTCCCCCTCCGATCTGATCCCGGCCAGGCCCCCGGCGATCGCGCTCGACATCGCGCTCGCCGAGGTGCCCTCCCCCGAGTTCAGCCGGTTCCTGTACACGGCGGTGGGCGGCGACTGGCACTGGAGCGAACGGCTCCCGTGGACCTGGCAGCAGTGGGCCGATCTGCTGGCGGGCGGGGTGGAGACCTGGGTGGCCTACCACCGCGGCACCCCGGCGGGATACGTGGAACTGCTGCCCTGCGACGACGGGGCGGTGGAGATCACCTCCTTCGGCCTGCTGCCGTGGGCGATCGGCAGGGGCGCCGGCGGGCGCCTGCTGGAGGCCGGTACGGCCCGCGCCTGGGACATCGCCGACCGCCGGCCGAGCCTCGCGCCGACCCGGCGGGTGTGGCTGCACACCTGCTCCCTCGACGGCGCGGCCGCGCTGCCCAACTATCAGGCGCGGGGGTTCCGGATCTACGACACGAAGGTCAACGCCCCGGGCGACGCCTATGACGGCCCGCCGGCCGGCGCGTGGCCGGGAGCGGGGCAGCGGCCGTACGGGGGCCCGGGTGCCGCCCCGGAGCGCGGGCGGGACGAGGAGGGCGCTCCCGGGCGCGGGTGAGCCCGGGGGGCCTCCGGGCCGCCGGTGGGGCGTCGGGGACGCTCCCGGCGCCGCTCCCGGGTGTTCCCAGCCGAGTCCGGCGCGCCCGGCGGCGCGCGCGGACGTCCGGAAGTGTCACCGGGCGTGAGTATGGTAACGACACGCGGAACGGCCGCCGACGCCGTCCGCGTGAGCCCCGCGCACCACCCGGGCACCTCCCGGGCGCGCCGGGGCCCGGCGGTTGTGACACCACGAAGACGAGGAAGACGACAAGGAGGACGCGCTTCCCTCTCGGCCTCCGGGCCGGGGCCCGCGCGAGGAGAATCTGATGGCCCGACGGACGACCAAACCCCCGACTGAGGATTTCGAGGAGCGGATCGTCGACATCGACGTGTCCGCCGAGATGCGCACCAGCTTCCTCGAATACGCGTACTCGGTCATCTACCAGCGCGCGCTGCCGGACGCCAGGGACGGCCTCAAGCCCGTCCAGCGGCGCATCCTCTACTCGATGAGCGAGATGGGCCTGCGGCCCGACCGGGGACACGTCAAGTCGTCGCGGGTCGTCGGCGACGTGATGGGCAAGCTGCACCCGCACGGCGACACCGCCATCTACGACGCGCTGGTCCGCATGGCCCAGCCGTTCTCGATGCGGCTGCCGCTGGTCGACGGGCACGGCAACTTCGGCTCCCCCGACGACCTGCCCGCCGCGATGCGTTACACCGAGGCCCGCCTGGCCTCCGCGGCCATGGCCATGGTGCAGTCGATCGACGAGGACACCGTCGACTTCAAGCCCAACTACGACGGCCAGGAGACCGAGCCCACGGTCATGCCGTCGGCGTTCCCGAACCTCCTGGTCAACGGCGCCACCGGCATCGCGGTCGGGATGGCGACCAACATGGCGCCGCACAACCTCGTCGAGGTCGTCGCCGCCGCCCGGCACCTGATCAAGAAGCCGGACGCCACGCTCGACGACCTGATGCGGTTCGTCCCGGGCCCCGACCTGCCGACCGGCGGCATCATCATCGGCCTGGACGGCATCCGCGACGCCTACGCCCGCGGGCGCGGCACCTTCCGGATGCGCGCCAAGTGCGCCGTCGAGCAGGTCAGCCCCCGCCGCAAGGGCATCGTCGTCACCGAGCTGCCGTTCAACGTCGGCCCCGAGCGGGTGGTCACCAAGATCAGGGAGTTGGTGACGGCCAAGAAGCTCCAGGGCATCTCCGACCTGAAGGACCTCAGCGACCGTCACAGGGGCCTCAGGCTGATCATCGAGATCAAGAACGGCTTCATCCCCGAGGCCGTGCTGGAGGAGCTCTACCGCCTCACGCCGATGGAGGAGAGCTTCGGCATCAACAACGTGGCGCTGGTCGACGGCCAGCCGCGCACGCTGGGCCTGCGTGAGCTGCTCCAGGTGTACGTCGACCACCGCCTCGACGTGGTCCGCCGCCGCTCGGCCCACCGCCGCCGCAAGCGCGAGGAGCGGCTGCACCTCGTCGACGGCCTCATCATCGCCCTGCTCAGCATCGACGAGGTCATCCAGGTCATCCGTTCCTCCGACGACTCGGCCCAGGCCCGCGCCCGGCTGATGGAGATCTTCGACCTGTCGGAGATCCAGGCCGCCTACATCCTCGACACCCCGCTGCGCCGGCTGACCCGCTTCGACAAGCTGGAGCTCGACCGGGAGAAGGAGACGCTGCAGGCGGAGATCGCCGAGCTGACCGAGATCCTGTCCTCCGACACCCGGCTGCGCAAGGTCGTCTCCGACGAGCTGGCCCAGGTCGCCAAGACCTTCGGCACGCCGCGCCGTACGGTCCTCCTGGAGTCCTCCGGCGTCACCAGGAGCGCCGCGGTGACCCTGGAGGTCGCCGACGACCCGTGCCTGGTCCTGTTCTCCTCCACCGGCCTGCTGGCCCGCACGACCGACGCCTCCCCGCTGCCGGGCGAGGGTGAGCGGTCCGCGCACGACGTGCTGGTGTCGGTGGTGCGCAGCACGGTCAGGGGCGAGGTCGGAGTGGTCACCAGCGAGGGCCGGATGATCCGCGTCCAGGTCGTCGACCTGCCGACGCTGCCCCCGACGGCCGACCCGCCCTCGCTCTCCGGCGGCCACCCGGTGTCGGAGTACGTCAGCCTCTCCCCGGGGGAGACGGTCGTCGGCATCGGCTCGCTCGATCCCGACGGTCCCGGCCTGGCGCTGGGCACCGTGCAGGGAGTGGTCAAGCGGGTCGTCCCCGACTACCCGGCGAACCGCGACGAGTTCGAGGTGATCGGGCTCAAGGACGGCGACCGGGTGGTGGGCGCCGCGGAGCTCACCTCCGAGGACCACGACCTGGTGTTCATCACCTCCGACGCCCAGCTGCTCCGTTACCCGGCGACCAGCGTCCGCCCGCAGGGCCGCCCCGCCGGCGGCATGGCGGGCATCCGGCTGGACGGCGACGCCTCGGTGATCTGGTTCGGCGTGATCGACCCCGCGCGCGAGTCCAGGGTGGTGACGATCGCGGGGTCCTCCACCGCCCTGCCCGGCACCCAGATCGGCGGCGCCAAGATATCCGACTACGCCGAATACCCGGCCAAGGGCCGCGCCACCGGAGGCGTCCGGGCACAGCGCTTCCTGAAGGGCGAGGACGTCCTGCTGCTCGCCTGGGCCGGCCCGGCGCCGGTCCGCGCGGCCTCGGCCGTCGGCAAGCCCGTCCCGCTGCCCGAGGAGCTGGGCCGCCGCGACGGCTCGGGGGTGCGTCTCACCCACACGGTGGCGGCCGTGGGCGGGCCGATCGGCCCTGCCGGCGACGTGCCGGACGGCGCGTCAGGCGGGGCCCCGGGTGCCGGACAGGTCCCCGCGCCGACGCCCGCGCAGGACTGACCCGCGTCCCGCCCGGAGCGTGGCCCCGGGCGGGACGGCGGTCGTCAGATGATGCAGAGGCAGAAGGGGTGCCCGGCGGGGTCGAGGAAGACCCGGAAGTCGTCGTCCTCCTCGTCGGGCTGGTGGGAGTGCTTGACCGCGCCCAGCGCGAGCGTCCTCGCCTCGGCCTCGTCCAGGTCGTCCACGGCGAAGTCCAGGTGGAACTGCTGGGGGATCCCGGAGTCGGGCCAGGTGGGCGGCCGGTGGCCGGGGGCCAGCTGGAAGCAGAGGCGCCGGCCCGACTCCCCGTCGGTGAGCGTCACCCAGTCGTCCTCAACATTGGTGATCTTCCAGTCCAGAAGCGCACCGTAGAAGCCGGCGAGGCCCTTCGGGTCGGGGCAGTCGAGGACCACCGACCGCATCCTTGCTATCGCCATGTTCTCTCCTGAAAGTGGTGTCGGCCCGGGGCGACGGTGCCCGTGACGCGGCCGCCGCGTCTCACCTTGCTTCCCGGCGGCGGCGAAGCAAACCCCGGCCGGACACGTGCGCCCTCACCCGGGGCGTACGCCCTCACGCCGCGGGTGCGCCCCCGGCCGCGTGTGGCGCCCCTCCCGCCGGGCTCATGCGCCCCCGGTTCCCCACGCCGCGCGTGCGTCCCCCTGGCGGGCTTGGGCGTCCCGGTCCCCCACGCCGCGTGCGTCCCCCTGCCGGGCTTGTGCGCCCCCGCCGGGCGGCGGGCGCCGGTCCGGGGCATGCGCGCCACGATGGGCCGCTGGGCCGCTCAGACCGGTGCCTCCTGCACGGCGAGGCCGATCCTCGCCAGCAGCTCCTGCGGGTCGCCCGACTCCCAGGAGCGCACGATCCGGACGACCTGCTCGCCGGGCCGGAACTCCTCGTGCCCCGACGGTCCGAAGCAGCCCGCGCCGGCGAGGACGGCGACCAGGGGGTCGTCGTCGCCGAGCGACCGGGTGTGGACCGCGGCGTCGAGCAGCGCGAGCGCCGAGCGCGCGTTGCGCCCTCCGTCGCGGACCTCCACCCGGTCCAGTTTCCGCCTGCCCTCGGCACGCAGATAGTCGGCCAGGGACTCGATCCTGCTCATGGCAAGCTCCAGCTTTCCGTACGCGATGTCACAGAGCGATCACGCACAGTCAACCACGCCTGCGGGATCTCCATGAAGTCGGCACGGACGGGACCCCGGAAACTCCTGTGAAAAGGACATGCAGGATCATTAGCTCATCGACCACGACCGTAGGGGGTTCAATGCCGCACGGGTTTTCCGGAGGCGTCTTCGACGATCTGCTGGCGGCCAATGAGAGGTTCTCGGCCACGTTCACGGACTCCGCGCTGACCGGCCGGGCCGCCCGCGGGCTGGCGGTGGTCACCTGCATGGACTCCCGGATCGACCCGCTGGGGGTCTTCGGGCTCAGGCCCGGTGACGCCAAGATCCTGCGCAACGCCGGGGCGCGGGTCACCGACGACGTCCTGCGCACGCTGGTGCTCGCGGTCTACCTGCTGGGCGTGAACCGGGTGCTCGTCATGCCGCACACCGACTGCGGCATGGCCAAGGCGACCGACGAGGACGTGCACCAGCTCGCCGCCCGGCAGGGCGTCGACACCAGGAGCCTGGAGTTCCACACCGTCCCCGACCAGGACGCCGCGCTGCGTCACGACCTGACCCGCATCAGGACCAGCCCGTTCCTTCCGGCGGACCTGGCCGTCGGAGGCGCCATCTACGACGTGCGCACCGGGAAGCTCGCGCCCGTCGAGGCGGACTCCGGCTCCTGAGACGCCCTCAGGGCGGGTCCTGAGGCGTCTCCGACGCCTCAGGACCCGCCCTGCCCGGTATGGGCCGCGGTCGAGCCTCAGGCGTCGATGTGGTCGCGGTCGACCTCGGCGGCGCTGCCCACGATGAACTCCCGGCGCGGGGCCACGTCACTGCCCATCAGGAGGGCGAAGATGTTCTCGGCCGCCTCGACGTCCTCGATCCGCACCCGGCGCAGGGTGCGGTGGCGGGGCTCCATGGTGGTCTCGGCGAGCTGGTCGGCGTCCATCTCCCCGAGGCCCTTGTAGCGCTGCACCGGGTCCTTCCAGCGCTTGCCGCGGCGCTCCAGGTCACGCAGGACCCTCTGCAGCTCGGCGTCGGAGTAGCAGTAGACGTACTTGTCCTGCCCCCGGCCAGGGTTGGTGATCTCGATCCGGTGCAGCGGCGGGACCGCCGCGAAGACCCGGCCCGCCTCGACCATCGGCTTCATGTAGCGGTGGAACAGGGTCAGCAGCAGGCAGCGGATGTGGGCGCCGTCGACGTCGGCGTCGGCCATGAGGATGACCTTGCCGTACCGGGCGGCCTCGATGTCGAACGAGCGGCCCGAGCCCGCGCCGATGACCTGGATGATCGCGGCGCACTCGGCGTTCTTCAGCATGTCGGCGACGGACGCCTTCTGCACGTTCAGGATCTTGCCGCGGATCGGCAGCAGCGCCTGGAACTCCGAGTCGCGGGCGGCGCGGGCGGTGCCCAGCGCCGAGTCGCCCTCGACGATGAACAGCTCGGTGCGGTCGACGTCGTCGCTGCGGCAGTCGACCAGCTTGGCGGGGAGCGCCGAGTTCTCCAGGGCGGTCTTGCGCCGCTGGTTGTCGCGGTGCTCGCGGGCGGCGATGCGGGCCTTGGCCGCCGCGACGATCTTCTCCAGGACCGCCCGCATCTGCTGCTTGGCGCGGCGCGGCGGGTCGGTGAACAGCTCTTTGAGCTCGCGGGAGACGACGTGTGCGACGATCCGGGAGGCCGCGGCGGTGCCGAGGACCTCCTTGGTCTGCCCCTCGAACTGCGGCTCGGGCACCCGGACGGTCACCACCGCGGTGAGGCCCTCCATGATGTCCTCGCGGGTGACCGGGGCGTCGCCGTTCTTCAGCAGGCGGCTCTCGCGGAGCAGTTCGTTGAGCGTGCGGACCAGCGCCCGCTCGAAGCCGTTGACGTGGGTGCCGCCCTTGGGGGTGGCGATCACGTTGACGAACGACCGGACGGTGTTGTCGTAGCCCTTGCCCCAGCGCAGCGCCACGTCCACGGTCAGCTCGCGCTGGATCTCGGTGGGGGTCATGTGGCCGAGGTCGTCGAGGACCGGCACGGTCTCGTGGAAGTGGCCGACGCCCTGCATCCGCAGAACCTCGCAGAGCGCCTCGTCGCGGGCGAGGAACTCGGTGAACTCCGAGATGCCGCCGTCGAAGCGGAACTCCTCCTCGACCGGCTCCTCGCCGCGGCTGTCGCGCACGGACAGGGTCAGGCCGGGGACCAGGAAGGCGGTCTGGCGGAGGCGGACGTGGATCTCGTCGAGGGAGACCTCGGCCTCGGGGAGGAAGATCTGGCGGTCGGCCCAGAAGCGGACGCGGGTGCCGGTGGCCTTGCGGGGGACCGTGCCGGTCTCGCGCAGGCCGGACTTCTTCTTGAACTTACCGGTGGGGCCGTCGCCGTCGAAGACACCCGGGACGCCGCGCCGGAAGCTGATCGCGTGGGTCGTGCCGTCACGGTCGACCTCGACGTCGAGCCGGGAGGACAGGGCGTTGACCACGGAGGCGCCGACGCCGTGCAGGCCGCCCGACGCGGCGTAGGAACCGCCGCCGAACTTGCCGCCGGCGTGCAGCTTGGTGTAGACCAGCTCGACTCCGGCGAGGCCGGTCTTGGGCTCGATGTCCACCGGGATGCCGCGGCCGTCGTCGCGGACCTCGATCGACCCGTCGGGGTGGAGCTCGACCTCGATGCGGGCGCAGTGTCCCGCCAGGGCCTCGTCCACGCCGTTGTCGACGATCTCCCAGAGGCAGTGCATGAGGCCGCGGCTGTCGGTGGACCCGATGTACATGCCCGGGCGCTTGCGGACGGCCTCCAGCCCCTCCAGCACCGACAGATGCCGAGCGGTATAAGCCGTCTCCGTACTGACCGCGGTCACGCCCACTCCACTTCGCTCGAACACGTGTGCGCAGCCTACCGTCCTTCCCGCCGCGCCGTGTACAAGCTTGCCACCCGGGGGCCTCCGGCGTTACCTCCGGTGTGATCTCTCTTACCCCTGGGCACTTTCCGCTCTGGGCGTAGCGGGGGCCCGGTTGGGAACGTTCGCATCGGGTTAGATGTTCTCTCAAGTGACTGACGCCAGATCCCTCCAATCGGGGATGACCTGAAAGGCGATACGTGACTGGAATTCTCGCCCCCACCAAGCAGCTGACGGCCGCGGATCGTTGCGACCGGTGCGGCGCACAGGCCTACATCCGCGCGACCCTGCCCGCGGGCGGAGAGCTGTTGTTCTGCGCCCACCACGGCCGGCAGCACGTGGCCGTGCTGCGCGACAAGGGCGCCGACATCCAGGACGAGTCGGCGCGCCTCAGCGACACCCCTTCGAGTGCGAAAGAAGACGAACGCTAGAAGCCGACGGGAGCCGGTAGTGATATCGCCCCACCACGGCGCCCTCCCGCCGCCCGTCCGGCGGCCGGGCCGGGCGTCCGGCTCTGGCTTGATCCGATATATCCGCCGCGCCGCCCTGCCCCGGCCCCACCGGGGTGGGGAACGCGCTCTCACCCGTCCATGGCCGTGGCACCACACACGTGGCGCCACGGCCATGCGGTAGCTTCACCCCTCATACCTCCGCCTCACCCGGGCGCACGGTGTTCCCTGCCACACCGTCACGCGCCGCCCCGGCCGTACGGTGATCCGCCGTGGCCACCTCACCGTGTGAGCCTTCCCGGCCACGCGGCGACCGCCCCCGTCATCGCCGGGCCCTCGTACCGCGTCCCGGCCGTACGGTGACCCGCCCCTTCTCCCGCCCGCGCGCACCGGGCCCACTACGCTCGGCGACTGTGCTGATTCTGCTGCCGCCGTCGGAGGGGAAGGCCGAACCCGCCGAAGGCCCCGCCCTCGACCCGTCCCGGCTGAGCTTCCCGTCGCTCAACCCGTCGCGGGAAACCGTCCTGTCCGCGCTCGTCGCGCTGTGCGAGGGGCCCCGGGCGCAGGCCGTGCTGGGGCTTTCTCCCGGGCTGCTCGGCGAGATCGGCAGGAACCGGGCCCTGCGGACCGCGCCCACGCTGCCCGCCGCCGAGCTCTACACCGGCGTGCTCTACGACAACCTCGGCCTCGCCACGCTGTCCCCGGGGGCCGCGGGCCGGGCGACCCGAAGCCTGGTGATCTTCTCCGGTCTGTGGGGTCTGCTGCGGCCCGCCGACCGGATCCCGTCCTACCGGCTGTCCATGGCCGTGCGGCTGCCCCCGCTCGGCGGTCTCGCGGCCTGGTGGCGCCGCCCGGTGACCCCTGTCCTCGACGCCGAACCCGGCCTGGTCGTCGACCTGCGCTCGGGCGCCTACGCGCCGGCCTGGCGTCCGGGCGACCGGGCCGTCGCGGTGCGGGTGCTCAGGGACGGCAGGGTCGTCAGCCACATGGCGAAGGCCACCCGGGGCGCGGTCGCCCGCTCGCTGCTGGAGTCGGGTGACGACCCCGGGACGCCGGAGGAGCTGGCGAAGGTGCTGGACGGCATGGGCCACGACGTCGTGCTCGGTCCCGAACCGGCCGCCGGACGGCCGTGGATCCTCGACGTCGCCGCGCGTGACGGGACCTGACGAGGTTTCGTGACACGACGAGGGGACTCGCGGCATGACGGAGCCCGGCGCGCCCATGCCGTCCCGTCATCTCGCGGCACGACGGAGCCCGGCGCGCCTGTGCCGGCCCCCCATGCCGTCCCGTCATCTCGCGGAGCGGCGGGACGACGTGCCCGACACGACGAGGGGGCTCACGCCGTACGGCGTGAGCCCCCTCGCGTCGGCCTTCCGGCCGAGGGTCAGTCGAGGTAGTCGCGAAGGACCTGCGACCGGGACGGGTGGCGCAGCTTCGACATGGTCTTGGACTCGATCTGCCGGATGCGCTCGCGCGTCACGCCGTAGACCTTGCCGATCTCGTCGAGCGTCTTGGGCTGACCGTCGGTCAGGCCGAACCGCATGGACACCACGCCCGCCTCGCGCTCCGACAGCGTGTCGAGCACCGAGTGCAGCTGCTCCTGCAGGAGCGTGAAGCTGACCGCGTCGGCCGGGACGATCGCCTCGGAGTCCTCGATGAGGTCACCGAACTCGCTGTCGCCCTCCTCACCCAGGGGGGTGTGCAGGGAGATCGGCTCGCGGCCGTACTTCTGGACCTCGACGACCTTCTCGGGGGTCATGTCGAGCTCGCGGGCCAGTTCTTCGGGAGTGGGCTCACGACCGAGGTCCTGGAGCATCTGCCGCTGCACACGGGCCAGCTTGTTGATCACCTCGACCATGTGGACCGGGATGCGGATGGTCCGCGCCTGGTCGGCCATGGCCCGGGTGATCGCCTGCCGGATCCACCAGGTGGCGTAGGTGGAGAACTTGTAGCCCTTGGTGTAGTCGAACTTCTCCACCGCGCGGATCAGGCCGAGGTTGCCCTCCTGGATGAGGTCCAGGAACAGCATTCCGCGGCCGGTGTAACGCTTGGCCAGCGAGACCACCAGGCGGAGGTTGGCCTCCAGCAGGTGGTTCTTGGCCCGGCGGCCGTCCTCGGCGATCCACTCAAGCTCCGCGCGGACGTCCACCGGGAGGGTCTCACCGTCGGTGGCGAGCTGCTCCTCGGCGAACAGGCCGGCCTCGATGCGCTTGGCCAGCTCCACCTCCTGCTCGGCGTTGAGCAGGGGGACCTTGCCGATCTGCTTGAGGTAGTCCTTGACCGGGTCGGCCGTGGCGCCGGCGGCGGCGACCTGCGGCACGGGGGCGTCGTCGTCGTCATCGGAGATGATGAGGACCTCGTCCTCGGTCTGCTTGAGGACCTCGCCCTTGGGCTCCTCGGCCTCGGTCTCGGCCTCGACCTCCACCTCGGTCTCGGCGTCGCCCTCCGTCTCGGCCTCGACCTCCTCGACCTCCAGGTCGAAGTCCTCGATCTCGACGTCCTCGAGGTCGATGACCTCGTCGTCCTCGGCGCCGGCGGACTTGGGCTTCGGCTCGGGCTTCGGCGTCACCGCCTCGGCGGCGGGCCGCTTGGGCTGCGCGGGCACGGGCTTCTTCGCCGCCGGGGCGGCCTTCTTGGCCGGCGGCTCGGGCTTCTTGGCCGCGGGAGCGGGCTCGGAGCCGCTGACGACCGCGGTGACGGTCTCCGGCTGCTCCTTGGCCGCGGCGGCGGTCTTGGTCTTCTTGACGGGGGCGGGGGCGGGGGCGGCGGGGGTGCGGCGCTTGGCCGGAGTCCGGGACTTCTTGGGAGCCTTGGAATCCTCAGCGGTCAACCGTACGGTGATGCCCTCTTTGCTGAGGTTGCGCAGGATCCCAGCGACCTGCGCCATCGGGATGTCCGCTTCCTCGACGGCCTTGCGGACATCCTCGGACTCGAGGAACCCCTGCGAGCGTCCCCGCTCCATCAGCTGCTGAATGACGGGCTCGTTCAGCTCGGATGGCTTCGAGCGAGTCGAACTTGCAGGCGACACGAACACCTCTCGAAGGAAAGCGTGACGAGAATGGACCCAGATGCCCGCTAGGGGCGAATACCTCTAGTTGTACTGGACGAGGCCGCGCGAACCGCGACGCACCTGTCAAGCATTGTGACATGACACCGTGATCCATACGGCCGCCTCCTGGCGGTTGTCCTCCACCCTAGGCCGACCAAGAGAGTAGTGCGTACGTAAGCGCGCCACCGATACCCGAAAGCAACCGTTATGACTGTTTCATTCAGTCACTCTTCGTGGCGGGTGGGACGTGGATCGCCAGTACCGTGACGTCGTCATCCTGCTCATATCCCGCCAGCATGCGATCAACGAGGAAGTCGAGCAACATGTGAGGACTTCCCACGACTTCCGGAGGAGCCTCGGTCACGACGGAGCACAGATCGGCGAGTCCCGCGTCCAGCCCGCGCTTGCGGTTCTCCACCAGGCCGTCCGAGTACAGGACCGCGGTGTGTCCCGGCGGCACGCAGAACCGGAACTGCCTGCGGCTCGTCGGCCAGCCGAGCGGGGTGCTCGGCTCGCCGTCGCACAGGATCGGCACACCCTGGGGCGAGACCAGCAGGGGCGGCGGATGGCCGGCCAGGGCCAGCGTCCCCTCTCCCGTGCCGGGCTCCACGACCATGTAGGCGAGGGTGGTGACCTGCTCCTCCTCCTCGGTCGCCTCGAACACCCGGTCCAGGCCGGTGAGGACGGCCGCGGGCGGCGGGTTGGTCAGCGCCAGGGCCCGCATGGCGTTGCGGATCCGGCCCATGCCGGCCGCGGCCTTGACGCCCTTGCCCATGACGTCGCCGACCACCGCCGCGACCCTGCCGTCCTGCAGCACGAACGCGTCGTACCAGTCGCCGCCCACCTGCACGTGGCGGCTGCCCGAGCGGAACCGCTGGGCCAGCACCAGGCCCCGCACCACCGGCAGGCGGTCGGGCAGCAGGCTGCGCTGGAGCGTCTCGGCGGTGCGGTGCTCCCGCTCGAACAGCGTGGCGCGCTCGACGGCGAGGGCGCACTGACCGGCCAGGGCCTCCAGGAAGACGCCGTCCTCCTGGGAGATCTTCTGGGGACGGGTGAAGGAGAACCGCAGGGCGCCGAGCGCGCGGCCTGCGGCCAGCAGCGGCAGTCCCACCCAGGCCCGCTCGTCGCTGTGCGCGATGAACCCGGAGATGATCTCCTCGTCGCCTCCGGCCTCGGCGAGCTGGGCGCGCAGGCTCTCCGGGGACTCGGCGAAGACGGGGCGGCGGCTGTTGACGGCCATGGTCATCACGCTGGAGTGCGCCAGCGGGATCTCGTCGCCCGGCGCGCCGGGGACGTCGGGGATGCCGCCGTTGTTGACCAGCTTCAGGGCGGCCCGGTCGACGTCGAGCAGGGCCACCGCCGACCGGTCGGCCGCCACCGCCGTACGGCCCACGTCGATGATGACCTGGACCACCTGCTCGACGGTGAGCGCCTCGGCGAGCATCGCCGTGGCGCCCTGGAGGCGGGCGGTGCGCAGCGCGGCGGCGCCGAGCTGGTCGGTGAGGCGGCCGCGCATCTCCTCGGCCTCGCGCTGCGGGGTGACGTCGGTGTTGGCGCCGACCCACTCGACCACCCGGCCGTGCCGGATGATGGGGACCGCGCGCACCTCGAAGTGGCGGTAGCCGCTGGCACGGGTGCGGACGCGGTAGCTCCACTCGAACATGGTCCGGCCGCGCAGCGCCTCGCGCCACGCCTCCTCGGTGTGCGGCCGGTCGTCGGGATGGACGGCCTCCAGCCAGCCGTGGGCGAGATACTCCTCCAGGCCCTGGCCGGTGATGGCCCGCCACTGCGGCGCGTCCTCCACGACGGCCCCGCTCGGCGAGGTGATCCACACGAGCTGCGACTGGGCCTCGACCAGCGAGCGGTAACGCTCCTCGCTGCGCCGCAGGTCCTCCTCGACCTGCCGGCTGCCGGTGACGTCCACCCCGACGAGGCAGACCGCGCGGAGCGCGTCCTTGTCGTCGTGGACCGGGGAGAAGGTCAGCGACCAGTGGCGGGTGCCGCCGTCGGCCGCGCGCACCCGGATCCGCTGGTCGGCCTCGACGTCGGCGCCCGCGGCGACGCCGCGGACCGCGCTCTCCAGAAGCGAGGTGAGGTCGGCCGGGAGCAGCTCGCCCGGCGTCCGGCCGACCAGCCGCTCGGCGGGAAGGCCGACCACGTCGGCGAAGACCTCGTCCACCCGGTGGAAACGGCCGTCGGGGCCGAAGAACGCGAAGGCGAAGGGCGACTGCGACAACAGGCCATGGAGCAGACCGGAGTCCGAGATGTCCACACCAGACTCCCGGGGACGGGGCACGGAGGTTTCGGCGCTCATGGTCGGCACCTCCGTCGCGTGCCAGGGTCTCCCACGAGGCACATCTCCAAACTTGCGAATCGGCGTAGCGCAGCTCCGGGGGACCGGATCTGCAGTACATCATCGGCGATGGGTGCGTGCGGACGGAAGCCCCGCTCAGGATGCGGCGAAGCGCGCATCCCGCGGACCCTCCCCGGTCCGGGACCGGAACCCGCACGCTGACGCGCCGGGTTCCCGGCACGGGCATCGCCCGACCAGCATTCCGCCGAAGCCGAATGGTGGCGCCGTTCCCCTCCGCGTCCACCTCCGTATGCCGCCAGGACCCTAGCAGGATCAAGCCGGACCGTCCCGACAACCGTCCACCTCGGCCCCGCGCGCGCCCCGAACAAGATCAGGCTACTGACTCAATCCCGATTTGGCTCCCTCTTCGGGGACATTCGTTTACTCCCCGACCTCACAAATCTGTCAGAAATCATGTCAACCCGGCATCTCGGACGGGCCCAGGGGTTGACAGGCGCACGATAGGCTGTGAAATGAGAACGCACGTCCCCGCCGTCCGTCCGGGGGTTTGCCCCGGGATCCCGGAGGAATGCGACATACATGTCCGCTCTGGTCGCCCGTCTCGCCGGCGGTGCAACGAAGCTCCATGATCCGGTGAGCGCCCGCCTGGCCCATGAGTTCCTCACCGTCCCCTCCGCGGCCGTCAGCAGGTGCGTGGCCGACGTCCGCGCCTGCGCGGAGCATCTGGGGATCGACGCGACGCCCGAGGTGGTGGAACGCGTCGCCCGCGAGCATCTGCTCGCGCTCGTCAACTCCGCGCCGCCGCCCCGAAGTCCCCGGTAACATCGAGATCACCGGAGCGCGTCCTACGCACCGTTTGGCCCGGGAATGCGAGAAGGTTGGGGCGTGAGCGAGCGAACCGATCAGCGCGGCGGCACCGGGATCCGGCCGACGGGGGAGGCCGCTTGAGCCGGCGACACCGCCGAGACCCTCGGGAGAACCAGTCTCCCGACGAGGTGTTCTCCGAGATGCTGGTGGCCGCGCGCGAACTGCTGGCCGTACGCAGCCCGCTGGACGCCGAGCTCATGGTCTCCGACATGGTGGGGGCCTGGTGGGGGCGCCGTCTGAAGGGCGGCGACGCCGAGCAGGTGCTCGGCGAGGGCCTGGTCGACTACGCCGCCAAGGCCGGCTCCCCCGCCGCGCTGACCCTGCTGATCGCGCTGGCGTACCTCGGCACGGCCCGCCAGGCGGCCAAGGCGGAGGGCGCGGCGCTGGCGCTCATCGAGCGCGACGTCGCCAGGCCCCGCTGGGCCGACCGGCTGGGCGCGGTCAAGCCCACCGGCTGCTACGTCTCCCGAGACGCCTACGGCGACCAGGACACCGTCGTGTGCGCCTTCGGCTACCGCGGGGCCGAGGCCGCCGAGGAGCCGCACGCGCTGGTCATGGTCGTCGACTACAACATGCGCGGCATCGCCCGCGACGCCTGGGTCTCCTCGCACGTCGACAAGCTGCTGGAACAGGCCAGGGCAGAGGCGGAGGCCAACCCGATGCTCCGGTTCGAGGAGATCGAGCCGCAGCAGGCGCGGGCGCTGCTGGAGTCGGCGATGAAGGCCACCGCCGAGTACGGCGACCGCAGGACGACCGCGCCGGTCAGCGACAGCTACAGCGCCTACCACGCCTTCGCCCGCTCCCGGATCAAGGCGTTGCCGCCCGGCCGCAAACGCCCGGCCCCGCTGCACAGCGAGGCCCCCTACAGCCGCGACCGCCGGGCGATGCTCGCCGCGGAGTTCCTCTCCTCGGACGCGGCCGAGCACCTGTCGGACCCGTCGGCGGCCTCACGGTGCGCCGACCACATCATCGACTACGGCTGCGACCAGGACTTCGGACGTCCCCTGCGGGTCAGCCCGGCCAAGTGCGAGGCGTTCCTGCTCGACTGGCTGCCGCGCAAGGTGATGCTCAGCCCGGCCGAGCAGGAGGCGGTGCCGCACGTGCTCGGTGCCTGGGCGCGCTTCGCGGCCCGCCGGACCGGGCTGCCGGAGGAGGGCCTGCGCGCCACGCTGGACGGGATCTGGGAGGCGACGGGGAAGTTCGCCGAGGCCTACCGCGACCCGACCACCTTCGGCATCGACCGCGACCTGCTGGAGAGGCTGCTGCCCGACGGCGACCTGTCGGCGCTGGCCCGGCGGGTCTTCGCGTTCCCCTTCCTTCAGGGCACGCACGGCGAGGTCAAGCTCGACGTGCTCAACCCGGCCGACGACGCCGACCGGCGGGTCCTGCTGGAGATCGACCACGCGGACGAACTGCTCCGGCCCGACCGCGACGAGCACCTCGCCTGGCACGAGGAGATCGCCGGCCGGCTGTGGGAGGGCGACCCCCCGCAGCTGTGGGAGGCCGCGCAGCGGCTGCTGGACCTGGGCCACGACCGGCACGACGTCCTGCACGTGCTGATGGAGATCGTCGAGCGGATCGGCGACGACCCCGAGGAGCTCGCCGTCGCCCTCGACGACATCGCCGACATCCCCGACGAGCCGCCGGGGACGAAGGGACCGTGGTGACCGGCGTGGCGACCGGTGTGGCGATCGACCTGAACGCCGATCTCGGCGAGGGGTTCGGCGTCTGGCCGCTGGGCGACGACATCGCCCTGCTGGACATCGTGACCAGCGCGAACATCGCCTGCGGCTTCCACGCCGGCGATCCCCGTACGATCCGCCGCACCTGCGCGGCCGCGGCCGACCGGGGGGTGGCCATCGGCGCCCAGGTCTCCTACCACGACCTGGCCGGCTTCGGGCGACGCGAGATGGAGGTCGATCCCGAGGAGCTGTGCGCCGAGGTGCTCTACCAGCTCGCGGCGGTGGACGGGATCGCCAGGGCGATGGGCGGCCGGGTCTCCTACGTCAAGCCGCACGGCGCGCTGTACAACCGGATCTGCCGCGACACCGGGCAGGCCGAGGCCGTCGTGGCGGCGGTGGCCGGCTACGACCCGGGCCTGCCGGTGCTCACGCTGCCCGGCTCGGCCGTCCACGCCGTCGCGGCCCGCGCGGGCGTGTCCACCGTCACCGAGGCGTTCGCCGACCGCGCCTACACCCCGGCCGGCGCGCTGGTCCCCCGCCGCTCCCCCGGCGCGGTGCTGCACGATCCCGCCGCGGTCGCGGCCCGCGCCGTACGGATGGCGACGTCCGGGACGGTCACCGCGGCGGACGGCTCGGAGGTCGCGGTGGACGCCCGCTCCATCTGCGTGCACGGCGACACCCCCGGCGCGGTGACGCTGGCGCGGGCCGTCCGCGAGGCGCTGGAGGCCGCCGGGGTGAGGCTGCGGTCCTTCCGGTGAGGACCCCGGCGACACGCTCCACCGGCCCGGGCGCGGCGCGGGTACGGCCGGCCCGCCCGGTCCTGCGGGAGGCCGGATGGTGATCCGCCGGGCCGGGGAATCCGCGCTGCTGGTGGAGACCGGCTCGCTGGAGGTGTCCCACCGGCTGGACGCCCTGCTGCGGGAACACCCCCCGGCGGGGGTGACCGAGATCGTGCCCGGCCCCGCCACCGTCCTCGTCGTCGCCCCGGGCGCCGACCCGGGAGCCCTGCGGGCCCGGTTGTCCCAGCTGCTCGGCGCGGCGCGCGACGCCGCCCCGGCCCCCTCCGGGGCGCGCGGGACGGTGACGGTCCCGGTGGTCTACGACGGCCCCGACCTCGCCGAGGTGGCCGAGCTGAGCGGGCTGCCGGTGCGGGAGGTCGTCGAGCGGCACACCGGCGTGGAGCTGACGGTGGGCTGGCTGGGGTTCGCCCCGGGCTTCGCCTACCTCATCGGCCTGGACCCGGCGCTGCACGTGCCACGCCTGTCCACGCCCCGGACCTCGGTGCCCGCCGGGGCGGTGGCGATCGCCGGCGAGTACTCGGCGGTCTACCCCGCGGCCTCGCCGGGCGGCTGGCGACTGCTCGGGCGGTCCTCCCTGACCGTGTGGGACACGGCCGCCGACCCGCCCGCGCTGCTCACCCCCGGCACCAGGGTCCGCTTCCGGGCGGTGCCGGGATGAGCGCCGCCGTCCTCTCCGTTCGATCGGGTCCGTTTCCGGATGTCACAGGGATGAGCGCCGCCGTCCTCTCGGTCCGATCGGGTGGCCGTCCCGGCGGTGCGGGATGAGCCCGGAGCCGGCTCCCGGCCCCCGCGTGGTCGAGGTGGTCGCGCCCGGCCCGTACGCCACCGTGCAGGACCTGGGCCGTCCCGGCCACGGCCACCTCGGGGTGCCGCGTTCCGGCGCCGCGGACGCGCCGAGCCTGCGGCTGGCCAACCGGCTGGTCGGCAACCCCGAGGACGCCGCCGGGATCGAGCTGACCTTCGGTGGCGCCCGCCTGCGGTTCCCCGCCGGCGCCTGGGTCGCCGTCACCGGGGCACCCTGCCCCCTCACGCTCCACGTCCCCGGTGGAGCGGGGGACCCGGCCGGCTCCCCCGCCGCCGGGCCCTCGCGGGACGCGGCACGGGGTCCGGCACGACCCGGAACCGCGGGGCCGTACGCGCCGGTGTGGGTGCCGCCCGGCGGCGAGCTGCGGGTGGGGACGCCCGCCGAGGGGCTGCGCACCTACGTCGCGGTCCGCGGCGGCCTCGACGTGCCGGCCGTCCTGGGCAGCCGCTCGACCGACGCGCTCTCCGGCCTGGGCCCGGCACCGCTGGTCCCGGGGCTGCGCCTGCCTCTGGGCCCGGCCGCCGGCCTGCGGCCGATCGTCGTCGACGCCGCGCCGCCGCCTCCGGCCCCGCGGGGCGTGCTGCGGGTGCTTCCCGGCCCCCGCGACGACTGGTTCGCCCCGGACGCGCTGGAGGCGCTGTGCGCCGCGCCGTACCGGGTGAGCGAGCACAGCAACCGGGTCGGCGTACGGCTGACGGGGACGGTCCTGCGGCGCGTCCGCGACGGTGAGCTGCCCAGCGAGGGCATGGTGGCCGGGGCGGTTCAGGTTCCGCCGGACGGCCGGCCGATCGTCTTCCTCGCCGACCATCCCCCGACCGGCGGCTATCCGGTCATCGCCGTCGTCGTCCCGGCCGACCTGGCGACGGCCGCGCAACTGCGTCCGGGGGACCCGGTCTGGTTCCGTCTCCGCTGACCCTTTATCGTCATATCGACGATAAAGGAGAGCGCATGTCCCTCGCCGAACTGCTGGACCCCCTCCTCCAGCCCGCCTTCACCCTCGCCGGGACGCCGACCAGCTGGGCCGAGCTGCTGGGCTTCGCCAGCGGCATCCTCACGGTCTGGCTGGTGGCCCGACAGCACATCGCCAACTGGCCGATCGGGATCGCCAACGTGGTCCTGCTGGGACTGGTGTTCCTGGCCGTCGGGCTCTACGCCGACGCGGCCCTGCAGGTCCTCTACGTGGCGCTCGGCGCGTACGGCTGGTGGCAGTGGACGTACGGCGGGGCGGGCCGCACCCGGCCGGCGGTGCGCCGGACCCGCCGCGCCGAGTGGACCGCGCTGGCCCTCTGCGGCGCCGCCGCCACCGCCGTGCTCACCGTCGCCCTCGCGACCTGGACCGACTCCACCGTGCCCTTCTGGGACGCGCTGACCACCGCGCTGTCGCTGACGGCCACCTACGGGCAGACGCGCAAGCTCGTGGAGTCGTGGTGGCTGTGGATCGCGGCCGACCTGGTCTACATCCCGCTCTACGCCTACAAGGGGCTGTACCTCACCGCCGTCCTGTACGTGGTCTTCCTCGCGCTCTGCGTCGCGGGCCTGCGGGCCTGGCGCGGAGAGCTCGCGGCCCGGCCGGTCCCGGTGACGGCGTGACCGGGATGAGCGGCTTCGGCGACGTGAGCGGGCCGGGCCGTCCCGGCGATGTGAGCGAGGGTCGTCCGGGCGACGTGAGCGGGGCGGGCCTTCCGGATGACGCGACCGGGGCGGACGGCGCGGCCGGGTCCTTCGCCCACGGGCTGGTGATCGGCAAGTTCTACCCTCCGCACGCGGGTCACCACCACCTCGTCGACACCGCGGCGGCCCGGTGCGCCCGGGTGAGCGTGGTGGTGACCGCCTCGTCGGCGGAGAGCGTCCCGCTGGCGCTGCGCGCCGCCTGGCTGCGCGAAGCCCACCCGCAGCCCGGCGTGACGATCGCCCCGGTGGTCGACGACGTCGAGATCGACTACGGCGATCCGGGGATCTGGGCCGCGCACGTGGCGGTGTTCCGGCACGCGCTCGCCCTGGCGCACGGCGTCGTCCCGCGGATCGACGCGGTCTTCTCCTCGGAGGAGTACGGCCCGGAGCTGGCCCGCCGGTTCGGCGCCGCCCACGTGAGCGTCGACGCGACCCGGGCGCGGTTCCCGGTGAGCGGGACGATGGTCCGGCGCGACCCGGTGGCGTGCTGGCCGTGGCTGTCCCCGGCGGTCCGCGGCCACCTGGCCCGCCGCGTGGCGGTCGTCGGCGCCGAGTCCAGCGGCACCACCACCCTGGCCAGGGACCTGGCCGCCCACTACGCCGCCCGGGGCGGGCCCTGGGCGGCGACCCGCTGGGTGCCCGAGTACGGCAGGACGTACTGCGAGGAGAAGCTCGCCCTGGCCCGCCGCCGGGCGAAGGCGGCCGGGCTTCCCGAGCCGTGGCTGGACGGCCTGGAGTGGGACTCCGCGGAGTTCACGGAGATCGCCGAGCGCCAGCTCACCTGGGAGGACGCCGCCGCCCGCGTGGGCTCCCCGCTGCTGGTGTGCGACACCGACGCGTTCGCCACCTCGCTGTGGCACGAGCGCTACCTCGGGACGGCCTGCGCCGTTCCCCCGCGGGCCCGGCACGACCTGTGGATCCACACCTCCGTGGAGGACGTGCCGTTCGAACAGGACGGCTGGCGGGACGGCGAGGCGATCCGGCACCGGATGGACGCCCGCTTCCGCGAGGAGCTCCGGGCGCGGGGGCTGCCGCACGTCGTGGTGTCCGGGCCTCCGGCCGCGCGGCTGGAGCGGGCCGTCGAGGCGGTCGACGCCCTGCTGGCACGCGGCTGGACGTTCGCCCCACCGCTGTGACCGCTCCCCGGCACCGCCGGGGAGCCCGTGTGGCCGGGGCACCCGGGCCACCGGGACAGCCGGGGCGCTGACACGGCCGGGGCGCCGGGCGCACCGGACGGGCGGACGCGGCGGGGCGGCGGGCGCGGCGGGGCCCCGGGCTCGGCGGGGCCCCGGGCTCGGCGGGGCCCCGGGCTCGGCGGGGCCCCGCCGCTCAGGCGCCGGTCCGCCCCCGCCGCAGCAGGGCCCCGACGCGTTCGGTCTCGGCGGCCAGGGCGGCGGCGGGCACGTCCTCGAAGAGATCGAGGACGATCTCGCCGTCCTTCGCCTCCCAGACCCCGGCGACCCGGCCCCGGTGGACCACGACCGGGGAGATCCAGCCGGCGGCCCGGCTGACCTTCGGCCGGGCCGCCGCGGGCAGGAGCGGCGTGAGGTCGCGGGGAGCGCCCAGGATGTACTGGTCGAAGCCGGGCAGCAGGTGGACTCCGGCGGCGGGGACGGTCGCGGCCAGGTCGTCGAGGTGCCCGGCGAGGATCGTCATCGGCCGTCCCTCGACCTCGACCTCGGCCAACTCGGGGGCGAGGTCGCCGAACCAGCCACGCAGCGCCGCCTTCCGGGCTCCCCCGCGGTAGAGCCAGGTGTCGAAGGTCTCGGGGGTGGCGGGGCCGTGCGCGCCGAGGAAGGAGCGGACCAGCCGCACGCCGCCCTCCTCGGGAGGGAGCGATCCGGGCCGGTGCCCGGCCAGCCAGTCGCGGGGGCTGACGAAGGTCACCCGGCCCGCGCGCGGCGGGCCGTAGCAGAGCTCGCCGAGGAAGCTGAGCGGCTTGAGCAGGGCGCCCCAGCCGGAGGTGAGCGCCTCCCGCAGGTGAGCGTCGCCGGTGGTCTCGACGACCGCCTCGACCAGTTCCTCGCGGGTGAGCGCGCGGCCCGCGAGCGCCGCGGGCACCGCCTCCAGGATCGCGACGACCTCGGCGGCGGAGACGCCGTGGCCTCGCTGCCAGGACCCCTTCTCCCAGTGGCGGAAGGAGCCGAGGACCGAGGTGTGGGCGGCCAGCTCGTCGGCGGGGACCAGGTGCAGGGTGCCGCGCGCCGTCCAGGTCTTCACCAGGGTGCGGTCGCGCCACAGGGCCTCGTCGAGCTCGCCGGGGCGGGGGGCGGCGTGCCGTACGGCCACGGCCAGCTCGGCGGAGGAGGCCACCTGCGCCTGCACCCCGGTCAGGCGGCGGACCACCGAGACCGCGTCCGGGCCGGCCACCGGGTCGACGAACTGCCGCCTCAGCCGCCAGGCGAGCACCTGCGGCCAGGTCACGGAGACAGACATGGATCAGGTTCTACACCACCGCCCCGGTGCAGAGATCACCGGCGGCCGGACCGCGCGGGCCGGCCACCGTACCGGCCGCTGTGCCGACCGCCGTTCTGCATGGGGGCCCGGCTCCCGGGGCACCGGCCGGACCGGCGGGCCGGGCGGACCGGGCGGACCGGGCGGACCGGGCGGACCGGGCGGACCGGGCGGATTGGCAGGCCGGGCGGACCGGGCGAGCCGAGCGAGCCGAGCGGGCCCGTCCCCGGGGACGCCGACGCGGATTCAGCGGGTGAAACCGATGTCCTGGTAGCGCAGGTCGTAGAAGCCGCGGGCGCCGTAGTTGGCCACGTCGCGGCCGACCGCGACGTTCTGCGGGCGCTGGTAGAGCGTCACCACGTTGACCTCCTCCCAGATCAGCCGGTCGGCGGCGTTGGTGGCGGCCAGGGCCCGCTCCGGGTCGAGCTCGGCGGTCGCCTTCTGCATGGCGGCGTCGATCCGCGGGGAGCCGATGCGGCCCAGGTTGGCGTTCCACCGGAGGTGCCCGGCGGCGTCCTTGGACGCGTCGGCGTACTGGCCGTAGCCGCTGGAGACGGGGAAGGGCGTGCCCACGTAGGAGAACGCGGTGATGTCGTAGTTGCCGGGGATGATGTATCTCGTGAAGTAGTCGTCGCTGGGCACCGACTGGATGACGACCCTGACGCCGATCCGGGCGAGCATGCTCTGCACCAGCTCGGCCTCGGACTTGGTGAGCTGGAGACCGGACGGCACGACGAAACGCAGGCTCAGGTCCCGGCCGTCCTTGCGGCGGGTCTGGCCGGAGAGCCTCCATCCGGCGGCGTCCAGCAGCCGCCCGGCCTCGGCGGGGTCGTAGACGCCGGTCCTTCCGGCGTTGTCGCGGTAGCCCTCCTGGGTGTTCATCAGGAAGTGGTTGCCCAGCAGGGTGATGGGCCAGTCGAGGCCCTGCAGGTCGGACCGGGCGATGACCTGCCGGTCGATGCCCGTCGCGACGGCCCGGCGCACCCGGACGTCGGAGAGCGCCGCGCTCTCGCCGTTCATCGTGATGTGCCGGAAGTCCGGGCCGGCGGCCTGCCGTACGACCGCGTCCGGAGTGCTTCTGGCCCGCATGTAGTCGGGTGCGGACGGGCCGACGTCGAAGGTGTCCAGCTCGCCGTTGCTGAACGCGCCGACCAGCGCGTCGCTCTCCATCGCCCGGAAGATGATCTGGTCCAGCTTGGCCCGGTCGCCCCACCAGCGGTCGTCCCGCAGGAGCGTGACGGTCTTGGCCGTCTGGTCGAACGATCCGAGCCTGAAGGGCCCCGCGGTCACCGGGATGCGGTTCAGCCAGGCGGTGTTGAACGCCTGGGGGGTGGCGTTGGTGGACCTCGGGTACAGCGGCCCGAACAGCGACTGCCAGTCGCCGAAGGGACGGGCGAAGGTGACGACGGCCTCGTGGTCGTCCCGGCCCCTGGCGACGTCCTGGATGTCCTGGTAGCCGGTGGTTCCGGCAACGCGGTAGGCGGGATCGGAGCCGTTCAGCGCCCGCCACTGGGCGCGGTAGTCCTCCCAGGTGACCGGGGTGCCGTCGGACCACCGGGCCCGGGGGTTGAGCCGCAGCGTGACGACCTGCCTGGGGGTGCGCGCGGTGACCTCGCCGGAGAGCACGTAGTCGGTGTTCGCCGACACGTGGCCCTGCTCGTCGGAGCGGAAGGCGGAGGGCATCAGCCCGTCGATGACCTTCTTGACCATCGCGGAGTTGCCGTCGACGTGGTTGAGGTTCCAGTTGGCCGGATACTCGCTGAGGCCCCAGCGGAGCCGCCCGCCGTTCTTGACCCCCTCGCGCGGGACGGGGTTGATGTCGTAGGCGCGGATCGGGCCGGCCCTGTCGTCCCCGCCCGGCCCGGTTCCCCGCCCGCCGGCGCAGCCGGTCAGGGCGAGCGCCCAGGCCGTGGCAAGCACGGCGGCGAACGCGGCCGCGCGCCGGAATGATGTCACGCTTCCTCCTGGTTCATCCGACTGGTTCGTCCGACTGGTTGATCCGACTGGTTCGTCCGACTGGTTCGTCCGACGTCGCCTCTCTGGCCTCGTGACGCGGCCCGACCACCCGCCGCGGCCCCGGTACGGCGTGCTCCCCGGCTTCGTGACGCGACCGCCCACCCGCCGCGACCCCCGTACGGCGTGCTCCCCCGGCCGGCGGTCTCATCCGGCTCCGGATCTCTCCGCGAAGTGGCACGAGACGGCGTGGTCGTCGCCGAACGTCCGGAGCGGGGGCCGCTCGCCCGAGCACCGCGCCCGCTCGGCCTCGCCGAGCATCCGGAACAGCGGGCAACGGGTGCGGAACCGGCAGCCGGAGGGCGGGTCGGCCGGGCTGGGCAGGTCGCCCTCCAGCAGGACGTGCCCGCGGGAGCGCTCCGCGACGGGATCGGGCACCGGCACGGCCGACAGCAGGGCCCGCGTGTAGGGGTGCAGCGGCGCGGCGTAGACCCGATCGACCCGGCCGATCTCGGCGATCACCCCGAGGTACATGACCGCGACCCGGTCGGCGAGGTGCCGGACCACGGCCAGGTCGTGCGCGACGAACAGGTAGGACAGGCCCAGCCGCGCCTTGAGGTCCGTGAGGAGGTCGAGCACGCCCGCCCGGACCGACACGTCGAGCGCGGAGACCGGCTCGTCCAGCACGACCAGGCGGGGCTCCAGCGCGAGCGCGCGGGCGATGCCGACGCGCTGGCGCTGTCCCCCGGAGAAGTCCTGCGGGTGGCGCGCGGCATGGCCGGATTCCAGTCCGACCAGGCGCAGCAGCTCGCGGACCCTCGGCCCCGGCCGCCGCACCCCGTGGGTGCGCAGCGGCTCGGCGACGATGTCGTAGACCGTCATCCGGGGGTCGAGCGAGGCCATCGGGTCCTGGAAGACGACCTGCAGGTCGCGCCGGATCGCCATCCGGTCGCGGGCCCCCAGCGCCGCGACGTCGCGGCCCAGCACGGTGACCGTGCCGCCCTGCGGCCGTTCCAGCCTCAGGATCTCCATCAGCGTCGTCGTCTTGCCGCAGCCGGACTCCCCGACGAGCGCCAGCGTCTCGCGTTCCCGGACGTCGAAGGAGACGCCGTCCACCGCCAGGACCGTGCCGATCCGCCGCCGCAGGAGCGTCCCCTTCGTCAGGGGGTAGTGCCTGACCAGGCCATCCACCGCGAGGACCACCTCACGGTCCCGCCGCGGCCGTGCCGCGCGCCCGCCGGGCCCCTCCGGGACTCTCTCGTCGGCCGTCCCGCCGGGTTCTTCCGGGACTTCCCCGCCGGTCGTCTCACCGATCCGTGCCGGGACGCCTGCCTCAGCCGGAAGACCCGCCGCCGGGAGGACGCCCGGGGGGCGGACCGCGAGCACGGCCCCGCCCGTTGCCTCGATCTCGCCCGCGCGGACGCACGCGGCCAGGTGGCCGGGCGAGCCGACCTGTTCCAGGGCGGGCTCGGCGGCGGCGCAGGCGGGGACCGCCAGGGGGCAACGCGGCTCGAACGGGCAGCCCGGGGGCAGCGCCGCCGGCGACGGCGGCGTCCCCTCGATCGGCACCGGCCGCTCCGCGGCGTCCAGCCGTGGGACCGCGGCGAGCAGGCCCGCGGTGTACGGCATGCGCGGCCGCAGGTAGACGTCGTCCACCGGCCCGGTCTCGACGGGCCGCCCGGCGTACATGACCATCACCCGGTCGGCGAACCCGGCCACCACCCCCAGGTCGTGGGTGATCAGCACGATCGCCGCGCCGGTCTCACGCCGCGCCCGCCGCAGCACCTCCAGCACCTGGGCCTGGACGGTGACGTCGAGGGCGGTGGTGGGCTCGTCGCAGAGGATCACGTCGGGGTCGTTGGCGATCGCCATCGCGATCATGACGCGCTGACGCATGCCGCCCGAGAACTCGTGCGGGAAGGCGCGGGCGCGCCGCGCGGCGTCGGGGATGCCGACCAGGTCGAGCAGCTCGACGGCCCGGCGGGCGGCGTCCCCCCTGCTCACCCGCTGGTGGATCCTGACCGCCTCGGCGATCTGGTCGCCCACCCGGTAGACCGGGGTGAGTGCGGAGAGCGGGTCCTGGAAGACCATCGAGATCGCCTTGCCCCGGACGGCCGAGAGGGTCTTCTCGTCCGCCCCGAGGATCTCCCGGCCGCGCAGCCGCACCGAGCCGGTGACGCGGGCGTGCGGCGGCAGCAGGCCCATCACGGCCAGCGAGGTGACCGACTTCCCAGACCCCGACTCGCCGACGACGCCCAGCACCTCCCCCGGCCGGACGGCGTAGCTCACCCCCCGTACGGCGCGCACCGCCCCGGCCCCCGCGCCGAAGGTCACGTGGAGGCCGGTCACCTCCAGCACCGGGCCTGGCCGCTCCGCCGGGTCACGGCGGTCCGCCGAGTCGCCCCGGTCAGCCGGATCGTCCCGATCCGCCGGGCCGGCCGGGTGCGTCCGGCCCGTGCCGGGACGGCCCGCCGTCTCCGCCCGGAGCCCGCCGTACCCCTTCATCTGCGTCCTCTCCCGGAGGTTCATCCGCGTCCTCTCCCGGAGGCCGGGTCGAAGGCGTCCCGCAGGGAGTCTCCGACCATGTTGACCGCGAGCACCGTCACGACCAGCAGCCCGGCGCAGAACCAGAACGTCCACGGGGCGTACAGGGCCGTCTTCGTGCCGTCGGCGATGAGGCTGCCCAGCGAGACGTCGGGCGGCTGGATGCCGAAGCCGAAGTAGGACAGGGAGGTCTCGGTGAGGATCGCGGCGCTGACGTTGAGCGTGGCGTCCACGACCAGCAGCGAGGACATGTTCGGCAGGATGTGCCGGAAGACGACCGTGGTGGGCCGCACCCCCATGAACCGGGCGGCGTGCACGAACTCCCGCTCCCGGAGCGAGATCGTCACGCTCCGCACGATCTTGGAGGTGACCATCCACAGGAACAGCGCCAGCACCAGCACGAACAGCGGCCACTGACCGCTCGCGAAGAGCGGCGACATGACCGCCAGGATCAGGAAGGCCGGGAGCACCAGCAGCAGGTCGGTGAACCAGGTCAGCACCCGGTCGGTCCAGCCCGCGAAGTATCCGGCGAACGCTCCCACCACGGCCGCCAGCGCGGTGCCGACGACCGCGGCGAGCAGGCCGACGACCAGCGACCGCCGCATGCCGCGCAGCGTGACGGCGTACACGTCGGCTCCGGTCTGCAGCGTGCCCCACCAGTGGACGGACGAGGGCGGCGCGAGGAAGGCGGTGAAGTCGCGGTCGGTGTAGCTCCACCGGCCGAGCAGCGGGCCGGCGAAGGCCAGCAGGAACATCAGCGCCAGCAGCGCGAACCCGGCCCGGCCCTGGAACGAGCCGAAGAAGCGGCCCGCGACCACCCGGAGCCGCGACGGCGCACCGAGCCGGTCTCCCGCCTCCAGCTGCTCGGCGAGCTCCTCGCCGGTGACGCTCATCGGCCCGCCCCCACCCGGACCCGCGGGTCGAGGACGGCGTGCATCAGGTCGGAGGCCAGGGCGGCGGCCAGCACCGCGAGGGCGGCGAAGCAGCTGATCGCCGCGACGGTGTTGACGTCGTTGGCGGAGATGGAGTCGACGAGCTGTTCCCCCATGCCGTGCCAGCCGAAGATCTTCTCGGTGAAGGTCGTGCCGACCAGCAGCGCGCCGAAGGTGAAGGCGAAGTAGGTGACCGCCGGGATCAGCGCGGTGCGCAGCGCGTGCCTGACCAGCGCGGTACGGCGGCGCAGCCCCTTGGCCATGGCCGTGCGCACGAAGTCGGCCCCCAGGACGTCGAGCATCATGTTGCGCTGGTAGCGGCTGTAGACCGCGGCCAGGCCCAGCGACAGCGACAGCGTCGGCAGGGCCAGGTGCCGCAGGCGGTCGGCCGCCTGCGCGGCGAAGCCGCCGGGAAGGCCCGGCGTCGCCTCACCGCTGACCAGGAAGACGTGGGCGCCCACCAGGTAGTTGAACCAGACCGCGGCGATGATCAGGACGTTGGCGAGCACGACGGTGGGGACGGCCAGCACGGCGAACGACGCGCCGGTGGACAATCGGTCGAACGGGCCGTACTGCCGGACGGCCGCGCAGGCCCCGACGAGCACGCCGGTGACGCTGCCGAGCAGCAGCCCGGCGGTGATCAGCCGCAGGGTGACGCCGATCCGCCGCCCGAGGTCCTGGTTGACCGACCCGCCGGTGACCGTCCTGCCGAAGTCGCCGCGCACGACCCCGCCCGCCCACCTCAGGTAACGCTCGGGCAGCGGCGTGCGATCGTCGAGGTTCAGCTCGGCCAGGCGGGCGTCGACCACGGCGGGCGGGATCGGCGGGTTGCGGCCCTCGTAGTTGGCCCGCGGGTTCAGCGCGGTGGCCGCCAGCGCGTAGGCCAGGCTCGTGGCGACGGCGATCAACGCCAGGTAGTTGAGCAGCCTGCGGAAAAGGAATCCCGCCATCGTCCCCCTCCGCGTTCCCGCGCGCCGTCGGCAGCCATCCTGCTACATAATGCAGCAGCACGAACACGCTACGTGCCCAATCGGGGGTGCGGTCTCGGTCAAGCGCCTCCCGGGTACGGCCGGGCCCCGGGCCGGAGCGCGGAATCCCGGCTCCCGGAGCCCCGGGCCGGAGCATGGAGCCGGGCCGGAGCATGGAGCCGGGATTCCGAGGCGGCCCCCGGCCCCGGCTCCCCGCCCCGGCTCCCGGCTCCCGCGGAACGGGCCTTTCCGAACCGGGAGCGCCGGGAGACGGCGCGCGGGTCAGCGGCCGGCGAGCTCGTCCACGGCGGCCCGCAGGTCCGCGCCGGTGATGGTGGTCAGCTCCTCGGCGCTGGCGGTGCCGTCGAGGGCGGCCAGCCGGACGTCCCGGCACATCGCGGCGCGCTCGAACAGCGAGCGGGCGAACCGGCCGTTGCCCAGGCCGTCGATCAGGCCGTTGTCGCAGACCCAGGTGAAGACCTCAGACAGGTCCCGCCGGGCGGCCTCGTCGAAACGGTCGCCGGCCCGGAGGGCGAGCAGCTCGGCGATCTCGGCGAGCTCGCCCGGCGCGTAGGAGGGGAACCGCACCCGCTGGTTGAACCGGCTCGCCAGGCCGGGGTTGGTCGCCAGGAAGCGGTCCATCTCGTCCTCGTAGCCGGCCAGGATGACCACCAGCCGGTCGCGGTCGTCCTCGGCCCGCTTGAGCAGCGTCTGCACGGCCTCGGCGCCGAAGGCGTCACCCCCGGCGTAGCCCGGGTTGACCAGGCTGTACGCCTCGTCGATGAACAGCACCCCGCCGAGCGCCCGGTCGACCAGCTCGTTCGTCTTGATCGCGGTGGCGCCGAGGTGCTGTCCCACCAGGTCGGCCCGCTGGGCCTCCACCACGTCGGGCTGGGCGAGCAGGCCCAGCGCGGCGAAGATGCGGCCGACGATGCGGGCCACCGTGGTCTTGCCCGTGCCGGGCGGGCCGGTGAAGACGAAGTGCCTCATCTGCGGCGGAGTCGGCAGGCCGCGCTCCTGGCGCATCCTCGCCACCCTGAGCTGCGCGGTGATCGCGTGCACCTGCTGCTTGACCGGCTCCAGGCCGGCCATCCGGTCCAGGTCGGCGAGCGCCTCCTCCAGGCTGGGGGCCGCCTGGTAGCCGCGGTAGCGGGCGGTCAGCTCGTCGAACGCCTTGGCGACGTCGGCTGAGGTGACGGTGACGAGGTCCTCGGTGGTCGGCGCGCCTCCCGCGCCCACCACGCGCACGTCGCGGGCCTGGGCGGCGGCCTCGACGAGGCTGCGGGCGAACCGGGCGTTGCCCAGCTCGTCGACCAGCCCGCGCCGGTGGACGTCCTCGAACCGGGCGAGCAGCGCGGGCGCGGCGTCCGGGGCCGTCCGGTCGCCGCGTCCCCGCTGCAGCAGCTCGGTGATCCGCAGCAGTTCCTCGGGCGCGTAGCCGGGGAAGTGGATCCGGCTCGCGAACCGGCTGGACAGCCCGGGGTTGGACGACAGGAAGGAGGCCATCTCCTTCTCGTAGCCGGCCAGGATGATGATCAGCCGGTCGCGGTCGTCCTCGGCCCGTTTGAGCAGCGTCTGCACGGCCTCCGCGCCGAACCGGTCGGGCTGGCCGTCACCGGAGTTGATCAGACCGTAGGCCTCGTCGATGAACAGCACCCCGCCGAGCGCCCGGTCGACCAGCTCGTTCGTCTTGATCGCGGTGGCGCCGAGGAACTCCCCCACCAGGTCGGCCCGCTGGGCCTCCACCACGTACGGGGTCTCCAGCAGGCCGAAGGCGTAGAAGATCTTCGCGACGGTCCGGGCGACACTGGTCTTGCCCGTGCCGGGCGGACCGGCGAACACGAAGTGGCGCATCGGCGGCTCGGTCGTGTATCCGGCCTCCCTGCGCAGCCGGGCCGCCTCGATCGAGGCGGCGATGGACCGCACCTGCTCCTTCACCGGGGCGAGGCCGATCATGGCGTCCAGCTCGCCGAGCGCCTCCTCCACCGAGATCGGCGGCGGCGCGGTACGGCCGGCGGACGCGGCGGCCGGCGGGCCTCCCTCCCTGCCGCGGAGCCGCTCGGCCCGGCCGGCCCGTTCCGGCCGCGCGTGCCCGTCGGCGGCGTCCAGCGCGGCCTTGGCCCGGCGCGCCTGGACGAAGCGGTACACCAGCACCGCGGCGGCCGCGCCGTAGGCGGCCCACACGGCGACGCCCGGCATGGTCAGTCCGGCGGCGACGGCCACCACCCCGGCCGCGGCCAGGGCCATGAGCGTGGTCATCCACGGGGGGACCCAGCGGATGACGTGCGCCAGACCGGCCACGGGCAGCGCCAGCAGCATCATCCCGGTCGGGGCCAGGGAGGGTCCGAAGACGAACCCGAAGATCGGGAGTGCCGGCAGCATCCAGGCGGCCACGACCGCCACGGTGGCGGCGGCGCGGGGGTAGCGCAGGGCCAGTGACACGAAGCCGAGCAGGGCGATCGTGACGGGCAGCACGGTGAGGAGGGACCAGCCCATGCCGAGCGCCAGCCCGGCCGCGGCGACCAGGACCGCGACGTGGATCAGCCGCCGCACCGGAGGGGGGAGGCGGAAGTATCGCATCCGCACCTGCTCGAACGCGTCACGTGCCGCCGCGCGTCCCGCCGGCCGGGCCATGTCGGGTTCCCGCATCACGCCTCCCCGGTTTGCCACCCGGTTATACCGCACCGGACAGACGTTCGCGCGTGCCTGGGCGTCGCGCCACGCCGCCGTTCGGTCATGATCGGGTGAAGCGGTAGGACCGGATGAACCCCACGATCCGGGCGGCGGCCTCCTGCCCGCCACGCGTCACGGCAAACCGGCAGGGAAATCTCACCGTCCGGCAAGCCCGCGTGTGCGGGCCCGGTGTCCGGCCGGTGCGGGCCCGGTATCCGGCGCGGATCCGATGTCCGGCCGGCGCGGACTCGATGTCCGGTCGGCGCGGGCCCGAGTCCAACCGGTACGGGCCCGGTGTCCAGCCCGTACGGACTCGATGTTCAGCCGGCGCGAGCCCGGCCCCGGTGGCGTCCGGGGAACTCGCCGACCGTGACGTGCTCGGGGGTGACGCGCAGCACGCCGGCCTCGGGGTCGCCGACCGCGACGCCGCGCACCTCGACCCAGAACCCGCGTTCGACGGGGTCGGCGGCGAAAACCGCCACCCGGGGATCGCGCTCGGCCGCCTCCCAGGCGTCCTCCCCGGCGACCAGGCGCAACTCGCCGCCCGGCCCGATCGCGCCGACCGCGCCGACCGCGAGCGCGCGGGGCCCGCCGGAGGCGGCGCAGGCGAGCACCACCTCCCGGGCGTGGACGAAGGCACGGCGCACGTCACCGCTGAGGCCGACCGGGGGCCCGGCGTCACCCGGTAGCCGGCCGTCACGACCGTCGTGCATGATCAGGGACGCCCGCCAGGGGCCCGGCGACCCCTGCCACCACGCCCGCGCCGACCGGACGGCGAACACCGCCGCGAACACCGCCAGGGCCGTCACGGCGCACCACCAGGCCAGATCGCCCACCCCGCCGCGCCCGTACCCGGTGATCCGGACGGCCGCCGCGACGACGGCGAGCGCCGACCACATGCGGCCCGCCACCAGCCACAGGGTCACGTCGGCGGCGCGCCGGGCCGTACGGTCCCCGCCGGCGGCGGCGAACTGGGCCAGAGCGGCGACCGGCCGTCCCCGCCACGCCTCGGCCAGGACGCGCAGCACGAACACGGCGACGCCGTTGAGCAGGACCGTCCCGGCCAGGACGGCCCACGCGCCGTCGAAATCCCCCGCCGCGGACCGGGAGACCGCCCGCGGCAGGGTGGCGACCGCCGCGACGTAGGCGGCGAGCGCGACCGGGGTCACCGACACGGACACCGCGAGCCACACGTCCCTGGCGAGCATGCCGGGGACGTAGGACCAGAGCCTGACCCGGCGGGCCTGGCGGAGGGTGATCGCCACGACGGCCGCGAGCACCGCGCCGCAGCCGATCTCCGCCCAGGTCACCAGGCCGGCTCCGAAGGCCGCGACGGCCGCCGTGACGAGCGCCGCGGCCAGCAGCAGGCGGGTCTGCCGGGCCCACGACTCCAGGGCCCGCCTCGCCCGCCCGGTCTCGCGCGGATCCACCGGCCACGCCGGGTCGTGGTGGTCCCGGGGGCTCTCCCAGCGAAGCAGCGCCAGGCCCAGGCCGACCCTCGCCCCGGGGTGCCCGTCCAGCCGGCGCAGCGCCTCCCGGTAGGAGTCCCCGGCCGCACGGTGCTCGCCACGCAGCAGAGCGAGGTCGCCGACGAGGACGTGGGGGTCGGGCTCCTGCGGCGCGTAGCGCACGGCCCGCGCCGCCTGCGCCCTCGACTCCCGCCAGCGGCCGGGCACGTGCCGCAGGGCCGCCCCCAGGCGCAGCCGCGCCGTCCAGGACCCCGGAGCCAGCCGTACGGCCTCCTCCGCGGCGGCGACGGCCTCGGCGAAGCGGCCGAGGCGCTCGAACGCGAGGCTGGCCAGGCGGTAGCCCCACCCTGCCGCGTACTCGGCGCCCGGGTCGCGCTCCACCGCCCGGCGGGCGGCCTCCAGCGCGGCCTCGGGCCGGTCCTCGGCCAGGTGCCACGCGGCCAGGGCGCACCACTCGCGCGGGTCACAGGGGTCCGCCGGCGGTGGGGTTCCGTTCTCCGCGGATCTCGTTCTCACCGGCCGCGACCTCCGGGGGTCCGGTGGGTGTCGTGTCTCTCGCCGGGCTCGCCGCGGGTTCCGCGCTCATCGGCCACGATGGCCATGATCTGTGCGGAGGCGGCGTTTGCCTAGACGGCGGCCACATGCCTGTATCTCTCTAGAGAGGTGGCGCGCGCCGGTCCGCCCCACGCCGGTGCGCGCGGCCGCCGCGGGCGTACCGCCGTGAACCGATAACCTCGATGCCGACTCAATCAGTGCCCGACTTCGCCTAAGCTGCGTCGCATGTTCGTCCAGGCCGGCAAGACCCCCCGCCGCCGATGAGCGCCATGAGGGTCGCGGTGGCGCCCTCGCGGCGCGAGGGGGGTCGGCGGACGGGCGAGCCGAACCGCTGGTCGGTCCTCGCCCTCCTCTGTTTCAGTCTGCTGCTCATCGCGGTGGACGCCACCGTCCTGCACATCGCGGTCCCGGCGCTGACCGCCGCGCTGGAGCCGAGCTCGGTGGAACTGCTGTGGATCATCGACGCCTACTCGCTGGTGGTCGCGCCGCTGCTGCTGACCTTCGGCACGCTCGGCGACCGCCACGGACGCAAGCGCCTGGTGCTCGCCGGTTACCTCGTCTTCGGCGTCGCCTCGGCCGCGGCGGCCTTCGCGCCGACCCCGCTCACCCTCATCTCCGCGCGGGTGCTCCTGGGCGTCGGCGGAGCCATGATCATGCCGGCCACGCTGTCCATCATCCGGCAGGTCTTCACCGACCGCCGGGAGCGCGCGCTCGCACTGGGCGTGTGGAGCGCGGTCGCGGCGGCCGGGGCCGCGGTGGGGCCGGTCATCGGCGGTCTGCTCGTCGAGCACTTCTGGTGGGGCGCCGTCTTCCTGATCAACGTGCCGATCCTGCTGGTGCTGCTGCCCACCGCCGCCAGGCTGCTGCCCGAGTGCCGTCCGCGTGACCCGAAGCCGTGGGACGCGCCCAGCGCGCTGCTGTCGGTGCTGGGCATCCTCGCGCTGGCCTTCGGGCTGAAGGAGGCGGGCTCGGGCCATCCGGCCGGGATCGCGGCGTTCGTCTGCGGGGCCGGGCTGCTGGTCTGGTTCGTGCGACGGCAGCGAAGGCTGGCGTTCCCCCTTCTCGACCTCGATCTGTTCCGGCGGCGGGCCTTCTCCGTCGGCGTGGCGGCGGTGCTGCTGGCCGTCTTCGCCCTGGTGGGCCTGGAGCTGATGCTCGCCCAGTACCTCCAGCTCGTGCTCGGCGACAGCCCGCTCGGAGCGGCGATCCGCATGCTGCCGCTCATGGTCGCCGCCGTCTGCGGCGGGCTGGCCGGCGCTCGGCTGCTGCGCTGGTTCGGGCTGCGCGCCACGATGAGCGGCGGGCTCGCGCTGACCGCCCTGTCGCTGACGCCCCCGCTCACCTGGGGTACGGAGGCCCATCCCCTGGTCCTCGCGCTCTGCTTCGTCGGGATCGGCTTCGGTATCCAGGTCACCCTGCTCGCCGCCTCCGACACGATCATGTCGTCCGCCCCCGAGGATCGCGCCGGCGGCGCCGCGGCGATCGAGGAGACGGCCTACGAGCTGGGCGCCGGCCTGGGCGTGGCGATCCTCGGCACGGTCACCACCCTCGTCTACGCGCCTTCGCTGGCCCGGGTCCCGGGCGTCCCGCCCGCGCTGATGGACCAGGCCCGCCAGTCGCTCGCCGCCGCCGCGCACGTGGCGCGGGAGGTCGGCGGCGGCACCGGCACGGCGCTGCTGAACGCCGCCCGCGCCGCCTTCGTCTCCGGCCTGCACACCACGGTCCTGGTGAGCCTGCTCCTGCTGGCCGGCACCGCCGCCGCCGTGGCGCTGCTGGTGCCGCGCGACCGGCGGGACGACTCCGGCTGAGCCGGCCCCGGGGCCGCGAGGCCGGTCGGGGAGAGCCGGCCGGACCGGTCAAGGAGGACGGACCGGGCCGGAGAGGCGTTTTTTCCGGCGGCACGCCGGGCGTTTGAGAAACCCGTTCGCGGTCAGCTATGGGCATGAACGCGGAATCTCCCCAGAATGAGGAACCGTGCGACAAACCCTCCGCGATCTCGCCGCTCTGGCCGCCCGGCTGGGAGTGGGCGGGATCTTCTTCGCGAACGGCTGGCACAAGCTGGAGGCGGGCCTGACCGCCACCAACGACCAGTTCACGTCCCTCGGGGCGCCCGCGCCCGGAGCCTGGGCCGCCGCGACGATGCTGATCGAGCTCGTCGGCGGGGTGCTCCTGGTGGCCGGGCTGGCGGTTCCCGCCTGCGGTCTGGTGCTGTTCGCCGAGGCCGTCGCGGTGTTCGTCGTGACCACCGGCGAGCACGGCCTGCCACTGACCGGCGGGGACGTCAGCCTGGTGATCGCGCTCGGCGCCGCCTCCGTCCTCCTCGCGGTCGTCGGCGCGGGCCGCCTGTCGGTCGACCACCTGCTGGTGATGAGGCGGCGGGAGGCCGAGGCCGCCCAGGACTTCGCCGCCGAGACCGAGGCCGACGACGTGATCGCGGCGCTGCGCGAGCCGGAGTCCGCCCGGGGCGCCGGGACCGCCGGAACCACCGCCGGAGCCGCGGGTTCCGCGGACGCGGGAGACGCCGGGCCGGCGGGGACGGGGCGCGGGCCGGCGCCCGGCGGGGACACCGCGGAGTTCCCCGCCCGGCAGCGGGCGCACCCGTACGGGGACACCGGGGACACCCGGGACGGCGGGAACGCCGGAGAGACGGGAGGGACCACCGTCGGCGGGGACCCGCCCGGCACCCGGGAGAAGACCCCCGGACCGGGAGGCGCCGCGGATCCGCGTGACGTCCCGGGCGGAGGTGCCGGCGGCCCCTCCGGAAGTCACGACGTCCTGGTGGCCCGGCGGGACGAGCCCCGGGGAAACTGAGCGGCCCCGTCCGATGTGCTCTGTGGAAGGATGCGGCGGACAGTCCGTCGTGTCCGGATACAAGGAGTTTCGATGATCCGCCGCTGGAATCCCGACGTCGTGGCCGCCCCGGCCGGCCGCTACAGCCACCTCGCGGCGGTGCCCGAGGGCCACGAGCTGGTGATGATCTCCGGGCAGCTCGGCGTGCTGCCGGACGGCGCCCTCGCGGGCCCGGACGCGGAGTCACAGGCGCGGCAGGTCTACGTCAACATCGAGCTGCTGCTCGAATCGATCGGCGCGACGCCGGCGCACCTGGTGAAGGTGTTCACGATGGTCGCGGGGACCGAGCACCTGCCGGGCTGCCGCGCGGCGATGGGAGAGGCGTTCGGCAGGTGGTTCCCGGACGGCGACTGGCCCGCCCAGTCGCTGGCGGTGGTCGCGGCCCTGGCCGCCCCCGAGTTCGCCGTCGAGGTGGAGGCCGTGGCCGCCGTCCCGCGCGCCGCCGGACGCGGCTAGCGGAGGTCCTCGCCGGGCCGGGGACGCGGGTCGCGGGGACACCCCGGGATGAGAGCCTCGGCCCGGTCCTGGGCGGCGAGGACGTCGTCGCCGTGCTCGAACGCCCACTCCCCGAACGCCCCGATCAGCGGCACCAGGCTGCGGCCCAGGTCGGTCAGGCCGTACTCGACCCGCGGGGGCGCCTCCGGGTAGGCCCGCCGTCCGACGAGGCCGTTGTACTCCAGCCTGCGGAGCGTCTCGGTGAGCACCTTCTGGCTGATCCCGCCGATCCCCCCTCGCAGTTCCCCCGGCCTGCGCGGGCCGGAGCGCAGCGCCCACAGCACGACGGCGTTCCAGGTGTTGCCGATCAGGTCGAAGGCGAGCCGGGCACGGCAGTCGGCGAGGAGCACGTCCACGTCACCGATTATGCCGCCGCCGTCGCGCACCGAACGGTGCCTTACGGCTTGCCTATGGTCGTTCCCACCGGCCCGCGGCGCGGAGCCGGGCCGGACGGCGCGCGGGCCGGGTCGTCACCTGGTCCACGGGCGCCGGCCACGACGGCATGACGACATGGGGAGGACGGATGCGCATCGGCATCCTCGGGGCGGGCAACATGGCCGACGCCCTCGGCACGCAGTGGGCCCGCGCGGGCCACGAGCTCATGGTGAGCGGCCGGGACGCGGCGAAGGCCGCGGCCCTGGCGGAGCGTCTGGGACCGGCGGCCCGAGCGGGCGCCTGGGCCGAGGCGGCCGGGTTCGGGGAGGCGGTGCTGCTGGCCGTACACGCGGAGGCGGTGCCCGACGTCCTGGCGGCGGCCGGCGCGGCGGACGGGGCGTTGCGCGGGCGCGTGCTGATCGACTGCACCAACTCCGTGGTCCCCGGGAAGTTCGTCCTCGCCGCCGAGGGCGGCCCCTCGATGGCCCGGCGCGTCGCGGAGATCGCGGTCGGCGCCCGCGTCGTCAAGGCGTTCAACCTCTGCCACGAGGACGTCTGGCGGATGACGCCGCCCGTCTTCGACGGCGAACGGCTGGCCGTCCCGCTGTGCGGGGACGACCCCGGCGCGCTCGCGACGGTACGGTCCCTGGCCGAGGACCTGGGCTGCGAGGCCGTCGAGGCCGGCGGCCTGGACCGCGCCGGGCTGCTGGAGGCGACGATGGCGTTCATGGTCGGCCTGTGGTTCCGCGGCGCGGACGCCCGGGCGGTGCTGCCGCCCGCGCGGTACGCGTTCGGCGATCCCGCCGCGGCCACGCGCTGACCCGGGCGCGGACCCCGCAGCGGCCACGCCGATCCGGACGGAGATCCCGCCGCGACCGGCTCCGGCTGTGGTCCCGTCGCGCCGATCCGGACGGCGGTCTACAGGCCGCGCTGCTGGGCCGGGACCCCGACCCGGTCCACGATCGCCTCGGCTCCCTCCTGCCGGGCGCAGTTCGCGCAGCAGTACCAGCGCCCGTCGGCCTCCACCCCGTGCCCGACGATCCGCACACCGCAGTGCTCGCAGACCGGCGCCATGCCGCTGATCGCGCACTCGAAGCTGTCGAAGACGTGCACGGCCCCCTGGGCGTGCACCTCGAAGCACATGTCGTAGTCGTTGCCGCAGACCTCACACCGAGCCATGTCTCCCCCCGAAAACCGGCGGCGTCCTCGCCATGGGTCTACCCGGCCGGGGACGGCCTCAGACGAAGCCGGTCGAACGTTGACCCGTCATCGCGGGACCGGAGTCAGGCGGGGGCATGCATCCCGGAGGCGACCCGCATCCCGAAATCGCCCTGCGTCCCGGGGGTGGCCGCGGGCCGGGTGCGGAAGACGACGACCGAGTCGGGAGGCTCGGGATGGCAGACGGGGCAGCCCGGGTCGCTACAGGCCACGGGGCACGCACCGCGCCCGCACCAGTGCTCGGAGGCGGTCTCGCAGGCCGCGGCGTGGACGGGGGTGGGCTCGATGACGTTCACTTCACCCCCGCCCTTTCGCGTCTCCGTCATGGTAAGTCAACACGCGCCGCGCGAGGGGGCGCAATCATCACCTTCCCCGGCCCCCTCCGGGTTTCCGTGCCTTTCCGGGTGCTCCGGCGGCGGCTCCGACCGGCGGATGTCACACACTCGAAGGGTGTCCCGTCCTCCATGTGTGAAGACCGATGAAGATCTCGCCGCCGAGTTCGCCGCGATCCGGCCCCGCCTGGTGGGCGTGGCCTACGGCCTGCTCGGCAGCCTCGACGAGGCCGAGGACGTGGTCCAGGAGGCGTGGTTCCGGTTGGGCCGCGCCGGCCGCGAGGAGATCCGGGACGTCACGGGCTGGCTGGTGGTCACGGTCTCCCGGCTCGCGCTGGACGTGCTGCGCTCGGCGCGGGCGCGCCGGGAGGAGTACGTCGGACCGTGGCTGCCCGAGCCGGTGGTGGGCGGGGGCGACCCGGCCGACCGGGTGACGCTGGACGAGTCGATGAGCATGGCGATGCTCGTCGTGCTGGAGTCGCTCAGCCCGGCCGAGCGCACCGCGTTCGTGCTGCACGACGTGTTCGGGATGCCGTTCGACGAGGTGGGCCGGACCGTGGGGCGCTCACCGGCCGCCTGCCGCCAGCTCGCCGCCCGGGCGCGCCGGCACGTCGCGGCGCGGGCGCCCCGGTTCGAGGTGGACGCCGCCGAGCACCGCAGGGTGGTCGAGGCGTTCGCACGGGCCGGTTCCGGGGACGACATCGGCGCGCTGATGGAGCTGCTCGACCCCGGCGTGGTGCTGCGCAGCGACGGGGGCGGCCTGGTCACCGCCGCCAGGCGGCCCGTCCGCGGCGCCGACCGGGTGGCCCGCTTCCTGATCGGGATCACCAGGCGGTACGGCCCCTCCCGCGGGTTCGCTCCGGTCGCGGTCAACGGCTGGCCGGGGCTGCTGCGGTTCCGGCGGGGCGCGCCGCACGGCGTCTACACGCTGAACACGGCCGGTGGCCGGATCACCGAGATCTACATCGTGATGAACCCGGAGAAGCTGAGGAGCATTCCATGAAGGAACGGATGGACATCGCCGAAGTCGCCCCCGAGGGCTACCAGGCCATGCGGGGCCTGGAGAAGTACCTCAACGGCAGCGGCCTGCCGAGACCCACGCTGGAGTTGGTGAAGGTGCGGGCCAGCCAGATCAACGGCTGCGGCTTCTGCGTGGACATGCACAGCCACGAGGCGAAGCGGGCCGGCGAGAGCGACGAGCGGTTGTTCTCGGTGGCCGCCTGGCGGGAGACGCCGTACTACACCGACGCCGAACGGGCGGCCCTGGCCCTGGCCGAGGAGGCCACCCGGCTCAGCGACCGGGCGGAGGCGGTGCCGGACCACGTGTGGGAGGAGGCCGCCCGGCACTTCGAGCCGCCGCTCCTGGCCGCGCTCGTGATGGCGATCTCGACGATCAACGCCTGGAACCGGATCTGCGTCACCACGCGTAAGGTCGCGGGTTCTCTTCGCAACCAAAGCGGTTGATGCGGAGGGTCTCCCGGGGCTAGGTTGGCTCGCACGGGCTTTCCGTGCGAGCCGGCCTTTTACACCGGCTCGCGGCGGGGAATGCCGGGTGATATCGGACACACCAGGCGTAAAGAAAAGGGGGGCGGACCATGCGACGCAGCAAGACCATCAGGCCGCGTGACCGGCGCCGCCGCACCGTCGGCACCGAGCCGGACCTGCGGACCCCGTCGGGCCGCATGCTTCCTTATTGAACGTCCCTTTACAGTGGTTTTACGCGGTTCTCTGTAAACAACTCGCGTAACGGAATCATCACGCCGGGGGGCTGTTCAATGAGGAGACTTGCGGTCGTGCCGCCTCAGGTCGCACGGCTCAAGATCAGGGATATCCGTTCCGCGAAGGACCGCGGGCCCTCCAGGGACGCCAAGGTCGTCGACCTCCGCGCCTACGCCGGACGCAACGTCGTGCTCTTCCCGCGGACGAGCGGCCCCACACCGGCGGCCTGATCCGTCCGAGGGGTGGCGGGGTTCCCGCCGAGACGCAGCGGAAGACCCGCCCGGGGCGGGTCTTCCGGCTTTCCGGAGCCGTTTCCCCTGGACCGTCCTTCCCGAGCCGTCCCTCTCGGGCATTCCTCACGAAGGCGTCCCTCTCAGGCCGCCCCTTCCGGACCTTCCTTGCCGAGGCGCCCTCCTCACGCCTTCCTCGCCGGAGCGTTCCCTCAAGCCGCCCTCACCGGGGCGTCCTTCCGAGGCCGTCCTTCCAGGACCGCCACGGACCGCCACGGATCACCACGGATCACCCCGGCATCCGAGGCCACGCCACCAGTAATAGAACGGAAGATTATGTTCCGTGACTATAGTGGAAGGGTGGAGACGACGACCCCGGCCCCCATGAGCGGCCGCAAGGCCCAGGCCGCCCGGAACGACCAGGTGATCCTCGAAGCGGCGCGGGCGGTGTTCGTCGCCGACCCCGGCGCCCCGATCTCGGCGGTGGCCGAGCGGGCAGGGGTGGGCATCAGCGCGCTCTACCGCCGCTACGCCGGCAAGGAGGACCTCCTGCGCAAACTCTGCTCCGACGGGCTGCGGACCTACATCGCGGAGGCCGAGACCGCCCTGTCGAACCGGGACGACCCGTGGGAGGCGCTCGCCGGTTTCATGCGGCGCATCGTGGACGCCGACGTCCACTCCCTGACGATCAACCTCGCCGGCACCTTCACCCCCACCGAGGAGCTAGGGCGCGAGGCAGCCCGCGCCGGCGGGCTCGCCGAGCAGGTATTCGACCGCGCCGCCCGGGCGGGCGTCCTGCGGCCCGGTCTGAACACCGCCGACATGTCACTGATCTTCGACCAGCTCGCCGCCCTCCACCTCGGCGACGAGGAGCGGACCGCGCAGATACGGCGCCGCCATCTCACCCTGATGCTGGACGCTCTGCGCCTGACCTCCGCCCCTCCCCCGCCCGGCCCGCCGCCGACCGCCGAGGAGGTCACCCGCCGCTGGACGACCGGCTGACCCGGGCGGCGCCGGTCCGCTCTCGCCGGGGGCGAGCGCGGCCAGGTCCCGCCGGGCCGGACGGCGGCCGCGGTGTCCATGAGGTCGATCAGGTGACGCGGGCGGCCGCCGAGCGGTTCCGGCCCGGTGGCGGGTAAATCGATTCGCTTATGTAACAGCGCTGTTGTATTTTCGGGAGCCTTGCCCGGCCGTGCCGTCACACCGTACGGCGCACCGTCGAAGGGAACCCGACATGACGCAGCCCCCCGCCCCGATCGAACCCCATGACCACGGCATGCTCGACGTCGGCGACGGCAACCTCGTCCACTGGGAGGTGTACGGCAACCCCGGGGGCAAGCCCGCCCTCGTCGTGCACGGCGGCCCGGGGGCGGAGTCCGCACCCCGCCACGCCCGCTCCTTCGACCTGGAGCGCTACCGGGTCATCCTGTTCGACCAGCGCGGCTGCGGGCGCAGCACCCCGCACGCGAGCGACCCCGCCGCCGACATGAGCGTCAACACCACCGAGCACCTGCTGGCCGACATGGAACGGCTGCGCGAGCACCTGGGCGTCGACCGCTGGCTGCTGTTCGGCGGCTCCTGGGCGTCCACGCTCATCCTCGCCTACGCCGAGCGCCACCCCGAACGGGTGTCGGAGATCGTCATCCCCGCCGTCACCATGACCCGGCGCTCGGAGACCGACTGGCTGTACCGGGGCGTCGGCCGGTTCTTCCCCGAGGCGTGGGACCGGTTCCGCACCGCCCTCCCCGAGGCCGACCGCGACGGCGACCTGGTCGCGGCCTACGCCCGGCTCATGGAGCACCCCGACGCCGAGGTGCGGGCCAAAGCGGCGGCCGACTGGCTGGCCTGGGAGGACGCGGTGATCTCCACGGAGCCGAACGGCAGGCGGGGCGCCTACAGCGACCGGCCGTCCGACGCGATGCTGGCGTTCGTCCGGATCTGCTCCCAGTACTTCGCCCACGGCGCCTGGCTGGAGGAGGGTGTGCTGCTGCGCGAGGCGCACCGCCTGGCCGGGATACCCGGCGTGCTGATCCACGGCCGCCACGACCTCGGCAGCCCGGTCGGCACCGCCTGGGAGCTCGCCCAGGCATGGCCGGACGCGAAGCTGATCGTCATCGAGGACTCCGGCCACACCGGCAGCGACACCATGCGCGACGAGATCCGCGCCGCGCTCGACCGCTTCGCCACGCGGTGAGCCCCGGGTGACCCCCGGCGACCGTTCCCGCTCACGGGGTGGCGCGGAAGGCCCTGCGGTAGGCCGACGGGGAGGTCCGCATCGCCCGGGTGAAGTGATGGCGGAAGGTCGCCGGGCTGTCGAACCCGACCGCGGCCCCGACCTCCTCGACCGGCACGGCCGTGGACTCCAGCAGCGGGAGGCTGGCCGCGATCCGCTGGGACGTCACCCAGCGCAGCGGGCTGGTGCCGGTGCGGCGGCCGAAGTGCCGGACGAAGGTGCGCTGCGACATGCGGGCGGCCCGGGCCAGGGCGCCGACGGTGATCGGCCCGGTCAGGTGGTCCAGCGCCCAGCCCATCGCGGCGGCCACCCCGTCGTCCTCCTCCGCCGGGACCACCGCGGCCTCGATGAACTGCGCCTGCCCGCCCTCCCGGTGAGGTGAGACGACCAGCCTGCGCGCGACCGCGTTGGCCACGCCCGGCCCGTGGTCCCTGCGGACCAGGTGCAGCAGCAGGTCCAGCCCGGCCGCGCTGCCCGCGCTGGTCAGCACGTCGCCGCCGTCCACGTAGAGCACGCCGGGATCGACCCGCACCCGGGGGAACCGCCGCTGCAGCAGCCCGGCGTACCTCCAGTGGGTGGTGGCCTCCCGCTCGTCCAGCAGTCCCGCCTGGGCGAGCGCGAACGCCCCCGAACAGATCGACACGATCCGGGCGCCCCGGGCGTGCGCCGTCCGCAGCGCCGCGACCACCTCCGGCGACACCGAGCCGGAAACGTCCGGCACGGCCGGGACGACCACCGTGCCCGCGTCGGCCGCGACGTCGAGGCCGTGTGCCGCCCGCATGGTGAACCCGCCGGCGATGCGCAGGTCCGCACCGCTTTCGGCGCACACCGTCAGCTCGTACCAGGGGACCGCCAGCTCGGGCCGTGGAAGGCCGAAGATCTCCACGACGCAGCCCAGCTCGAAGGGAGCCATGCCGTCGAAGGCGAGCACCGAGACGGTACGGCGGGCACCCCGGCGCTCCATCGGAATCGGGAACGGCATGGCGGGATCTTAGCGGGGAACGGCATTCGTGCCACTGTCGGACCCCGAGCCGCGGACGCCATCATCGTGCCCGTCCCCTTCTCGTCCGGTCGCGCCCCTCGCCGGGCGGGTACCGACGTCCACAGAAAGGATGCCGAATGTCCGTCTCCCCCTCCGCCGCCACAGCCGCCTCCCCCGTCACCTCCGCCGTCACCGCGGTCCCCGCCGCCGGCCGGGCCGCCGCATCGGCCCACTTCGCGAACCGGCTGGCGTTCGAGACCGACGTGTCCGACGTCGCCGCGGACCTGGCCTCCGGAGTCCCGGGCATCGTCGTGGTGGACTCGCGCAGCGCGGAGAGCTGGGCGCAGGGACACGTGGACGGCGCGGTCCACCTGCCGACCGCCGAGATCGCCCGCCGGGCCGCCGAGGTGGTGCCGGCGGGCGCGACCGTGGTGACCTACTGCTGGGGGCCGGGCTGCAACGGCGCCACCCGCGCCGCCCTGGAGTTCGCCAGGCTGGGCCACCCCGTCAAGGAGATGATCGGCGGATTCGAGTACTGGGTGCGGGAGGGGTGCGCCGTGGCGACGGCGGCCGGCGTCTCCCGCCGCCGGCCCGACCCGCTGACCGCTCCCGTCTCCGGCGCCGCCTGCGCCTGCTGATCCGTACACCGCTCACCCGCACGAGGGGGGCGGGGGGGGGGGGGGGGGGGGGGGGGCGGCCCCCCCCCCCCCCCCCCCCCCCCCCCCCCACCCCCCCCCCCCCCCCGGGGGGGGGGGGGCCCCCGGCCCGCCCCCGGCCCCCCCCGCCCCCCTGACTCCGCGAGGAGGTGCCGCGATCAGCTGCAGCCGCTGGTGGAGCCGCAGCCCTCGCAGACGTAGCAGCTGCCGGCCGGGCGCATCTTGGTGCCGCAGGTCATGCAGAGCGGCGCGTCGGCGGTGCGGCCCTGGTGGGACTCCAGGGAACCGCCGCGCTCCGGCCGGGCCTCGGCCGCGGGGACGTCCGCGGCGTCGGCGGCGCCGGTGCCCTCCCCGGGCCTGGCCTGCTCGATCGGCGCCGAGGTGGCCAGCTCGGCGATGACCTCGGCGGTGTGCAGCGCGGCCGGGTCCTCGCCGCGCTGCTGGGCGGCCCGCTCGGAGGCGGAGAAGATGCCCAGGGCCGCCCGCTCGTCATAGGGCAGGTGGTCCAGCGCCAGGCGGCGGAAGATGTAGTCCATCACCGAGGCGGCCATGCGGATGTCCGGGTCGTCGGTCATGCCCGCCGGGTCGAACCGCATGTTGACGAACTTGCTGACGTAGGTCTCCAGCGGCACGCCGTACTGCAGGCCGATGGAGATGGCGACCGAGAAGGCGTCCATGACGCCGGCGAGGGTCGAGCCCTGCTTGGACATCTTCAGGAAGACCTCGCCGAGACCGTCGTCGGGGTAGGACGAGGCGGTCATGTAGCCCTTGGCTCCGCCCACGGTGAAGCGGGTGGTGGTGCTGGGGCGCTGGTTCGGCATCCGGCGGCGGGTCGGACGGCCCACCTCCACGATCTGGACCTGCGGCTGCGCGGTCGGCTCGGCGGCCTGCCCGGCCGTCTTGTCCTCGGCCTTCTTCCCCCCGGCCGACAGCGGCTGGCCGACCTTGCAGTTGTCGCGGTAGACCGCCAGGGCCTTGAGGCCGAGCTTCCAGCCGGCCATGTAGACCTGCTCGATGTCCTCGATCGTGGCCGACTCGGGCAGGTTGACCGTCTTGGAGATGGCGCCGGACAGGAACGGCTGGACGGCGGCCATCATGCGCACGTGGCCCATGGGGGCGATCGCCCGCTCGCCCATGGCGCAGTCGAACACCTCGTAGTGTTCGAGCCGCAGGCCGGGGGCGTCCACGACGTGGCCGTTGGCGGCGATGTACTCGACGATCGCCTCGACCTGCTCCTCCTGGTAACCCAGACGGCGCAGGGCCCGCGGGATCGTCTGGTTGACGATCTGCATGGAGCCGCCGCCGACGAGCTTCTTGAACTTCACCAGGGCGAGGTCGGGCTCGATGCCGGTGGTGTCGCAGTCCATCATCAGGCCGATGGTGCCGGTGGGCGCCAGCAGCGACGCCTGGGCGTTGCGGTAGCCGTTCTTCTCCCCCAGCTTCAGGCAGTCGGCCCACTGACGGGTCGCCTCGGCGTGGAGGGCCTTGTCCATGGCGTCCAGCGTGCGCAGGTCGTCGTTGGCCGCGGCGTGCTTGCGCATGACGCGCTTGTGGGCCTCGGTGTTGCGGGCGTAGCCGTCGTACGGTCCCACGACCCCGGCCAGCTCGGCGCTGCGGCGGTAGGAGACGCCGGTCATCAGCGAGGTGATGGCGCCGGCGATGGCCCGGCCGCCGTCGGAGTCGTAGGCGTGGCCGGTGGCCATGAGCAGCGCGCCGAGGTTGGCGTAGCCGATGCCGAGCTGACGGTAGGCGCGGGTGGTCTCGGCGATCTTCTCGGTCGGGAAGTCGGCGAACGTGATGGAGACGTCCATCGCGGTGATGACCAGCTCGGTCACCTTCACGAAGCTCGCGACGTCGAAGGTCTCGTCGTCCTTGAGGAACTTCAGCAGGTTGATGCTGGCGAGGTTGCAGGAGGAGTTGTCCAGGTGGAGGTACTCCGAGCACGGGTTGCTGGCGGTGATGCGGCCCGTCTCGGGGCTGGTGTGCCAGTCGTTGATCGTGTCGTCGTACTGGACGCCCGGGTCGGCGCACTCCCAGGCGGCCTTGGCCATCTTGCGGAACAGGTCGCGGGCGTCGATCGTCTCGATGACCTCGCCGGTGAGACGGGCGCGCAGGCCGAACCGGTCGCCGTCCTCCACCGCGCGCATGAACTCGTCGGAGACGCGCACGGAGTTGTTGGCGTTCTGGTACTGGACGGAGACGATGTCCTTGCCGCCCAGGTCCATGTCGAACCCGGCGTCGCGCAGCGCGCGGACCTTGTCCTCCTCGCGCGCCTTGGTCTCGATGAACTCCTCGACGTCGGGGTGGTCGACGTCCAGGACGACCATCTTGGCCGCGCGGCGGGTCGCGCCGCCGGACTTGATGGTGCCCGCGGAGGCGTCCGCACCGCGCATGAAGGAGACCGGGCCGCTGGCCGTACCACCGCTGGAGAGCAGTTCCTTGGAGGAGCGGATCCGCGAGAGGTTCACGCCGGAGCCCGAACCGCCCTTGAAGATCACGCCCTCTTCCTTGTACCAGTCGAGGATCGACTCCATGGTGTCGTCGACGGCGAGGATGAAGCAGGCGCTCACCTGCTGCGGCGAGGCGGTGCCCACGTTGAACCACACCGGCGAGTTGAAGCTGAACACCTGGTTGACCAGGGCGTGCTTGAGCTCGTGGTCGAAGATCTCGGCGTCCTCGTCGGTGGCGAAGTAGCCGTTCTCCACCGCGGTCCTGGTGTAGACGCCCACCACGCGGTCGATCAGCTGCTTGAGGCTCCACTCGCGCTGCGGGGTGCCGACCGCGCCACGGAAGTACTTGGTGGTCACGATGTTGGCGGCGTTGACCGACCAGGACTCGGGGAACTCCACGCCCCGCTGCTCGAAGTTGATCGAGCCGTCCCGCCAGTTGGTCATGACGACGTCACGGCGTTCCCAGGACACCTCGTCGTAGGGATGCACTCCGGGGGTGGTGAAGATGCGCTTCATCTTCAGCCCCTTGCGCAGCCGCCTGCCCCCGCCCGCGGCCGTACCGCTGACCGTCTCCGTCATGACTTCCCCCTTCCGGGGCCCCGCCTTTTCGCGGAACCCACGAGTCGGACCACATCAACGCGCCGCTCTGGCCCCCGGCGCCCGGGGTTCGGATTCAGTTTCGGTCCTGCTTGGCGGAGCGTTCCGCGCGCAACTGCTCGATCTCGGCCTCGAAGTCGGCCAGGGTCTCGAAGCCGCGGTAGACGGAGGCGAACCGGAGGTACGCCACCTCGTCCAGCTCGCGCAGCGGGCCCAGGATCGCCAGCCCCACCTCGGGGGCGGCGATCTCGGCCGCTCCCGTCGCGCGGATGCTCTCCTCCACCCGCTGGCCCAGCTGGGCGAGGGAGTCCTCGCTCACCGGACGCCCCTGGCACGCCCGCCGCACCCCGGCGATCACCTTGTCCCGGAAGAACGGCTCGGTGACCCCGCTGCGCTTGCTGACCATGAGCAGGACGGTCTCCTGCGTGGTGAACCTGCGGCCGCATTCGGGGCACGTGCGCCTGCGGCGGATGGCGCCGCCGTCGTCGGTGGACCGGCTGTCGATGACCCGCGTGTCCGGGTGACGACAGAACGGACAGTGCACGCGGGTCGCCTCCTTGGCCTGCAGGTGGCCCGCGCCCTGTGTTTCGCCTCGTGTTTCCCGCAAACCCCATGGCAGGGGCGCGCGCGCACGTCTTCCAGGGGTCGAAATGCGGTAACGAAAACACAATCTATGGTGAAGTTCACCGGTGGAGCCACTAGATGTTGTGGTCCAACGGTAGGAGGGTCCGACCATGAACGCAAGTCAGCCGGGCCCCGCGCGCCGAAGTCGCTGATCAGCGCGCCGACCCGGCGTGTCGCCCCCTCCTGCCCCGGCAGTCACGGCGGTAACACCCCCTATGCCCCTTTCGCCCCCACGCCCCACGAAGCCACCGCACCCTGAGGCCGCACCCTGAGGCCGCACCCTGAGGCCGCACCCTGAGGCCGCCGCGTCCCGGCGGCCGGGACGCCGGCCGCCGGGACGCGCGGTCACCCTCCGGGACGCGCCGTCACGATGATCACGGCGCCGCCTGCCGGGGCCCGGCGTCGCGGGCCGGGACCGACGAGGAGTCGGCGCACCCCGGATAGCCGACCCCGAGGGTCGCGTCGATGCGGGGACCGAGCCACAGCGCCCCCAGGGTGACGAGCGTGAGGACCGCCAGCACGACGGCCCTGCCCCGCCTGGTGAGCCGGACCGGCGCACCAGGGTATCGGACGTTCCCCGGCGGCCCGGGCCTACGGCCGGGCCGCCGCCGGGATCGTGGCGCCGCCATCTCCGCCGCGGTCGCCTTCATATTGACCACCCCCTCCGACCTGGTCGAACACACGTCGAGGAAAGATCGGCGAATCGAACACGATGTCGATCGAACTCCCGTACGATGTTGTACACCACGCCGTCGGTCATTTCGAGGAAGACTCGAACAGTTGTTTGAACATGATCTTCGACGGCGGTACGGTCGCTGTGGGCGACACGGGCAATGCAGACCGGGAGGCAAGGAGATCGCATGAGCGAGCACGACGAGAACGGTTCGGCCGTCAACGACCTGGCGGTGCGCAGACGTGACTCCCTCGGCCTCACCCCCAGGCAGCGGAAGATCCTTGAGGTGATCCGCGACTCGGTGCAGCAGCGCGGCTACCCGCCGTCCATGCGGGAGATCGGCGAGGCGGTGCAGCTCACCAGCACCTCCAGCGTGTCGCACCAGCTGACGGCGTTGCAGCGCAAGGGCTATCTGCGCCGCGACCCGCACCGTCCCCGCGCGCTCGAGGTACGCCTCCCCGGCGAGCCGGTGCTGTGGGTGGACCCGGACGCCGCCCAGGAGGGCGTCAGCCGCCCCACCGCGGCCTATGTCCCGCTCGTCGGCCGGATCGCCGCGGGCGGCCCGATCCTCGCCGAGGAGAGCGTCGAGGACGTCTTCGCGCTGCCCAAGCAGCTCGTCGGAGAGGGCACGCTCTTCCTGCTCCAGGTGGCCGGCGACTCGATGATCGAGGCCGCCATCGCCGACGGCGACTGGGTCGTCGTCCGCCAGCAGCCCGTGGCCGACAACGGCGACGTGGTCGCCGCGATGATCGACGGCGAGGCCACGGTGAAGACCTTCAAGCGCAAGGGCGGCCATGTCTGGCTGGTCCCGCACAACCCGAACTACGACCCGATCCCCGGCGACGAGGCGACCGTCCTGGGCAAGGTCGTCGCGGTGCTGCGCAAGCTTTAGACCCTTCCCTGGAGGAGCGGGCCCCGGTCTCCACCGGGGCCCGCTCCTTTTCACGGGCCCATCGGCCTCCGCGTCCTGTTCTTCCTCCCGCCGCCCCACGCGCCGTCACCGGATGCCGGAACGGCGGGCGCCGCCGTCCTCGCCACCGCCGTCCTCGGCACCGCCGTCCTCGGCACCGCCCTCACCGCACCCCGCCGCGCTGCGCGAGATGGCGGAGATACTCCACGCGATCGAGCGGGTTGCCGTCCGACCGCGCGCGGTGGGGAGGCGGGCCGGTGACCGGCCGGTCACCGGCCGGCCCCGACCACCAGATCCCCTCGCCCCGCGACAGGCCGGGAAGCCGGCGCTTCACCTCCCGCACCCTGCGCGCGGGGATGTCCCCCTTCAGCGACCACGTCTCCGGTCCCCCGGCGGAGGCCGCCGTCTCCGCCCCGTGCTCGGCGAGCAGTGCGGTGACCGCGCTCAGCGTGTCGGCGGGGATCTCCAGTTCGAAGGCGTGACACGGCTCGTGGACGCGGGTCCCGGCGGCGGCCAGCGCCCGCATCAGGACGAGCGGAGTGAGGTGCCGGAAATCCCCGGCCGTGCTGAGCGGAGGCGCGAAGCCCGTCCGGGTCAGGGTGACGACGCAGTCGATCACCGCCCAGCCGTGCATCCCCTGCCGGAGGGTGTCGCGGACGGCCTCCTCGATCGCCCGGTGGAAGGGACGCGGGAGCGATCCGAGCTCCACCTCCCGCCGGAAGGCGAGCCCCGATCCGGTCACGCCCGGCTCGACGCGCAGCCCGACGGTCGCGTAGAAGTCGTTGCGCCCGTGACGGCTGATCTCCTCGACGGCCTCCCCCGTCCCCGTCGGCCGCTCCAGGTACACCGTACGGCTCGGCTCGAAGACGGCCTCGACCCCGAAGTCGCGCAGGAGCATCGCCGCGATCACCTCCTTCTGGACCTCCCCGTACAGCAGCACCGAGGTCTCCCCCTCGGGGGTGACGTGCGTGTGGATGAGCGGATCCTGCTGGGCCAGGCTCAGCAGCGCGGCGTGCAGCCGCGCCTCCTGACCGGGCCGTGCCGGCCGGACGACGGTCTCCAGACCGGGCGGGGCGAAGCGCGGCCGCCGGGCGAGCCCGTACGCGGAACCGATCTGGTCTCCGACCCGCACCCCGGAGAGTCCCCATACCTTGGCGATGTCCCCCGCCGTCAGCCGGTGCGGTCCCTGCTCCGCGGAACCGACGACGCGCAGGACGGTGACCTGGCCGGGATGCTCGCTGACGCCACCGTCCGGTTCTCCGCGGTGGAGGGTGACGCGTTGCCGGGCGCGCAGCTCACCGGCGTGCATCCGCACGTAGGCGATCTTCTCCCCCGCGCCTCCGCGCTCGATGGCGAAGACGGTGCCGCGTGCACCGGTCCCTCCGGCGTCGCAGCCGGGCGGCAGCAGACGGGCGATCCCGTCGATCAGCGTCCCGACGCCCTGACCGGCCAGGGCCGAACCGAAGAAGACCGGGTGGAGCAGGCCTGCGGCGACCTGGGCGCGTATCTTCACCCCCAGCTCATCGGGCGTCGGAGGCGGGCCGTCGACGAGGGCCGCGAGCAGCGCGTCGTCGTTCTCGGCGAGGACCTCCGCCACCCGGGCGCGGAAACCGGGCTCGTCCAGGGAGTTCGGCGTGACGCGGACGGCGGGGGTTCCCGCCCGCCGGACGGAGCTCATCGGAACGACGTGCGGCGCCAGTCTTCGCCGGATGTCCGCCGTCGTCCCGTCGGGACGGGCGCCGGATCTGTCGACCTTGTTGACGAAGATCAGGGTTGGCAGGCGCATCTCCCGCAGCGTCCTCATCAGGACGCGGGTCTGTGCCTGCACGCCCTCCACGGCGGACAGGACGAGGACCGCGCCGTCGAGCACGCGCAGGGCCCGCTCGACCTCGGCGATGAAGTCGGAGTGACCGGGGGTGTCGATCAGGTTGATCCGCAGGTCGCCGACGCCGAAGGAGGCGACCCCGGAACGGATGGTGATGCCGCGCTGCCGTTCGATGTCACCGGTGTCGGTCTGGGTGCTGCCGCCGTCGACGCTGCCGAGACGGTCGATGACTCCGGTGTCGAACAGCAGGCGCTCGGTGAGGCTGGTCTTACCCGCGTCGACGTGCGCGAGGATACCGATGTTGATGGTGGGCACAGGCGGTCGAAGTCCTCGGGAGCTCTGGTCCTACAGGGCACTGTGAGATTCCGAAGACGCGCCGCATGCCGTGCTCCCTGTGATCGTCCGTCCTGTCGCCGCCATCCTGTCACCGATCCACCCGATCTTCGAGGCGATATCCGGGCGGGCCGGATCGCGGCTCCGGCGGAGGGTCGCGGTACCCGGGCCGAACGCGAGCGGGCCCGCCGTCCGGGAGGACGACGGGCCCGTTCCCGGGCCCTGTGGCGGCACCCGGGAGGCACACGTGCCGGACCGCCCGCTCCGGGGGCGGTCCGAGCCGTGTCAGGGGACGATGTTGACCAGCTTCGGCGCGCGGACGATGACCTTGCGCGGGTCACCGTCCAGGAAGGCCCGGACCTTGTCCGAGGCCAGCGCCAGCGTCTCCAGCTCGGCTTCGGAGATCTCCGGGGAGACCTCCAGCCGGTCGCGGACCTTGCCCGCGACCTGCACCACGCAGGTGACCGACTCCTGGACCAGCAGGGCCGGGTCGACCGCGGGCCAGCCCGCCCTGGCCACCGACGCGGGGTGGCCCAGCCGCTCCCAGCCCTCCTCGGCGGTGTACGGCGCGACCAGCGACAGCATGACCGCCAGCGCCTCGGCCGCCTCGCGGACCGCCGGATCGGCGGCGCCGGGACCGGCGTCGATGGCCTTGCGGGCCGCGCTCGTCAGCTCCATCAGGCGGGCCACCGCGACGTTGAAGCGGTGGGACTCGACCAGCTTGGTGACCTCGTCGACGGTCCGGTGGGTGAACCGGCGCAGCTCCAGGTCACCGGTGGAGACGTCGGCGCCGGGGGCGGAGGCCGTGCCGGCCTCGGCCATGACGCGGAAGGCGCGGGCCAGGAACTTCTGCGACGCGGCCGGGGAGACGTCGGCCCAGTCGATGTCGTCCTCCGGCGGGCCGGCGAACACCACGGTCAGCCGGACGGCGTCCACACCGTAGGCGTCGATCTGCTCGCCCAGGTCCACGCCGTTGCCCAGCGACTTCGACATCGCCTTGCCCTGGTTGATGACCTGGCCCTGGTTCAGCAGCCGCCGGAAGGGCTCGGTGAAGCCGACCAGGCCCATGTCGTGCAGGACCTTGGTGAAGAACCGCGCGTACAGCAGGTGCAGCACCGCGTGCTCGACGCCGCCGACGTACTGGTCGACCGGCCCCCACAGGCGCAGCTTCTCCACGTCGAACGGACCCTCCTCGTAGGAGGGGTCCACGTAGCGCAGGAAGTACCAGGAGGAGTCGACGAAGGTGTCCATCGTGTCGGTGTCCCGCCGCGCGGAGCCGCCGCACTTGGGGCAGGCGACCTTGACCCAGTCGTCGGCCGAGGCCAGCGGGGAGACGCCCTTGGGCGCCAGGGCCTCGCCGCGCAGGTCGGGCAGGGTGACCGGCAGCTGGTCGTCCGGCACCGGCACCTCGCCGCAGTCCGGGCAGTGGATGATCGGGATCGGGCAGCCCCAGAAGCGCTGGCGGGACAGCAGCCAGTCGCGCAGCCGGAAGTTGACCGTGGACCGTCCGGTGCCGCGCTCGGCCAGCACCTCGATGATCTTCCTGATCGCCTCGGCCTTGCTCAGCCCGTCCAGCGGGCCGGAGTTGACCAGGGTGCCCTCCCCCGCGGTGGCGACGCCGGTCTCGCCCGGGTCGGCCAGGCCGGTGTGCACGACGACCCGGACCGGCAGGTCGAAGGCGCGGGCGAAGTCCAGGTCACGCTGGTCGTGCGCGGGGACGGCCATGATGGCGCCGTGGCCGTAGTCGGACAGCACGTAGTCGGCCGCCCAGACCGGCATGCGCTCGCCGGTGACCGGGTTGATCGCGTGGCGGCCCAGGAAGACGCCGGTCTTCTCCTTCTCGGTGGACAGCCGGTCGATGTCCGACAGCTTGGCCACCTCGGCGCGGTACGCCTCGAACGCCTCCCGCTGCTCCTCGGAGACGATCTCCTCGGCCAGCGGGGCGTCCGGGGCGACCACGAAGAAGGTCGCGCCGTACAGGGTGTCGGGGCGGGTGGTGTAGACGGTGACCGGCTCGTCGCGGCCCTCGACCGCGAAGTCGACGTCGGCGCCCTCGGAGCGGCCGATCCAGTTGCGCTGCATGGTCAGCACGCGCTCGGGCCACTGGCCCTCCAACTGGGCCATGTCGTCCAGCAGCCGGTCGGCGTAGTCAGTGATCTTGAAATACCACTGGGTCAGCTCGCGGCGGACGACCTCGGCGCCGCACCGCTCGCACCTGCCGTCCTTGACCTGCTCGTTGGCCAGCACGGTCTGGTCGGCGGGGCACCAGTTGACCAGACCGCCCTTGCGGTGGGCCAGGCCGCGCTCGAAGAAGCGGTTGAACAGCCACTGGGTCCAGCGGTAGTACTCCGGGTCGCTGGTGTGCAGGCGGCGCGACCAGTCGAAGGAGATCCCGTAGCGCTTGAAGGAGTTCGCCTGGGTGTCGATGTTGGCGTAGGTCCACTCGGCCGGGTGGGCGTTCCGCTTGATCGCGGCGTTCTCGGCGGGCAGGCCGAAGGAGTCCCAGCCGATGGGGTGCAGCACGTTGTCGCCGCGCTGCAGCCGGTAGCGCGCCACCACGTCGCCGATGGCGAACGCCTCGGCGTGGCCCATGTGCAGGTCGCCCGAGGGATAGGGGAACATGTCGAGCACGTAGTACCGCTCGCGGGTGTCGGCCGGGTCGTCGTCGGCGCGGAAGGGCTGCAGCTCCTCCCACCGCCGCTGCCACTTGGCCTGCAGTGCCTGCGGGTCGTAGTGCTGCTCGTCGCTCTGTATGTCGGCTCGCTCGCTCACGTCAATCTTCCCTCGGTATACGTATGCGTAGGTGATCTGACCCATCCGGCCCAATAGAAAAACCCTTCGCGTTCACGCGAAGGGCAGCCGCACCGGCAGGGCGTCTAGCCCCGGGAAGGCCGGTGCGGCCCGGTAAGCAGCAGGGCCGCGGCACGCATATGTCAAGACTATCGCAGTTCGCAAGCCGGGTTCATGGCGTTCACGACCCGGAATGCCTTCGCTCGCGGCGAATCCCTGGAATCCGGGGCCATCCGGGGCCACGGCCCGGCAGAATGGGCCAGGGCATCGGATACGGGTGGGCCGAGATCCGATGGCGATGCGTCCGTTACGGCCTCACCTGCCTCGCCCGTTTACTCTTCTCACCGTGGCACACTCAGTCGAGCCGGGGCAGGGCCCGGACCCCTCCGAGGCCGGTCTGCCGTTGCAGGACCCGCCGACCGATCCCACCGGTCTCCAGTTCAGGGGGGGATTCTCTGGTTTCCCTGGGAACCATCCCGCCCCGCATGAGACCATGCCCAATACCCACAATTCGGGCGCCCGCGCAGGAGGTACGGAAGCAATGGCTTCGGAGCAGTCCAGCCAGTCGAGCCCGCCCCCGGCGTGGCCGCAACCGGCCGACCCTCCCGGCTGGGCGGACGACCCCCTCGGCACCGGCCCGCGACTGCCCCGTCCGCAGGACGTCTCCCAGGCCGGAGGCGCCGGGCAGACCTCGCCGGGCAACGGCTGGCAGGCCGCGATGGCGCAGGGCGACGACGTCTTCCGGCGGCAGGCGCCCGACCCGCGAACACCCGGCCCGCAGGCCCCGGACGCGCGGCGGTCCGGCGGCCAGGGCGGCGACTCGCCGTCCGGCGGCGACTCCTGGCGGACCGGCGTGCCCGGCAGCGGCTCCTGGCAGCAGGCCTTCGGCGCGCAGCCCCCGGCCGATCCTCAGGCCCCCGGCTCTCCCCCGGGGGGCGAGCAGTGGCGCAACGGCCCGCCGTCCCGTGACGGCTCCGGTGAGAACGGCTGGAACGCAGCGTCCCCGACGTCCCCGGCGTCCGGCACCGGCTGGCACACCGAGCCGGGCGCCACCGCGGCGATGCCCGTCTACTCCCCCTCCCCGACGAATCCGCCAGGCGCGAACCCCGGCCCCCTCGGCCGCCGGGATCCCCTCACCGATCCCGACCCGTTCAACCGCGACCCGCTGTCCAACCCCGACCCGTTCGGCTCCCGAGACCCCTTCCGCCCCTCCCCGGAGGGCGGCCCCACGGGGAGCGGGCCCCAGCCCGGCGGCTGGGCCCAGGCCGCGGGCGCCCCGCCGGAGGCCCCCGCGCACCCCGCGCCCGGGTGGAACGGCCCCGGCCAGGGGATGCCCCCGCAGGGCATGCCGGGCCAGGGGATGCCGGGCCAGGGGATGCCCGGTCAGGCCGGCCAGCCCTTCCCCGGCGGAGGTAACGGCGGTCCGCAGCAGGACCCCCGGCAGGGCGCGGGCCAGCCGGGCGGCCACCTCAGCCGCGACCCCTCCGACCCCAACCGGCCGTTCGTCACGGCGGGCCAGATCAGCGGCCCGAAGACCCCGCCCCCGGAGCGCCAGCAGGAGCTGTGGGACACCGTCTTCGGCGACAACTACCAGGCCATGGGCGACGAGGACGACCTCGAAGGCCGGGGCAGGCCGGTCTGGATCTACGCGCTCGCCGGCTCCGCCGTGGTCGCGCTGGTCGGTGTGGTGCTCTGGGCGTTCCTGGCCGGACCGCTCGCCTCCGGCAAGGACGACCCCGAGACCGCCGCCCCGCAGACCAAGCCCTCGGCCGCCGCGAAGAACCCCGCCAAGAGCAGGTCGACGTCTCGCCTGCCGCGCTTCCCCGGCAAGGCGTCCCCGGTCTCCGGCACCCTGTCCGACCAGGCCGCGGCGATCAGCGTGCCCAGGCTCGGCGGCCCCTGGCGGCTGGACCAGCGGCCGGCCGTACAGACCTCCTACGGCTTCGACACCCGCCAGTACGTCCCCGCCGGCTCCGACACGGCGGGCAAGCCGCAGTTCGCCCAGGTGATGTCCGGTCCGCTCTCGGCCCGGATGAAGAGCAAGTACGTCGACGGCAGGCTCGCTCCGGTGATCAACGCGGTGGCCTCGGCCGCCCGCGGCAAGTTCTTCCCCCAGGAGAACACCGCCCGCAAGATCGCCCAGCAGACGCTGAAGGTCGGCGGGCACCCGGCGCAGCTCGCCGCCTACGAGATCACCGCCGGGGAGACGAAGACCACCATGGTGGTGGCGGCCGTGAACACCGGAGCCCAGCTGCCCTCGGTCGTCTACATGTCGGTGCCGGACGGCAAGAAGGAACTGCTGCCCGACATCAACACCGTCTTCACGTCGATCAAGCCCGCGGCCTCCTGACATCCGGGGAGACCCCGGCGATCCCGGGGTCTCCGGGTCAGAACTCGCAGGTCATGTGCTTGATGCCGTTGATGAAGCTGGAGTGGAGGCGCTCGGGCCCGCCGCCCTCGATGTCCGGCACCCTGCGCAGCAGCTCGCGGAGCATCACGGTGATCTCGCGGCGGGCCAGGTGCGCGCCGAGGCAGAAGTGCGGACCGGGACCGCCGAAGCCCACGTGCGGGTTGGGACTGCGGGTGATGTCGAAGCGGAGCGGGTCGGCGAAGACGCTCTCGTCGCGGTTGGCCGCCCAGTAGTACAGGACCACCTTCTCCCCCTCGCGGTAGAGGTGGCCGTTCATCTCGTGGTCCCGCATCACCTTCCGGCGCATGAAGTTCACCGGTGAGGCCAGGCGGACGATCTCCTCCACCGCGCCGGGAAGGCGGCCGTCGAGGTCCGCGAGCAGCAGTGCGCGCTGGTCGGGATTGCGGGTGAGCAGGCGCAGGCCGTGCGAGATGGCGTTGCGGGTGGTCTCGTTGCCGGCCACGACCAGCAGGATGAAGAACGACCCGAGCTCCTGCGCGGTGAGCTTCTCCCCGTCGATGTTGGCGTTGACCAGCGACGAGGTGAGATCTCCGGTGGGCTCTTCGACCCGCGAGGCGGCGAGGTCCTGGACGAGCTGCTGAAGCTCCATCCCGGCGGTGAGCAGCTTCTCGGCGACCGAGGTCGTGTTGCCGCCGCCGTACTCGGGGTCGAAGCCGCCGAGGATCGTGTTCGAGCGGTCGAAGACGAAGCCGTACCGGTCCTCCGGGATGCCCATCATGTCACAGATGATCTTCAGCGGGAGCTTGGCCGCGACCTCGGTGACGAAGTCACAGCCCGGGCCGGTGACGAGCAGGTCGTCCACGATCCGTGCGGCGGCCGCGTCGACGTCGGCCTCGAACTGCTTGATCATCTTGGGGGTGAACGCCCGGGAGACGATCCGGCGGAGCCGGGCGTGCCGCGGGTCGTCCATGTTGATCATCGACCCGAAGTACTCGGTGAACTCCGGCGGCATGTCCGGGATGTTGGTGGCCCCACCCTCCCCCGAGCGGAAGACCTCGGGCGTACGGCTGGCCTCCAGGATGTCGGCGTGCCTGACCAGCGCGTAGTAGCCGAGACCGCGAGGAGCGAAGGAGACCTCCGGCTCCTGGTAGAACGCCGGACTGGGAAGCTCGCGCAGCAACCGGAAGGCATGCTCCCGCTCCGCCATGGGCCTGGCCCAGAAATCGTAGTCGGAAAGATCGAAGTCGCTCGCGGAGACGATCGGCTTCCGCTCGGCTGGCGTCACGCTCATAGTGCCCATCATTTTCGCAGGTCTCGATCGGGTCAATGGAGGGTTGTCGAAAGTCGCGGGTGAAGCGTCCGATGCTCTCGGCGAGGTGGTCCGGGGAGGCGCGACCGGTCTTCGCCCCAGCGAAGCGGACCGGCCCCGGCCGGGCATGCGGCGACGTGATCGTCCGTCAGCGCCGGCCGTCCCGGGAAGGCGATGTCCGATGGATCGACGTCTTCCGCGGAACCGTCACACCACCTCCACTAGAACAGAGTTCGGTTTGTCGATCCTGCCACACGATCTTCCCGCCGACCAGACCGGAACGGCCCGAACCCTGAACCAGCGGCATGACGGACGGCTGCCTGCGGAACCCGTACGACTCCGCGCAAGTCCTTCGCGACGGCTCCCGTCTACGGGGTGAGGCATACGCGCGACAGGGCGGTTAAAGCCGAACCAAGAATGCGATCGGCAGGCTGCTTCCCGCACTCGCCGAACGCCTCAACGACGAACGTCCGCCTTCGCCCGGCCAGGTGGACCGGCTGACCGGCTGACCGGTTCTTTCCGAACCGGCAGGCGGTGCTCCAACCCCCTTTGAGCCGGGACGTCTCCTCTGGCTTGGGCGAACCGGCGGTTATCGTGCTGGTCGGTGGTTCGCGCTGCGGTGGGTGGGTGTTCCGGCCGGCGCTGTGGCTGATGTCCGGTGCCGACCGGCCTCCGGCCTGGTCCCGGG
>NZ_JBVJKQ010000027.1:0-71129 GCF_055585205.1 Streptosporangium sp. NPDC053982
GTTGTGCCTTTATTCTTTCAGACCGGCTTTTTCGTGTCAAACCGCTCTTTCGGAGCGATTTGCTTTGATCCAACCGTCCCGAAGGGAATTCGGGCCGCCTCTTTCGGAGGCAACCCCTTAAACTTACCAGCCTCTGAGTGGCTCTGCGAACCGATCTCCGCGGCGGTGCGTTTCAAGGGGATATCGGGGAACACGGAACAAGCCACGTCGAAGTCACCGGAGTGATTGGAGTGGTTTGCCGGCCCCTGCCGACCACGAAAGATTAGCAGCCCTCGCGGACCGCTTGAGCCGTAATCGCAGAACCTCTCCCCGCCCCTCCCCGACCCGATCCGTCCCATCGCGACCCGCCCCTCCCCGACCCGATCCGTCCCGCCGCGACCAGCCTCCCCGCGACCCGAGCCACCGCGACCCTGCCCAGGTCGACCCGACCCGCCCCGGCCCCCGGGAGAGGTCCGGCGGGAAACATAGACTCGGCGGGGTGAGCAGTCAGATGCCGCCCAAGGCGAAGAAGGTTCCCAGCGAGCGCGTGCACCACGGAGACACCGTGGTCGACGAGTACGCGTGGCTGACGGTCAAGGACGATCCCGACACCATCGCTTACCTCGAAGCGGAGAACGCCTACACGGAGCAGGCGACCGCTCATCTCAAGCCCCTGCAGGAGACGATCTTCCAGGAGATCAAGGGCCGGACGCTGGAGACCGACCTCTCGGTCCCCGGCAGGAAGAACGGCTGGTGGTACTACTCCCGGACCGAGGAGGGCAAGCAGTACGGCATCCAGTGCCGTGTGGCGGCCACCGGGGAGACACCGCCCGAGTTGAAGGCCGGCGAGCCGCTCCCCGGCGAGGAGGTCCTCCTCGACGGCAACGAGCTGGCCGGGGACAGCGACTTCTTCGCCGTCGGCACCAGCGCGGTCAGCCCCGACGGCACCATGCTGGCCTACGCGGTGAACTTCACCGGCGACGAGCGCTTCACCCTGAGGGTGAAGAACCTCGTCACCGGCGAGATCCTCCCCGACGAGATCCCCGGCATCTTCTACGGCGGCGCCTGGTCGGCGGACGGCACCGCCTTCTTCTACACGACGGTGGACGAGAGCTGGCGGCCGTACCGGGTCCACAGGCACACGATCGGCACCTCGGCCGAGGACGACGTGCTGGTCCACGAGGAGACCGACGAGCGGTTCTGGCTGGGCATCGGCCTCAGCCGCAGCGAGCGCTACCTGATGCTGGCGGCCGAAAGCAAGATCACCAGCGAGGTCAGGATCCTGGAGGCGGACGACCCCACCGGCGAGTTCCGCGTCGTGCGGCCCCGCGAGACGGGCGTCGAGTACGGCGTCGAGCACGCCGGCGACCGCTTCCTGGTCCTGCACAACCGGAACGCGGAGAACTTCGAGCTGGCCACCGCGCCGCTCGACGATCCCGCCGCCTGGACCCCGCTGATCGAGCACCGGACCGACACCCGGCTGCTGAACGTCGACGCGTTCCAGAGCCACTCCGTCGTTCACTTCCGCCGGGACGGCCTCACCGGCATCCGCGTCCTCCCCGGGGACGGCGAGCCGTACGAAATCTCCTTCCCCGAGCCGATCTACGAGGTCGGACCCGCGGGCAACCCGGAGTTCGTCACCGAGCGGCTGCGCCTCGGCTACACCAGCATGGTCACCCCGGCGTCGGTCTACGACTACGACCTGCGGACGCGCGAGCTGATCCTGCTGAAGCGCAAGCCGGTGCTCGGCGGTTACGACCCGGACGACTACGAGCAGTTCCGCGAGTGGGCGACGGCCTCCGACGGCACCCGCGTCCCCATCTCGATCGTGGTCAGGAAGGGCACCGAGCGGCCCGCGCCCACCCTCCTGTACGGCTACGGCAGCTACGAGGTGTCGATCGACCCGTCGTTCTCCATCCCCAGGCTCAGCCTGCTCGACCGGGGCTTCGCCTTCGCCATCGCGCACATCCGGGGCGGCGGCGAGATGGGCCGCCGCTGGTACGAGGACGGCAAGTTCCAGCAGAAGAAGAACACCTTCACCGACTTCGTCGCCGCCGCCGAGCATCTGAAGGCCGAGGGGTGGTCGAGTTCGATCGTCGCCCGCGGCGGTTCGGCCGGGGGGCTGCTGATGGGGGCCGTGGCCAACCTCTCGCCGGAGAGCTTCGCCGGCGTCGTCGCCCAGGTGCCGTTCGTGGACGCGCTCAACACGATCCTCGACCCGTCCCTGCCACTGACGGTGATCGAGTGGGACGAGTGGGGCGATCCGCTGCACGACGCCGGCGTGTACGAGTACATGAAGTCGTACACGCCCTACGAGAACGTGGACGACCGGGTCTACCCGCCGATCTTCGCGATCACCAGTCTCAACGACACCCGGGTCTTCTACCACGAGCCCGCCAAGTGGGTCGCGAAGCTCCGCGACATCGCGCGGGGCGGGCCGTTCCTGCTCAAGACGGAGATGGGCGCCGGCCACGGCGGGCGCAGCGGCAGGTACGACGCCTGGCGCGAGGAGGCCCTCGTCCTCTCCTGGATCCTCGACACAGCCAAGGTGACCAAGTGACATACATCGCGGCGGATGACCGCTACGACGGGCGGCAGCCGTACAACAGGGTCGGCAGGAGCGGGCTGAGGCTGCCCGCCGTCTCGCTGGGGCTCTGGCACAACTTCGGCGACGACAAGCCCTTCGAGACCCAGCGGGCCATCCTGCGCCGGGCGTTCGACCTGGGGGTGACCCACTTCGACCTGGCCAACAACTACGGCCCGCCGTACGGCTCGGCGGAGACCAACTTCGGCCGGCACATGCGGGACGACTTCGCTCCGTACCGCGACGAGCTGGTCATCTCGACGAAGGCCGGGTACGACATGTGGCCCGGCCCCTACGGCGAGTGGGGATCGCGCAAGTACCTGCTCTCCAGCCTGGACCAGTCGCTGAAGCGGATGGGGCTGGACTACGTCGACATCTTCTACAGCCACCGGTTCGACCCGGACACTCCGCTGGAGGAGACGATGGGCGCGCTGGACCACGCGGTCCGGTCGGGCCGGGCGCTGTACGCGGGCATCTCCTCCTACTCTCCGGAGCACACCGCCGAGGCGGCGCGGATCATGCGGGAGATGGGCACGCCGCTGCTCATCCACCAGCCGTCCTACTCGATGCTCAACCGGTGGATCGAGGGCGGCCTGCTCGACACCCTGGAGCAGGAGGGCATGGGCTGCATCGCGTTCTCGCCGCTGGCCCAGGGCATGCTGACCAGCCGCTATCTCGACGGGATCCCCGAGGGGTCGCGGGCCTCGCTGGGGAGGTTCCTCACCCCCGAGATGCTGACCGAGGAGACGATGCGGCACGTCCGCCGGCTCAACGAGATCGCGGAGGGGCGGGGCCAGACGCTCGCCCAGATGGCGCTCTCCTGGGCGCTGCGCGACAGCCGCGTGACGTCCGTGCTGATCGGCGCGAGCAGCGTCCGGCAGCTCGAGGACAGCCTCGGTGCGGTGCGGAACCTGTCGTTCACCGACGACGAGCTCGCGGCCGTCGACAAGGACGCGGTCGAGGCGGGCATCAACATCTGGGCCCGGTCGAGCGAGTCCTGACGGTGACGACGCGGACGGGCGTCTCCCGGCGGGGCCCGTCCCGGGGACCCGGGGCCTGACCGGTCCCGGGTCCCCGGGCGGGATCCGCCGGAGCCGTCCGGGAGAAACGGGACCGGCGGAGCCGCCCGGGAGACGCTCATCCGCGCCCGCCCTGCATCCGCCGGACGACGGGCGGGAGCGTCCTACAGCGCCTCGTGCCGCTGGAGGTAGGCGAACGAGGCCCACCCCGGCAGGACCGGCAGCCAGAAGGTGAACAGCCGGAACAGCAGTACGGCCGACGTGGCGACCTCCTTGGGCAGGCCGGCGAGGGTCAGGCCGGCCGCGAGGGAGACCTCGACGGCGCCGAGGCCGCCGGGGGTGGGGGCGGCGGAGCCGATGGCGTTGCCCGCGAGGAAGACGATCGCCACGGCGGTGAAGTCGAGGGAGCCGCCGAACGCCCGGATGGAGGCGTCGAGGCAGGTCACGAAGAAGATGGTCAGCAGGAGCGTGCCGGCGAAGCCCTCGAGGAGCTTGCTGGGCGTCTGCAGGACGTCGAGCAGGCGTGGGACGACGCCCGAGAACAGGCTGCGGACCCGGGTGGTGACCAGCCGGCGCACCCGCGGGACTCCCAGCGCGATCAGCGCCGCCCCGGCGACGGCCAGCAGCGCGAACACCAGGGTCCGCGAGGGCGTGAACGACTCGGCGGTCCGGGAGCCGGTGACGTAGGCGAACAGCAGCAGCAGGCCGACGTGGAAGGCCAGGCCGATGACCTGGGAGGCGCCTACGCTGGCCACCGCCTGCCCCGGGGGGATGCCGCGTTTCTGCAGGTAGCGGGTGTTGATGGCGACGCCGCTGACGGCGGCGGGCGCGACGAGCTTGACGAAGGACCCGGCGAACTGGACGAGCACCGTACGGCCCAGCGGCAGCTTCTCCGGCACGAAGCCCTTGAGCATCAGGGCGGCGGCGACGTAGCTCAGCATCGCGGCGGCGAGGGCGACGACGGTCCAGCCCCACTTGGCGGAACTGAGGACGTTCAGGTTGATCTGGCTGAGCGAGCCGACCAGGAAGTACGCGGCGACGGTGCTGGCGATGATCGTGACGAGGGTCCGCGGGCGGAAGCGCTCCAGGCGGACCTCCTCGCCCTCCACCTTGGGGGCGAGCTCGACGATCCGCTCCCGGATGGCCGGCAGCAGTCCCTTGTTCCGGTTGAGCGCCGCCCGGGTCTCGCGGGTGAGCGCGATGGGCTGCAACAGCGGCAGCGCGCCGGCCAGCACGCCGGGCCCGGCGACGGTGGCGGCGGCGTCGACCGCGCGCTCGGCGCCGACGCGCAGGCTGAGGTAGGTCAGGAGCTGGGCGACGTCGAGGCGGAGCAGCAGGTCACCGGCGGCGATCTCCCCGCTGCGGGCGTCCATGAGGATGACGCGGCCGTCGTCGTCGACGTGGATGCTGTCGCCGGTCAGCCTCCGGTGGGCGAGCCGCTGGACCTGCAGGAGCAGGACCTGCTCCCAGACCTGGGCGAGCAGGTTGTCGTCGATCTCCTCGTCGGGGATGTCGTCGAGGGGGCGGGTGGGGACGTGCTCGTAGGCGAGCAGCGCCGCTTCGGTGCCGATCTCGCTGGTGCCGACGAGCCGGGGCGTGCTGGCCCCGGCGGCCTGGGCGGCGTACGCCATCAGGGCCTCGCGCTCCAGTTCGGCGCGGAGCGAGCGGATGGCGCGGCGGCGGGTCTCGCTGTTGAGCCTGATCCGCCGCCAGAGCCGGTAGAGCAGCCCGGCGACCTGGCGGTCACGGTCGAGGACGGTGACGTCGAGGCGGGTGCCGTCCTTGAGGTCGACGGCGTAGCGTCTGCTGCTCTGGTGGTCGTCGTCCATCCGCCGGGCCTTGACGGGCTGGAAGCCCAGCTTGCGGAGTGTGGCGACGATCGCGCCGCCCGGCGGGCGGGTGTTGGGGCTGCCCAGGCCGTACAGGGTGGCGTAGCCGACGGCCAGGCCGACCAGGATGGACACGGCGACGCCGAGGAGGGTGGCGGCGCTGCCGGCGAAGAGGGCGATGGTGTTGAGCGTGACCGCGCTCCACAGGGCCGCGCGCCAGGTGGGGCGGCGGGAGATGCGCACCGCGGTGACGTAGGCGATGACCGAGGTGACCAGCGTGTTGAGCGGCTCGACGTCGCCGCGTCCGCTGGTGAACAGGAACCGCAGCTCGGCGGAGCCGAACTTGATGATCCACTCGCCGAGGGCGAAGGAGAGGATCATGCCGGCGATGGCCGCGAAGACGCCTTCGGCGATCCGCAGGCCGTCGCGGTGGAGCACCCGCTCGATCGCGTACGCGCCGGGGACGCCGAGCATGGCGGCCCCGCTCAGCACGCCCACCACGCCGCCGAGGAGGAACGGCAGGTGGTTGGTGCTGTCGGCCACGTCGCCCTCGAGGCCGTTGAGCGTCTTCTGCGCCACGAGCGCGAGGAGGACCACGGCCGCCAGCACGACGACCGTGGCGAGGAAGCGCAGCAGGTCGGAGGGGCGCCGGATGCGCTGCGGGAGCAGCGGCTCGTCGACGAGCACGACGGGATCGCCGTTCGCCGGGGGGCTCTCACCGTCGGCGGACGGCACTTCTCCGTGCTCTCTGATTTCGGTCACCACTCGCGATTCTGCACGTTCTCCATTGCTGCTGCGTCATCGATCTTCATTACGGATACGTCACCGATCTTCCTTTCGCGTCGGTGACCGGAGTCGTGAACACCGTGCCGGACGGGCTTCCGGCCGTCCTGCGGGTGGCCTCCATTCTGCTGCGTGGAACCGGAAAAGAAGTCCCGCCCCCGGTCACGGGGCTTCGGGCGGCGGGCGGCGGGTGGCCGGCGGGGTCAGCGGGACCAGCGGGATCAGCGGGATCAGCAGGACCAGTGGGATCACGGCGGGCGGGCCCCGCCCTCGGTGCCCCGCGCGCCTACGCCACCGGGGGCGGCCGGTCAAGTAGGGATGGGGAACGCCCCGAACGCTGATTCGACTCCGCTCGATAACGAATGTCGGAGCGGTCTTTAAAGATCAAGATTGTCCGGGTTACGTTCTGTCCCATCGCGATCACGGGGGATTTTCGGCACCACCGTTGTTCTCAAAGGAGTCCGCATGCGCGTACGCGCGTCGAGGGGTCTGGTAGCCGCGGTCACCACCGCGGCCCTGGCCCTGCCCGTCGTCTCCGCCGTCCCGGCGAGCGCCGATCCGAACCCGGAAGGGCTCAGCCGTTCGGTCAAGGTCCCGTCCGTCAAGCAGCATCTGGTGAAGTTCCAGCAGATCGCCGACGCCAACGGCCGCACCCGGGCGTCGGGCACCCCCGGTCACGAGGCGTCGGTGTCCTATGTCGCCGGCAAGCTGCGTGCCGCCGGGTACGACGTGACCCTCCAGGAGTTCGAGTTCCCGTTCTTCCGCGAGCTCACCCCGTCCGTCCTGGACCGGGTCTCCCCCGCGGCGAAGAACTACGCGCGCGGCACCGACTTCAGGGTCATGACCTACTCCGGCTCGGGAAGCGTCACGGCCGCGGTGCAGGGCGTGGACCTGGTGCTGCCGCCGAGCCCGGCTCCCAACGGCTCGTCCTCGGGCTGTGAGGCGAGCGACTTCGCGGGCTTCACCCCGGGCAACATCGCCCTGATGCAGCGCGGCACCTGCAACTTCCAGGTCAAGGCCGAGAACGCCCAGGCGGCCGGGGCCGCCGGAGTGATCATCTTCAACGAGGGGCAGCCGGGCGAAGGCCCCAACGACCGCACGACCCTGCTGAACGGCACCCTCAACGAGCCCACCACGCACATCCCCGTCGTCGGCACCACCTTCGCGGTCGGCAACGAGCTGGCCGCGACCGGGACGACGGTGCGGCTCGCGGTGAGCGCCGAGAGCGACCTGCACCGCAAGACCCGCAACGTCATCGCCGAGAGCCGCAAGGGCGACCCGGGCAAGGTCGTCATGCTGGGCGCCCACCTCGACAGCGTCCCCGAGGGGCCGGGCATCAACGACAACGGCTCGGGCAGCGCGGCCATCCTGGAGACCGCGCTGCGGGCGGGTCACCTGCCCACCCGCAACCGGCTCCGCTTCGCCTTCTGGGGCGCCGAGGAGCTCGGCCTGCTCGGCTCCGAGCACTACGTGGACAGCCTCTCCGCGGCCGAGAAGGCCCGGATCAAGCTGTACCTGAACTTCGACATGATCGCCTCGCCGAACTACACGCTGGGGATCTACGACGGCGACGACTCCGACAAGACGGGCGCCCCGGCGGGCCCGGCGGGGTCGGGCGAGATCGAGAAGCTCTTCGAGACGTACTACAGGGCGATCGGCCAGCCGTACGTCGGCACCGACTTCACCGGCCGGTCCGACTACGGGCCCTTCATCGCGGTGGGCATCCCGTCCGGCGGCCTGTTCACCGGCGCGGAGGGCGTGAAGAGCCCTGAGGAGGCGGCCAAGTTCGGCGGTGAGGCCGGGGTCGCCTACGACAAGTGCTACCACCAGGCGTGCGACACCATCGCCAACGTCAACGACAAGGCGCTGGCGATCAACACCGGCGCGGTGGCGACGGCGGCGTTCGTCTACGCCTACAGCCGTGACCTGCCCGGCGGCGGCACGCCCGGCGCCACGCAGGCGGGCACCGGGGGCGGCGGCCTCGGAGCCGACCACGACCACGGCGGCGTCTCGCAGTGACCCACGGGGGGTACGGCCGCGCCGGCCGTACCCCCCTTCGGCGCCCGCGGCTAAAGTCGAAGCCATGCCGCTGGGTGAAATAGGTGAATCAGGCGAACTGCGCGTTCTGGGGGCCTGTCCGCTGGACTGCCCCGACACGTGCTCGTGGGTCGTGACGGTGCGGGACGGTGAGGCCGTCGGGCTGCGGGGCAACCCCGACCAGCCCTACACCCGGGGCGCGCTCTGCGTGAAGGTCAACCGCTACCTGGAGCAGGTGAAGTCGCCCGAGCGCCTTCTTTATCCGCTGCGCCGCACCGGCCCCAAGGGGTCGGGCGAGTTCGAGCGGATCACCTGGGACGAGGCCCTGGAGGAGATCTCCGTACGGCTGCGCGGGATCGTCGACGAGCACGGCGGTGAGGCGATCTGGCCGTACCAGGGCACCGGGACGCTCGGCTACGTCCAGGGCGTCGAGGGTGAGGCCGGGCGCCGGTTCTGGAACGTGCTGGGCGCCTCCCGGCACGTCGCGAACATCTGCTCGGCCGCCGGAAACGCCGGCCTGACCGAGATCAACGGCACGCCCGGCGGGATGGACCCCGAGACCTTCGCGCTGTCGAAGCTGATCCTGCTGTGGGGCACCAACACGCTGACCAGCGGCCACCACCTGTGGAAGTTCATCCAGGACGCCCGCGCGGACGGGGCGCACGTCGTCGCGATCGACCCGATCCGCACCCGTACGGCCGACCAGGCAGACGAGTACCTGCCGATCCGGCCCGGCACCGACGCGGCGCTGGCGCTGGGGCTGCTGAACGTGGTCCTCTCCGAGGGCGCGGAGGACCGCGACTACCTCGACCGGCACACCGAGGGCTGGGAGGGCTTCCGGGAGGAGATCCTCCGCCACCCGCCGGAGACGGTCGCGGAGATCACCGGGCTGCCCGAGGCGGACATCCGCGCCCTGGGGCTGCGGCTGGCGCACACCCGGCCCACCGGCATCCGGGCCACGATGGGCATCCAGCGGCACGCCGGCGGCGGCGCCGCGCTGCGCACGATCGCCGCCATCCCGGCGGTGACCGGCGACTGGCGTCGTCCCGGCGGCGGAGTCGCCTACTCCACCAGCGGATACGTCCACCTGAACATCGACACCCGCGACGACCTGCTCGCCCGGCCGGTGCGGCGGCGGACGATGACCCGGCTGGCCGACGAGCTGGACGAGTCGGTGAAGTGCCTGTGGGTGTACGGCGCCAACCCGATGGCCTCCACCTCCGACCAGAACCGCATCCGCGAGCGGCTGCTGCGCGAGGACCTGTTCACGGTCGTGATGGAGCACTTCCCCACCGACACCGTCGACTACGCCGACATCGTGCTGCCCGCGACCATGCAGATCGAGCACACCGACCTGCACGCCGGCTACGGGCACATGTACCTGATGTGGAACGAGCCCGCGGTCCCGCCGCCCGGCGAGTGCCTGTCGACCATGGAGACGTTCCGGCGGCTGGCCCGGCACATGGGGCTGACCGAGCCGTCGCTGTACGACTCCGACCTGGAGCTGGCCGAGCAGCTCCTGTCCTCCGGCCATCCGTCGCTGGCCGGGATCACGGTGGACCGGCTGCGCAAGGAGGGGTGGGTCCGGCTGAACGTGCCGCAGCCGTTCACGCCGTTCGCCGACGGCTTCCCCACCCCCTCGGGGAGGCTCCGGTTCGGCTCCGGACCCGCCTACGTCCCCCCTCGCACGGCCTCGGCCGACGGCGGGCCGTACCCGCTGACGCTGGTCACCCCGGCCGCGCACATGTTCCTGAACAGCACCTTCGGCAACAACCCCGAGCTGCTGCGGCGCTCCCGGGGCCCGCGGGTCCTGGTCAACCCGGCCGACGCCGGGCCCCGGGGGCTCGCCGACGGCCAGCGGGCCCGGGTGTTCAACGACGTCGGCGGGTTCGAGGCCGTGGTGGAGATCAGCGACCGGGTACGGCCCGGCGTGGTGGCCTCCACCAAAGGCCACTGGCGCAAGCTGAGCGCCGGTGGCTCGACGGTGAACGCCGCGGTGGAGGCGCGCGACGCCGACCTGGGCCGTGGCGCCGTCTACCACGACAACCTGGTCGAGATCAGCGCGAGTGCTTCGTGACGAACGCCGTGATCGCCTGGAGCGCCTTGTCGCCCTGCGCGGCGGTGAACAGGGCGCTGGCGTGCTCCCGGCCGTTCAGCACGAGGAGCTGGCGGTCGGCCGACTTCTTCGCCTCCTCGTAGACGGCCTGTACCTGGTCGAGCGGGGCGGTCGAGTCCTCGTCGGCGGTGACCTGGAGGAAGGGCGCCTTGAGGGCGGTGACGTCCTCGGGCAGGGTGGTGCCGCCGGAGACGCTGATGACCCCGGCCACCGGGAACTTCAGCATCCCGGCCGCGAGCACGGACTGCCGCCCGCCCATGGAGCCGCCGACCAGGAACACCTTCTCGACGCCCGCGTCGTGCAGCCGCCGGGCCATCTCCACGGTGTCCTTCTCGGGGTTCACCACGTCGTTGCGGTCGAACAGCAGGACGCGGCGGCCCTCGGCGACCAGCCGCTCGGCCAGCGGCAGCCAGTCGCACACGGTGCCGCGGCGCTCGTAGGAGACGACCGCGCCGACCTTCCCCTTGCCCATGATCACACCCTTGGTGACGGTGCCGTCGCGGGTGTACTTGAAGATCTTGCCCATGTCCGCGGTGACGCAGCCGGCGATGTTCTCCCCGGTGGGGCTGGGCTGCGGGCTCGGCAGGCCGGCCGGGGTGGGGCTCGCGGTGCTCCCCGTGGGGCTCGCGGCCGCGTCACCGGTGGCGCTCGCGGCGGCGCTCGCGGTGCCGGCCGGGGTCGCCACCGGGTCTCCGGTGTTCCCGCCGCAGGCCGTCAGCAGCATGGCCAGGGCTCCCAGCCCCAACACGTGTCGTCTCATATCGCCCATCCCGTCGGCTCGTGTGTAGCGGTGGGGACGAGGATAACGATCAGCCCAGGGTGAGCTTGTATCCCTCATGGGAGGCGACGAAGCCGAGCGAGTCGTAGAACCGGTGGGCGTCCTTGCGGGCCTTGTCGGTGGTGAGCTGGACCAGCGCGCAGCCGCGGGCGCGGCCCCGCTCGACGGCCCACTCCATCATCCGGCGGCCCAGTCCCCGGCCGCGCAGCGGGGCGGCGACGCGGACCGCCTCGATCTGCAGCCGCAGGGCGCCGCGCCGGGAGATGCCGGGGATGTAGGTCAGCTGCATCGTGCCCACCACCTCGCCGTCCAGTTCGGCGACGACGAGCTCGTTGCCGGGATCGGCCTCGATGGCGTCGAAGGCGGCGCGGTGCTCGTCGCCGAGCTCACCGGTACGGGCGGCCGCGATGGCGTCGTCGGCGATCAGGGTCACGATGGCCGGCAGGTCGCCGGGGCGGGCGAGGCGGAGTTCCACGGGCATGACGGCCAACCTACCGGGGCGGGGTACGGCGGGGCCGCAGGGGGCGTGGGCGCGGGGCCGCAGGACGCGGGAGTGCGGAGCCGCAGCGTGCGGAGGCGCGGAATCGCAGGATGAGGGGGGTGCGGAGTCGCAGGGTGCGGGGTCAGGGTCGAAATCAGGGTCTCTCCCCGATGCGGGCAGGGGGCCACGGAAGGCACCCTGAGTGCATGAGCAACGAACTGACTCGACGTGACGAGATCTCACTCGCCGGAGCCGCCCTGCACGGCGCACCCTGGAAGGCCGCCGCGGTGACCGGCGGCACCGTCGCGGCCGTCAACTTCGGCCTCGGCTGGGTGCTGCCGGGATCCGCCGACCTCGCCTGGGCGCTGGTGCTCGGCATCGGCCTGTTCAGCCTGGTCGCGTCGATCGGCGCGGTCTCCAGGCCCGAGAAGGGGGACCGGGTGACCCGGCAGGCCCGCCTCTGGGCCCTGCGCCACCCCTGGCGCTTCTCGCTCTACCCGGCGCTCGGGGCCGCCGCGCTCATGTATCCGGTCCAGCTCGTCGTGGACGGCGAGGGCGTGTTCGGCGCGGCGCTCGACGCGCTCCAGGGCGGCGTCGCGGTGTACCTCATCACCGCGTTCCTGACCCTGTTCTTCCGGGGGCGTGGCCGCGACCAGCGCTCCCTGCCGTACGGCGGCTGAGCGCGGGCGGGGCGTTCAGCCGCCCGTGGACGGCGGCGCGGCCGCCTCCGCCGCCGCCTTCAGGCGTTCCAGGGTCCGCAGCATGTTGGCCCGGTTGTGGGCGGCCCGGTCGCGGACCCCTGAGACGAGCCCGCCCAGCAGCCGCATGACGGGACCGCGGGTGTCCCAGGTGCTCTGCTCCACGTGGCAGCCGGTCTCGGAGGGGGTGATCTCGAAGCGCCAGATCGCCACGTCCAGCAGGCCGCCCGCGCGGACGCCGTAGGCGAAGACCCGGTGGGGATCGGCGACGGTGACCGTGCAGAGCGTGGACCACCGCCGCCGGCCGTTCCTGTTGTGCCCGCGGAACCTCGCGCCGGGTCGCGGCCCGCGGATCGGGCCGACCCACTCGGCGCTCTCGCACTCGACGTTCCAGCCGCTCATGTCCGTGACACCGGTGACGAGCTCGTAGACCGTCTCGGGCGGCGCCGAGACGCTGATGCTCGCGGACGCGCTCGGGGGGCTCATGACCGCAGCATTCCGGAGCGAACATCATTCCGGCAAGACCCCGCCGCCGTGCCGGGACCGGCGCCTCCTCAAGAGCTCCGGCCCCCCACGGGATCGCGACGCCCCCCGGGACCAGCGCGCCTCCCGGGACCGTCACGCCTTCCCGGAACCGTCACGCCTTCCCGGGACCGTCACGCCTTCCCGGGACCAGCGCGCCTTCCCGGACCGTCACGCGCCGCGCGCGGGGACCGGCGCGTCAGGACTTCTCGTACTCGGCGCGGCAGACGCAGAACTCGTTGCCCTCGGGGTCGAGCATGGTCACCCAGCCCCTGCCATCGGCGGCGCGCCGGTCGTCGTGGACCGTGGCGCCGAGTTTCAGCAGGCGCTCCACCTCCTCCTCCCGGGTCGTGCCGCCGGACCCGGTGACGTCCAGGTGGACCCGGTTCTTGACCGTCTTGCCCTCGGGGACCCTGATGAACAGCAGGCCGGGCGTGCCCGGCACGAGGACCTCGTCGTCGGAGGCGTCGTCGTCGGGGTGGATCGGCCGCCCGGTGGCCTGGCTCCAGAAGGTCGCAAGCTCGTACGGCTCGGCGCAGTCGAAGGTCACGTAGGGGATCTCAATCATGCCCGCCACCTAACCGCGACACCACCTAAGCCGTCAAACAGGTTACGCGGTGCGGCTCTCAGGCCGTCTCCCACCACACCGTGAACCACCGATCGCGCGGGAGCGGCCACATCCCCAGGGCGACCGCGGCCTCGGCCACCTCCCCCGCCCGGTTCGGGGCGAGGCAGAGCCGGCGGCAGGCGCTTTCGGCGAGCTCGTCCAGCGACGCGTAGCGGGGCAGCGGAGCCGCGCGGGACTCGTGGCCGACCTCGTGGCCGAGCGCCCCGGCGACGGCCACCAGGTCGTGGACGGTCGGCCGGGCGGGACGGGGAAGGCCGTGGAAGTGCCGCCACAGCGGGGCGAGCCAGCTCATCGGGTGGCGCTCGGTGAGCTCCAGGACGACCCGGCGCCGGGCGTGACGGGTCAGCTCGGACAGGAACGCGGCCAGGTCGGGGACGTTGTAGACGACGTGGGCGGCGATCGCGACGTCGGCCACCGGGGTGCGGTCCGCCACGTCGGGCCAGCGGCCCGGCACCGTGCGGACCGGGACGCCGAGCCGTTCGGCCCGGGGCGTCAGTTCGGCCAGCATCTCCGCGGAGACGTCCACCGCGACCAGCTCCCCCAGGCGGCCGGCCAGCGGCAGCGAGGCCGCCCCGGTGCCGGCGCCCACGTCGAGCACACTCCCCCCGGCGGGCAGGGCCTCGGCGACCCTGTCCAGGGACGGGCCCTCGGGGGCGGCGAGCGCGTGCTCGGTGCGCTGGGCGAACCGCGCCGGGGAGTGCCCCCAGGGACTCCCCGGGGCCCGCCTGAGGATGTGCTCGGGGATGTCCCACCGCGCGAGGTCCGCGCGCCACCCCTCGTCCACCGCCCGCTCGTCGGCCGCCAGGCCGTTGACCGGCCGCCCGTCCACCGGCGCGTCATCCACCGGCCCTCGTCCGCCCGCCCCGCCGTACGACTTCGTCATGTCCCGAGCGTACGGCGGCGCGTCCGCGGCGTCCCGTGACCGCGAGCGGCACGTCCGGGCGTGTCCCGGACCGCGGCTCCGGAGGGCCCGGGACCGGCGTCAGAAAAGCTTGCCGAACTGGTCGATCAGCGTCAGGACGGAGAAGTAGCCGAAGAAGGCGAAGGTCAGCAGCACGATGACCAGCCGGTACCCGCGGATCCTGATGGGCCCGGGGAGCAGTTTGCGGTTCAGCAGGGCCAGCAGCGCCGAGTACAGGAACATCATGATCCCGCCGACGCTGGCCGAGATGACCAGCAGTGTGATCGGCTGGTCGAAGCCGACGGTGAGCATCGCGATGCCGAACAGCACGATGAACCAGACGACGAGGCTGTAGACGCGGCTCTCGGTCCAGCGGGTGCTCTCGGGCAGGTAGACCGTCTTGACCACGTCGGCGACCATCCGGGCGACGTAGTCGCAGATGCCCATGCTGGCCGCGAACAGCGACAGCGCGCCCACCGCCCAGAAGAAGACGCCGAACCACGACAGCCGCTGGCCGAGCACCTCACCCTCGGTCTTGAGGAAGGTGATGTCGTTCGCGGTCTGGGCGCCGAAGACCGTGGAGTAGGCCAGCATCGACATCAGGAAGATCGTGACGATGGTGATGGCCACGAACGAGACGAGCTGCTCGGTGTTGGCCACCCGCCACCACGCGCGCCAGCGGCCGAGGTTGCCCTCGTCCGGCTCGAAGGTGTAGCCGGTGGCGGGGGCGGCCTGGTCCTCACCGGTCACCGGGGAGACCAGGCGCGGGATGCGCTCGCCCATCCCCATGTTCTTGTCCCTGATCCAGTTGCTCTGCACCAGGTTCTGCCCGCCTCCGGCGCCGGCGAAGGCCATCGCGCCGAGCACGAGGGCCGCGCCGAGCTGGCCCGGGACCTGGCCGACGTGGGTGACCGCCTCGCCCAGCCCGCGGTAGGCGTCGCCGGTGATGGCCAGGAACAGCGCGATGACCAGGAAGAGGAGGACCGCGCCGACCTTGATGAACTGGGTGGCCTCCAGGGTCCGGTAGACGACCGGGGAGAGGGTCAGCGCCGCCGCGATCACCAGCAGCTCCACCACCGCGATGATCGTGACGTCGCCGCGGCCCACGGCGTAGGTGAGGACGGTGGCCGAGCTGGTGGCCCAGCCGGGCCAGATGTTGGCCAGCACCGCCATGAGGGCGAACACCAGGCCCCAGTGGCGGCCGAGCCGGCTGAACCCGGTGAGCGCGGTCTCCCCGGTGGCCAGGGTGTAGCGCTCGATCTCCATGTTGAGGAAGTACTGGGCGACCACGCCCACGACCGCGGCCCACAGGAAGACGAGGCCGACGTTGGCGGAGATGTAGGGCCAGATGACGAACTCCCCCGAGGCCAGGCCCACTCCCGCGGCGATCACCCCCGGCCCGAGCACTTTGCGCAGCGGTTGCGCGTCCGGCAGGTCGGCATGGCGGAACCCAGGAAGCCCCATGGGAGAAGGCTTCCCCGAGGAGGTGTGACAAACGTCCCATCGTTGCCGTTTTTTAGGGGTTACTCGCGGGTAGCATTGTCGGTAAGGTTACTGGCGAGTATGCAAGCGTCCCGGTTCACCCGTGTGAAGGAGCCGACCCCATGGGCCACTACAAGAGCAACATCCGTGACCTGGAGTTCAATCTCTTCGAGGTGTTCGGGCGCCGGGACATCCTGGGCGGCGGCCTGTTCGCCGACATCGACGAGGACGTCGTGCGCAGCGTCCTGGACGAGGTGAACCGCCTCGCCACCGGTGTGCTGGCCGACTCCTTCGAGGAGGGCGACCGCCGGCCGCCGGTGTTCGACCCGGCCTCCGGCACCGTCACCATGCCGGAGGGTTTCAAGAGGTCCTTCGCCGCCTACCGTGACGCCGGGTGGACCAACCTCGGCCTGCCCGCCGAGCTGAACGGCCCCGGCCTGCCCAGCAGCGTCAACTGGGCGATCGCCGAGCTGGTGCTCGGCGCCAACCCGGCAATCTGGATGTACTCCAGCGGCCCCGCCTTCGCCCACGTGCTGCACACGATCGGCACCGAGGACCAGAAGCGCTTCGCCGAGCTGGCCATCGAGCACCAGTGGGGCGCCACGATGGTCCTCACCGAGCCCGACGCCGGCTCCGACGTGGGCGCCGGCCGCGCCAAGGCCGTTCAGCAGCCCGACGGCACCTGGCACATCGAGGGTGTCAAGCGCTTCATCACCAGCGCCGAGCACGACATGGCCGACAACATCTTCCACCTCGTGCTGGCCCGTCCCGAGGGGCACGGCGTCGGCACCAAGGGCCTGTCGATGTTCCTGGTCCCGAAGTACCACGTGGACCTCGCGACCGGGGAGCCGGGCGAGCGCAACGGCGTCTACGTCACCAACGTCGAGAAGAAGATGGGCCTGAAGGTCTCCACGACCTGCGAGCTCACCTTCGGCGAGAAGCACCCGGCCATCGGCACGCTGGTCGGCGACGTGCACGAGGGCATCAAGCAGATGTTCATGATCATCGAGCACGCCCGCATGATGGTCGGCACCAAGGCGATCGCCACTCTCTCCACCGGCTACCTGAACGCCCTGGAGTACGCCAGGCAGCGGGTGCAGGGTGCCGACCTCACCCAGATGGCCGACAAGACCGCTCCGCGCGTCACCATCGCCCACCACCCGGACGTCCGCCGCGAGCTCATGCTCCAGAAGTCGTACGCCGAGGGCATGCGCGCACTGGTCCTGCTGACCGCGACCTACCAGGACGACGTGCAGATCGCCGCGTTCGAGGGCCGTCGCGACGAGCACGCCGAGGCCATGAACGACCTGCTGCTCCCGCTGGTCAAGGGCGTCGGCTCCGAGCGCTCCTACGAGCTGCTCGCCCGCTCGCTGCAGACCCTGGGCGGCTCCGGCTACCTCCAGGACTACCCGATCGAGCAGTACATCCGGGACGCCAAGATCGACTCCCTCTACGAGGGCACCACCGCGATCCAGGGCATGGACCTGTTCTTCCGCAAGGTCATGCGCAACCAGGGCGTCGCCCTCGGCACGCTGTACGGCGACATCAAGGCGTTCGCCGCCTCCGACGCCGGCAACGGCCGCCTCAAGGAGGGGCGCAAGCTCCTCGGCGAGGCCGCGGACGAGGTCAAGGCCATGGCCGACATGATGGCCGGCTGGACCATCGCCTCGCTGGAGACGCCGCAGGAGGTCTACAAGGTCGGCCTCAACACCACCCGGTTCCTGCTCGCCCTGGGCGACGTGGTGATCGGCTGGCTGCTGCTGCGCCAGGCCGAGGTGGCCCTCTCCGCGCTCGGCGAGTCCGACCGGGACAAGGCGTTCTACGCCGGGAAGGTCGCGGCGGCCTCGTTCTTCGCCCAGACCGTCCTGCCCCGCCTCGCCGCCGAGCGCCGGGTGCTCGCCGCGACGAACCAGGACCTGATGGAGCTGCCCGAAGAGGCCTTCTGATCCGCCGGCCCGGCCTTCCGGCCCGCCGATCCCGGCCCTTCCCGAAGACGCCCCGCTCCCGCGGCAGGCGGTGACGGGGGGCGGTCCCGCCCGCGGGACCGCCCCCCGTCCGCGTTCCCGCCGGTTCCGGGTTCCCGCCGGTTCCGGATTCCCGGCCTACCCGCCGCCTCCCGGCTCCCGGCCTCCCCGCCGCCTCCCGGGTTCCCGGCCTCCCCGCCGTGTCCCGCCCCTCGGCTCACCGCCGCCTCCGGCCACCCGGCGCTTCGCCCCGCCCGCCGCCCCGAGCCCTTTCCGGTCCTCCGCTCCCGGGTCTTCCGGACGGGCCCGTACCGCGCCGGTGGTGGGATCGCGCGGGAAGGGGTATGAGAGATCGCAGACGCTCTCTTTGCCTGCTCACTACGTGTGTCCGGAGGGTCCGATGGGTGTCGGGGTCAGCATCTTCTTCCTCACGATCGGCGCCATCCTCCGGTTCGCCATCGAACCCGACGTCCTCGGCGACAACGTGCACATCGACGTCATCGGGGTCATCTTCATGATCGTCGGCGCCGTCGGAGTGGTGCTGAGCGTGGTGCTGGCGCCCCGGCGCGGGGCGACGTCGGAGGGCCGCCTGATGCACCGGGAGAACCACCCGCCGGAGCTGTGACGGCGGCCTGACGACACGACCGGCTAGACGGCGCTCCCGGGGCCCGCCGTACCTCCGGCCGAGGTCAGCCGACGTACTGCACGGCCGCCCGTGAGGCCAGGATCGGCTTGACGTGCTCGGCGATCACCGCCTGGTGGGCCGGGTGATCGCGGTAGACCAGGTAGTCCTCGGAGCTGTCGAAGTCGGCGACGACCGCGAAATCGTGGTTGCCCGGGTTCACGCCCGCGTCGGCCCCGACGGCGTAGGAGCGGATCTCCGGAATGATCCCCGGGAGCCGGCGCAGCTCGGTCGCGACCGCGGCCTTCTGCTCCTCGGTGGCCGTCTCGGACCAGGTGAACAGCACGACGTGACGGAACATGGGCTTCCCTTCGCTCGGATGCCCCGTCAGCGTACGGCCGGGCCCTCCGCGGCCCTCCGGCACCCCGCCGCAACCGTTCCACCCCGGCGTTCGACCCCGCCGTACTATCTGTCTGAAATGCCTGGATATCTGCTATTTATTTGTTATTTATACACATCTGTGCGCCTTTGCCAACCTATAGGTGATTTGCGGTGACTTGATCGCTCCGCCTCCGGCACGCTGTGAACTGTCCAGCAATCCAGGAGGACGGGTCACGTCTTCTCGTGGAATCGGAGGACCGCATGAAAAGCAGAACGGCCGCCTCGTTCGTCACGGGCCTGATGGGCGCCGGGCTCATCGCGGGAGCCCTCGTCGCCGGGCCGGCGCAGGCGTCGTCCTCGACCACCACCTCGACCCCGGCCGTCCAGGGGGTCACCGCCTCCAACTTCGTCACCGGATGCGGCTGCTGCCGCCGTGGTTGCGGTTGCCGTCGCTGCGGCTGCGGGTGGCGCAGGTGCGGCGGCTGCGGCGGCGGCTGCGGCGGTGGCGGCGGCTGGGGCTGGGACGACTGGTGGTAAAAACCCGCGGCGCCTGACGGGCGCCTGAGAACCGCACGGCCGGAAGGGCGCGCCCGCCTTTCCGGCCCATATGGAAAAACCACCCCAAGAAACAGGCCAAAAGGTTTCGGGACGCTGTTTCACGGGGTGGTATTTCCCAGGATCGGAGCCCCGCCGCGGGCCCGTCCCCTTTTCCCGGGGACGGGCCCGCGTTTCGCGGAAACCGGCCTGTTCAAAGAAACCGGCCGCCTTCTGCTCGTTCTACGGGGTCAGCTCCAGGCGAGCATGCGGAGCGGGTCCTCCAGCATGGCCCCGATGTCGCGCAGGAAGAGCGAGCCGAGCTCACCGTCGATGACCCGGTGGTCGAAGGAGAGCGCGAGCGTGCAGACCCTGCGGGGCACGACCTGCCCGTCCACCACCCAGGGCAGGTCCCTGACCTGGCCGAACGCCAGGATCGCCGACTCGCCCGGGTTGAGGATCGGGGTGCCCGCGTCCACACCGAACACGCCCACGTTCGTGATCGTGATCGTGCCCCCGGACATGTCGGCGGGCTGGGTACGGCCGGCCCTGGCCGTCTCGGCGAGGGAGCCGATGGCCCGGGCGAGGTCCGGCAGCGATAGCTCGTGCGCGTTCTTGACGTTGGGAACGAGCAGGCCGCGCGGGGTGGCCGCGGCGATGCCGAGGTTCACGTAGTGCTTGACCACGATCTCCTGGGCGACCTCGTCCCACGTCGAGTTGATCATCGGGTACCGCCGCGCGGCGACGAGCACCGCCTTGGCCACCAGCAGCAGCGGCGAGACCTTCACCTCGGCGAAGTCGGGCAGCGCCCGCAGCCGGGCCACGGCCTCCATCGTGCCGGTGACGTCCACCTGGAGGAACTCGGTGACGTGCGGCGCGGTGAACGCCGAGGCCGTCATGGCCTGCGCGGTCGCCCGGCGCACCCCCTTGATCGGGATCCGCTCCTCACCGCCGCGCGCGGCCGGGACCGCCCGCTCGGCCGCCTGCGGGGCCGTACGGCCGGCTCCGGACGCCGCGTCGGCCACGGCGTGGACGTCCTCGCGGGTGATCGTGCCGTGCGGACCGGTCGGGGACACGGCCGCCAGGTCGACCCCGAGGTCCCTGGCCAGCTTGCGCACCGGGGGCTTGGCGAGCACGGCGGCCCGCCGCGCCGCCGGGCCCGCGGCCGGCGTCTCCTGGAGGCCGGGCTCCGGCGCCGGCCGTACCGGGGCCGGCCGCACCGGGACGGCGGGAACGGCCGGGGCCGCCGGAACGCCTCCCCACGCCGGCGGGACCGCCTCCGGAGCCGCCGCAGCCGCTTCCGGAGCCGCCGGAGGGGCGGCGGAGGCCCCCGCGGACGAGACCGCCGGAGGGGCCGCCGAGGACTTCCGGGGACGGCGGCGGGCCGCACCGGGCTTGACGCCGTAGCCGACCAGGACGGGCTGGCGCTTCCCCTCGGGCGGCTCGTCCGCCGCGGCGGGCTCGGGCACCATGTCCTCGGCCAGGGCCTCCGCGCGGGCGGCCGTACCGGCGGCCGGGGCCGCGGCGGGGCCGGAGCCGTCGTCCACCGAGATGATCGGCCTGCCGACGTCGACGGTCTCGCCCTCGTCGGCCATCAGGGCGGCCACCACGCCCTCGAACGGGCAGGGCAGCTCGACGACGGCCTTGGCCGTCTCGATCTCCACGATGATCTGGTTGACCTTGACCGGGTCGCCGGGCTTGACGTGCCAGCGGACGATCTCCGCCTCGGTCAGACCCTCGCCCACGTCGGGGAGCTTGAACTCCTTCATCCTCGTCCCCCCTCAGAACGCGAACAGGCGGTCGACGGCGTCGAGGACCCGGTCCAGGTCGGGCAGGTAGTGGTCCTCCAGCCGGGAGGGCGGGTACGGCGTGGACGGCCCGCCGACGCGCAGCACCGGGGCCTCCAGGTTGTAGAAGCACCGCTCGGTGAGCCGGGCGGCGATCTCCGCGCCGAACCCGTTGAAGACCGGCGCCTCGTGCACCACCGCGCAGCGCCCGGTCCTGACGACCGACTCGGCGACCCGGTCGATGTCCAGCGGGTTGAGCGAGCGCAGGTCGACGACCTCCACGGAGCGGCCGTCCTCCTCGGCCGCCGCCGCGGCCTCCAGGCAGGTCCGCACCATGGGTCCGTACGCCAGCAGGGTGGCGTCGGCGCCGGGCCGTACGACGCGGGCCTGGTCGAACGGCGTCCAGCCGTCGGCGGGGGCGGAGGTGTCGACGTCGGCCTTCTCCCAGTAGCGCCGCTTGGGCTCGAAGAAGATGACGGGGTCCTCGCACCGGATCGCCTGCTGGATCATCGTGTAGCCGTCGGCGGGGTTGGAGCAGGCCACGACCCGCAGGCCGGCGGTGTGGGTGAAGTACGCCTCGGGGGACTCGCTGTGGTGCTCCACCGCGCCGATGCCGCCGCCGCAGGGGATGCGCACGACGACGGGCAGCTTCAGCTTGCCCAGCGAGCGCAGCGGCATCTTGGCGAGCTGGGTGATGATCTGGTCGGCCGCGGGGAAGACGAAGCCGTCGAACTGGATCTCGCAGACCGGGCGGTAGCCGCGCAGCGCCAGGCCGATCGCGGTGCCGATGATGCCGGACTCGGCCAGGGGGGTGTCGATGACCCGCTGCTCGCCGAAGTCCTTCTGCAGCCCGTCGGTGACCCGGAACACCCCGCCGAGCTTGCCCACGTCCTCGCCCATGACGAGGACCTTGGGGTCGTCCTCCATGGCCTTGCGCATGCCCTCGTTGAGCGCCTTCGCCAGCGTGAGAGTCGTCATCCCTCGAACCCCTCCAGGTAGGCGGCGAACTGAGCGCGCTCCTCGTCCATCAGCCGGTGGGGCTCGGCGTAGACGTGGTCGAAGATGGCCAGGGGCTCAGGATCGGGCAGTTCGAGACAGCGTTTGCGCACGTCACGACCCAGCTCGTCGGCCTCGGCGTCGATCGCGTCGAAGAAGTCCTGGTCGGCGATCCGGTTCTTGAACATGTAGGCGCGGACCCGCTCGATCGGGTCCTTGAGCTTCCACGCCTCCAGCTCGTCGGCCAGGCGGTAGCGGGTCGGGTCGTCGGAGGTGGTGTGGGCGCCCATCCGGTAGGTGAACGCCTCGATCATCATCGGGCCCTGCCCGGACCTGGCGTCGGCCAGCGCCTTGCGGGTGACCGCCAGGCAGGCGAAGACGTCGTTGCCGTCGACCCGGACGCCGGGGAAGCCGAAGCCGCTGGCCCGCCGGTACAGCGGGATCCGCGACTGCTTCTCCAGCGGCTCGGAGATGGCCCACTGGTTGTTCTGGCAGAAGAACACGATCGGCGCGTTGAACACCGACGCCCAGATGAACGACTCGTTCACGTCCCCCTGGGAGGTGGCGCCGTCGCCGAAGTAGGCGATCGTGGCGGCGCCGTTCTCCCCGACGGCGCCGTCGCGCTGGACGCCCATGGCGTAGCCGACGGCGTGCAGGGTCTGGCTGCCGATCACGATGGTGTAGAGGTGGAAGTTGTGCTCGGCGGGGTCCCAGCCGCCGTGGTTGACCCCGCGGAACAGTCCGAGGAGGTTGACCGGGTCGACGCCCCGGCACCAGGCCACGCCGTGCTCGCGGTAGGTCGGGAAGACCATGTCCGACTCGGCGAGCGCCCTGCCCGAGCCGATCTGCGCCGCCTCCTGGCCGAGCAGCGAGGCCCAGATCCCCAGCTCCCCCTGGCGTTGCAGGGCGACCGCCTCCAGGTCGACGCGGCGCACCAGGACCAGGTCCCGGTACAGGCCGCGGACCTCCTCGGGGGTCAGATCGATGTCGTAGTCGGGATGCTCGACCCGTTCGCCTTCGGGGGTCAGCAGCTGGACGAGTTCCGGGGGTGCTTCCGCACCACGAGGGGCCTCGGTTGTCACGCGCCTCTCCTGTGTGCTCGGGGCCGTCGGGACGGGTTCTCCGCCTCTGCCCGGCCGGTCAGGGAAGCATGCGAACCGAATGATGGTGGTTCGTATGCGTTTGTGGACATCGTGGCAGAGGTCACATACCTGCGCGCAAGACCTGTCCCGGCATCCATAAGCTCCCCGTTCCCGACAGGCGCCCCGCTTACGCCCGCCCGGGGACGCCCGGCCCCGGCCCACGCCCGCACGCCGGGACGCCCGGCCCGGCGACGAGTCGCCGCCGCGGGCGGCTACGCTTGAGGCCCCGATCCGTCCCCGCTCCCAGCAGGAGGAACACCGTGGCGCGCGTCATCGTCGACGTCATGCTCAAGCCCGAGATTCTCGACGCGCAGGGTCAGGCGATCGCCCGCGCGCTGCCGCGGCTGGGCTTCTCCGGCGTCGCCTCGGTACGGCAGGGCAAGCGGTTCGAGGTCGAACTCGACGGCCCCGCCGACGACGCCGCACTCGCCGACGTCCGGAAGATGGCCGAGACCCTGCTGGCCAACACCGTGATCGAGGACTACACCGTCACCGTGGAGCCGGCCGAGTCGTAGGGCCCCCTGCCGGTCCGCGAGGCGGTTCCGCGGGTCGCGGGCCGTGGCGGGAGCCGGGGATGACGCCGCCGGGCGGCGTGTTCCGCCCGCCGGACCGCGCCGTGTCACCACGGCGCGGTTCACGCGGCATTCCGCCGGGAGGGTTCCGTGATGGATGGCCGTAATCCCACGGCTTGACCAACGCTAAATAAGATCAGGGTTATTTTGCGGTTAGCCCGGAATCTGTGGGGAAGCCTTGACAGGGTGACGTCTGGCCCCGGGAGGAATCCGGTGGATATCGAGTTCTCATTGGCACTGCCGAGGGAGGCCATGGGTATTCCCATGGTCCGGCGGGCGCTGGGCGACGCCCTGCGTTCGCTCGGCGTCGCCGAGAGCTGCGTCTCCGACATCCTCCTCGCGGTGACCGAGGCGTGCGCCAACGCGGTCCGTCACGGCGGGCCCGCCAACCGCTATCTGGTCGAGGTCTCGATCGGGCACGGCCGCTGCGACGTCCGCATCATCGACCGCGGCCACGGGCTGCCGAGGGTGCCCGAGCAGTATCCCCCGACGGACGCCGAGCACGGCCGGGGCATCCTGATCATGCAGGCCGTGGTGGACGAGATCTCCTTCGGCATCACCCCCGGCCAGGGGACCACCGTGCACCTGTGCAAGCACCTGGCCTGGGACGACGAGCCGGTCATCCCCCGTCAGCGGGCGCTCGCCGCCGTCTGACCCGCCGTACGGCCGGGCCTTTCCGGGTGTGACCTGACAGGGACGGTTTGTGCGATCCTCCAAGGTGCGCCTCCGTGGGATGCGGCGGGTTGTGCGATCGGACGGATCCCGTGCGTCCTCATCTCCGGCGAGCGGATAGCCTGGGCGCACCGCCGCAGACCGCCGTCCGCTGGGTGAGACGGCCGGCGCGGCGCTCGTTTGTGGAGGGGAACGCTGTCATGAGTGCTGCCCGCGTGGGCGTCGTCACTTTTCCCGGGACTCTTGACGATCAGGACGCGGCCCGTGCCGTACGGCACGCCGGTGGCGAGGCCGTGCCGCTCTGGCACGCGGACCCCGACCTCAAGGGGGTGGACGCGGTCTTCCTGCCCGGCGGGTTCTCCTACGGCGACTACCTCCGGTGCGGGGCCATCTCCCGGTTCGCGCCGCTGATGGAGGAGCTGATCCCCGCCGCGAGGGCCGGGCTCCCGGTCCTCGGCACCTGCAACGGCTTCCAGATCCTCTGCGAGGCCCACCTGCTGCCCGGCGCGCTGATGCGCAACGCCGGACTCCACTACATCTGCCGGGACCAGCGCGTCCGCGTCGAGAGCACCGGCACCCCCTGGACCTCCGACTTCACCGAGGGCCAGGAGATCGTGCTGCCGATCAAGCACGGCGAGGGCCGCTACGTCGCCGACGCGGCGACCCTGGCGGCGCTGGAGGCCGGTGGCCAGGTCGTCTTCCGCTACGCCGGGGGCAACCCCAACGGCTCCATGAACGACATCGCGGGCATCCGCAACGAGGCGGGCAACATCGTCGGTCTCATGCCCCACCCCGAGCACGCGGTCGAGGACCTCACCGGCGCCCCGAGCACGGACGGCCGCGGATTCTTCTCCTCGATCCTGAAGAGGCTGGTGAACCTGTGAGCGAGCGACCCGGCGAGCACGGCGTGACCCTCGACACCGTCAAGCGGGCCGAGGACACCCCCGACGAGCGCCAGCCGTACGCCGAGCTGGGCATGAAGACCGACGAGTACGAGCGGGTCCGGCAGATCCTCGGCCGCCGCCCGACGAGCTCGGAGCTGGCCATCTACAGCGTCATGTGGAGCGAGCACTGCTCCTACAAGTCCTCCAAGGTGCACCTGCGCCAGTTCGGCGCCAAGGCCCCCGCCTCCGACGCGCTGCTCGTCGGCATGGGCGAGAACGCCGGCGTGGTGGACATCGGCGACGGCTGGGCCGCCACCTTCAAGATCGAGTCGCACAACCACCCGTCGTACGTCGAGCCGCACCAGGGCGCGGCGACCGGCGTCGGCGGCATCGTCCGCGACATCATGTCGATGGGCGCCCGGCCGATCGCGGTGATGGACGCCCTGCGGTTCGGCGCGGCCGACGCCCCCGACACCCGGCGGGTGCTGCCCGGCGTGGTGGAGGGCATCAGCCACTACGGCAACTGCCTGGGCCTGCCCAACATCGGCGGCGAGGTCGTCTTCGACCCCTGCTACATCGGCAACCCGCTGGTCAACGCCCTGTGCGTGGGCCTGCTCCGCAAGGACCAGATCAAGCTGGCCACCGCCCCCGGGCCGGGCAACAAGGTCGTGCTGTTCGGCGCGCTGACCGGCCCCGACGGCATCGGCGGCGCGTCCGTGCTGGCCAGCGCGACCTTCGAGGACGAGTCGCAGGCCAAGCGGCCCAGCGTCCAGGTCGGCGACCCGTTCATGGAGAAGCTGCTGATCGAGTGCTGCCTGGAGCTGTACCAGGCCGACGTGGTCGTCGGCATCCAGGACCTCGGCGCGGCCGGCGTCTCCTGCGCCACCACCGAGCTCGCGGCCAAGGGCACCGGCGGCATGGACGTCCGGCTCGACCTCGTCCCGCTGCGCGACCCGTCGCTGCGGCCCGAGGAGATCCTGATGAGCGAGTCGCAGGAGCGCATGATGGCGGTCGTCACCCCCGACGACATCGACGCCTTCATGGCGATCTGCGCCAAGTGGGACATCCCCGCCACCGTCATCGGCGAGGTCACCGACGGCGGCCGACTGGTGATGACCTGGTACGGCGAGACCATCGTGGACATCCCGCCGGGCACCGCCGCCGACGAGGGCCCGGTCTACGAGCGGCCGTTCCACGAGCCCGCCGGCCAGGCCGCGCTGAACGCCGACGACCCGGCCCGCCTGCCGCGCCCCGACGACCTGCGGGCGACGCTGCTCACGCTGCTCGGCTCGCCGAACCTCGCGTCGAAGGAGTGGGTGACCTCCCAGTACGACCGCTACGTCCGGGGCAACACCGTGCTGGCCCAGCCCGCCGACGCGGGCGTGCTGCGGATCAGCGAGGTCATGCCGGGCGCCGAGGAGACGGTCCGGGGCATCGCGCTGGCCACCGACGGCAACGGCCGCTACGCCCGCCTCGACCCCTACGCCGGGGCCCAGCTCGCCCTGTCGGAGGCGTACCGCAACGTCGCCGTGACCGGCGCGCGGCCGCTCGCGGTGACCGACTGCCTGAACTTCGGCTCCCCGGAGGACCCGGAGGTCATGTGGCAGTTCGCCGAGGCCACCCGCGGCCTGGCCGACGCCTGCAAGACCCTCGGCGTGCCGGTGACCGGCGGGAACGTGTCGTTCTACAACCAGACGGGCACCACCGCGATCCACCCGACCCCGGTCGTCGGCGTGCTGGGCGTGATCGACGACGTGGCCCTGCGGGTCAGGAACGGCTTCACCGGCGAGGGCGACCGGGTCGTCCTGCTGGGTGACACCCTTCCGGAGTTCGGCGGCTCGGAGTGGGCCCACGTCCTCCACGGCCACCTCGGCGGCCTGCCGCCCCAGGCGAACCTGGAGGCCGAGCGCGCCCTCGCCCGCGTCCTGACCGACGCCGCCACCCGGGGCCTGCTGACCGGGTCGCACGACCTGTCCGACGGCGGGCTGGCCGTCGCGCTGGCCGAGGCCGTCCTCGCCCACGGCATCGGCTGCTCGGTCTCGCTGCCGGGTGACGACGCGTTCACCGACCTGTTCAGCGAGTCGCCGGCGCGCGCGCTGGTGACGGTGCGGCCCGAGTCCTTCGACGCCTTCGCCGAGCTGTGCGCCGCCCACGAGGTGCCCTGCCTGAACCTGGGCGTCACCGGCGGCTCCTCGCTGGCCGTCGAGGGCGTTCCGGCCATCCCGGTCGCCGAGCTGCGGGAGACCCACGAGGCCACCCTGCCGGGCATCTTCGGCTGATCTCTTCAAAGGGGCCGGTCTTCCGGGAGGGGCCGGCCGTTTCCTGAGGGCCGGCCCCTCCCGGAAGAAGGCGGCTCTCAGGAATGAGCCGGCCTTCCGGAAGCAGGCGGCCCTCCGGAGGAAAACGGTCCTCCGGAGAAAGCGAAGGGGAGGCGCGGGCCGGGCCCGCGCCTCCCCTGCCGTCTCCGGCGGCCTCCCCCGGATGCCTCACATGTTGATCATGTGGCCGGCGAGCCCGTGGACCGCCTCCTTGACCGCCTCGCTGAGCGTGGGGTGGGCGTGGACGTTGCGGGCCACCTCGTGGACCGTGAGGTCCCACTGCTGGGCCAGGGTCAGCTCGGGCAGCAACTCGGTGACGTCCGGGCCGATCATGTGGGCGCCGATCAGCTCGCCGTACCGGGCGTCGCTGATGAGCTTGACGAACCCGGTGGCGTCGCCCAGTCCGTGGGCCTTGCCGTTGGCGGTGAAGGGGAACTTCGCGACCTTGACGTCGTAGCCCAGCTCCCGGGCCTGCGTCTCGGTGTAGCCGAAGCTGGCGACCTGGGGCTGGCAGTACGTCGCCCGCGGGATCATGACGTAGTCGAGCTCCATCGTCTCGGCGTCGCCGATGGTCTCCGCCGCGATGACGCCCATGGCCTCGGCCGTGTGCGCGAGCATCAGCTTGGCGGTCACGTCGCCGATGGCGAAGATGTGCGGCACGTTCGTACGGCACCGGCCGTCGATCTCGATGGCCCCGCGCTCGGTCAGCGCGACCCCGGTCCGCTCCAGCCCGTAGCCCTCGACGCGCGGCTGGAAGCCGATCGCCTGCATGACCTTGTCGGCCTCCAGGACCTGCTGCGAGCCGTCCCGCGAGACCGTCACGCGCACCTTGTCGCCCGATTCGTCGATGGACTCCACCCGCGTCGAGGTCAGCACCTCGATGCCGAGCCGCTTGTAGCGCTTGGCCAGCTCCGCCGAAACCTCCTCGTCCTCCAGCGGGACGATGCGGTCGAGGAACTCCACGATCGTCACCTTGACGCCGTAGTTGCGCATCACGTAGGCGAACTCGACGCCGATCGCGCCCGCTCCGGCGATGATGATGCTCTCGGGGAGCTTCTCGGTGAGGATCTGCTCCTCGTAGGTCACGACCCGGTCGCTCACCGAGGTGCCCGGCAGCAGCCTCGTGGTCGCGCCGGCGGCGATGATGCAGTGGTCGAACGTCACCGTCTCGGTGCCGCCGTCGCTCTTGGCCACCTCGATCGTGTTGGCGTCGGTGAAGGTGCCGCGCCCGTCGTACTCGGTGATGCCGTTCTTCTTCATCAGGTAGTGGACGCCCTTGACGCGTCCGTCGGCCACCTTGCGGCTGCGCTGGAAGGCGGCGCCGTAGTCGAAGGTGACCTGGCCGTCGACCTGGATGCCGAACGTCTTGGCCTCGTGGGTGAACAGGTGGGCCAGTTCGGCGTTGCGCAGCAGGGCCTTGGAGGGGATGCACCCCACGTTGAGGCAGACACCGCCCCAGTACCGCTCCTCGACGATCGCGGTGCGGAGGCCCAGCTGGGCGGCCCGGACGGCGGCCACGTATCCGCCGGGGCCGGCACCGAGAACGACGACGTCATAGTGAGAGCTCATGAACCGGACAATAGTCAACGCTCCGACCGGATAACGCCGGGTGGTCGGACAGACCGGCGGAACGGCATGCCCGCGGGCTCCGGAACCGGCGGGCGTCCTCGCCTCCGAGCACCGGAACCGCCGGCCCGTCCCGCCTGCCGTCCCGCCTGCCCGGACGACCGGCCGGATGGCATGTCGTCCGTCCACAGCCCGTCCACAGCCCGTCCACGGGCCTTCGACGGCCGAAGGTGGGCACGGTGGGCACGGGACCAGCCGGGTCGCCTCTCCCCTCCGAAAGGAGACCCGGCCGGTCGTCACATACGGCGCGCGAGACGCTCACGCCCGGAGCGTCGCCCGTTCACGGGCATCGATCCTGTACGGGGTGTCAGCCCTTCTTGGCGCAGACCACGTAGACGGTGACCGTGGCGGAGGTGAAGGTCTGCGCGGCGAGGCCCTGCGCCTTGCCGCCGGCCCCCGGGGTGGGGTTGGGGGTGGAGGAGCTCCTGGCGGAGCCGGTGGAGTCGGGAGAGCTGCTCTTGGCGGACTCCTGGGAGCCGTTCCCGGAGAGGAAGAGGCCGGTCTTGTTCACCTTCGCCGACCAGCCGTTGCCGCTGGGCATCGACGCCACGATCGAGAAGTTGTCGTCACCGGTGATGGAGTAACCGCCGCCGGTGGCCAGCTCGCCGGCCTGGCAGTTCACCGAGACGGATCCGTCGCTCTTGAAGAGCTGGCTCTGCTGGCGGGTCGTGACCGCCGCCAGGCCGCCGTCCTGACCGTCCTTGCCGGGGGTGCCGTCCTTGCCCGGAGCGCCGTCCTTACCGTCCTTGCCGGGCAGGCCGCGCTCGCCCTGCTCGCCCTGCTCGCCCTTCGCCCCGGGAGCACCGTCCTTACCCGGGAGGCCGTCCTTGCCCGGAAGACCGCGCTCACCCTGGAGGCCGCGGGGACCCTGGAGGCCGCGGGGACCCTGGAGGCCGCGCTCGCCCTGCTTGCCGGGGGCGCCGTCCTTGCCGGGAGCACCGTCCTTGCCCGGAGCGCCGTCCTGGCCGTCCTTGCCGTCCTTGCCGGGCAGGCCGCGCTCGCCCTGCTCACCCTTCGCCCCGGGAGCACCGTCCTTACCGGGCACGCCCTGCGGACCCTGCTTGCCCTGGAGGCCGCGCGGCCCCTGGGGACCCTGCGGACCGGCGGGACCGGGCCTGCCCTGCGGACCCTGGGGACCCTGAGGGCCGGCGGTGCTCACGGTCTGGGAGCCGCCGCCCTCCCCGCCCCAGGTCACCCGGACCTCGGTGGTCCGGCACCTGGCCGAGGCGTTGACGATGCGCGCGTAGCGCGTCTTCTTGTTCACGCACGCGTGGATCTCCTCGCCCGCCGAGGATGCGACGGCGCTGCCGCCACCGACCGTCAGCATCGTTCCGGCCAGCATTCCGACGGCCGTGACGGTGATCGCGCGCCTGCCCGGCAACTTAATAGCCACTGGGCTTCCTTTCTGCGACGCCAGGGACTGGCGTGATCTATGGATACGCTTGATACACGTTTGAACCGTTCCAAAAGATGACGTGGCAAACATCACAGTTCGGCATCACCGTATGTCCTCCACCGGCTACGGTCCGGTCTGGCCGCCGGGGCCGGGCCGCCGGCACGCCGTACGTCAGACTGGCGGCATGGTCTCCGCCCCCCAGGACCCGCGTCCCGGCGACCGGGCAGCCTCGGACCCGCCGGACACACCGAACCTGCGGAACGCGCCGGACCGGCCGGACCCGCGGGACACGCCGGGCTCGCCCGAGTACGCCGCCCGGCTCCGCCACGCGTGGCTGGTCTGCTCCGTGACCGGTCTCGGCCTGGTGCTGATCGGCGTGGCGGGGAACACGCTCAACGTGGCGCTCCCCGAGGTGGTCGGGCACTTCCATGCCGACGCGTTCGCCGCGGGGTGGATCCTGCTGGCCTTCATGCTGGTCAACACCGCCAGCCTGGTGTTCTTCGGCCGGGTGGCCGACCTGCTCGGGCGCAGGGAGGTCTACCTGGCGGGTTTCGCGCTCTTCACCGCGGGGTCGCTGCTGGCCGGGCTCTCCCCGGGGGTGTGGTTCCTGATCGCCATGCGGGCCGTACAGGCGATCGGGGCGTCGATGATCCTGGCCAACGGAACGGTGATCATCACCGCCGCCTTCCCGCCCGACCGGCTCAGCCAGGGCATGGGCGTCTACATCGGAACCCTCTCCGTCGCCCAGCTCGCCGGCCCCACGCTGGGCGGCCTGGTCGCCGAGACGGCGGGCTGGCGGTGGATCTTCTGGATGAACGTCCCCGCCGGTCTGCTCGCCCTCGTCTGGGGCGCGTTCGTGCTGCGCCGGGTCGCCCCCGGCCCCCGCGAGCCGGTGGACGCGGCCGGGAACCTGGTCGTCTTCGCCATGCTGTCGGCCGCGCTCGTCGCGCTGTCGGAGGCGGGGTCGCGCGGCCCGTCCAGCCCCGTCGCGCTCGCCGGCGCCGTCGTCGCGGTGGTCCTGGTGCCGGTGCTGGTGGCGGTGGAGCGCCGGGCCGCGCGGCCGGTGCTCGACGTCCGGCTGTTCGGTGAGCGCATGCTGGCCTTCGCCAACGCCGCCTCGTTCTGCAACGCGCTGGCCCGCGCGTCGCTCATCCTGCTGGCCGCCCTCTACTTCCGGGCCGCCAGGGACGCCGGGCCGATCACCGCCGCCCTGTCCGTCCTGCCGGTCCCGGTCGGCATGGCCGTCGCCTCGCCGCTCGCCGGCGCCCTGGGCCGCCGGATCTCCCCGCACGCGCTGTCCGTCGGAGGGGCGCTGCTGAGCGCCGCCGGGCTCGCCGTACTGATGCCGTCCGCCGCGCCGGGCACGCCGTACTGGGTCGTGGGGGTGGGACTGTTCCTGTGCGGGTGCGGCAGCGGAACGTTCCTCACCGGCAACACCACCCAGGTCATGGCCGCGCTGCCGGCCGGCAACCTCGGTCTGGTGAACGGTTTCCGGCTCATGATCATGAACGTCGGGATCGTGCTCAGCGTGGCGCTCACGCTGAGCGTGCTGACCGGGCCGGTCAGCGCCGAGCTGCGCGGCCGGGTGTACGCGGGCACGCTCTCCCGTGTCTCTCCCGCCGCCGTGGAGCAGTTGATGACCGGCTTCCGCAACACCTACGCCGTACTGCTGGGCGTCGCGCTGTGCGGGGCCGTGTGCGCGGCGCTCGCCCGGCCGCGGCGGCGCGGCGGGAACGGCGGCGGACCGTCCGGATCGTCCGGGGCGTACGGCATATCCGGGACGTACGGCGCTCAGTCGCCGAGCCGGGCCGCCATCGACTCGATGCCGGACAGCAGCAGGTCCACGCCGAACGCGTCGTAGAGCTCGGCGTCGCCTCCCTCGGAGAGGGGTTCGGCCATCCGCACGATGGTCGGGTAGGCGTCCGGCGGAAGCGACTGGAAGCGGACGCGCTTGAGGCGTACGCGTTCCTCGCGCTCCTCGTCCGGCCTGCCCGGGAAGTGCTCCGTCGAGCCTCCGGCGAGGGCGATGGCCCCCTGGAGGATGTACCGGGTGATCAGGCAGCTCTCCTGGGGGCCGAACCTGGCGCGCAGGGCCAGGCCGAGGGCGGTGTCCCACACCCGCAGGAAGGCCGGCACGTCCATCTTGTCGACCTCCTTCAGCACGTCCTCCGCGCAGGGGTGACGCCGCAGCACCCGGATCAGGCGGCCGACGAGTTCGCGGAGCTGCTCCTGCCACGCGCGGGAGCCGTCGTGGGTGATCTCGAAACCCTCGACCAGATGGTCGGCCATGCCGATCACCAGTTGTTCCTTGTTCTTGAAGTGCCAGTACAGCGCCATCGGCGTGACGCCCAGCTCCTGGGCGAGCCGCCGGATGGTGACCGCCTGAAGCCCTTCGGCGTCACCGATCTCCAGCGCCCGCTCGACGACCGCCTCACGCGTCAGTTTTCCCATCACGCTTGACAACTATACGCGGTACAGGTTCCATTGTGCGCTGTACATGTACATCGTACAAGTACGGCGTAGAGGAGCTGACATGTCGCAAGATCGCAGGTGGTGGGCGCTGGGGGCGATCTCCCTCGCCACCTTCATGACCTATCTGGACAACAACGTGGTCAACGTCGCGTTGCCGACGATCCAGCGGGACCTCTCACTGGACGTCTCGGGCCTGGAATGGGTCGTGAGCGTGTACGTCCTCGTCTCGGCCGGGCTGATGCTGGCCGGCGGACGGCTGGCCGACCTGTTCGGGCGGCGGCGGGTCTTCCTGATCGGCCTCACCGCCTTCACCCTGTCCTCCCTCGCCGCCGGCCTGGCCACTGACGGCGGCGTGCTGACCGCCACCCGGGTGTTCCAGGGTGTCGGCGCAGCCCTCCTGGCGCCCACCGCCCTCGCCCTGCTGACCACGGTCTTCCCCGATCCCAAAGAACGCGCGAACGCGGTCGGCCTGTGGAGCGCGGTCGGCGCGCTGGCCATGGCCCTGGGGCCGCTGACCGGCGGGCTGATCAGCGAGCGGTGGCACTGGGGGTGGATCTTCCTGATCAACGTCCCGATCGGGATCGCGGCCTTCGGGCTCGGCCTGTGGGCCATCACGGCCACCCCCCGGGATCCGGTACGGCGCCGCCTCGACCTGCCCGGTATCGTCACGTCGAGCCTGGCGATGGTCTCCCTGACGTACGCCCTCATCGAGGGCGGGAAGAGCGGCTGGACCTCGCCGGAGATCCTCGGCGCGTTCGGCCTCGCGCTGGCATCGGCGCTGGTCTTCGTCACGGTCGAGCTCCGGACGCCCGAACCGATGATCGACCTGTCCCTGTTCCGGTCACGGGTGTTCAGCGGCGGCACCCTGGTGACGGGGCTGTGGTCGTTCGCGGTGTTCGGGATCTACTTCTTCACCGCGCTGTACCTGCAGAACGCGCTGGGGTTCTCGCCCACCGAGGCCGGGGCGTCGTTCGTGCCGATGGCGCTGGTCATGTCGGTGGTCGCGGCGGTCGCGCCCCGGGTCACCGTACGGCTCGGGACCGCGCGCACCGTGGCCGCGGGGATGCTGCTGATGGCCGTGGCGGTCTTCGGGATCTCCTTCGTCGGGGAGGGCGGCTCGTTCGCCGACCTGCTGCCGTGGTTCGTGCTCTACGGGCTCGGCGCCGGACTGCTGGTGCCGCTGACCACCGCCATCCTGGGCGCGCTGCCCGCCGGCCGCGCCGGGGTCGCCTCGGGGGCGCTGAACGTCTTCCGGCAGGTGTTCGGGCTGCTCGGCGTCACGGTCCTCGGCGCGATCCTCAGCACCCGGCAGGGCTCGCTTCTCGCGGACGGCGCCACCCCGGCGGCGGCCTTCCTGGACGCCTACGGGTACGCGCTGGTGGTGTCGGCGGCGATCGTGCTGGCCGGCGTGCCGATCAGCCTGTTCGCCCTGCGGACGGCCCGGCCCTCCGTCCCCGGGGCCGAGCCCGCGGAAGCCACCGGATCCCGGACCGAAGCGGAGACGGCGACCGGAGCCGTGCCCGGGGCCGAGCCCGCCGGAACCTTGGCCGTAGCCGGAGCGGTGTCCGGAGCCGAGACCGCCGGAGTCGGACCCGGGACCGAAGTCGGGCCCGGGGCCGAGCCCGCCGGGACCGCGAACGCCGGGGCGCCGATCGGGTAGGGCGCGGCACGCCGGATCAGCGTGCCTCCCCTTTTTTCGCGACAGGGCACACATAATTAAGACGAACAGCCTGGTCAGGGCGATGATCCGGGCGCTCTCGCCCGGATCGCCCGGGGCCCGGGCCGTGGATCCACGCCATGGCGGAGACCCGCGGAGCGTGGCCCCGGCGAAGCACCCTCCACCGTCACCCGTGCCGTGCCCGGCGGAAGCACTCCACCGGCACGGGCACCCGTCCGGGCAGGAGGATCGCATGCGTCTCGTCGTCGGCACCGGGGTGGCCGCCGCCTTCCTGGCGGTCCCGGCCGTCGTGACCTGGCCCGGCACCGCCCCGGTCGCCGGCGCACTCGCGCCCGGCTCCGCGGCTGTTCCCGCCCCCAGCCCCGGAGCGCTCGCGAACCGCCCGGGAGCACTCGCGAACCGCCCGGGAACGCTCACGAACCGTTCGAGAGCACTCGCGAACCCCGGCGCCGGTCCCGGCGCGGGCGGGCGTCCGGCCACCGGCCCCGGTGCCCGGAGGAGTGAAACCCCTCGCGTCGGCACGGGCGCGGGTGTGAGCGCCGATCCGGGCATGAGCTCAAGCGCGAGCGCCACCCCGAGCGCCGGTCCCGACGCCAGTGCCAGTACCAGTCCGAGCGCCAGTGCCAGCCCTAGTCCGAGTACCAGTGCGAGCGCCACCGCCACCGCCACGGCCACGGCCACGGCCAGCGCCACGAGCACGGCCTACGTCAGGGCACGGATCGACCAGACGGTGTCCACACCGTTCACCGGGGGACGCAACCACATCCCCGGGCCGTTGAAGAAGGTCCCGTCGCTCCGGGTCCTGCCCTTCGACCCCCGTCAGGCAAGCAGCGTCCGGATATTCGTGCACTGTCCCAAGACGGCGAACCACGCGCTCATCGGCTCGACCGCCTTCAACCTGAAAGGGTCGCGCCGGATCTACCGGGAGGTCGGACTGGGCCTGTCGAACAGGGGCCTGGGACACCGCGCCGCCCAGATCTCCTACTACGCCCTGCCGGGCTTCCACGAGGTCTGCCTGAGGTGCGTGAAGGTCACGATGAACCTCAGGACCCGCATCAGGCACATCCGGGTGGTCGGCCGGGACTCGGCGCCCCTGATCGTCCGCAGGTTCAGCATCTGGCAGTTCTTCGATCCGTGCCTCCGGCTCGTCCGGTGCGCCGCCGACCCGGAACCTCCGGCGGGCCGCCATCTCTCCTGACGCCCGGCGCCTCCCGGACGCGCGGCGCCTCCCGGAGCGGTGAACCCGGAGGCCGTCAGCCGGGCGGGCCGCACCGCGCGGACGGGACCCGGCGGCGCGCCCGTACAACGGTACGGAGATGCGGCCGGATCCGAGGGCGCGACTGTACGGCGGTGCGGTCATATGACGGTGCGGAGTCCGGCGTTACGGCCGTGCGCCGGGACCCTACGCGTCCCGGCGCCGGAACGAGACGATCGCGACGCAGAGCGCGGCGACGGTCCACCCGGTGACGACGACCCACCTCCCCCCTGTGCCTGGCACCCCGCCGACGTCCGCGCCGCCGCCGGGCCACAGACCGGCGGTGCCGGGCAGGTACGCGGCGAGTGCGGTCCGGCCGTCCAGATAGGGGCCGACGACGAAGTAGTGCCCGAGGAGCACCGTGACGGCAGGAATCGTCCCGCGCGTCAACGTCGCGACGGCGGAGGAGAGCAGCACGGTGAGGACGAGGTAGACGGCCGCCCCCGCCACGGCCCGGACCGCTCCCGGCACGTCCACCGGCACGGCGGCGCCGTACGGCGGAGCATGCGCGGCGTGGGCGGCGAGGACGCCGGACGCGGCGGTCGCCACGGCGACGGGAAGGGCCGTCACGGCCAGGGCCGCCGCCTTCGCGAGCTGCGCCTCGACCCGGCGGGGGACGCACGTCAACGTCGTCCTGATCTGCCCGCCCCGGTACTCGGAGGCGGCGGCGAGGACGCCGAGGACGACGAACCCGGCCTGCGCGTATCCGACCGGGGCCAGACCCGCGTCCTGCCCCGTGCCGGACCCGCCTCCTCCCCGGGCGGCGGCCGAGACGTACGCGACCGCGAGGAGCGGGGTGGCCGCCCAGGTGACCGCGGCCGTCAGGTACAGCGCCGGGAGGGTGAGGAGCTTCAGGACCTCCGCGTGGAACGTGCGGGCCGCGGCGCGCAGGCCGGACACCCCGGACATCCCGCACACGCCCGATGGGTCGGGCCTGCCGGACATCTCGGATCCACCTGATCCACCGGATCCGCCCGAAGGATGGGTCGAGCCGGACCTGCCGGAAGGGCCGGCAGCGCCGGACGGGCCCGGCCCCGGAAACCGGGCGGCGGCGGTCACGCGTCCCTCCGGAGGAAGACGGCGGCGGCGACACCGAGCAGCGCGAGGGTCCAGGCGGCCATGACGGCGCCGCCGACGAGGGGCGTGATCTCCACGGACGACCGGAACGTCCGGATGAACATCCGTGCCCCGGCCATGTCGGGCAGGTAGTTCGCCAGAGGTGTGACCCGGGTCAGCAGGTAGGTGACGCTGACGACGGAGGTGTTCAGGATGAGCACGACGAGGGGCACCACGCCGCCGCGGGTGAGGAGGGCGAGGCCGTGGGCGAGCAGCGCGGTCAGCACCCAGTAGGCGACCACGCCGAGGGCACGCGGCGCGTCCGCGAGGACGAGCGGCGCCGCGGGTCCTCCGGACGCGGCCCGGCTGACGGCGAGCGTGGCCGCCGTGGAGACGACGGCGAGGACGGCGGCGGACAACGCCAGAGCACCCGCCTTCGCGGCGAGGAACCCGACGCGGGACGGCACCGCGGTCAGGCTCGCCGTGATCTGCCGGCTGCCCGCCGAGTCCCCTCCCTCGGCGAAGTACTCGCTGCTCGCCGCGACGACCCCGAGGATGATCACGCCGATGACGCCGAAGGCCAGTTCCTGGAACCCGGCGTCGACGCCGGCCGGGTCGGAGCCCCCCGCGGCCCGGCCGGAGTTCCGTGCCCCGGCGTTGAGGGCCGCGATGGCGAAGGGAACGACCAGGCCGACCACGACCGCCACCCACGCCGACGGGATCCCGGAGAGCTTGCGGAGTTCCGCGTGGAACGCTCTCACGGCCGGCCCCCGTACCCGGCTCGGAGATCCGCGCCCGAGGTGAGGGCGAAGAACGCGTCCTCAAGGCTGCGGTGGGCGCCGGTGACCTCGGCGAGGGTGCCCAGCCCCACGACACGTCCGCGGTCGATGACCACGACGTCGTCGACGGTCTCGGCCAGTTCACCGATGAGGTGGCTGGACAGCAGCACGGTCCCGCCGGCCGCGGCGCGGTCCCGGAGGAGCCCGCGGAGCGCGCGGATGCCCTCGGGGTCGAGCCCGTTGACCGGCTCGTCGAGCACCAGCACCGGCGGATCGCCCAGCAGGGCCGCCGCGAGGGCGAGGCGCCGGCCCATCCCGAGCGAGTAGCCGCCCACACGCCGCCCGGCGGCCTCGGTGAGACCGACGAGGTCGAGGACCTCGTCCACCCGGGCACGGGGCAGCCCGTTGGAGGCGGCGATCCAGCGCAGGTGCCCGCGGCCGGTGCGGGAGCGGTGCGCGCCGCTGCCGTCGAGCACCGCGCCCACCGTCGTCAGGGGCCGGCGCAACCGGGCGAACGGCCGCCCCGCCACGAGGGCGACCCCGGCGTCGGGGCGGTCCAGGCCGAGGAGGATGCGCAGGGTGGACGACTTCCCGGCCCCGTTCGGGCCGAGGAACCCGGTCACCCGTCCGGGGCGGGCCTCGAAACCGACCTCGGTGAGGACCCGCTTGCTCCCCCGTCGTTTGCTGACCTGGTCGATCGTGATCATGTGTCTCCCGTCGTCGCCGGATCGTCGCCGTCCCTGGGCTCCGTTCCGTGGACCCCCGACACGGCGGGGATCCACGGAACCCAGCCAACGGCCCCCACCCGGGTGGGCGCATCGGTCCCGGAGCGGGCCCGCCGGGACGGGCTCGGCCCACGGAACGTCAGACCCCGGTCCGATGCCGCCGGGGCGGGCGAACCGTAGGATCGTGGCGATGAACACTCCGGGACGGCCGGTGTGGCGGTCACGCGTGCGATATCTCGCCGGGACGGCTTTCGCCGTACTGGCCGTGGCCCTCCTCGCGGTCGGGGCGAGAGGGCCCCTCGCGGTCGTCATGCCCCTGGTGATCACGGTGACGGCGTTCGGCGTCGCGGTGTGGGCCGTCCGCCGGGGCCGCGCCGAGCGCGCCGCCCACGAGGCCCGGCTCACGGAGTGGGCGGCGTCCGAGGCGGTGCTGGTCGAACGGCTGCGCGTCGCCCGCGACCTGCACGACATCGTCTCCCACGGCCTCGGGTTCGTCACCGTCCGCGCCGCCGCGGCCCGGCACGTCATCGATGCCGGTGACACCACCCGTCACTCGGCCCGTGGTGCGGTCCGTGACGCCACCCGCGACGCGGCCCGTGGCACCGCCTGTGAGACCGCCTGTGGCTCCGTCTGTGGCACCGCTTGTGAGACCGTCTGTGGCACCGCTTGTGAGACCGCTTGTGAGACCGCCTGTGGCACCGCTTGTGAGACCGCCTGTGGCGTCGCCGCCCGCGAGGCGCGGGAGGCTCTGGCTGACATCGAGGAGGCGAGCCGGAACGCCACCACCGAGCTGCGCCGCATGCTCGCCGTACTCCGCCGGACCGACGGGCCCGAGACCCTCGACCCCGTGGAGGACCTGAGCCGGGTCCCCGGGATCGTCCGGGCCGCGCGGCTCGCCGGGCTGCGCGTCCGGCTCGACCTCGAACCGGTCGGGGAGGTGTCGCCGGGCGTCCAGCTGGCGGTGTGCAAGGTGATCCGTGAGGCCCTCGACAACGCCGCGCGGCACGCCGGCCCCACCGATGTCCGGGTGCGTCTCCGCCGCGACGCGGGCACCGTCGTCGTCACCGTCGACGACGACGGACCCATGGGCCACTGGACGGCCAGGCCCGGCGCCGGTCACGGCCTGCTCGGGTTGAACGAGCGGGTGTCCGCGCTCGGCGGCGTCCTCGGCACGGAGCACGCCGGGCACGGTTTCCACGTCACCGCCCGCATCCCGGACGGAGAGACGGCATGACCGCGAACGGAGAGACGGCGTGATGCCGGGCGAGAAGGCGGCATGACCACGGACGGAGAGACGGCGTGATGCCGGGCGAAGAGGGGCATGACCGCGAACGAAGGCGGCGTGACCGCGGGAGGAGAGGCGACGTGATCCCTGGCGAGGAGGCGGCATGACCGCGGACGGCGGTGACCCCCCGATCCGGGTCGTGCTCGTCGACGACCAGCCGCTCCTCCGGCGCAGCCTCGCCATGGTCATCGACCATGACCCCGGCCTCACGGTCGTGGGCCAGGCCGACGACGGCGTCGGCGCGCTCACCGCCGTCCGGGCCGCCCGCCCCGACGTCGTGCTGATGGACGTGCGGATGCCCGTGCTCGACGGCATTCAGGCCACCCGCCGGATATGCGCCGACCCGCTTCTGACGGCGACCCGGGTCCTCGTGCTCAGCATGTTCGAACTCGACGAGTACGTCCACGAGGCCCTCCGCGCCGGGGCGTCCGGGTTCCTCCTCAAGGACATCCAGCCCGGCGAGCTCATCGCCGCGATCCGGCGCGCCCACTCCGGCGAGGCGCTCTTCGCCCCCTCGATCCTCACCAGGCTCGTCGAGCACTACCTGAGGACGCCGGCCGTCCGCGAGCAGGCGCCGGTCGGCGCGCTCACCGCCAGGGAGGTCGAGATACTCGCGCTCATCGGCGCCGGGCTCTCCAACGGAGAGATCGCGGACCACCTCACGATCTCCGTCAAGACCGTGAAGACCCACATCTCCCACCTGCTCGCCAAGCTCGGCGCGCGGGACCGGGTCCACCTCGTCATCGCCGCCTACGACCACGGGCTCGTGACCCCCCGCGCCGGAGCCTGACCCCTCCGCGGACGGGCGTGAGGCCGAGGCGACTCCTCTGCCGCACCGCTCCCGTCCCCGGGACGGTGGCCTGTGTCCCACCGGTCACCGTCCCGGGGACGGGCATGACGGCCTGTGTCCCACCGGCCGCGCCGCTCCCGGGGCCGGGCATGATGGGGGCGTGCCACCTCACAAGCCCGATCCCGCCAAGGTACGCGCCGCGCTGGACGCCCAGCTCTCCGCGCTCGACGAGCCGCCCTACGACGGGCCGGAGAGCCCCGCGGCGCTGCTGGCCGCGTGCGTGCCGGTGGTGCTGCGGGCCTACGACCGCGGTCTGCGGCCCGAGCGGGAGATCGCGCGGCTGGCCGTACGGCACCTGCTGGACCGGCTGGCGGCGGAGGCTCCCGGGCGGACCGTCGAGGTGCGGGTCCCGCCGTACGCCGCCGTGCAGTGCGTGGAAGGACCCCGGCACACCCGCGGCACCCCGCCGAACGTGATCGAGACCGACGCGCGGACCTGGCTGGAGCTCGCCACCGGACGGGCGACATGGGCCGAGGCCATGGCCGCCGGGAAGGTCTCCGCGAGCGGGGCCAGGGCCGACCTGTCGGCGCATCTCCCGGTGTCCTGACGGGTCCACGGCGACCACGGCGGTCACGGCGTCGCGGCCACCTCACGACCGCCACGGCCATGTCACGGCTGTCACAGGTGTCACGGCTGTCACAGGTGTCACGGCTGTCACAGGTGTCACGATCACCTCATGGCCGTCACAGCCATCTCACGGCCGTCACGGTCGCCTCACGGCGGCCACGGTCGCCTCATGGCCGCCGTCCGGTGGTCACGGCGTGCTCACCTGGATGCCGAGCCGGTCCTCGATGCACTGCCGCTGGAGTTCCGGTGGCAGGTTCGCGCAGTCACCGACCTTGCTGTAGAGCCAGCTCAGGAGGATCACAGCGATGATCAGGGTCAGCGCGCTCAGGATGATGCCCGCCCAGGCGCGGCCTCGGCCGGAGTTCTTCGCCACCGCGACGATGCCGATCACCAGTCCGACCACGGCCGTCAGCACGCCCAGGCCGCACACCAGGAGCAGGAAGAGGCTCACGATGCCGAGCACGAGCGCGGCGGTGCCGAGCCCCGTCTTCGGCTTCTCCGGCGCCCACTGACCTCCGGGATACGCCGGGTAGGGCGTCGATCCCGGGTAGGCGCCGCCCGTCCCGTACGGCTCGCCGCCGCCCGCGGCCGGATAGACCGATGTCTCCCCCGCGCCTCTCTCCGGATAGCCGGAAGCCCCTTGGTACGGCGGGGTCCCCTCGTACGGCGGGGCCCCCTGGTAGGGGGGAGTCCCCTGGTAGGGCGGAGTCCCCTCGTGCGGCGGAGCGCCTTCGTACGGCCCGCCGCCCGGCGGGGGTGCGGCGCTCCGGCCCGGCTCCTCGTCCGCTGGCGGTGGCACGGCCCGGCCGGGTTCACCCGCTCCGCCCTGTCCGCCTGCTCCGCCCTGCCCTGCTCCGCCTGCTCCGCCCTGCCCTGCGCTCTCACCCGGTTCACCGGCTCTGCTCGGCTCGTTCACTCCGCCCGGTCCTCCTGTTCCACCCGCTTCGGCACGCCCACCCGGCCGCTCCGGCTCATCCCACTCACCCGGCCGTCCCGCCTCACCCGGTCGTTCCGCTCCGCCCGGTCGTTCCTCCCCGCCCGGTCTTTCCTCCCCGCCCGACGGGGGTTCGAAGCGGGAGGGCTGCGCGGCGACCGGCGGTGCGCCCGGCTCGCCGAACGGCTCGTGGGCCGTCCCCTCGGGCGCGCTCTCCCACCCGGGGTAGGCGGACGGGGTGGAACCCGGCACCACATAGGGAGTCTCCGGCCGCTCGGTCTCCGGCCCTTCGGGCTCGGGCCGTTCGGTCTCGGGTCGTCCGGTCTCCGGTCGTCCAGGCTCCGGCCGCTCGGTCTCCGGTCGTCCGGGCTCCGGCCGCTCGCTCCCGGGCCGCTCGGGCTCCGGCCGCTCGGGCGGGACGTCAGGCGGCCCACCCGGTGCGGCGGCGCCCTCCGGCTCCGAGCGGATCGGCTCGGGGACCTCCGGGGCGGCGGGCACGTCCGGGTGACCCGGCAGCGTGGGCTCCGAGGGGGTGGAGACCGGCGGCCACCCGGTGTCCTCGTCGGGGACGTCCGGTTCCGGAGAACGCGGCCGGGTCTCCTCCGGGCCCTCCTCCTCCGGCTCCCGCCGGGGGTCGGGCCGGTGCGGATCCTCAGGTGTTGTCACGTCTCTTCTCCCGACGCTAGATATGCCGGATACCTCACACTCCCCCCGGCCTGTGCCCCGAAACAGTCCGACACGGCAAACGGCAGATCATAGTTCGGCCAAGGCCGGGCGCCCCCCGGAGCACGAGCAGCGATTCGGCCGACCTAGACTGAGGCATGTGCTGAAGGGCGACGGCCGGCTGAGCCATGACCTTGATCCCCAAGACCGTCCGCCGAAGGACGCCTGTGGCGTCTTCGGTGTCTGGGCGCCGGGAGAGGAAGTTTCCAAACTCACCTACTACGGGCTGTACGCGTTGCAGCACCGCGGGCAGGAGTCCGCGGGCATAGCGGTCAGCGAGGGCAGCCGCATCCTCGTCTACAAGGACATGGGCCTGGTGGCCCAGGTCTTCGACGAGTCGGTGCTCGGCACGCTGCGCGGCCACATCGCCGTCGGCCACTGCCGCTACTCGACGACCGGGTCGAGCGTCTGGGAGAACGCCCAGCCGACGCTGAGCTCCACCGAGGACGGCGGGCTCGCGCTCGCCCACAACGGCAACCTGATCAACACCCCAGAGCTGTCGCGGCGCCTCGCCCCCGGCTCTACCAGGGCGACCACCGACACCGAGGTGCTCGCGGCGCTGCTGGCGCAGGACCGCAGCCAGCCCATCGAGGAGGCCGCGTCCGAGCTCCTCCCCCAGGTGAGGGGCGCCTACTCCCTCGTCTTCATGGACGAGAAGACCCTCTACGCCGCCCGCGACCCGCAGGGCATCCGCCCGCTCGTGCTCGGCCGCCTGGAACGCGGCTGGGTGGTCGCCTCCGAGACCGCGGCGCTGGACATCGTGGGCGCCACGTTCGTCCGCGAGGTCGAGCCGGGCGAACTTCTCACCATCGACGAGCGCGGCGTGCGCTCGCGCATATTCGCCGCGGCCGACCCCAAGGGCTGCCTGTTCGAGTACGTCTACCTCGCCCGCCCCGACACCACGATCGCCGGGCGCAGCGTGCAGTCCACCCGCGTCGAGGTCGGGCGGGTGCTGGCCCGCGAGCACCCGGTCGAGGCCGACCTGGTCATCCCGACCCCCGAGTCCGGCACCCCGGCCGCGGTCGGCTACGCCGAGGAGAGCGGCATCCCGTACGGCCAGGGCCTGGTCAAGAACTCCTACGTCGGCCGGACCTTCATCCAGCCGTCCCAGACGATCCGCCAGCTCGGCATCCGGCTCAAGCTGAACCCGCTGAAGGAGGTCGTGGCGGGCAGGCGCCTGGTCGTCGTGGACGACTCGATCGTGCGCGGCAACACCCAGCGGGCGATCGTCAAGATGCTGCGTGAGGCGGGCGCGCGCGAGGTCCACGTCCGGATCTCCTCCCCGCCGGTCTCCTGGCCCTGCTTCTACGGCATCGACTTCGCCACCCGGGCCGAGCTGATCGCCGGCTCGCTCAGCGTGGAGGAGATCCGCGCCTCCCTCGGGGCCGACTCCCTCGGCTACATCTCGATGGAGGGCCTCACCCGGGCCACCACGCTTCCCGCCGAGCGGCTCTGCCGGGCCTGCTTCGACGGCGTGTACCCGATTCCCATCGACCGCGACAACGTGGGCAAGTACGTCCTGGAGGCCAAGCTGTGACCAGCTACGCCGCGGCCGGCGTCGACATCGACGCCGGCGAGCGCGCCGTCGAGCTGATGAAGTCGAAGGTCGCGCGGTCCCGGCGGCCCGAGGTGGTCGACGACCCGAGCGGTTTCGCCGGCCTGTTCGACGCCTCCGCGCTGCTGTCCTACCGGCGGCCGCTGCTGACCACCTCCACCGACGGCGTCGGCACCAAGGTGATGCTGGCGCAGGCGCTCGGCAAGCACGACACGATCGGCATCGACCTGGTCGGCATGGTCGTGGACGACCTGGTGGTGTGCGGCGCCGAGCCCTTGTTCATGACGGACTACGTCGCCTGCGGGAAGGTCGTCCCCGAGCGGATCGCCGAGATCGTGGGCGGCGTCGCCGAGGGCTGCCGCCTCGCGGGCTGCGCGCTGATCGGCGGCGAGACGGCCGAGCATCCCGGGGCCATGGGCGCCGACGAGTACGACCTCGCGGGCGCCGCCACCGGCGTGGTGGAGGCCGACGCGATGCTGGGTTCGGCCCGTGTCCGCGAGGGCGACGTGGTGCTGGCCCTGGCCTCCTCGGGCGTGCACTCCAACGGCTACTCGCTGGTCAGGCACATCATCAAGCTGGCCGGTCTCTCCCTTTCGGCGGAGATCCCCGAGCTGGGCCGGACGCTGGGCGAGGAGCTGCTGGAGCCGACCAGGATCTACTCCCTCGACTGCCTGGAGCTGGCCCGCTCCGTCGACGTCCACGCCTACGCCCACATCACCGGCGGCGGCCTGGAGGGCAACCTGTCGCGGTCCCTGCCGCCGACCCTGGACGCCCTGCTCGACCGGTCCTCCTGGACCCCTCCGGCGATCTTCGAGGTGCTCGCCGGGCACGGCGGGGTGGCGCGGGCCGACATGGACCGCACCTTCAACCTGGGCGTGGGCATGGCGGCGATCGTCGCGCCGGACGCCGTCGACGCCGCCCTCGCCCTGCTCGCGGAGCGGAACCTCCCCGCCTGGGTGCTCGGCGAGGTCGTCCCCGGCTCCGGCCTGGCCCGCTACCGCTAGATACGACGGGCCACCGCCAGACACGACGAAGAGCGCCCCGGGGATCCGGGGCGCTCTTCGGTCAGAAGACGGAGAAAACACCCGGTGGCCCGAGGCCACCGGGTGTCCCGCTCATACTCGGTCTGAAGTTCTGCCTAACGGCGACCGGACGAGCCGCCGTCGCGGTCGTCGTCTAAGTCGTCGGCGTAATCGGCATAGCGATCCGCCAGCTCGTCGTAGGCGTCGTCGGCGTCGTCACCGTGGTTGGAGTCGTCCCTGACCCCGAGCTCGTTGCGAAGACGCTCAAGATCAGTGCCACCGCTGTTGTACTTCAGCTGGCGAGCAACCTTGACCTGCTTGGCCTTTGCTCGGCCGCGCCCCATTGGCTCGACCCCCTCGTGTGGGGTCGTGCCCGACCCCTCGTCGCTAACGCACCACGCACTGACGCCACCTGACTTGAGGCGTCAGCTCTCGTTCGACTACAACCGTACCTGTTTTACGCCCGGCTCGGTACGCCGTATGGGCGCGAGGCGCTAGTGGCCCAGCCAAATGCCCCTAATTCGCCCGACTTCCGACATTCTGCGTTCGGCAAGCCTATCGGCTGCGACCGCCGGGGGGACCCCGTCCTCAGCGGCCATGGCGAAGATCTTGAGAGTCGTGTCGTAGATCTGGGTGGCCTTTGCCTTCGCACGGTCCATGTCGAAACCGCCGATCTCATCGGCGACCTGGATGACCCCGCCGGAGTTGACCAGGTAGTCGGGCGCGTAGAGGATGCCGCGCTCGGCGAGCTCCTTCTCCACCCCGGGGTGGGCGAGCTGGTTGTTGGCCCCGCCGCAGACGATCCCGGCCCGCAGGCGGGCGACCGTCTCGTCGTCCAGCGCCCCGCCCAGCGCGCACGGCGCGTAGACGTCGACGTCGGCCCCGGTGAGCTCGGCCTTGTCGGCGACGACGTCCACCTCGGGGTGCCGCGACCTGACCCGCTCGACGGCCTGCTCGCTGACGTCGCAGATCACGACCTCGGCGCCGTCCGCGAGGAGGTGCTCGACCAGGCGGTGGCCGACCTTGCCCACGCCCTCGACGCCGACGCGCCTGCCGCGCAGGCTCGGCGAGCCGTAGGTGTGCTCGGCCGCGGCGCGCATGCCCTGGAACACGCCGAAGGCGGTCAGGATCGAGGAGTCGCCCGCGCCGCCCTGCGCCGGCGTGCGGCCGGTCACGAAGGAGCACTCGCGGGCCACGACGTCCATGTCCTCGCTGTAGGTGCCGACGTCACAGGCGGTGTAGTAACGGCCCCCCAGCGACTGCACGAACCGGCCGTAGGCGCGCAGCAGCGCCTCGCTCTTGTCCGCCGACGGGTCTCCGATGATGACGGCCTTGCCTCCGCCGAGGTCGAGTCCGGCCAGGGCGTTCTTGTAGGCCATGGCCCGCGAGAGGTTGAGCACGTCGGCCAGCGCCGCCTGCTCGCTCTCGTAGGGGTAGAACCTGGTGCCGCCGAGCGCCGGCCCGAGGGCCGTGTTGTAGATCGCGATGATCGCGTACAGACCGCTGCGCTCGTCGGAGCAGAAAACCACCTGCTCGTGCTTGGTCTGGCCGTTCGAGGGGCTGGTGTCCTGGTGGGACAGCCCGAAGACGTCGGTCACTGTGGTGACTCCCGGTCGTCAGGTCCGCCGCTCCGTCGCGGCGGAAATCAGTCTCAGGGTAACCACAACTTCAGGGACGGCGGAGGAGGAAACCCCGCCTTTCCACCAGGTGGGACGCCCGGACGGCGGCGGGCCGACGCCGGGCCCGTCCGGCGGGCCCGGCGTCGGCACCGGACAGGGAGCGGTCCTTCATGACACGATTACGGTCGTGCTGCCCTATGCCGCCTACCTCCGCGTCTACGAACCGCTGGCCGCGTTCGCCCCACGGGAACGCGCGTCCTGGACCGCCTACGCCGAGGCCTCCGACCGGCCCCGCCGCGCGGTCGCCCTGCGCGCCGAGCACGGCGAGGCGGTACGGCGCCTGCTCGGCGTGCCCCCGGCCCCCGCTCCTCCCCACGAGAGCCCCAACGCCTATCTCAGGCGCGTGGAGGACGTGCTGTACGTCTGCCCCTGGCAGAGCCGGCTGAGGTCGTGGCTGGCCTTCTCCCGGTTCCGGGGGGCGACGCCCCCCCGCCTCGCGGAGCGGTTCGTGCCGCTCACCGTCTCCCAGCAGACGGCCGACGACTTCGACAGGTTCAAGCGGCGCGGCGGCTCGGCCGCGCTGCGCACCAACATCCGGACCTCGACGTGGCACGTTCCCACGGCGTGGTTCGTCCCCTTCGACCACAACGAGCGGTGGCTCGTCCTGGACGACGGCCGGCCCGGGAGCGGCGCGACCACCACGCGCAACCTGATCTACGTGACGTCCATGGCCCACGCCAGGCGCCGCAGCGCCCGCGCCCTGCAGATCGTCCGCAGGCACGTGGGCGACGCCACGCTGGTCTCCGAGGTCGAGGAGGTGGCGCGCTGGCTGGAGGAGTTCCACCCCCACTCGCTGGTGGAGCTCGACTACGGCGGCATCGTCCACCTCATGGACGACGACACGCTGCAGGCCGACCACTCGGTCGCGGAGATCTCGGCGGCCCTGACGGGTCTGGAAACCGGCGAGGAAGAGTTGGCCTTCGCCATGTACCGGCGGGTGATTCTCCGCTGGAGATCAATACAACTTCTCGAATCAGCAAACTGAGTCGCAAATCATCCCTCTGACCTGCATAAGTAGTTCAGTCGATGACCGGTGACACATCTACGAACTGAGTAGTTTGCCGTTTTCACTGCGATACCACGAAACGTGTCGCTAGAATCACCGAGCGTGACAACAACAGGTGCACAAGAGAGATGAGCCCCGCAAAGGCTCGCCAATCGCTCTACGTGGCTGTATGGTCACATCGGGTGATGCCGCATATGGTCCGAACAGCCGCACGCAAGGGGCCATAAGCGGACATCCGTGACAAGCGTCAAGTCGCAGGATCGCTGTCGCCGGTCCACATGGAGGAGAGGCCGCACAAATGTCAGCTCGTACACCCGAGGCAGAGCCGCTGCTCACCCCGGCGGAGGTCGCAACCATGTTCCGCGTCGATCCCAAGACCGTCACACGGTGGGCGAAGGCGGGCAAGTTGACATCCATCCGCACCCTGGGTGGTCACCGCCGCTACCGGGAGACCGAGGTCCGGGCGCTGCTCGCGGGGATTCCGCAACAGCGTTCCGAGTAAGACGGGGATCGATCGCTTCAGAAACTAGGGGGACCAACCGCGCGCTCACGTCGTGGGCGCGCAGACCACACCGGTTGTGTGGGGAGCGGCGCCGCCCGCCCGGCGCCGCCCCGGCACGGCACCGGCCGTACCGTCCGCGTGCGTCGCGTGTGTCATGCTCCGTGCGTGTCGTGCGTGTCGTGCGTGTCGTGCGACGGCCGTACCGTCCGTGCGTGTCGCGCCCCGTCCGGTCTGTCCGGTGAATCGTTCCGTATCCGCTCCGTAACCGGCTGAGGGGGCCCTCCCGGATCCGTCCGGCGGCCCGCAGCCGTTTTCCCCGCGCGCCACGCCGCGCGGACGACACCCTCGTCGATCCTCATCGGCGATGTCCTGCCTGGTCGGAGGCTCCCTCCGCGCGGCGCTCCGCCCGGGGCCCGCCCGCTGGGCCGGACGACCGCGGCCATCGCATGATCGGACTTCCTGAACACAGGCCGTACCCCATCGGGTTCTCGATCGTTTTGAGTGACAGGTGCCCATCCACCATCACGGGGGAGAGCCATGTCAGGTCCGCCGATCAACGCCACCGCCACCCGAGCCCGAGGGCTCACCGAGCCCGTCGCGCCCGACGGCTACGGACCCCGCCCGCGACCGACGATCCGTAACGTCGCCGAACGCGCCGGTGTCTCCAAATCGCTGGTGTCACTCGTCCTACGGGGGTCGCCGCACGTCAGCGAGCATCGCAGGCAGGCCGTACTGCAGGCGGCCAGGGAGCTCGGCTACCGGCCCAACGCGGTCGCCCGCAGCCTCGTCGAGGGCCGCACCCATCTGGTCGGCGCGCTCGTCGCCGACCTGCACAACCCGTTCTACGCCGAGTTCCTGGACGGCCTGCAGGAGAGCCTGCACGGCGACGGGCTCCGGCTGCTCATCGGCAACAGCCAGTGGGACCCCGCCTTCGAGGACGAGGCCGTGGGAGCGTTCCTGGAGCTGCGGGTGGACGGTCTGGTGCTGCTCGGCATCGCGCCCACCAGCGAGACGCTGATCGAGGCCACCTCCTACACGCCCACGGTCGTGGTGGGCGAGCGGGAGACCGACCTCGGCGGCGTGGACATCGTCGTCGACGACGACCAACTCGGCGCCCGCCTGGCGATCGACCACCTGGTGGAGCTCGGCCACCGCCGGATCGCCCACATCGAGAGCTCCCGGTTCTCCTCGGGGTGGTTCCGCTGCGAGGGATACCTGGTCGCGATGCGCCGCCGCGCGCTCGCGCCGTACATCATGGTCGAGCAGGGCGACTGCACCGAGGAGGGCGGCGCCGCGGCGGCGCGCGTCCTGCTCACCCGCACCCCCCGGCCGACCGCGATCTTCGCCGCCAACGACACGGTCGCCATGGGCGTGCTCACCGCGGCGGCCGAGCTCGGCCTGCGGGTGCCCGAGGACCTGTCGGTGGTCGGGTACGACAACACCCACCTCGCGGGGACCGCGCCGATCTCGCTGACCACCGTCGAGCAGCCGCGCCGGAACATGGGCCGTTCGGCCGCGGCACTGCTCAGCGACCGGATCGGCGACCCCGGCAAGGCCTCGCGGCTGCGCCAGGTGACACCGCAGCTGGTCGTACGGCGCACCACCGGCCCGGCTCCGGACTGAGGCGCCCGCCTGGATGCGCCGCACCGCGCCCAGGCGGGCCCCAGATTCCCGTCAAGACCTGGTCAACCCCCGAAGTGGCGGCAAGCCACCGGTGTTCACTCCTGGATGACAGGAGGGGGTTGACGATGCGTGATCCAGAACTGGTTTCATGCGCCCAGCGCGCGGCCGCCGAGCTGGAGCGGGCGTGGGCACACTGGAGGGCCGCCCGAGGCCGCGCCGGGGACGTCGGCGCCGAGTCCGTGGCGAGTTATGTGGCCCATTCGATCGACCACCCGTGGGGGCGCCCGCGCGTGGTCCTCGGGCTGGACGCCGAGGACGCCCGGGAGCTCGCCTCGCTCCTCACCAAGCAGGAGATGGGCGACCACGTCTGGTGACGGTGGCGCCGGTCACGCTCCGAGCCACGTAAGTTGGGTGGTTGACGACTCCTTCGAGGGGGATGAGCGTGACCAGCAAAGCACTGGCGACGGTTCTCGTCGCCTGCGGCCTGAGCGCCGCCGCGTGCGGTGGCGGCGCCGCCGCCGCGGGCCCGGCGCGCGACGCGGAGCCCGCGCCCCGCGCGGCGAATCCGGCGGCGGCCCCGAGCGGCCCCGCGACGGAGACGACCCCGGCGACCGCTGCGCGGACCACCCCGCCGGCGGCCGGGAGCACCCCGGCGAAGCCGCTGAGCGGCAAGACCGTGGTCATCGACCCGGGCCACAACGGGATGAACTACAAGTACCCAGCGAAGATCAACAAGCAGGTCGACGTCCTGACCCAGCGCAAGGCGTGCGACACCACCGGCACCGCCACCGACAGCGGCTACAGCGAGGCCGCCTTCACCTGGGACGTCTCCCGGCGGCTGGCGAAGATCCTCGAAAGCCGGGGCGCGACGGTGAAGCTCACCCGGCACGGCAACGACGGCGTGGGCCCCTGCATCACCGAGCGGGCCGCGATCGGCAACAAGGCGAAGGCCGACGCGGCGATCTCCATCCACGCCGACGGCGCGGGCCCGGCCGACCACGGCTTCCACGTGATCATCCCGAAGAAGATCGGCGGACCGGTCGACCCGGTGGTGGCCGACTCCCGGCGGCTCGGCCTCGACATCAGGAACGCCTACCGCTCGGGCACCGGCGTCCCGTACTCCACCTACATCGGCTCCAAGGCGCTGAGCTTCCGCAGCGACCTGGGCGGGCTGAACCTCTCCACGGTCCCGAAGGTCTTCATCGAGACCGGCAACATGCGCAACGCCGGTGACGCCGCCAAGCTGAAGAGCCCCGAGTTCCGGCAGCGGGCCGCCGCCGCGCTGGCCGCCGGGCTGCAGACCTACCTGAGGTGACGCGCGGCGCGATCCCGGGGGTGCGTGGTCCGGCCGGAGTTGGCATGATCTGAAGGCATGACTGACCTTCTGCCGCGTCCTGTCCGCTTCGATCCGGCCGGCGGGTCCTTCGACCTCCCCGCCGGGGCGGGCGTCACGGGCCCCGCCGGGCCGGTGGACGCCCTGCGGCGGGCGCTGCCCGCACTGGACCTGCGTCCCGCCGGGCACGGACCGGTCACGATGACGGAGGACCCGGCGCTGGGCGAGGAGGCCTACACGCTGGAGGTGACGCCCGAGGGCGTCCGGGTCGCGGCCGGCGGCCCGGCCGGCGCGTTCTACGCGGGCCAGACCCTGCGGCAGGCGCTCGGCGCCGAGGCGTTCCGCGCCGCGACGGCCCGCGGCTCCTGGACGGTGCCGTGCGGCCGGGTCGAGGACGCGCCCGCGTTCTCCTGGCGCGGGGTCCACCTGGACGTGGCGCGGCACTTCCTGCCCAAGCGCGAGGTGCTGCGGATGGTCGACCTCATGGCGGCGCACAAGCTGAACCGGCTCCACCTGCACCTGGCCGACGACCAGGGCTGGCGGACCGAGAGCCGCGTCGCGCCCCGGCTGCACGAGATCGGCTCGCACCGGCCCCGCACGATCACCAGCCTCCGCGGCGAGGAGGACGCCTTCGACGAGGTGCCGCACGGCGGTCACTACACGCTCGCCGACCTCGCGGAGATCGCCGCCTACGCCAGGGCCAGGGCCGTGACGGTCGTGCCGGAGATCGACGTGCCCGGCCACGCCTCGGCGATCCTCGCCGCCTACCCCTCGCTCGGCGCGCGGGCCGCCGACGGCGGGGAGCCCGAGCCCTTCGCCGTGCTGGACCGCTGGGGCATCTCCCCCGCGATCCTGTCCCCATTGCCGGAGACGATCGAGTTCCTGACCGCCGTGTTCGACGAGCTGCTCGGCGCGCTGGGCGAGACGCCCTACGTGCACATCGGCGGCGACGAGTGCGTGCTCGACGACTGGGCCGCCTCCCCGGCCATCACCGCGTTCCGCGAGGAGCTGGGGCTCGCCCGGCCGAGCGACCTGCACGCCTGGTTCCTGCGGCGGCTGGCCGACGACCTGGCGGGCCGGGGCAGCCGGGCGGTCGTCTGGGACGAGGCGTTCGTCAGCGGCGCGCTGCGGCCCGACACGATCGTGATGCCCTGGCGCGGGACGGGGGTGGCCCGGCGCGCCGCCGAGGCGGGCCACGACGTGGTGCAGACGCCGGTCTTCCCGCTGTACTTCGACTACGCCGAGTCCGCCTCGGAGGACGAGCCGATCGCCATCGGTGACGCGATCACCGTGGCGGACGTGGCGGCCTTCGACCCCGCGCCCGCCTCGTGGACGGCCGGGCAGCGCGGGCACGTGCTGGGGGCGCAGTTCCAGCTGTGGAGCGAGCGGCTGCCCGACGGGCGGGCGGTGGACTACCGCGCCTGGCCCCGCGGCTGCGCGCTGGCCGAGGTCACCTGGTCCGGCGCGGCCGGCGCCGACCTCCCCGGACGGCTCACCGGCCACCTGGAGCGTCTGGACGCGCTGGGCGTCGAGTATCGTCCGCCGTCCGGGCCGCGCCCCTGGCAGCTGGGCGGCGCGGGCCACCGCCGTCACCGGCCGCGGGCCGTCAAGGTGGAGGAGGTCATGCGGCGGCTGGAGGAGATGACCCACCTCGCCGACTCCACCCGGCCCAGCATGGGTCAGCCGGCGACCTCGTAGCCGGCTTCCTTGATCGCGGCGCGGATCGCCGCGTCGTCGGGGGAGTCGCCGGAGACCTCGACCCGGCCGCTTCCCAGGTCGACCTCGACCCCGGTGACCCCGGGGACCGCGCCGACCTCCTCCTTGACCGAGCTGACGCAGTGTCCGCAGGTCATCCCGGTGACGGTATACGTGATCACGCTCATCGGCGCCTCCAACCCTCGTTTTCCTCCGGTGAGGGTATCCGCCCGGACCGGCGCGCCGCGGTCCAGGTGGCGCGATACCCGATTCGCGCGATACGACCCTGATCCGCCGTACGCCTCAGCCCGCCGTACGGCCTCGACCCGGTATGGGCCCCCGGTCCGCCGTGGGCCCTCGGTCCGGCATGGCTCCCGGTCCGCCCCGTACGGCCTCAGTCCGCCGTGAGGCCGATGATCTCGCGCAGGTCGGTGACGCCGCGGCGGCGCAGCCGGCGGGACAGCTCGCGGTTGATCCGGTGGGCCCACAGCGGCCCCTCGTAGATCAGCGCGCTGTAGCCCTGGACGAGGGTGGCCCCGGCGAGCAGGCGCTCCCAGACGTCGTCGGCGTCCTCCACGCCGCCCACCGAGACGAGCGTCAGGCGGTCGCCGACCCGGGCACGCAGCCTGCGCAGGACCGCGAGCGAGCGGTCCTTCAACGGGCGGCCGGACAGCCCGCCGGTCTCGTCCCAGTGCTCGTCGGCCCGGCCGTTCCGCCCGGCGTCCAGGTCGCGGCGGATCGTGGTGTTGGTGGCGATGATGCCGTCGAGGCCGAGGTCGAGGGCGAGGTCGGCGATCGCGTCGATCTCGTCGTCGGTCAGGTCCGGAGCGATCTTGACCAGCAGCGGGGTGCGGCGGGGGGTGGCGTCGGCAACCTCCTTGACCGCCGCGAGCAGCGGACGCAGGAGCTCGACGGCCTGGAGGCTGCGCAGGCCGGGGGTGTTCGGGGAGCTGACGTTGACGACGAGGTAGTCGGCCGGCGGGGCGAGCTTCCGGGCGCCGGCGACGTAGTCCTGGACGGCCTCGGCCTCGGGGACGACCTTGGTCTTGCCGATGTTGACGCCCACGACGGCCGGGACCCCCCGGGGCCGGCTCAGCGCCCGGGCCGCCGCGTCCGCCCCGGCGTTGTTGAAGCCCATCCGGTTGACGATGCCCCGGGCCCGGGGGACGCGGAACAGGCGGGGCCTGGCGTTGCCCGGCTGGGCGTGCGCGGTGATCGTGCCCACCTCGACGTGACCGAAGCCGAGCGCGGACATGGCCTCCACGCACCCGGCGTCCTTGTCGAAGCCCGCCGCCAGCCCGAACGGCCCGGGGAAGTGCACGCCGAACGCCCGTACGCGCAGGGCGGGGTCACGGGGGGCGAGCCGCCGGTGGACGAGCCGCTTGGCCACGGGCGTCGCCGACAGGAGGTGGAGCGCGCGGACCGTCAGATGGTGCACATCCTCCGGGTCGAAGCGGCTGAGGACCTGCGTGAACACGAATCGATACATCACCGATCAGATTAGTGCCCCCGGCGAGCGGTACGGCTCGCCGCGGGCCGCCCGTTCACCTCGGCTCGCCCGCCTCCTCGCCCAGTACCTCGGCCGCGAGGTCGGCCACCCGGCGGCGGCTGTCCCTGGCCCGCTTGCGCAGGCCGGTGAACGCCTGGGCCGCGGTGAGGTCGTGCTTCCCCATCAGGTAGCCGATGGCCCGCTCGATGACGACCCGGTAGTCCAGGGCGTACTGGAGCTGCTCGGCCAGGGCGCTCTTCTCCTCGGCGGCCATCGCGGCGCTGAGAAGCTGCTCGATCACGTCGGCGTAGGCGTAGAGGGCCTGGACATCCGATTCGTCCCACTCGTACGGCTCGGCCTGGTAGACGTTCAGGGTGCCCACGGGGTCGCCGCCGAGCCGCACCGGGACCCCGGCGACCGCCCGCACCTCCGGGTGGAGCAGGTCGGCGAGCTTCGGCCAGCGCCGGTCCGAACGGACGTCGGTCGAGGTGACCGCGGTGTCCTCCGCGTAGGCGGACACGCACGGGCCCTGGCCGAGGTGAAGCTGCGCGCCTTCGAGGCTGCGTCCCCGGTCGTCGGTGGCGACCAGGTAGCGCAGTTTGCCGCCCTCCTCGGCGAACATCAGGCCGGCGCCCGAGTAGCCGAAGAGGGTGTCCACAACGTCCACGGCCCGCTCCAGCTGGTGGATGATGCCCTTCCCCTGGGCGGACGAGGCCGTCTGGAGGCGTCTGAGACTCGCGACCAGTGAGTCCGGATCGACATGGGTCATATGTGTGGCGCCTTTCAGCGTCGGCCTACCTACTTGACGTGAGCGTTATAACTGCCCAGAAATAGGAGAAATAACGGTTATTATCTTTGGGGCGGTCACCCCGAGTCCAATGGGACGCTCTCCTGCCCGGGATCTCACGGGCCGCCGTTCACCGCCGGTCCGGTCTCGGGAGCCGGGGCGGTCCGAGTCCGGGTACGGGTTCGAGTCCGGAGCCGGCGACCGGGGCGACCCGGGTGCGGGGGTTCGGTCACGGGTGGCCCGGCCGCCGGGTTCCCGGCGGCCGGTCGACGTGCCGCCCGCGCGCGCCGGCGCGGGGAACTCCGCGCCGGGGGTCCGGGTCGTAGCCGACGGGCCGGGATGGTCCATCACCTTGAGCCATGGGAAAAGCTTCCTCCGAGCCGAGGCAGCTCCGCGGACGCAAGGCGGAATGATCTGCGGCAAAGACTAGTGCCGTCGGGTGCCTTGGGCCAATCGCCCAAGGCGGGCCACCGTCCGGCGCCCGGCGCGGCCGACCCGCCGCGTCCCAGGGCACGATCCGGCACGTCTCCCGGCACCGCTTGGCACGTTCCGCAATCGCCGTCAACAGGGTTTTAAGTGATCGGCAAGTGGAAGGCGGCAGAGTGAGGCATATGAGCACTCTGTCGCGTTCCGTAGCAGTCCACCGCCGGCGCACCCTGGCCCGTGTCATCCTCCGCGACCTGGAGGAGACCGGCGCCACCACCGTGCCGCCGTGGTGGGAGCCGGAGATCGAGCGGGAGTTCGGCGGCCTGGGTGGGTTCCTCGCCGAGCTGAGCCGCCAGTGGTGGACCGCCTACGCGGCGCACCTGGACGCGCTGCTCGAACTCGGCGCGAACGACCCGGCCCAGGCGTGGCGGGACGTCACCGAGCAGATGCCGTGGTTGCGCGCCGTACTCGACTCCCACGCCGGAGAGGCCGCCCTCGCCGAGGCCGAGCGGCGGCACTGCGACGTGTTGCGCTGGACCACCCGGCGCGAGGCCCGCCGCGCCGCCTGACAGGGGTCTCCGGCCGCCACGGGCCGGATCACCGGCGGACGGCGGCCCCCTCACGATCTCCCCTTTCACGGCCTCCCCCTTCACGGCCTCTCACTTTTACGGTCTTCCACGCATATCCGGGTGTCCTCGGGTACCCGTAATGAATGCTCAAGTCGCCCAGTCGCCATGACAGCAAGGCGTCGGACCGCCGTCTGGGTACGCGGCTCACCCTCTCGGTGGCCCTCGTCGCGCTGTTCGCCGTGCCGTTCATCCTGCTCCTCGTGTTCGTCGTCTCCTCCTTCACCCCGCTGAACGACCTGGATGAGAGCGTGGCGCGGAGCCTGCACACCCGCGCCCTCGCCGAACCTCGCTACACGCACTTCCTGAGCGTGGCGACCGAGGTGCTGGGGCCGAACGTGTGGCGGGCGCTGGTGGTGGCGGCGGCCCTGTGGCTCTGGTACCGCGGGACCCGGCGGCTGGCCGTGTGGGCGGTGGTAACGATCACCGTCAGCGGGCTGCTGAACCTCGCGGTCAAGGAGATCGTGAACCGGGCGAGGCCCGTCCTGCCCGACCCGGTGGCGACGGCGCCGGGCGCGTCCTTCCCCTCCGGGCACGCGATGGCGGCCGCCACGGGGGTGTGCGTCCTCGTGCTCCTCCTGCTGCCGTACCTGAGGAGCACGGGCGCGCGCGTGGCCGCGTGGACCGTCGCGGCGGCCGTCGCCGTCTTCGTCGCCTACACGCGGGTGGCGCTCGGGGTCCACTGGCTCAGCGACGTGACCGCCGGGGTGACCCTCGGTGTGGTGGTGGTCGCCGGGACCGTCGCCGGGTTCGAGAGCTGGCGGCGCGAGGAAGGCCACAGGCCGGTCGAACCGCACAAGGAAGGTGTCGAGCCGGAACGTTCTGAGGAGGTGATTTAGGGTAGCTCGCGCGCCATGTCGAAAACGTCGATCGACTTCAAGAACGTGGCGCGCCTCATCCTGCTGCCACTGGTCCTCATGGCGGCCCTGACGATCGGCGTCGGGCTCCTCATCACCAAGGTCCTGCAGACCACCACCCTCATCGCGAACGACGAGGGGGTGAACGCGGCGATGGTCAAGGGCCGGAACGCCTTCTGGAACTCGCTGACGGACACCTTCACCGGATTCTCCGACATGCCGACGATCATCATCGGCACCGCGGTGCTCGTCATCGTCTTCCGGCTGGTGTTCAAGCGCTGGAACGAGTCGGTCTTCCTGGCCCTGGTGGTGTTCTCCCAGTCGGCCATCTTCCTGCTGGCGACCGTCTTCGCCCAGCGCAAGCGGCCCTTGGTGCAGCACCTGGACCCCGCGCCCCCCACCTCCAGCTTCCCGTCGGGCCACACCAGCGCGGCCGTCGCCTTCTACTGCGGCCTCGCGCTGATCATGACCCTGCACACCCACCGCTTCAAGATCCTCAACGTGCTGTGGTGGGCGGTCGGGCTGGGAATCCCCCTGATGATCGCCTACTCGCGGATGTACCGGGGCATGCACCACCTGACCGATGTGAGCTGGGGCTTCCTGCTCGGCCTGGTCTGCATCGCGGTGGCGGCCAACGCGCTGCTGCGGAGGCGGCCGTTCGGAGGGGAGAGGCCCGTCATCACCCAGGACACGGCGAAGAGCGGCACCGGGAGGACCGCGGGGAACGCGAAGAACACGGTCACGACATAGCGGCCTCGCCGGGATCGGCGATCCGGGCGCCCGCCGCGGCGAGTTCCTCCTCGACCTTCCGGGAGACGACCGCGGCGGGCTCCCCGGCCGCCCAGGCCCGCTCGGGCGGCGTCGCGAGGGCGGTGGAGACCTCCCGGGCACCGGGTCCGGGGGTTCGAGCATGTCTCGCCGGACGTCGACGAGAAGCGGGATCTTCGAGGGCCGAACTCTAGTTCGACTTATGACACGGGGGAATCCTATAGTGACGGAACCGGGCTTCCGGGAAAGCAGAGGCAGATTACAAGATCACTTTTTGTATCCACATGATCGCTCTATGACACGAAGTACGATGGAAGTCCCGACAAGGAGATTCACTCCTTCTCCTCAGGGCAGGAGCAGTCAGCCGACCGGGTCTTCATCGTCCGGCGGCCCCCTCAGGAAGGAATCCCGCCCATGGATCGTCAACCCGTCGTCTGCGCCACCTGCAACGGCGTCCCACCCGCCGCGGACGCGCACGCCTACACCTCGCAGCGAGCCCGGCTGATCGTGGCGAACGGATACTGCTCCTGCCGGTCCGCCGCGGACGCCGCCCACCCGGTGCGGGGACGTGCCGAACAGGCCCCCGCGCAGGCCGCACAGCCGCAGCACCCCGGCTCCGCCGAGGGGGACGCCACGCCGGAGTCCGCCCCGCAGAGCCGTCCCCGGGAGGAGCGTTCACCCGCGGAGCACGCCACGATGGTGCGCGCCTGACCCAGCCCTCCCCGCCGGCCGACCCCCTCCACCTCGGCCGGCCCTTTCCCCGATCCATCGCACCCGCCGCGCCGGACGACCGCCGCGGCTGCTTCGCCTTTCACCCCGACACGCGCCATAGCCAGCAAACGGGGCAAACATAGAGGTGAGGGGCATACAGCGGGTCGGGGGATGCCATGCAGACACGTGACGAAGGTCTGATCGTCGTCGGATACGACGGCTCGGAGGCGAGCGAGCAGGCGGTGCGCTGGGCCGTCGAGGAGGCGCGGATGCGGTTCGTCCCGCTGTGCGTCTGCCACGTCTGGCGGCAGCCGTACCCCGTGAACTTCATCGATCCCGCGACGATGGACGTCCTGGCGCACATGGGCCGATACGTCCTCGACCGGGGAGTCGACCTCGCCCGGGGGCTGGCGCCGAGGCTGGACGTCAGGGGCCGCCTCGACACGGGCTCGCCGACCGCCATCCTGCTGGCCGAGTCCGCGGCCGCCGACCTGGTGGTGGTCGGCCAACGCGGAGCGGGCGGGTTCGAGGAGCTGCGCGTCGGCTCGACCGCCTCGCAGCTCGCCGCGCACGCCTACTGCCCGGTGGCCGTCGTCAAAAACCTCCCACGGTCGCGCGAGCGCCGCGTGGTGGTGGGCGTGGAGAGCACCCGCATGGAGCGGGGCGAGCTGAAGGTCGCGTTCGAGGAGGCGCGGATCAGGCGCGTTCCCCTGTCCGCGTTCTGCCTGTGCCCCGCGGGCACCGACGACCCCAAACCATTCGCCAAGCGCTTCTACTGCGACATATCGGTGTGGGAGGAGAAGCATCCCGGGGTCGAAGTCGAGACCGTCATGGACTCCCGCCCCCACACGCGGCTGCTGCGCCGGGCGGCCGAGGACGCCGGCCTGGTGGTGATCGGCGACTACGGGGACGACGACCCGGTGGAACTGCCCCTCGGCCTGGTCTGCCAGGCGCTGCTGCGCGAGGCGCCGTGCACGGTCATAGTGGTTCCGTCTCGGAGGTCTGCCACATCTTCTCGGTGACGTGCCGCCGTTCGGCCCGGATGATGTGGATGACCGCGTTGATCAGCGCGAGGTGGGTGAACGCCTGGGGATAGTTCCCCAGGTGGCGCCCGCTGTAGGGGTCGATCTCCTCTGCGTAGAGGCCCAGCGGGCTGGCGAAGGACAGCACCTTCTCGCAGAGCTTGCGGGCCCGGGTGTACTCCCCGATCTCCACCAGCGCCGACACCAGCCAGAACGAGCAGATCGTGAAGGCCCCCTCCTCCGCGGCCATGCCGTCGTCGGTCTCCTTGGGGTCGTAGCGCAGCACGAGGTCGTCGACGGTCAGGTCGTCGGCGATGGCCAGCACCGTGGCGCGCACCCGGGGATCGGTCGGCGGCAGGAACCGCAGGAGCGGGATGAGCAGCAGCGACGCGTCCAGCTCGTCGGTGCCGTAGTGCTGCCGGAAGGTCCCCCGCTCGCTGACGCCGTAGGTGCACACGTCCTCGTGGATCTCGTCGGCCACCGCCCGCCACTCCTCCGCCAGTTTCGGGTCGTCGCGGAGCCGGGCGAGCCGCGCGCCCCGGTCCACCGCCACCCAGCACATGACCTTGGAGGAGGTGAAGTGCCGGCAGTCGCCGCGCACCTCCCAGATGCCGCGGTCGGGCTCCCGCCAGTACTTGATGGCCGACTGCACCTGACGTTTCAGGACCGGCCAGATCCGCTCGTCGAGGTGGTCCCGGGAGCGGGTGTGGATGTAGAAGGACTCCAGGACGGCGCCCCAGACGTCGTTCTGGCGGTGCTTGTAGGCGGCGTTGCCCACCCGGACCGGCCTGGCCCCCTCGTAGCCGCCCAGCCGCTCGATGACGTGCTCCGACAGGTCGCGCTCCCCGTCGACGCCGTACATCACCTGGAGCTCCTTGTCGCGCTCGGCGATGTCGGCGATGAAGGCGAAGAAGTCCTCGGCCTCCCAGTCGAACCCGAGGGTGTACAGGCCCCAGAGCGCGAAGGTGGAGTCGCGGATCCAGGTGTAGCGGTAGTCCCAGTTGCGCTCCCCGCCCGGGGTCTCCGGCAGGGACGTCGTCGCCGCCGCGACCAGCGCGCCGGACGGGGCGAAGGTCAGCCCCTTGAGGGTGAGGGCGCTGCGTTCCAGGAACCCGCGCCACGGATGGTCGGGGAAGTCGCCCCTGGCGAGCCAGTGCTGCCAGTGGTGGGCCGTCCACACGAGCCTGCCGTACGCGTCCTCGAAGGTGCGGGGCGGCTCGTGGGCGGTCCAGGAGAGCGCGCAGAACCGCGTCTCGCCCTCCCGGAGCAGGGTCCGCGCCTTGGCCCGCGCCTTCTCGAACCCCAGGCGCATGTCCGTGGTCAGCGTGAGCTCCAGATCGGTCCCGTCGGCGCGGGCGACGCCCTGGTGGTAGCTCTGGCCGGTGTAGTCCCATCGGACCGGCCTGCGGCCGTAGTCGAACACCGGCTCGCAGTCGAGGACGACCTGCATCTCCCCGCTGACGCAGCGCACCGTGCGCAAAAGCACGTGGGCGGCGTCGTAGTCGGTCGGGGCCCTGCGGTGGGTGTGCGACAGTTCGTCCTCGTGGTGCCACGGACCCATGAGCAGCGCGTCGCGCACCACGATCCAGCCGCTCGGCGAGCCCCAGCTCGTCTCCAGCACCATCGTGCCGGGGAGGTACCGGCGCGCGGAGGGCACCCTGAGGTCGGCCGGGCCGATCCGGAACCCCCCGGCGTCCCGGTCCAGCATGGCGGCGAACACGCTGGGCGAGTCCATCCTCGGCAGGCACAACCACTCGACGTTCCCGCTCGGCGCCACCAGCGCGGTGGACTCGCAGTCGGACAGGAAGGCGTAGTCCGCGATGGGCGGGAAGGGCGAGAACTCGTGGAGCCCGGAGCCCGGCGGCGGGTTGGTCGTCATGGATGCCCCCGCTTTCCCGGAGACTCGTGGAGCGGTTGATCACGAACGCCGATATCACTACTTTAGGCATGAAACCGCAGGTAGGGAAGGTGGACGCCCGCCCGCGGGCCGTAGCCCGGACAGGCGGGCGCCCATCCGCGGGCCGTGAGTGCGGGCCGTCAGGTGGTGGAACCGGCCAGCCTCTCGAAGCCGCCCGGGAGCTGTGAGGCGACGTGGCCGAAGACCTCGTCGCCGGCGGTCTCGCGGAGGACCGTCAGGACGGCCTGGACGCCCTCGGTGGCCGCCTCGGTGTTCAGGCCGGCGTGCCGGGCCACCCGCGTGATGAAGTCGTCGAGCCCGAACTGCTCGCTCCTGCCCTCCGCCGGGACGAGTTCCGCGAGGGAGTCGGGCAGCCGTTCGGCGAGGTAGCGCGCCTCCCCGGAGCTCAGCCGCGCGCCGAGCGTCCGCAGCACCGCCCGGGTGAGGTCCGCCGCCTCCTCACGCGTCAGGACCGTGCGGTCGGCGACCGCCTGGACGAACTCCTTGTATTCCACTTCGGTCTCCTCTCGTCGTCCGGCTAGCGTTCCCACCCGTTCCGGAAACGAACACCAGGCACGAAAGAACTCAAAGATGTGGAATCAGGGCGCCCTCGCCGCAGGGCCGCATATGGCGACGTTATGCAAAATCGTGGGGTTCTCCGGCCCCCGCGTCGATGACAGCTTGGGGGCGACCCGGAGCGCCGGGTCCGGACCGGCCCGCGGTCACCGTACGGCCCCGTCGTACCCGGGCCGGTCCGGGCGGCCTCCGGCGCCGGGCGCGTCCGGCGGGCCGTACGGCGTGCCCGTCGCGGCACGCGGACCCGCCCGGACGCGAGGCATGTTTCCCCGACCCCCCGAGGAGGCCACCGTGGACGCCGAGAACACCCGACCCGAGAACGCCGAGGAGAACGGAGGCGGAGGCATCAGCCGCAAGACGCTGCTGAAGGCCGCCCTGGTCGCCGTCCCGGCCGCCCCGCTGCTGGCCGGCCGGGCCATGACGCCGGCGAGCGCCGCGACGGGCGGCCCGCTCCCCCTCACCCCCGCCTGCGACGACGGCGACGCCCCGACGATCCAGCAGATCGAGGGCCCCTACTTCAAGCCGGGCTCGCCGTTGCGGACCTCGCTGGCCGGGCCCGGCACGCCGGGCGTCCCGCTGACCGTCAGCGGGTACGTGTTCGGCCGCTCGTGCCGGCCGATCGCCGGGGCGCTGCTGGACTTCTGGCAGGCCGACAACAACGGCGCCTACGACAACACGGGATACACCTTCCGCGGCCACCAGTTCAGCGACGCGCAGGGCGCCTTCCGGCTCACCACGATCGTGCCGGGCCTGTACCCCGGCCGGACCCGGCACATCCACGTGAAGGTCCAGGCCCCGAACGGGCCGGTGCTCACCACCCAGCTCTACTTCCCCGGCGAGCCGCGCAACAACACCGACACGATCTACAACCCGGCGCTGCTCATGACCGTGCGCACGGTCGGGTCGGGCAGGGAGGCGACGTTCGACTTCGTGCTCGACGTCACCGCGCCCGGCCCGAGCCCGTCCCCGACGACCACCCCGCCGCCGAACGGGGGCGGGACCTGGCAGGCCGGGACGAGCTACCGGGCCGGCGACCAGGTCACCTACGGCGGCGTGACCTACCGGTGCGTCCAGGCGCACACGGCCTACGCCGGGTGGGAGCCCCCGAACGTCCCTGCCCTGTGGCAGCGCGTCTGACGCGCCGGCCACGGGCGCTCAGGGCGCCGGCGCGCTCGCCGTCCCGTTTCCGGGGTCGGGGACCTCACGAGGGGGGTCCGTGATCTCGTGGGGGGGCAGGGCGGCGAGCGCGCGCAGGGCCCGCAGGAAGCCGTCGCGGTCGCCCTCGGGGAGACGCGCCAGCAGGCGCTCCTCCCCGAGGCGGATGCCCGCCCGCGCGGAGTCGCGCAGCCGGCGGCCCTCCTCGGTCAGCGACAGGAGGCGGGCACGCCGGTCGGCGGGGTCGGGGATCCGCTCGATGAGCCCCCTGCGCTGGAGGTCGTCGAGCACCCCGATGATGCGCGTCTTGTCCGCGCCGATGGACTGCGCGAGCGCGGCCTGGGTGCGCAGCGGCTCCCCCTCCAGCGCCAGCAGTACGCCGTACGCCCACATCGACAGGCCGTGCTCGGCCAGCACGGGCCGCTCGGCGTCGATCAGCGCCCGGGTCAGCGGGAGGAACATCGCGGCCAGGTCGGGACGGTCCGTCACGGCACTCCACTATACGGTTGACAGATAATAAGCTTCCGTAGACGATAAGCATCTGCTTATCGATCTGAGGAGCCGCCGTGGACATCAGGGAAGCCGTGGACATCCGGGAGGCGGACAGGCGCGCCGTCCGGGCGAGCGTGGACGTGGTCGCCGGGGCGTCGGCCGCCGACCTCGGGCGGCCGACGCCGTGCGAGGGATGGACGCTGGCGGACCTGCTCGCCCACATGACCGCCCAGCACCACGGTTTCGCCGCCGCCGCCGAGGGCCGCGGGGCCGACCCCGAGGTGTGGCGGGTCCGTCCGGCCGGAGCCGACGCGGTCTCCGCCTACGCCGAGGCCGCCGAGCGGGTGACGGCGGCGTTCGCCGCGGACGGCGTGCCGGACCGCGCCTTCGCCCTGGCCGAGTTCGGGGCGAAGGCGGTGTTCCCCGCGTCCCAGGCCATCGGCTTCCACTTCATCGACTACCTCGTGCACGGCTGGGACGTCGCCCGCTCGCTCGGCCTCCCCTTCGTCCCGGACGCGGACCTGGTGGAGGCCGCCTGGCCGATCGCCCTGGCGGTCCCGGACGGCGAGGGGCGCCTCGCCCCGGGGGCGGCGTTCCGGCCGGGACTGGCCGTCCCCGCCGACGCCTCCCGCTTCGAGGTGATCCTCGGCATGCTCGGCCGCTCCCCGGACTGGTGGCCGCCCGTACGGTGAGGCCCGCCCGGACGGCGAGACCGGCTCAGGCGATGGTCCCCGTCCGGACGGCTCCCGGATCGGCCGGCCGGCCATGTCCGGAGACGGGCGCCGCGCGGGCGGCGGGTCGCGTCCGGGCTCCGGGTCGCGTCCGGGCTCCGGGTCGCGTCCGGGCGCCGGTCAGGCGCGGAAGGCGTCCGCGTGCTCGGCGACCCAGCCGGCGAACGTGCGCGCCGGACGGCCGGTGACCCGCTCCACGACGTCGTTGACGATGTTGGGCTCCTCCGGCACGTCGCCGAACACGCCGATGAGGAAGTCGATCAGCTCCTGCGGCTGCCCCTCGGCGGCCATCCGCTCGCGCGCCTGTTCCTCGGTCAGCTCGACGAACTCGACGGGCCGGCCGATCACCTCGCCGATGACGCGGACCTTGTCCCTGGTGGACAGTCGCTCAGGCCCGGTCAGGCCGTACGTCCTGCCCGCGTGGCCGCCCTCCGCCAGCGCCGTGGCGGCCACGGCCGCGATGTCGGCCTCGTGGACCACGGCGGTGGTCGCGTCGCCGAACGGCTCGTGCACCACCCCCTCGGTGCGGACCGGCTCGGCCCACTTCAACGCGTTGGACATGAACTCGGTCGGGCGCACGAAGGTCCACTCCAGGTCACTCGCCCGTACGGCGGGCTCCAGCGTGCCCTGGTCCCAGCCTCCCAGGACGGTGACCCGGCGCACCCCGGCCTTGACCGCCAGGTCCACGATCTCCCGCCCGTTGCGCAGCAGGCCGTAGTCGTCCCCGCCGAAGTTGATGAGGTGGACCGCGGTGACGCCGTCGAACGCGGCCACCAGGCTGTCCGTCACGGTGAGGTCTCCGGCCACGACCTCCACCCCGGCGGGCACGGCGGCCCGGCCCGGGTCCCGGGTCAGGGCGCGCACCCGGCGGCCGTCCCGGACGAGCTCGTCCATGATGTGACGGCCGACGGTCCCTGTGGCCCCGGTCACGAGAAAGGTCATCGCGGTCTCCTCCGCTCGGTTCCTGCTACGAGAGGGACGCTACGGGCGGATGCGGAAGGCTTCTTTCCTTGATTGCGAGATTCGTGCATCCGATCGCGGTGGCGGGGCGGCACACTTCCCGGATGACGTACAGGACATACGACGGCCTTGCGGACATATGACCGGATACCGATAGTTTGCCAAGCATGAACGTCGCCATTACCGGTGGATATGTCGTACCTGTTGACGGGGAGCCGATCGACGGCGGAACCGTACTGATCCAAGATGGCAAGATCACGGCGATCGGGCCCGCGGCCGAGATCGCCGTTCCCGAGGGCGTCACGACCGTCGACGCGGGCGGCTCGTGGGTGCTGCCCGGCTTCGTCGAGGCGCACGCCCACCTCGGCGTCCACGAGGAGGCCGAGGGCTGGGCCGGCCAGGACACCAACGAGATGACCGACCCCGTCGGCGCCCGGATGCGCGCCCTCGACGCGATCAACCCCGCCGACCTGGGCTTCGCCGACGCGCTGTCCGGGGGCGTCACCACCGCCGTGATCAAGCCCGGCTCCGGCAACCCCATCGGCGGGCAGACGGTCGCGGTCAAGTGCTGGGGCCGTACGGTCGACGAGATGCTCGTCCGCCAGCCGGTGAGCGTGAAGAGCGCCCTCGGCGAGAACCCCAAGCGCGTCTACGGCGACCAGAAGAAGCTGCCCTCCACCCGGCAGGGCGTGGCCGCGGTCATCCGCGACGCGTTCACCAGGGCGCAGGACTACCGGGCCCGGCGGGAGCACGCCGCGGCCGAGGGCAGGCCGTTCGACCGGGACGGCACGCTGGAGGTCCTCGTCCGGGTGCTCGACGGCGAGCTGCCCTGGTGCCAGCACACCCACCGGGCCGACGACATCGCCACCGCCCTGCGGCTGGCCGACGAGTTCGGCTACCGCGTGATCCTCAACCACGGCACCGAGGGGCACCTGCTCGCCGACCTGATCGCGGAGCGGGAGGCGCCGGTGATCATCGGCCCGCTCTTCACCAGCAGGTCGAAGGTGGAGCTGCGGCAGCGGTCGCTGCGCAACCCCGGCATCCTGGCCAGGGCCGGCGTCGAGCTGGCGATCACCACCGACCACCCGGTGGTGCCGATCCACTTCCTCGTGCACCAGGCGACGCTGGCGATCAAGGAGGGTCTGGACCGCGAGACCGCACTGCGCTCGATCACGCTGAACCCCGCGCGGATCATGGGTCTGGACGACCGGGTCGGCGCGCTCCGGCCGGGGCTGGACGGTGACGTGGTCATCTGGTCGGGCGACCCGCTCGACGTCATGAGCCGCGCGCTGCGGGTGTTCGTCCAGGGCCGCGAGGTCTACTCCTTCTCGGCGGAACGGGGCGAGGGCGAGGTCGCCGACCCCTACTACCGGGAGTCCTGACCGGCCCGCCGGTCCAGGGTGAAGACGGCGGAACGACACACCGCCGGAGAACCGCGCCTCACCGTTTCCCACGGCCTAACCTGCGAAAACAGGATCAGGCAACAATCGGCTCGCACGCTCTCCGCCTCTCCGCCGGACGCGGGCGAGCCCCGGGGCGGGGGCACCAGTGAAGATCGGTTACAAGCTCGCGGCCGAGGCGTTCGGCCCGGACGACCTCATCCGGCAGGCCGTACGCGCCGAGGAGGCCGGGTTCGACTTCGTGGAGATGAGCGACCACTTCCACCCCTGGCTGAACGTCCAGGGGCACTCGCCGTTCGTCTGGACGGTGCTGGGCGCCATCGCGGCGAGGACCGAGCGCATCGGGCTGGCGACCGGCGTGACCTGCCCGACCGTCCGCTACCACCCGGCGATCATCGCCCAGGCCGCCGCGACGACGGCCCTGGTGTCCGGCGGGCGCTTCACCCTGGGCATCGGGTCCGGGGAGCGGCTCAACGAGCACGTCGTCGGTCTCGGCTTCCCCGACACCGTACGGGTGCGCCACGAGATGCTCCGCGAGGCCCTGGAGATCATCCGGCTGCTGTGGCAGGGCGGATACCGGTCCTACGAGGGCGAGTACCTCCGGCTGGAGGACGCCCGGGTGTTCGACCTGCCCGAGAAGGCCCCGCTGATCATCGTGGCGTCCGGCGGCCCGCACGCCTCCCGCATCGCCGCCGAACTGGGGGACGGGCTGTTCGCCACCGAGGACGAGCCCGAGCTCGTCCGGCACTACCGCGAGGCCGGCGGCGACGGTCCCCTTTACGCCGAGGTGCCGGTGGCGTGGGCGCCGGACGAGGAGGAGGCGGTCCGGGCGGCCCTGGAGACGTCCCGGTGGGCGGTGACCGGCTGGAAGGTCATGAGCGAGCTGCCCAACCCGGTCAACTTCGAGGCCGCGAGCGCCACCGTCCGAGAGGACGACATCCGCGCGCAGTTCGCCTGCGGACCGGACCCGGCGCGGTACGCCGAGAAGGCGCAGGGGTTCGTCGACGCCGGCTTCGACCACCTGGTGATGCAGAACGCCGGGCCCGACCCCGACGGCTTCATCGACTTCTACCGCGCCGAACTGGACGAACGACTCCGCGCCCTGACCCCGTCACACTGACCCTCCCGGCCCCTCCGGTGTCCCCGGGAGACCGGCGCGGGCTCCCCCGGATCACCAGAGGGTCCAGGGGCTTTCCACGCCGCCGCGGTAGGAGGCCGTACCCGTCGGTCTCCACCGCTGGCGGACGTCGTGCTTGGTACCGGCGCGCGGAGCCGTCGCGGTGAACGGGCCGCAGGTGACGGTCGCGCCGTCGCTCGGCGGGGCGACGCCCGCGCAGACGAAGGGCTGGGAGACGTTGGTCTCGTTGTCGGTGTCGTACAGCTGGACGTGGACGTCCGAACGGACCGAGCTCGACCCCCTGATCCGTCCCATGAGCTGGAAGACATCGCCCACCATGGCCATGCAGGGCGACGCTTCCACGCCGGTGCCCGCGCCGGCGGAGATCCACGGGCGGCAGCGCCAGACCGGTTCCGCGACCTGACGCGGGGGCTCCGCCGTACGCTTGCCGGCCGGCTCCGGTTCGGTCGCGCTCTTCGACCGCTCCGGCACGGCGGTGCGGGGCTTCGACGTCGGGGTACGGCGCGCGGCGGGCTTCTCCGGGCCCGGCCGCGCGGGCCGCGTGGGGACGGCCGCCTCCGTGGTACGGCTGCGCGCCGGTCGCTCCTTCGGGTCCTTCGGGTCCTCCGGGGTGGCGGTCGCGATCGCGGGGTCCCCGGTCGGCCCATCGGCCGGCCCACCGGTCGGTTTCACCTCCGCCGCGGCCCGGCCCCCGGCCATCTGGAGGTCCGCGGCCCGCCACGGCGCCGCGAAGGCCACCGCGGCGGCGGTGAGCGCCAGCGCCGCGCCGGCGGCCACGAGGACGGCCGGCCTCCGGAACGGCCCGCGCCGCTCCGCTCTCCCGGCCCCGCGGCCTCCGCCGGCGTTCCCCGGAGGCACGGTTTCGTGAACGGCCGGCCCTCCGTGGAACGCGTGCCCGGGAGGGGGCACGGCACCGCCCGCGACCGGCCCCGCGTGGAGCGCGTGCCCCGGAGGGGGCACGGTCCCGTGGGCGGCCGGGTCCGGACGGGAGGTGTTCCCGGACAGCGGCTCGGAGGTGACGGCCGGGGCGTCCTCCCTGGCCACCGGGGGCAGCGCGGGCAACCCGGCCAGCGACGGAACGGCCCCGCGCAGCGCCGCGGCCACCTCCCCCGCGTGCGGACGTCCCGCCGGGTCCTTCGCGGCGCAGTCCGAGATGATCCGCCACAGTGCGTCCGGCATCCCCGGCAGCCTCCGGGGCGCGGCCGTCGCGTGCAGCCGGAGCAGGGCCATCGGGTGCTCGCCGACGAACGGCGGACGGCCGGCGAGCAGCTCGTACAGGATCAGCCCGGCGGCGTAGACGTCCACCGCCGGGGTGGCGGCCCCGCCGTCGGCCACCTCGGGCGACAGATAGGTCGGCGTGCCGATGATCGAGCTGGTCCGGGTGAGGCCGGGGCCGTGGACGATGCGGGCCACGCCGAAGTCCGTCAGCCGTGCCCGCCCGGTGGCCCCGTCGAGCAGGATGTTGCCCGGCTTGACGTCGCGGTGCACGATGCCCGGCGCGTGCGCCGCCGCCAGCGCCTCGGCGACCTCGGCCACCAGCCCGGCCGCCTCCGCCGGGGGCAGAGTGCCGCGCCGCCGGAGCAGCGCGCGGAGGTCCCCGCCCTCGACGAGGTCCATCACCAGGGCGAGGCGCTCACCCTCGATGACGAAGTCGCGAAGCGTGACGATGTTGGGGTGGCGCAGGCTCCGCATCACGTTGCGTTCCTGTACGAACCGCAGGACCAGGTCCTCGTCTCCGGCGAGGCCGTCGCGCAGCAGCTTCACCGCGACGATCTCACCGGTGTCCCGGTGCCTCGCCCGCCAGACGCTCCCCATCCCGCCGGCGCCGATCTCGTCCAGGAGCACGTACCGGCTGCCCAGAGACGCCCCCGCCCCGTCCGCCGCCATCGCCCGTCCCTCCCTCGACCAGATGTAGATCACAATAGTGAGGAAGATCCCATTCAGGGGAACCTTCGATGAGGCCCGCCCGGCATCACAAACTCGCCGTATCGCACGCGGACTCCGGTTTCGACACCATCTGCCGCCGCCCGGTCTGTCCAGGACCCGCCGCCGCTAAGGTCCAGATCATGCAGATCATCAAGAGTGCGGGTGAATGGGCGCGACCGGCCGCCGGGGCCGCCAACGACTGGATCGAGCACCTCAGGGTGCCGGACCTGTCCGTCGGAACGTACTGCATCCCGGCGGGCGGGACCGACACTCAGAGCCCACACACCGAGGACGAGATCTACGTGGTGACGGCGGGGCGGGCCCGGATCGTGACGCCGGACGGTGAGGCGGAGGTCGGCCCCGGCTCCGTGATCTTCGTCCCGGCGGGCGAGGAGCACCGCTTCGCGGACATCGCCGAGGATCTGGCACTGCTGGTCGTGTTCGGTCCGGCCTACGGTTCGCGCGCGGGCTCCCGGATCTGACCTCGGCAGGGGCCGCACCGGTCCCGTTGAGGTGCGCCTGGAAGGCACGATGGTCATCATGCGAACGGAGGATGACGGTATGGGGGGGAACCGCCGGCGGTCCGACCGGCCCGGCGCGGCGGGTGGCCGATGTGCGGATGCCGCCCACCCACACCGACGAGGGTCTGCGCGCCGCGCTGGAGATCCGGCGGCGATGGCCGCAGGTCAGGGTCCTGG
>NZ_JBVJKQ010000028.1:0-52757 GCF_055585205.1 Streptosporangium sp. NPDC053982
AACGCCAGAAACCATCGCGCCCGGGACCAGGCCGGAGGCCGGTCGGCACCGGACATCAGCCACAGCGCCGGCCGGAACACCCACCCACCGCAGCGCGAACCACCGACCAGCACGGCAAGCGGCGACCCGTCCAAGCCCGGAGGAACCGCCCCGCGACGCGAAAAGCCCCAGCCGCAGCGGAGCCGTACGGGTCATCCCCCGGCGGTGACGGCGCTGCCCGCACGGGGCCGGTCGCCATCCAGCCGTCCCTCCTCGCCGGAAGCCCCGCCGGAAGCCCCGCCGGAAGCCCCGCCGGAAGCCCCGCCGGAAACAGCCTTCCGGCGCGGGCGGGCGCCCGCGTACAGGACTCCGGAGACGATCAGCGCGGCGGCGGCGAGCTTCACCGGGGAGACGGGTTCCCCGGTGACCAGGAAGGCCGAGGACATGCCGAAGACCGGGACGAGCAGGCTGTAGGGCGCGACGACGGACGCGTCGTACTTCTTGAGCAGGAAACCCCACACCCCGAAGCCGCCGAGGGTGGCGAGCAGAGCGACGTACAGGACCGCCAGCACGCCCTCGGTGGAGAGCCGCACCTGAGGGACGCCCTCGACCAGGAGTGACAGGCCGAACATGGGAACCGCCGCCACCGCGCTCAGCCAGATCATGAATCGCATGGTGCTGGGCGGCGCCGCCTTGCGCACCGCGATGTTGCCCAGCCCCCAGCCGAAGGCGCCGCCGACGACCAGGAGGAAGGCGCCGACCGGACCGCCCTCGCCGCCCAGGTCCGCGCCGATCAGCGCCAGTCCGGCGAGCGCGACGCCGAGGCCGGTCGCCCGTCGCGCGGTGATCCGCTCCTTCAGCAGGAGCACCGCCAGGAGCACGGTGAACACCGGCTGGGCCTGGATGACGACCGAGGTCAGTCCGGCGGGCATGCCGGCCCGCATGCCCAGCAACAGGAGGCTGTACTGCGCGACGCCGAGCGTGGCCCCGGCGGCCAGGACCCGCCGCCACGGCACACCGGGACCCCCGATGAACAGCAACGCCGGGAAGGCCGCCAGGGCGAACCGCAGCGTCACGAAGAGCAGGGGCGGGAAGTGGCGCAGCCCCGCCTCCATGACGACGAAGTTGAAGCCCCAGACGGCGGCGAGGCCGACGGCCAGCAGGAGGTGTCTGGTTCTCATTTTTTCATCGTTGACCGTACCGATAATTCAGGACAAGCGAGACTTTCTTTGCTGGTGGCTTTAGAATCGCTTACATGTTGGATCTCAACCGCCTCAAGGCCCTGCACGCCGTGGCGGTCTACGGTTCCGTGGGCGCGGCAGCCGAGGCCCTGATGGTGACCCCGTCGGCGGTCTCCCAGCAACTCGCCAAGCTGGAGCGGGAGACCGGTGCGCCCCTGCTGGAACGCAACGGACGCGGGGTACGGCTGACCGACGCGGCCGGGCTGCTCGCCGACCACGCCGGGCGCATCCTCGCGCTGGTGGAGACCGCCGAGGCCGACTTCGAGGCGCTGCGCGGGGAGGTCGTGGGACGGCTGTGCATCGGCGCCTTCCCCACGGCGGCCCGCGGCCTGCTGCCCGGGGCGCTGCGCCTGCTGCACAGGCGCCATCCCGACCTGCGGCTGCAGATGATGGAGCGCGAACCCGCCCGGCAGATCCGCGAGGTGGCCAGGGGTGAGCTGGATCTCGCGGTGGCCCAGGACTGGTCGAACCGGCCGATGGCCATCCCCGAGGGGCTGTCGCGGGAGACACTCCTCGACGACATCGCGGACGTGGTCCTGCCCGAGGCGCACCCGCTGGCCGGGCGGTCGGAGATCGAGCTCGCCGGCCTGTCCGGGGAGCGGTGGGTCAGCTCCTCGCCGGGCACGGTCTGTCATGACTGGCTGGTCCACACGCTGCGCGCGGCCGAGCTGGAGCCGGAGATCTCCTGCATGGCGGACGAGTACCCGACCCAGCTCGCCCTCGTCGCCGCCGGACAGGGATGCGCGATCATCCCGCGCCTCGGCCGCGACTTCGTGCCCGAGGGGGTCAGGATCGTCCCGCTGCGGCCCCGCCCGTCCCGCCGGGTCTACGCCCTGTGGCGCGCCGACGCGGCCCGCCGCCCGGCGATCCGGGCCGCGGTGGAGGCGCTCAAGGCGGTGGCCGCCGACCTCTGACGTGGGCCGCGCCGTACGGATGGGTAGGCTGATGACACCATGGCCGAGACCACCATCGTTCACTTACTGCGCCACGGCGAGGTGCACAACCCCGCCAACGTCCTGTACGGCAGGCTGCCCGGTTTCCACCTCTCGGAGACCGGCGTGCAGATGGCCGAGACGGTCGCCAAGGCGATCGCCACCCGCGACGTCGTCGCCCTGTTCTCCTCCCCGCTGGAGCGGGCCCAGGAGACCGCGGCCCCCCTGAGCGCCACCTTCGGGCTGGACGTCACCCTCGACGACCGGCTCATCGAGGCGGAGAACATCTTCGAGGGCCTGATGGTCGGGGGCGGTGACGGGATCTTCCGGAGCCCGAGCCGCTACCGCTACCTGTGGAACCCGCTCCGCCCCTCCTGGGGCGAGCGTTACACCGACGTGGTCCGGCGGATGAAGGCGGCCATCGACGTCGCCCGCGACGCGGCGCGCGGCCACGAGGCCGTGCTGGTCAGCCACCAGCTCCCGATCTGGATCATCCGGCTCGCGGCGGAGGGCCGGCGGCTGCCGCACGATCCGCGCCGCAGGCAGTGCGGGCTGGCCAGCCTCACCACCCTGTCCTTCGAGGGCGACCGCCTGACCAGCGTGGGTTACAGCGAGCCGGCCGGCGCGCTCTCCAGACGCCCCGCCGTACCGGGCGCGTGACACCCGCGGACGCGTCACCGGGCGCCTGACACCCGCGGGCACGGGGTACGCGCGGGCGCGTGACCGGGAGCGTCACACCCGTCGCCGGGCACGTGGCGCCGGTGGACGCGCCCGCCGGACGCCCCACTGTGCCGGGGCGCGTGACCCCGCCGGTAGAGTGGCTGCTCTACCGGTTGTAGTACAGGGAGACCCCGCCACCGATGCGCGCAAAACTCTTCTCCGCTGCCGCGCTGTGCGCCGCCGTCGCCGTGTCCGCGTCCGGGTGCGCCGGGAACCAGGGGTCGCAGCCGCAGGCGGGGGACACCCGTTTCGTGGCCGGCGACGGCAAGATCACCGTGTTCGACGCGGCCTCCCGCAAGGCCGCCCCCGAGGTCGCGGGGGAGACCCTGGACGGCGGCCGGACCACGCTCGCCGAGCACCGGGGCAAGGTCGTGGTGCTGAACTTCTGGGCCTCCTGGTGCGCGCCCTGCCGGGCGGAGGCGCCGACGCTCAAGGACATCGCGGCCAGGACCAAGGACTCCGGAGTGGAGTTCGTGGGCATCGACTTCAAGGACCGCAAGGCCGACGCGCTGGCCTTCGAGCGGGGGCAGCAGCCGGGCTATCCCAGCATCTTCGACCAGCCGGGAAAGATCGCGCTCTCCTTCCAGGGCACGGTGCCGCCCGCGGCCATCCCCTCGACGCTGGTCATCGACCGTCAGGGCCGGATCGCCGCCCGCGCGCTCGGCGCGGTCAAGCACAGCGAGCTGCTCGCGACGGTCACCAAGCTGAGCGCCGAGTCACGGTGACCGGCGGCGGACCCGATGAACGCGGGCGTGATGAGCGCTGACCTGGCCGGGACGGTGGCGGGCGGGTCGCTCGCCCTGGCGTTGCCGATCGCGGTGGCGGCGGGGCTGGTGTCCTTCCTGTCGCCGTGCGTGCTGCCGCTGGTGCCCGGCTACCTGTCGTACGTGACCGGGATGAGCGCCGACCCCCGGCGCGGCCGGATGGCCGCGGGCATCGCCCTGTTCGTCCTGGGGTTCGCCGTGGTGTTCGTGGCGGGCGGCGCCCTGTTCGGCGGGCTGGGCTCGGTGCTGCTCGGCAACGCCGAGGTCATCACGCGGGTGCTGGGCGCGGTGACCGTCGTCATGGGCCTGGCGTTCATGGGCGCGATCCCCGGCCTGCAGCGGGATCTGCGCATCCACCGGGTCCCGGCGGCGGGCCTGGCCGGGGCGCCGCTGCTCGGGGTGGTGTTCGGCCTGGGCTGGACGCCCTGCATCGGCCCTACCCTGGGAGTGGTGCTGACCCTCGGGCTCAACGAGGGCAGCGCCGGGCGCGGCGCGCTGCTGGCGTTCGCCTACGCGCTGGGCCTCGGTCTGCCCTTCCTCGCGGCGGGACTGGCCTACGGCAAGGCGCTGCGCACGTTCAAGGTCTTCCGCCGCCACTCACGACTGATCACCCGGGTGGGCGGGGCCATGCTGGTCGCCGTCGGCCTGCTGCTGGTCACCGGGCTCTGGTCGGGGCTGATCGCGACGATGCAGACGTGGATCGGCGGATTCGAGCCGGTGATCTGATGGACCGGGCCGAGCGCGACGAAAGGGGGGTGCGGTGAGCGAGACCGAGCGGACCGGCCGGGCCGGCACGGCCGTGGAGACGCCGCCTCCGGCCGGGCGGGAGCCCGCCGTACGGCCGGCGTCGTTCGGCGCGGTGGCGTGGGCGCGGTGGTTCTGGCGCACGCTGACGTCGATGCGGACCGCGCTGATCCTGCTGTTCCTGTTCGCGCTGGCCTCGATCCCCGGGTCGCTGTGGCCGCAGCGCGGCATCGCCGACGCCAGGGTCGCCCAGTACTTCCGCGACGACCCCGGGCTCGCCGAGTGGCTGGACCGCCTCTGGCTGTTCGACGTGTTCCGCGCGCCGTGGTTCGCCGCGATCTACCTGCTGTTGTTCGTCTCCCTGATCGGCTGCGTGCTGCCCCGGGCCGCCGCCCACCTGCGCGAGCTGCGCAGGAAGCCGCCCGCGCCGCCGCGCAACCTCGTCCGGCTGCCGCACCACGCCTCCTTCGACGCCGGTCTGACCGTGGAGGAGGCGGCCGCGCGGCTGCGTGCCCGCCGTTACCGCGTCACCACCGGTCCCGGCTGGGTGTCGGCGGAGAAGGGGTATCTCCGCGAGACCGGCAACCTGCTGTTCCACGTCGCGCTGCTCGGCATGCTGGTCGCCGTGGCCGTGGGCGCGCTGTACGGCTACCGCGGCAACGTGCTGGTCGTGGAGGGGGAGGGGTTCTCCAACACGGTCGCCGCCTATGACCGCTACATCCCCGGTCAGCAGGTGAGCGCCGAGTCGCTGGAGCCGTTCTCGTTCACCGTGGACGACTTCCAGGCCACCTACGTCGCCCAGGGCCAGCGGCGCGGTCAGCCCCTCGACTTCTCGGCCGCGCTCAAGGTCACCGACGCCCCCGGCGCACCCGAGCGCGACTACACCCTCAAGGTCAACGAGCCGCTGGATGTCAACGGCACGCTGACCTACCTGATCGACCACGGCTACGCGCCGACCTTCAAGGTCACGGACGGCAAGGGCCAGGTCGCCTACGACGGCCCGGTGCCGTGCCTGGTCGCCCAGCCGAGCACGTTCACCTCCGAGTGCACGATCAAGGTGCCGGACGCCCGGCCCGAGCAGCTCGGCATCCTCGTCGGCTTCCTGCCGAGCGGCGTGCCGATGGGCGGCGAGTGGGTGTCGGTCTTCCCCGGCGCGGCCAACCCCCTGGCCCAGATCTACGGCGTCTTCGCCGGTGACCTGGGGATGGGCGACGGACGGCCGCAGTCGGTGTACCAGCTCGACCCGGAAAGCCTGAAGAAGATGAGGCCGCTGGTCATGAAGGCCGGTCAGCCGCCCGCCGGTCAGCGGCCCGACCTGCCCGGCGGGGCGGGGGCGCCGGTCACGCGGGCCGACCCGCTGGCCGTCGGGCAGAAGCTCGACCTGCCCGGCGGCGCGGGCTCGATCGAGTTCACCGGCGTCAAGGAGTGGGTGGCCCTGCAGATCACCCACGACCCGGGCCGGATGCCCGCGTTCGTCTTCTCGGTGCTGGCCGTCCTCGGCCTGGTGCTGTCCCTGACCGTCCGCCGCCGCCGGGTGTGGGTACGGGTGAAGAACGAGGCCGTGGCCACCGGGCAGGGACCGGACGGGTCCGAGCCCGGCCTTCGGCACATCGAGGTGGGCGGTCTGACGCGCACCGAAGGCGGTGACTTCGGCGAGGAGTTCGCCGGGGTCGTCGCCGCCTTGAATCCAGGAGTTAAGGATGCCCGTTGAGAACAGCGGCCTCGCCGTACTGAGCGACCAGCTCGTCCTGGTGACGGTGCTGCTGTACGTCTTCGCAATGATCGGATACGCCCTGGACCTCGGCTTCGGCCGTCCCCGGTCCGCGGCCAAGGCCGCCGGGACGACGGCGGACGCGGGAGCGGAGGTCAAGGCCGACGCCGTGCTCGCCACGGTCGGCGGCGGTACGGCACCGCCCGCGGCCGGGTCCGCCGGAGAGCCCCCGGAGGCCGCAGAGGTCCTGGAGAGCTCGGAGAGCACGGAGGGCGCCGGGCGGGAGGTTCCCGCCGGGAAGGAGCCCCCGTCCTGGGCGTCGCGGGCCGGCACGGTCGCGGTCGCGCTCACCTGGCTGGGCTGGGCCGCCCACCTGTCGGCGGTCCTCACCCGGGGCATATCGGTGAACCGGTGGCCGTGGGGCAACATGTACGAGTTCGTGGTCGCCATGTGCCTGGCGGCGGTGACCGCGTTCCTGTTCATGGACCTGCGCTACCGGATCCGCTTCCTCGGGGCGTTCGTCACGGTCGCCGCCGCGCTCGGGCTGGGCTTCTCCGTGAAGTACCTGGAGGTGCAGGCCGGACCGGTGGTTCCGGCGCTCAACTCCTACTGGATCGCGATCCACGTGACGGCGGCGATCATCGCCAGCGGCCTGTTCACCATGGCCGCGGTCTGCGGAGTCCTCTACCTCGTCCGCAAGGACACCGCGCTGCGGCTGCCGTCCCGGGAGGACCTGGACCGGATCGCGCACCGGGCGATCGTGATCTCCTTCCCGATCTGGACCTTCGCCGTCATCGCCGGCGCGCTCTGGGCCGACAAGGCGTGGGGCCGCTACTGGGGCTGGGACCCCAAGGAGGTCTGGGCGTTCATCACCTGGATCGCCTACGCCGCGTACCTGCACGCCCGCGCCACCGCCGGCTTCAAGGGCCGGGCCGCCATGATCGTGCAGCTCATCGCGTTCGGCTGCCTGCTGTTCAACCTCGTCGGGGTGAACGTCTTCCTCGGCGGCCTGCACTCCTACGCGGAGGTGCCGGGCTGACCGGCGGGCGTCCGGTGACGGGGCGGTGCGGGGTGATCCCGCGCCGCCCCGTCCGTGTTCCGGCGGGTTCTCCGGCGGGCCCGGGGCCTTCCGGCACGCGGTCTTCCGGCGGGTCCGGGGCATCCGGCGTAGGACCCTCTGGCGGGCCGGGAACGGTCCGCCGGGTGTCGTGCCGTCAGTCGTCGTCGCGCAGGCGCCGGTCGAGGTCGCGCAGGAAGTCGGGGTCGTCGTCCGGGCCCCGGGGGGCCTGCGGCCGCGGCGCCTCCGGGGGCAGGGGGACGCGGGGCGCGCGTGGGCCGGACGGCCTGCCGAGCAGGAGCCAGAACACCCCGCCGGCCAGGGGGACCAGCACGATGATGATCACCCACAGCAGCTTGGGCAGGTTTCTTGTCTCCTCGTCCGGCGTGGTGATGGCGTCGAACAGGCAGTACAGCCACAGGGCGAGCAGCGCCAGAGCTAGCAAGGGCATGTTCCGCACTGTAGGCCATCACCGGTCCGGGTGAGGCAAGAGCCCGGTTTCGGATGACTGGTGAAGATCCACGTCGTACGGTGGGATCCGTTGCCACTTCCCCTGGAGGGCATGCGATGGCGAGTTCCGCCGACAAGGGCCGCCACCGGCGGCGCTGGTGGCAGGGCGGCCTGTCGTCCCGGCGCGTGGACGGCGCGGGGCGGGCGCCGCGCGAGGCCGACCCGGCGCACGACGGCGGCGCGGTGCGGGAGGCGGGAAGGGCGCGCGACCCCGGCGCGGTGCGGGAGGCGGGCGCGGTGCGCGAGACAGGGGCCGGTCCCGAGCGCAGGGCCGGCACCGTGACGGCGTCCGCGGAGGACCGCCCGCGGTACACCTGGCGTGACTTCGAGTTGGCGGACGAGCGGCCACGGGCCCGGCCCCACCCGCCCGACGCCCCAGGCTTCGGCGACGGCCTGCGGCACTGCGGGCCCCTGGAGACGATCCTGCACCGCCAGTGGGACTCCCGGGAGGGCCCGCCCTCCCCGGAGACGGTGCGGGCGGTGGAGAGCCTCGCCCGGCTGCCGGACAGGCTCAAGGAGAAGCTGGCCGAGGGGCTCACCGGGATCTACGTCGGCGAGGGCGGGGTGCCCGACCTGGACGACATGGGCTACCTGCGGGGCGCGGCGCTGCCGTCGGGCCGCGCCACCTGGGACGTCTGCGCCGGCGCGTACGGTGACCGAAAGGTGGTCGTGGGGGACCGCCCCTCGCCCACGCCCGACGTGATGATGCACGAGATCGGGCACGCCCTGGACGACGTGGACATGCCCCACGACGGCTGGGTGTCCGACTCGGCGGAGTTCGTCGCCCTCTACGAGCAGTGCGTGCCGGTGCTGGCGTCGGGTTTCCACCTGCAGGCGGGGGAGCTGGGGCGCCGGGAGTTCTTCGCGGACGCGTTCGCCGCCATCGCCTCCCGGCAGCGGCCGGCCCTGGTGGACATGCTCGGCGGTGACACGCGGATGGCGCTCAATGTCATGTTGTTCTTCAACCGGCGCTACGGAATCTAGGTGATCTGGGGATGTACGTCATCAGGCTCGCTGACGGGACTCTGCGCGTGCCGCAGAGCCTGTCCAGCGATGACGGGCGTCTGATCGGCAACGCGTACGTGGAGATCTCGCCGGGGGACCCGGACTACGACCGTTGGCTGGCGGAGTCGCTCACCGAGGAGGAGTTCGCGCTCCGGCGGCGGCGCTGGCTGGAGGAGAACGACGAGTTGGAGCGGGAGTTCCTGGCGTTCAAGGCCGAACAGTTCAAGGCCGAACAGGAGGGGTGAGCGGCGGGTCGGCTCGCCGCTTCGCACGGGCACGCGGCCGGCGGACCGGTCCGCCCGTGGGCCGTGCGACTCCATCGGCGATCCTGCGGCATTCCGGGTAAGGCGCGCAGGACCACCGATGACGTGACGTCCTCAGTCGTCAGACACGCGGGGTCTCGCCTGCCGGCCGTTCGGCCGTCAGTACGTCCTCTCCGCGCAGGAGGGCGTGCACTTCCGACTCGCGGAACCGCCGGTGCCCCCCGGGGGTACGGATGCTGCTGATGCGGCCTGCCGCGGCCCACCGCGTGACCGTCTTTGGGTCGACCCGGAAGAGGGCGGCGACCTCTCCGGGCGTCAGCAGACGCTCGCTGCTACTCTCCACAATCTCTCCCCCTCGCATCCCGCTTCCTGCCAGCGGGCGGACAGGTAACCAGTGTGCCGAGCGAAGTCTGATTTATCCGTGGTTTCTTACAAAGATCACGGGTTGTTACCGACTGACTGCCCGATTGTTATATGATAGAGCCTCTTTGACGCTCTCGTGGGTGTTTCTTTACAAAACTGATCTGTTGGGCACACTAGCAGCGCCCGTGCTCGGTGCGAAGAGCGTCCGCTCTGTCTTTATGGCACCGTCATACGCCCGGGCGGCACGGACCATACGTGGAGAGTGACGTAACCTCGACGGTGTGCATCCCGTCTTCGTTTACACCGTCTCCCGGCTGGGACTGTTCGCCGTGAGCTTCGGCGTGCTGTATCTCCTCGGCCTGCGTGAGCCCTTGATCCTGATAGTCGCCGCATTCCTGGTCAGCGGGGTGGCCAGTTACGTCCTGCTGTCCAAACAGCGGGACGCGGTGAGTGCGCGAATCGCCAAGAATCAGAAGTGATCACGGCAGCGGGAACATGCCGACTCGGGCATGGTACTCGTGACCGAGCCGAGTTGTGTCGCTACCAACGAGTAGTCCCCGGGGACAGGTGAGGAACGCCTTGACTCCGATTCCCCGCTCCCTGGTCGGGTTCCACGGTAAAGCCCGGCCGGTGCGCGGGTCGATCGCCCCGATCCCCGGCCTCGGGGCGGCCCCGGGCCCGGCCGAGTCGTGGCCCTCCGGGTTGTCGAGCCAGCGCTGGTGGCCGCCGACGTAGACCGCGGCCCCGGTCGCCGCCACCGCGTACAGCGAGTCGCCCCCGGTGTGGTTGACCCAGGTGGGGGAGACCTCACCCGAGGCTCGCGGCGGGCGGGTCTCGAAGCGGGCGGCGGTGTCGCACGGCCGCTCCGCCCCGCGCGGGCCGCCGGTCGTGACGACGGCGAAGTAGGAGCCGCCGGGCGCGAAGTCCAGGCCGCGCACGTAACCCGGGAAGTCGCGGGCGCACCGCGGCGCGTAGAAGGCGGTCCGCCAGGCGTCGACCCGGGCGGCGCGGACGTCCACCAGGCCGAGCTGGGCCCGCGGCAGCCCGCCCAGGGTGGTGAAGTCGCCGCCGACCGCCAGCCTCCCGCCGCCGAGCGCCAGCGCGTGGACCCGTGCCCGGGAGCCTCGCGGCGCGTCCGGCCGGATGTCGAACGCGACGTCGGCGGCGCCGGTGGCGGCGTCCAGCCGGGCCAGGGCCGGGCGGGCCAGGCCGCCCGCGCGGGTGAAGCCCCCGCCCGCGTACAGCGCCGCGCCATCCCTGACCAGGGCGGTCACCGGGCCTCCGCTGATCCGGGCGGCGAAGCCGGCCACCGGCGAACCGTCGGACAGCCGCAGCCGGGCCAGCGCACCGGTCCGGCCGCGGGCGGAGGCGCTCACCGTGGTGAACTCCCCGCCGGCGTAGACGGTGCCGTCGTCGCCCGCGGCCAGCGCCCGGACCGGGCGGTCGGGGCGCGGGGCGAAGTCCGGCAGGATCCGCCCGGTGGCCAGGTCGTAGGCGAAGAGGTTGCGCCGCTCCACCTCCCGGGCCGTGCCGGCCTCGCGCACCCGGCCGAACCTGCCGCCGACCACCACCGTGCCGCCGACCAGGGCGAAGGCGTTGACGATCCCGTCGAGGACGTGCGGGGTGGTGTCCACCGGGTCGGCCGAGACGACCGCGGGGTGCGGGACCGTGCCGGCCGCGGCGGGCGGCGGAGGGGCGGCGAGGACGGAGAGGGCGGCGAGGGCGGGGACGGTGGCCCGGCGGAGGGCGGGGATGGCCGCCGCCGGGGCCGGGACCGAAGGCGGCGCGGCGACCGGGGGCTGCGCTGTGAGCAGGGGCGGGACCGGAGCGGGGGCGGCCCGGGTGGGGGTAGTTTCGGGGAGCATTCCGCAATTACTAGCAGACCGTGAGTAACCGAGTGGCTACTTTCCGTGGAATGTCCCTGCGGCCCTAGTCTTGTCCTCATGACGCGCGCTTCGCTGGACAAGCAACCGCATGAGGTCGCCGCGATGTTCGATCGCACGGCCCGGCGCTACGACCTGGTAAACGACATCATCTCCCTCGGCCAGGTCCGGCTGTGGCGCAAGGCGACCGCGGCGGCCGTCGACGCGGGCCCCGGTGAGCTGGTCCTCGATCTCGGCGCGGGCACCGGCACCTCCACCGACGCCTTCACCGCCCTCGGCGCCCGCGCGATCGCCTCCGACTTCTCGCTCGGCATGCTGCGCACCGGGGTGCGGCGGCGGGGCGGCTCGGGCCTGTCCGGCGGCGGGGTGCGCGGGGTCACCTTCGTCGCCGGCGACGCGCTGCGGCTGCCGTTCGCCGACGACGTCTTCGACGCGGTGACGATCTCCACCGCGCTGCGCAACGTCCACGACACCGGCCAGGCGCTGCGCGAGATGCTGCGGGTGGCCAAGCCGGGGGCGCGCCTGGTGATCCTGGAGTTCTCCCACCCCACCAGCAAGGCGTTCGACCTCGTCTACACCCAGTACCTCATGAGGATGATGCCGCAGGCCGCCAGGCTGTTCGGCTCCAACGACGACTCCTATGAATACCTGGCCGAGTCGATCCGGGCCTGGCCGGACCAGCCGGGGCTGGCCAGGATCATCCGCGAGGCCGGCTGGGAACGGGTCGCGTGGCGCAACCTCGCCCTGGGGATCGTGGCGATTCACCGCGCGTACAAGCCGGCGTGAAGGATTCGCGGGCATTGACGGACCCCGCTGACACTTCAGGCCGTAAAGGGGCTAGACTTCGGGCCGACAAGTTTGTGAAGCACTTCACAAAGGAACGAAGGGCCGAATACTCAAAGGCCTCGAAGCTGTAGGACAGGACGGGTCCCGTGACCGTGCCAGCCGCCGCGCAGCGGAACGTCACCGAAATCGACGCCGACGTCATCGTCGTCGGTGCCGGACCCGCCGGCTCGACGACCGCATTCCACCTCGCACGGGCCGGCCTTGAGGTCCTGCTGCTCGAAAAGACGACCTTCCCCCGCGAGAAGGTCTGCGGCGACGGCCTGACGCCCCGGGCGGTCAAGCAGCTCATCGCCATGGGCATCGACCTCGACGCCCCCGGCTGGGTCAGGAACAAGGGCCTGCGGGTGGTCGGCGGCGGCCTGCGCTTCGAGCTCGACTGGCCCGAGCTGTCGAGCTACCCCGACTTCGGCCTGGTGCGCACCCGGCAGGACTTCGACCAGATCCTCGCGGCCAACGCCGAGCGCGCCGGGGTCCGCCTGCTGCAGGGCGTGAACGTCATCGCCCCGATCCTCGACGAGCGCAGCGGTCACGTCGTCGGCGTCACCGCGAAGAAGGACGGCGAGGAGGTCTCCTACCGCTCCCGTCTCGTGGTCGCCGCCGACGGCAACTCCACCCGGCTCTCCCTGGCGATGGGGCTGCACAAGCGCGAGGACCGCCCGATGGGCGTCGCCGTACGGACGTACTTCACCAGCCCGCGCCACGACGACGACTACCTCGAGACCTGGCTGGAGCTGTGGGCCGGCGACACCCTGCTGCCCGGCTACGGCTGGATCTTCGGCGTCGGCGACGGCACCTCCAACGTCGGCCTCGGGCTGCTGAACACCAGCGAGGCGTTCAAGGGCACCGACTACCGCGACCTGCTGCGGCGCTGGGTCGCGACCATGCCGCCCGAGTGGGGCTACGTCGAGGAGAACATGACCGCCCCCATCCGGGGCGCGGCGCTGCCGATGGGCTTCAACCGCCAGCCCCACTACACCCGCGGCCTGGTGCTCGTCGGCGACTCGGGCGGGATGATCAACCCGTTCAACGGCGAGGGCATCGCGTACGCGATGGAGACCGGCCACATCGCGGCGGAGACGATCGTCCAGGCGCTCGGCCGGGCGACCGCCGCCCAGCGCGAGCGGGTGCTGCGGGCTTACCCGGGTATCCTCAAGGACGCCTACGGCGGATACTTCACCCTGGGCCGCGGGTTCGTCGAGCTCATCGGCCGTCGCGGGGTGATGGACTTCATCACCCGCCACGCGCTGCCGCACCCGCCGCTGATGAGGTTCGCCCTGAAACTCCTGGCCAACCTCACCGACCGGCGCGGTGACGCGTCCGACCGCATCATCAACGCCCTGTCGAAGGTGGCGCCACCGGCATGAACCCCTGCTTCACGAAGCCCGGCCAGCGGGAGGCGGACCTGACGACCGCCCTCCCTAGACTTGCACACCACACAGAAACGACCAGCTACGCGCCGGCGCGCGTGGAGATGGGAGAGGAGGCGTAGCGATGGACCTGTACGCGCCCATCCTGGTGCTCGCCGTTCTCGCGGCGGGATTCGCGATCTTCTCGGTGACGATCGCGCCCTTCACCGGTCCCAAGCGCTGGAACCGCGCGAAGCTCGACGCCTACGAGTGCGGTATCGAGCCGACGCCCCAGCCGGTCGGCGGCGGCCGTTTCCCGCTGAAGTACATGATCACCGCGATGCTCTTCATCGTGTTCGACATCGAGATCATCTTCCTCTACCCGTGGGCGGTCGCCTTCGACCAGCTCGGCGTCTTCGGGTTGGTCGAGATGGTGCTGTTCATCGTCACCGTGCTCGTGGCCTACGCGTACGTGTGGCGCCGCAAGGGTCTGGACTGGGACTAGATATGGGACTTGAAGAGAAACTTCCGAGCGGGTTCATGCTCAGCACGGTCGAGCAGGTCGCCGGCTGGGCGCGCAAGAACTCCGTATGGCCGGCCACCTTCGGCCTGGCCTGTTGCGCCATCGAGCTGATGTCCACCGGCGGTCCCAAGCACGACCTGGCGCGCTTCGGCATGGAGCGCGCTTCGGCGTCTCCGCGGCAGGCCGACCTCATGATCGTCGCGGGCCGTCTCTCGCAGAAGATGGCCCCGGTCCTGCGCCAGATCTACGACCAGATGGCCGAGCCCAAGTGGGTCATCGCCATGGGCGTCTGCGCCTCCAGCGGCGGCATGTTCAACAACTACGCCATCGTGCAGGGCGTGGACCACGTCGTGCCCGTCGACATCTACCTGCCCGGCTGCCCGCCGCGGCCCGAGATGCTCATCGACGCGATCGTGAAGCTGCACGACAAGATCCAGAACATGAAGTTCGGCGCGCACCGCGCCAAGCAGATCGACGAGCTCGAACTGCAGGCGCTGCGGACGCTGCCGCTGATCGACCAGGAGGCCGCGAAGTGACCGGCGGTTTCCCTGCGGCGGGCCCGCGCACGGCGGACGAGGAGCGGTAAGGCGACCGATGACTGACAACCTCCCCGAGATCCCGGAGGAGCCGATCGCCCGCACGGGCATGTTCGGCGCCACCGGCACCGGCGACACCTCCGGGTACGGCCGGCTGGTCGTGCGGCGCAAGCCCGAGCTGGCCACCCCGCGCCCCTACGGCGGCTACTTCGACACCGTCGCCGACGAGCTGGAGCGCGCGCTCGGCGCGGACTTCGGCGACGCGATCGAGCGCGTGGTCGTCGACCGCGGCGAGCTGACCTTCCACGTCCGGCGCGAGCGCCTGCCCGAGGTCGCCCGGACGCTGCGCGACGACCCGGCGCTGCGCTTCGAGCTGTCGCTCGGCGTCTCCGGCGTGCACTACCCCCACATGGAGGGGGCGGAGCTGCGCGCGGTGATCCACCTGTGCTCGATCACGCACAACCGGCGGCTGCGCCTTGAGGTCTCCTGCCCCGACGCCGACCCGCACATCCCGTCCACGGTCTCGGTCTACCCGACCCACGACTGGCACGAGCGTGAGACGTGGGACTTCTTCGGGATCGTCTTCGACGGTCACCCCGGGCTGACCCGCATCATGATGCCCGACGACTGGGACGGCCACCCCCAGCGCAAGGACTACCCGCTCGGTGGCATCCCGGTGGAGTACCGCGGCGCCGAGATCCCGGCACCGGACCAGAGGAGGTCCTACCAGTGAGTGCCTCATACGACGAAGAGGTCACCGAGGGCAGGGTGTACACCGTCTCCGGCAACGACTGGACGGAGCTGGTCGACTCCCTCAGCGGTCAGCAGGACCAGCAGCTCGTCGTCAACATGGGCCCGCAGCACCCGTCCACGCACGGCGTGCTCCGCCTGGTGCTGAACCTCGACGGCGAGACGGTCACCGAGGCCCGCACGGTCATCGGCTACCTCCACACCGGCATCGAGAAGAACCTCGAGTACCGGACGTGGACCCAGGGCACCACGTTCGTCACCCGGATGGACTACCTCTCGCCGATCTTCAACGAGACCGCCTACTGCATGGGCGTGGAGAAGCTGCTCGGCATCACCGACCGGGTCCCCGAGCGGGCCCAGGCCATCCGCGTGATGATGATGGAGCTCACCCGCATCTCCTCGCACATGGTGGCCATCGGCACCTTCGGCATGGAGCTGGGCGCGACCACGCCGTTCCTCTTCGGGGCCCGCGAGCGCGAGATGGTGCTCGACGTGATGGAGTACATCACCGGCCTGCGGATGAACATGGCCTACGTCCGGCCCGGCGGCGTCGCCACCGACCTGCCGGCCGGAGCCGTGGACAAGGTCGGCGAGCTGCTCAAGGTCATGCCGGGCCGCATCCGCGACTTCCGCAAGATGCTCGACGCCAACCCGGTCTACCTCGCCCGCACCAAGGACGTCGCCTACCTCGACCTCACCGGCTGCATGGCCCTGGGCGTCACCGGGCCGATGCTGCGGGCCGCGGGCCTGCCGTGGGACCTGCGCAAGACGCAGCCCTACTGCGGCTACGAGACCTACGAGTTCGACGTCCCGACCGAGCGCAGCGCCGACGTCTACGGCCGCTACCTCGTGCGGATGGCCGAGATGGAGGAGTCGCTCAAGATCATTGAGCAGGCCCTCGACCGGCTGTCCGGGCCGCTCAAGGGCGGCCGCGTGATGGTGGACGACAAGAAGATCGGCTGGCCCGCGCAGCTCGCGCTCGGCCCCGACGGCTACGGCAACTCGCCCGACCACATCGCGCACATCATGAGCGGCTCGATGGAGGCGCTGATCCACCACTTCAAGCTGGTGACCGAGGGCTTCCGGGTCCCGGCGGGTCAGGTCTACTCCTCGGTCGAGTCGCCCCGCGGCGAACTGGGCGCGCACGTCGTCAGCGACGGCGGCACCCGCCCCTACCGCGTGCACTTCCGCGACCCGTCCTTCACGAACCTGCAGGCCATCCCCGCCACCTGCGAGGGCGGCATGGTGGCCGACGTGATCTCCGCGGTCGCTTCCATCGACCCGGTTATGGGAGGTGTGGACCGATGAGCCATGAGGAGGGCGCCGTCGTGGGCGCGACCTATCCGCCGGAGGTCCGCGAGCGTCTGGAACGGGACGCCAAGGAGATCATCGGCCGCTACCCGAAGCCGCGCTCGGCCCTGCTGCCGCTGCTGCACCTGGTGCAGTCGGAGGACGGCTACGTCTCCGACGCCGGCCACGAGTTCTGCGCCGAGATGCTCGGCCTGAGCAAGGCCGAGGTCGTGGGCGTCTCGACCTTCTACACGATGTACAAGCGCAGGCCGATGGGCGAGTACCACGTCGGCGTGTGCATCAACACGCTGTGCGCCGTCATGGGCGGCGACCAGATCTGGGACGAGCTGTCCGAGCACGCCGGGGTGGGTCACGACGAGACCACCCCGGACGGGAAGGTCTCGCTGGAGCGGCTGGAGTGCAACGCCGCCTGCGACTTCGCCCCGGTGATGATGGTCAACTGGGAGTTCTTCGACAACCAGACCCCGGAGTCGGCCAAGCAGCTCGTCGACGACCTGAGGGACGGCAAGGACGTCGTGCCGACCCGCGGCCCGAAGAGGCTGTGCACCTTCAAGGAGGCGTCCCGGGTGCTCGCCGGGCTGTCCGACGGCCTGGCCGGTGAAGGCCCCTCGGCCGCCGGCCCCTCGCTGGAGGGCCTGAAGGTCGCCAAGGCCAACGGATGGAAGGCGCCCGAGGCACCATGACCACTCTCACCCCGGTCCTGACCGCGAACTGGGACCAGCCCGACTCCTTCACCCTGGACGGCTACGGCGACTACGCCGCCGCCCGCAAGGCGCTGACCATGGACCCCGACGCCGTCATCCAGGCGGTCAAGGACTCCGGTCTGCGCGGCCGCGGCGGCGCGGGCTTCCCCACCGGCATGAAGTGGGGATTCATCCCGCAGGGCGACGGCAAGCCCCACTACCTGGTGGTCAACGCCGACGAGTCCGAGCCCGGGACCTGCAAGGACATCCCGCTGATGATGGCCAACCCGCACTCGCTCGTCGAGGGCGTCATCATCACCTCCTACGCGATCCGCGCCAATCACGCGTTCATCTACGTGCGCGGCGAGGTGCTGCACGTCATCCGCCGCCTGCGGGCGGCCGTGGCCGAGGCGTACGAGCGGGGCCTGCTCGGCAAGGACATCCTCGGCTCCGGCTTCGACCTGGAGCTGGTCGTCCACAGCGGGGCGGGCGCCTACATCTGCGGCGAGGAGACGGCGCTGCTCGACTCGCTGGAGGGCTATCGCGGCCAACCTCGGCTCAAGCCCCCCTTCCCCGCCGTGGCGGGCCTGTACGCCTCGCCCACCGTCGTGAACAACGTGGAGTCGGTGGCGAGTGTTCCCTCGATCATCGCCAACGGCGCCGAGTGGTTCGCCTCGATGGGCACGGAGAAGTCCAAGGGCTACGGCATCTTCTCCCTCAGCGGGCACGTCACCCGCCCCGGCCAGTACGAGGCGCCGCTCGGCATCACGCTGCGCGAGCTGCTCGACATGGCCGGCGGGATCCGCGCGGGCCACCGGCTGAAGTTCTGGACCCCCGGCGGGTCGAGCACCCCGATCTTCACCGACGAGCACCTGGACGTCCCGCTCGACTTCGAGTCGGTCGGCGCCAAGGGCTCCATGCTCGGCACCCGGGCCCTGCAGATCTTCGACGAGACCACCTGCGTGGTGCGCGCCGTACTGCGGTGGACCGAGTTCTACGCGCACGAGTCCTGCGGCAAGTGCACCCCCTGCCGGGAGGGCACCTACTGGCTCAAGCAGGTCCTCAAGCGGCTGGAGAAGGGTCAGGGCGGCGAGGAGGACCTGACCACGATCACCGACATCGCCGACAACATCCTGGGACGCTCCTTCTGCGCCCTGGGCGACGGCGCCACCAGCCCCATCCACTCGTCGGTGAAGCTCTTCCGCGACGAGTACCTCAAGCACTTCGAGATCGGCGGCTGCCCGTTCGATCACGCTCCGTCCACGGTGTGGGGGACCGCATGACAGTCGAAGCGACCACCCCGGCCCAGGCGCCGGTAGACCTGGTGACCCTCACGATCGACGGTTTCCAGGTCAGCGTCCCCAAGGGAACGCTGATCATCCGGGCGGCGGAGCTGCTCGGCATCCAGATCCCGCGGTTCTGCGACCACCCGCTGCTGGAGCCGGCCGCCAACTGCCGCCAGTGCCTGGTGGACATCACCGACGCCGGCAACGGCCGCGGCTTCCCCAAGCCGCAGCCGTCCTGCGCCATCGAGGTGGCCCCGGGCATGGTGGTGCAGACCCAGCTCACCTCCCCGGTGGCGGAGAAGGCACAGCGCGGAGTCATGGAGCTGCTGCTGATGAACCACCCGCTGGACTGCCCGGTCTGCGACAAGGGCGGCGAGTGCCCCCTGCAGAACCAGGCGATGTCCAACGGGCAGGGCGAGAGCCGCTTCACCGAGAGCAAGCGGACCTTCCCCAAGCCGGTCGCGCTCTCCACCGAGGTGCTGCTCGACCGCGAGCGGTGCGTCCAGTGCGCCCGCTGCATCCGCTTCTCCGACGAGATCGCCGGCGACCCGCTCATCGACTTCTTCGAGCGCGGGGCCAAGGAGCAGGTCGGCGCCGCCGACGGGCAGCCGTTCGAGTCCTACTTCTCGGGCAACACCGTGCAGATCTGCCCGGTGGGCGCGCTGACCGGCGCCGCCTACCGGTTCCAGGCCCGCCCGTTCGACCTGGTCTCCACGCCCAGCGCGTGCGAGCACTGCGCCAGCGGCTGCTCGCTGCGCACCGACCACCGCCGCGGCAAGGTCACCCGCCGCCTCGCCGGGGACGACCCGGAGGTCAACGAGGAGTGGAACTGCGACAAGGGCCGCTGGGCGTTCGCCTACACCACCGCGGCCGACCGGCTGAAGACCCCGCTGGTCCGTGACGAGGAGGGCCGCCTGGTCCCGGCCTCCTGGCCGGAGGCGCTCGCCGTCGCCGCCGCCGGGCTGGCCGCCGCCCGCGGCCGCGCCGGCGTGCTCGTCGGCGGCCGGGTCACGGTCGAGGAGGCCTACGCCTACTCCAAGTTCGCCCGGACCGCGCTCGGCACCAACGACATCGACTTCCGCTCCCGCCCCCTGTCGGCGGAGGAGACGCTGTTCCTCGCGCACGCCGTCGCCGGCAAGGGCATCGAGGTCCGCTACTCCGACCTGGAGACGGCCCCGGCCGTGCTCCTGGCGGGCTTCGAGCCCGAGGAGGAGTCGCCGATCGTCTTCCTGCGGCTGCGCAAGGCGTGGCGTAAGAGGGGCCTGCCGGTCTTCTCGATCGCCCCGTTCGCGAGCCCCGGCCTGGCCAAGATGCGCGGCACGCTGCTGCGCACGCTGCCCGGCGCCGAGGCCGAGGCCCTGGGCGAACTGGTCTCCGGTGGCTCTCCGGCCGCCGAGGCCCTCCGCAAGCCGGGCGCGGTCATCCTCGCCGGCGAGCGGCTCGCCACCTCGCCGGGCGCGCTGTCGGCGCTGGTACGGCTGGCCGACGCGACCGGCGCCCGGCTGGCCTGGGTGCCGCGCCGTGCCGGTGAGCGCGGCGCGGTCGAGGCCGGCGCGCTGCCGAACCTGCTGCCGATCGGCCGCCCGGTCGCCGACGAGGCGGCCCGCGCCGAGGTGGCCCGGATCTGGAACGTCGCCTCGCTGCCGGACACCCCCGGCCGCGACACCTCCGGCATCCTGGGCGCGGCGCTGGACGGCGAGCTGGACGCGCTCGTCGTGGCCGGCGTCGACCCCTACGACCTGGCCGACCCCGAGGCCGCGCTGGCGGCCCTGGAGAACACCCCGTTCATCGTGAGCCTGGAGCAGCGGGCCAGCGCCGTCACCGACCGCGCGGACGTGGTGCTGCCGATCGCCGCGACGGCCGAGAAGTCCGGCACGTTCGTCGACTGGGAGGGGCGCGGCCGCACGTTCGAGCAGGCGCTCCGGGTTCCCGGGGTGATGAGCGACCTGCGGGCCCTGACCGCGATCGCCGACCACATGGACGTCCACCTCGGCCTGCCCGACCCGGCCGCCGCCCGCCGCGAGCTCGGCTCGATCGGCGCCTGGCGCGGCCCCCGGGCCGCAGCCCCGGACGTCGCCTCACGCAGGGTCCCGGCCCTGCGACCGGGCGAGGCGACCCTCTCCACCTGGCACCTACTGCTCGACGACGGGCGCCTGCAGGACGGCGAGCCGTACCTCGCGGGCACCGCCCGGGAGGCCGCGGCGCTGGTGTCGGCGGCCACCGCGGCCGCGTCGGGGGTCTCCGACGGTGACAAGATCGTCGTCACCGGCGAGCGGGGCTCGCTGAGCGTCCCGGTGCGCATCGCCGACCTGCCCGACGGGGTCGTGTGGCTGCCGTCGAACTCCGCCGGCCGCTCGGTGACCCGCGACCTGGGCGCCGTCGCCGGTGACACCGTAAAGATCGGGAGTGTCTCGTGAGGACTACCCTGCTGGCGGCGGCCGATCCGACCCTCGCCGACTTCGGCCATGACCCGCTCTGGATCAGCATCATCAAGGCCGTCGTCATCTTCGTCGTCCTGATGCTGGGCGTGCTGTTCGGCGTGTGGTTCGAGCGCAAGCTGATCTCCCGCATGCAGAACCGCTACGGCCCCAACCGGGCCGGCAAGTTCGGCCTCCTGCAGTCGGTCGCCGACGGCCTGAAGATGGGTCTCAAGGAAGACCTGATGCCCCGGACCGTCGACAAGGTGATCTACTTCATCGCCCCGGTCGTCCTGGCGGTCCCGGCGTTCCTGGCCTTCTCCGTCGTCCCGATGGGCCCGAAGGTCTCCATGTTCGGCGTCGAGACGCCGCTGCAGCTCACCGACCTGCCGGTCGCGGTGCTGCTGGTGCTGGCGATGGCCTCGGTCGGCGTGTACGGCATCGTGCTCGCCGGCTGGGGGTCGCGCTCGCCGTACGCGATGCTGGGCGGCCTGCGGGCCAGCGCCCAGGTGGTGTCGTACGAGATCGCGATGGGACTGTCGTTCGTCGGCGTGTTCCTGTACGCCGGGACGCTGTCCACCTCCGAGATCGTCGGCGCGCAGGCGGGCGGCAACGAGATCTTCGGCGTGCCGATGCCGTCGTGGTACATGATCGTCCTGTTCCCGTCCTTCGTCATCTACGTCATCACGATGCTGGGCGAGACCAACCGTGTGCCCTTCGACCTGCCCGAGGGTGAGGGCGAGCTGGTCGGCGGCTTCCAGACGGAGTACTCCAACTCGCTGAAGTTCGCGGTCATCATGCTCGCCGAGTACGTCAACGTCTTCGTCGTCTCGGCCATGTCGATCACCCTCTTCATGGGCGGCTGGCGCGCCCCGTGGCCGATCTCCATGTGGGACGGCGCGAACAGCGGCTGGTGGCCGCTGCTGTGGTTCTTCGCGAAGATGGTGCTGGTCTTCGCGTTCTTCATCTGGTGCCGCGCCTCGCTGCCGCGAGTCCGCTACGACCAGCTCATGGCCCTGGGCTGGAAGATCCTCATCCCGGTCAACCTCGCCTGGATCCTGCTGATCGCCACCGCCAAGGCGTTCCGCCTGGCCGGCACGGACCGGACCCTCGTGTACGTGCTGGGCGTCGTGGTGCTGATCGGCTGTGCCCTCATCTGGTGGCGCTTCGACAGCGTCCTGCAGAGGCGCAAGGAGGAGCGGGAGGCCCAGGTCCAGGCCGAGTTCGAGGAGCTCGGCGCCGAGCCCGCCGCGGGCGGGTTCCCCGTGCCGCCGCTCGACCTGCCGCACTACCACGGAGTGGCGCGCAAGGAGGTTTCCAGTGGGAGCAACTGATTGGCTGAACCCCGTCAAGGGGTTCGGCGTGACCTTCCACACGATGTTCAAGAAGGTCGAAACGGTCAACTACCCCGAGGAGAAGCGGCCCACGGCTCCGCGGTTCCACGGCCGGCACCAGCTCAACCGCTGGCCCGACGGCCTGGAGAAGTGCGTGGGCTGCGAGCTGTGCGCCTGGGCCTGCCCGGCGGACGCGATCTACGTCGAGGGCGGCGACAACACCGACGAGGAGCGTTACTCGCCGGGTGAGCGCTACGGCCGCGTCTACCAGATCAACTACCTGCGGTGCATCCTGTGCGGCCTGTGCATCGAGGCCTGCCCGACCCGCGCGCTGACCATGACGAACGAGTACGAGCTCGCCGACTCCAGCCGCGAGAGCCTCATCTACACCAAGGAGATGCTCCTCGCGCCGCTCGGCCCGGGGATGGAGACTCCGCCGCACCCCATGCGCCTCGGCGAGACCGAAGAGGACTACTACCGGCTGGGACGCAACAATGGGTGAGACCGTCACGTTCTGGGTGCTGGCCGTCGTCTCGGTCGCCGCAGCCCTCGGCCTGGTCTTCAGCCGCAAGGCCGTCTACTCGGCGCTGATGCTGGGCGTCGTCATGCTGTCCCTCGCGGTGCTCTACGCCGTCCAGGACGCCCCGTTCCTCGCCGCGGTGCAGATCATCGTCTACACCGGCGCGGTCATGATGCTCTTCCTGTTCGTGCTCATGCTGGTCGGCGTCGACTCCGCCGACTCGCTGGTCGAGACGATCAGGGGACAGCGCTTCTGGGCCGCGATCGCGGGCCTGGCCTTCGCGCTCCTGCTCGCCCTGGGCGTCGGCAACGCCACGTTCGGCCGGGCGCCCGGCGTCGGGGGCGCGGTCAAGGAGGCGGGCGGCAACGTCCCGGCGCTGGCCCAGCTCATCTTCACCCGGTACGTCTTCGCCTTCGAGGTCACCTCGGCGCTGCTGATCACCGCCGCGCTCGGCGCCATGGTCCTGGCCCACCGCGAGCGGGTCCGGCCCAAGGCCACCCAGCGCGACCTGGCCCGCGCCCGGTTCGCCGGGCCGCAGCCGTCGCCGCTGCCCGGCCCCGGCACCTACGCCCTGCACAACGCCATCGACATGCCGGCCCTGCTGCCCGACGGCTCGGTGGCGGTCAAGTCGATCAACCGGGTCCTCGCCAGGCACGACCTGGAGGACGGCGTCCGGCCCACCGACCCCGAGAAGGCCGCGCTCATCCGCCAGGTCATCGGCAAGGAGGAGGCCGGCGAGCCCGACGAGGCGGCCGGTGAGGCCGCCCGAGGCGAGGGCTTCCGGGTCGAGGAGAGCGTCGCCGGGCGCAACCCCGCCGTCGAGAGTCCCGCGGCCGCCCAGAACGCCCCCGCCGAGGACGGCGTCGCCGGGCGCGACTCCGCCGTCGCCGGGCACGACAGGGAAGCGGCTCAACGAGAGGAAGGCCAGTGACCACCCACTACCTGGTGCTCTCCGCGCTGCTGTTCGCGATCGGCGCCGTCGGCGTGCTGATCCGGCGCAACGCGATCGTGGTGTTCATGTGCGTGGAGCTCATGCTCAACGCCTGCAACCTCGCGTTCGTGACCTTCGCCCGGCAGCACGGAAACCTTGACGGTCAGCTCATCGCGTTCTTCGTGATGGTGGTGGCCGCGGCCGAGGTCGTGGTCGGCCTTGCCATCATCGTGATGATCTTCCGAACCCGCAGGTCGGCGTCGGTGGACGACGCGAACCTGCTGAAGTACTAAGAGGTGGCCGGTGCAATCTCCCGTTGAGATCTTCCAGCACTCCGGTGGGGTGATCGGGGTCTCCTGGCTGATGATCGCGCTGCCGCTGCTCGGCGCCGCGGTCCTCCTGCTGGGCGGCCGCCGCACCGACCGCTGGGGTCACCTCCTCGGCGTGGCGATGTCGCTGGCCGCCTTCGTGGTGGCCGTCGCCGCCTTCGTCGAGCTGCTCGGCATGCCCGCAGGGGAGCGCCGCCAGGCGATCAGCCTGTACCAGTTCATCCCCGGCGTCGCCGACATGGGGCTGCTGATCGACCCGCTGTCGATCAGCTTCGCACTGCTGATCACCGGTGTGGGATCGCTGATCCACATCTACTCGATCGGCTACATGTCGCACGACCCCGACCGGCGCAGGTTCTTCTCCTACCTGAACCTGTTCGTCGCGGCGATGCTGCTGCTGGTGCTGTCGGACAACTACCTCGGCCTGTTCGTCGGCTGGGAGGGCGTGGGTCTGGCGTCCTACCTGCTGATCGGGTTCTGGCAGTTCAAGCCCACCGCGGCGACCGCCGCGAAGAAGGCGTTCATCGTCAACCGCGTCGGCGACTTCGGGCTGCTGATCGCGCTGTTCACGATCTGGTCGGTCTTCGGCTCGTTCGCGTACAAGAACCTCGGGGCCGGCGCCGTACAGGAGGCCATGGCCGGCGGCAGCCTGTCCCAGGGAACGGTCACCGCGATCGGCCTGCTGCTGCTCCTCGGCGCGTGCGGCAAGTCGGCGCAGCTGCCGCTGCAGTCGTGGCTCCTCGACGCGATGGAGGGCCCGACCCCGGTCTCGGCCCTCATCCACGCCGCGACCATGGTCACCGCCGGCGTCTACCTCGTCGTCAGGTCCGGCGCGTTCTTCGAGGCCGCCCCGACCGCGCAGCTCGTCGTGACGATCGTCGGCGTGGCCACGCTGCTCGCCGGTGCGATCATCGGTTGCGCCAAGGACGACATCAAGAAGGGCCTGGCCGGTTCGACGATGTCGCAGATCGGCTACATGATGCTCGGCGCGGGCCTCGGCCCGGTCGGCTACGCCTTCGCGATCGCGCACCTGATCACGCACGGCTTCTTCAAGGCCAACATGTTCCTCGGCGCCGGCTCGGTCATGCACGCCATGAACGACGAGGTCAACATGCGCCGCTACGGCGGCCTGTTCGCGGTGATGAAGGTCACCGCGGTCACCTTCTTCATCGGCTACCTCGCGATCATCGGCTTCCCGCTGCTCTCCGGTTACTACACCAAGGAGGGCATCATCGAGACGGCCATGGAGCACAACCAGATCCTCGGCTGGCTCGCCGTGCTCGGCGCGGGCCTGACCGGCTTCTACATGTCGCGGATGGTCTTCATGACCTTCTTCGGCAAGAAGCGCTGGGCCGACGACGCCCACCCGCACGAGTCGCCGTCGGTCATGACCGTCCCGCTGGTCCTGCTCTCCATCGGCTCGATCGGCCTGGGCGCCTACCTGATCCTCGGCAACCGGTTCATGAAGTTCCTCGCCCCGGCCGTCGGCCTGCCGGCGGAGCTGCCCGAGACGCACATCTTCGGTGTCGGCACGGTCGGCCTGGCCACGCTCGCGCTGGTCGCGATCGGCGCCGCGTTCGCCTGGTTCCGGTACGGCGCCGCCCAGGTGCCCGAGGTCGCCCCGCGCGGCTCCTTCCTCACCGTCTTCGCCCGCCGTGACCTGTACGGCGACGCCCTGAACGAGGCGCTGTTCATGCGTCCCGGCCAGTGGCTGACCCGGATCGCGGTGTTCTTCGACAACCGCGGCATCGACGGCCTGGTCAACGGGCTGGCCGCGGGGATCGGCGGGACCTCCGGGCGGGTGCGCCGCATCCAGACCGGCTACGTCCGGTCCTACGCGTTGTCCATCCTCTTCGGTGCCGCCGTGGTCGTTGGCGCGCTGCTCTACGTAGGGACCATGTGATGCCCTGGCTCTCAACCCTGATGGCCGTGCCCGTACTGGGCGCGGTGGGTGTCTCCCTTGTCAAGAACGACAAGCTGGCCAAACAGGTCGCCCTGGCGGTCTCGCTGGTCGTGCTGGCGCTCACCGTCGTCATGGCGACCCGGTTCGACCCCTCCTCGGCCGAGCGGTTCCAGTTCGCCGAGGTCCACCAGTGGATCCCGCGCTTCGGCGTCCACTACGGCGTCGGCGTGGACGGCATCGCGCTGGTGCTGATCGCGCTGTCGGCGCTGCTCGTGCCGATCGTGATCCTGGCCTCCTGGCACGACGCGGACGGCACCGGGGCCGCGGCCCCGCCCAAGCGGTCGGTGCGGACCTACTTCGCGCTGCTGCTGGTGCTCGAGGCGATGATGATCGGCGTCTTCGCGGCGACCGACGTCTTCCTCTTCTACGTGTTCTTCGAGGCCATGCTGATCCCGATGTACTTCATGATCGGGTCGTACGGCGGTGTCCAGCGGTCCTACGCGGCCGTGAAGTTCCTGCTGTACTCGCTCTTCGGCGGCCTGCTCATGCTGGTCGCGGTGATCGCCCTCTACGTGATCGCCGAGAAGAACACCTTCATGTTCCCCGAGCTGATCGGGGCCATCCAGGACCCGGGCACCCAGAAGTGGCTCTTCCTGGGCTTCTTCATCGCCTTCGCGGTCAAGGCGCCGCTGTGGCCGTTCCACACCTGGCTGCCCGACGCCGCGGCGCAGGCCCCGGCCGGCGCCGCCGTGCTGCTGGTCGGCGTGCTGGACAAGGTCGGCACCTACGGCATGCTCCGCTTCTGCCTGGAGCTGTTCCCTGAGGCCTCGAAGTTCTTCACGCCGCTGGTGATCGTGCTGGCGGTGGTCGGCATCGTCTACGGCGCGATCGTGGCCATCGGCCAGACCGACATGAAGCGCCTGATCGCCTACACCTCGATCTCGCACTTCGGCTTCATCGCGCTGGGCGTCTTCGCGATGACCAAGGACGCCGGCGCGGGCGCCACCCTCTACATGGTCAACCACGGGTTCTCCACCGGCGCGCTGTTCCTGATCGCCGGGTTCCTGATCTACCGCCGGGGCTCCAGCCGCATCGCCGACTACGGCGGCGTGCAGAAGGTCTCCCCGGTGCTCGCCGGGACCTTCCTGATCGCCGGACTGTCCGGCCTGTCGCTGCCGGGCCTGTCGACGTTCGTCAGCGAGTTCATGGTCCTCATGGGCTCCTACGAGCGCTACAAGGTCGCGGCGATCATCGCCGCCTCCGGCGTGGTGCTGGCGGCCATCTACATCCTGTGGATGTACCAGCGGACGATGAACGGTCCCACGGCCGAGTCGGTCAAGGGCTTCACCGACCTCAACGCACGTGAGCGGTGGGTGGTGGGCCCCCTGGTCGCGCTCCTCATCGTCTTCGGCTTCTTCCCCAAGCCGATGCTCGACGTGATCAATCCCGCGGTGGACAAGACGCTCACCAGCGTCCACGTGACCCCGTTCACCCCGGCCGTCGCTGAGAAGAAGGGGGCCGGGCAGTGAACAACGGCACCATCCAGGCTCCGACGATCGAATACGCGCTGCTCTCCCCGATGCTGATCGTGTTCGGCGCGGCGATCATCGGAGTCCTGATCGAGGCGTTCGCGCCCCGTTACCTGCGCAAGTCGATCCACATGCCGCTGACGCTGCTGGCGCTGCTCGGCGCGTTCGCCACCACGGTCCTCGGGGCGGTGAACGGCCTGCCGACGAGCGCCGCCGCGATGGGCGCCATCGCGGTCGACGGGCCCTCCCTGTTCATCTGGGGCATCATCCTCATCCTCGCGTTCGTCAGCGTGCTGCTGATCAACGACGACGAGCAGTTCGTCGCGCAGGCGGCCGCCGTACCGGGCAGCTCCGACGAGGAGGAGGCGGTCCGCGGCGGCTACGCGCAGACCGAGGTCTACCCGCTGCTGCTGTTCGCGGTCGGCGGCATGCTGCTGTTCGCCTCCGCCAACGACCTGCTGGCGATGTTCGTCGGCCTGGAGGTCATGTCGCTGCCGCTGTACCTGCTGTGCGGCCTGGCCCGCCGTCGCCGCCTGCTGTCGCAGGAGGCGTCGGTCAAGTACTTCCTGCTCGGCGCGTTCTCCTCGGCCTTCTTCCTGTACGGCATGGCCCTGGTGTACGGCTACGCCGGGACGGTGAGCCTCAAGGGCATCGGCGACGCGCTCGGCGCGGTCTCCGGCCAGGAGACGCTGCTGCTGATCGGCACCGCGATGCTCGGCGTCGGCCTGCTGTTCAAGATCGGCGCCGCGCCGTTCCAGGCGTGGAAGCCCGACGTCTACCAGGGCGCGCCGACCGCGGTCACCGCCCTGATGGCCTCCACCGTGCTGGTGGCGGCCTTCGGCGCGGTGCTGCGCGTCTTCTGGGTCGCCCTGGGCGGCCTGGAGTGGAACTGGCAGCCGGTCATGTGGGGCGTGGCGATCCTGACCATGGTCGTCGGCGCGATCCTGGCGATCACCCAGACCGACATCAAGCGGATGCTCGCCTACTCCTCGGTCGCGCACGCGGGCTTCCTGCTCACCGGCGTGATCGCCACCGGCGCCGCCGCGCAGAACTCCAAGGCCCTGTCGGGCATCCTGTTCTACCTCGTCGCGTACGGCTTCACCACGGTCGGCGCGTTCGCGGTGGTCACGATGGTCCGCGACGCGGGCGGCGAGGCCGGGCACCTGTCCCGCTGGGCGGGCCTGGGCAAGCGGTCGCCGTTCCTGGCCGGCGTCTTCGCGTTCTTCCTGCTGGCCTTCGCGGGCATCCCGCTGACCAGCGGTTTCTTCGGGAAGTACGCGGTGTTCGCGGCGGCGGTCTCCGGCGGCGCGGTGCCGCTGGTCATCGTCGGCGTGGTGAGCTCGGCCATCGCCGCGTTCTTCTACGTCCGGGTCATCGTGCTGATGTTCTTCAACGACCCGGCCGCGGACGGCCCGACCATCGCCGTTCCCACTGTGGGGACCTCGGCTGTGGTCGCACTCGCGGCAGCGGCTACCGTAGTGCTGGGAGTCTTCCCCCAGCCGGTGCTCGATCTCGCGGACCAGGCTGCGTCCGCTCTGTTCATTCGTTAGAGGAGTAGTGCTTCATGGCTGCGCCACCGGTTGTTGATCTGGCTTTCACCGACGAGCGGCTGGCGCAGGACCTCACAGCGGGGCTGGCGGAGGTCGAGAAGCTGCTGCGGGCCTCGGTGGAGAGTGACGACGCCTTCGTGACGGAGGCGTCCAAGCACCTCATCGAGGCCGGCGGCAAGCGGTTCCGGGCGATGCTCGTGCTGCTGGCCGCCCAGTTCGGCGCCCCCGACGCCCCGGGAGTCGTGCCGGGGGCGGTGGTCATCGAGCTGACCCACCTGGCGACGCTCTACCACGACGACGTCATGGACGAGGCCCCGGTGCGCCGGGGCTCCCCGTCGGTCAACGCCCGGTGGGACAACACCGTGGCGATCCTGACCGGCGACTACCTGTTCGCCCAGGCGTCGGAGATCCTCGCCGACCTCGGCGCCGACATCATCCGCATCCAGGCGCAGACGTTCTCCCGCCTGGTGCGCGGGCAGATCCGCGAGACCATCGGCCCCCGCCCCGGTGAGGACGCGGTCGCCCACTACATCGGCGTCCTGGCCGACAAGACCGGCTCCCTCATCGCCACCTCAGGCCGGTTCGGCGCCCTGCTGAGCGGCGCCGCGCCGGAGGTCGTCGAGCGGCTGACCCGGGCCTGCGAGGCCATCGGCGTGGCCTGGCAGCTCAGCGACGACCTGCTCGACGTCGCCTCGGAGTCGGCCGAGTCCGGCAAGACCCCCGGCACCGACCTGCGCGAGGGCGTCCGGACCCTGCCGGTGCTGCACGTCCTGGCCTCCGACGACCCCGCCGACGCCCGGCTGCGCGAGCTGCTGGCCGGCCCGGTGGCGGAGGAGGACGTCGAGGAGACCCTGCGCCTGCTGCGCGCCAACCCCGCCATGGAGCGGGCCCGCGCCGAGCTCGTCGCCTGGGCCGACCGGGCCCGCGAGGACCTGTCGGGCCTGCCGGACATCCCGGCCCGCGCCGCCTACCTCGCGATGTGCGACTACGTGGTCGAGCGCTCGGGCTGACCGGCCGTACCCCGGCGCCGGAGCGCGGAACGGGGCGTGTCGCCGGGGACGGCCGGCGGCCGGCCCGGGTGGTGCCGCGGGCCGTGGGCGTTCGGCCGGCGATGACGCGCGACGGGCCGATTTCCGCCGCAGTACAGGACACAACCTGTCCTCCACCTTCGCCATGGTGATAGACGAGCCGTTCGAGAGATCGTCTTCCTGGTTCCGGCGGTCGCCGTCACCGGGGCCTGGACGGTCGCCGGCGGCATGTTCATCCATCCAGGCAAGGAACATGGCATGTCAGTCACGACCACCACCCACCTGAACTTCCGGGGCGCCGCACGCGAGGCGCTGGACTTCTACCGGTCCGTCTTCGGCGGACGCACCGTCGCGGTCACCTATAGGGACGCGGGCGCCGTACAGAACGAGAGCGAGGCGGACCAGGTGATGTGGGGCGAGGTGGTCGGCGACGACGGCTTCCACGTCATGGCCTACGACGTGCCCTCGCACCTGCCCTGGAACCAGGGTGAGAACCCGTTCTTCGTCTCCGTGCGCGGTGACGACGCCGAGGAGATCAGCGCCCTGTGGGGCAGGCTCGCCGACGGCTCGACCGTCGTGCGTCCGCTGGAGTCCGCGCAGTGGGCGCCGCTGTACGGCATGCTCACCGACCGCTTCGGCGTCACCTGGGTCCTGGACGTCGCCGCCCCCTACAACGGCTGAGCCGGCCGGACCGGGACGCCCGCGCCGTCCGGGCCGCCGCAGCCACACGGGCGGCCCGGACGGCGCGGGCGCCGAGCACGCAGCACAGGAAGGAAACGGAGCCCATGCGGACCATGACCGTCCTCGGCACCCGCGCCCTCAACGCGTGCCCGCGGGCTCCAGGTCGCGGAGCGCGACGCGGCGCGCCCGGTGGGCGGCTCGGAGGCTGTCCCAGGTGAAGATCGACAGGGCCAGCCAGACGATGGCGAACCCGGCCCACCGGCTGGCCGGCATCGCCTCGTGGGCGATGAACACCCCGCACAGGAACTGCAGCACCGGGGCGATGTACTGCAGCAGACCGATCGTGGTGAGCGGCACCCGGATCGCGGCGGCGGTGAAGCAGAGCAGCGGCACGGCCGTGATCGCGCCGGCGCCGGCCAGCAGGAGAGCGTGACCCGCGCCCGCGGTCGCGAAGGTGCCCTCGCCCCGGACCTGCAGGTAGACCAGGTAGGCGAACGCGGGCACCAGCAGCACCAGCGTCTCGATGGTCATGCTCTCCGCGGCCCCGACCCCCGCGATCTTCTTGATGAGACCGTAGGTGCCGAAGCTGGCGGCCAGGACCAGCGCGATCCACGGCAGCCTGCCGTAGTCGACGGTGAGGACGACGACGGCCAGGGCGCCCATGCCGACCGCCGCCCACTGCAGGGGCCGCAGCCGCTCCTTGAGCAGGAAGACGCCGAACAGGACGCTGACCAGGGGGTTGATGAAGTAGCCGAGCGCGCTCTCGACCACATGGCCGGTGTTGACCGCGTAGATGTAGACGCCCCAGTTGACGGTGACGACCGCCGCGGCCAGGGCGAGCAGGCCGAGCTTGCGGGGGGTGCGCAGGAGCTCGCCGAACCACGACCAGTGCCGCCGGACCGCCAGGATGGCGGCGACGACCACCAGGGACCACACCATGCGGTGGGCGAGGATCTCCAGGGCGCCGGACGGCTTCAGCAGCGGCCAGTAGAGGGGGAAGAGTCCCCACATGGCGTAGGCGGCGATGCCGTACAGGACTCCTCGGCGCGTTTCAGGCATGTATTACATTTTCGCTGCTTACCACATTTAATACAAATTAGCGATGCTTCGCTAAGAGTTAAGCGCCGCTTACGGGAACATCGGGGCAGGCAAGCTGGTTCCCCCTGTAGCGACAGGTGGGGACGTTCGGGTCCCCCTGGAGCGACAGGTGAGGAGGATGTCGGCACATGGGCTGGCTGTTCGGCAACAAGACTTCCATGGTGTCCCCGGACGAGGCTCTGCCGGGCCGTGACACGAGGATGGCGGTGCCCGCCCGCCACGCCGTCCTCGACGCCCCCCTGGCTCCGCCGTACCCCGAGGGGACCGAGATCGCCGACTTCGGCCTCGGCTGCTTCTGGGGCGCCGAGCGGAAGTTCTGGCAGACCCCCGGCGTGGTGACCACCTCCGTCGGCTACGCCGGCGGGTACACCTCCAACCCCACCTACGAGGAGGTCTGCACCGGGCGGACCGGCCACACCGAGGCCGTCCGCGTGGTCTTCGACCCGGCCAGGATCTCCTACGAGGAACTGCTGCGCGTCTTCTGGGAGGCCCACGACCCCACCCAGGGGATGCGCCAGGGCAACGACGTCGGCACCCAGTACCGCTCGGCGATCTACTTCCACTCACCCGAGCAGGAGAAGGCCGCCCTGGCCTCGCGTGACGCCTACCGGAAGGTGCTCGCCGACGCGGGCTACGGCGACATCACCACCGAGATCGCCCCGGCGGGCGACTACTTCTTCGCGGAGGAGTATCACCAGCAATATCTGTACAAAGTGCCCAATGGGTACTGCGGCATCGGCGGCACCGGAGTCTCCTGTCCGGTGGGCATCGCGCCTGCGGGTGAGTAGCTCGATACCTTGGGTGGAGTCTGGTCTCGTCAGCGCAGAGGGTCGGGCATTGAAGTCGAGGTCGAGCCCTCCGCGGAGTTGGAGGGCTCAAGTATGTTCCAATGCCTGCACGAGATCAGCGGCCAGCAGAGATGTTGCCAAAGCAACGGTTTCTGGCTCGCCGATTCCCTCTTCCGCGCGCCCTGCCATCGTTGAGCCGAGCGCGTCCGGTCCTGCCGCGAACAGTGCCGCCAGATGTTCGACCGCCTGCTCGGTGACCTCACTGCTGATGGGGTCGCGAGCCAGGAGCCTGAACGCGGTGGCCAGTTCAGCGGTGTCGACGTCGACAAGGATGCGGTACGTGTCGTGTGCGTCCTTGTCATTCAGCCGGTGGGGGGCCGCAACCCGTTCGGCGATCTTGTGGAGCTTGGCTACCAGCAAGGCCGCGGGCCCGGCGACTCTGACTCGATATACGCGGGCATCGGCCGGGTCGAGGGCGGCCACGTCCATGACCGTGTTGTCGATGACAGCGGCTTCGAGACCTCGAGCGCGCCGGGTGGCGCGGCGATCATGTGGCGGGATGCGGGCTCCCCTCGTGTTCCTCGTACCTGCTCCTGCAAGAGCCTCGGGCACCATCAGATCGACCGGAACGCCCGCGGGGTTCAGCCACGACCCAGGTTGTCCGCCGATGGGATCACGGTAGAACCCCGCGCGGCCCATGGATTGCTCCAGAAGCGGATCGTCCTCCAGGACTCTCGGGTCAAGTGCGAGATCGCTGTCCTTCGTCGTCTCGGCGAGGGCGACAGGACTTCCCGCAGTGCGCAGGTAGACGGCCTGCGCTCCGATCACGATCACAGCTTCGCGATGGGCATCCAGCGCGGCCAACGCATCGAGAAGCGCGGATCGGGATCGGACGAGGATGTCGCTACTGCTTACGCCAAGAGGGTTCATGTCGCGTCATCCATTCAATGAGTTCTTCGGCTTCGGAGGGGTTGCGTCCAGGGCCTGTCATCAAGTCGACGGCGACTTGGGGTGGTGCTGCGATCGTGAGACCGGAAGCGTCGGTAAGGGTACGGGTGAAGACGACGTCGCTTTCCGGCTCGGCCAACATCACATTTGCTCCGGCGTCAGCGGGACGGAGACCCCAGAGCCGGGCGGTGTGCTCAGCATCCGTCGTGTAGATCATCGCGGAGCGAGCCGGAGCATGGGGGGCCCAGCCGGCTGCGGCCAAGGTCCCGGTTACGGCGTACCGGGCGGGGTTGTCGGCCGCTCGCCGCATGAGGTCGGGTAGGCCTCTCGGTGCTATCCATCGGGTGATGCGATTGCTTCGTACGAACCCGTAGTCCTCGCTCCAACGCCTCAGTAGGGCAACCCAGTCGGGAACCACGACCGCACCCGAGCTGTTCCGTGTCGCCAGGTTCTCGCTCTCGAGGAACTCGATCACCCGGTAGGTCGACCCCGTGGATACGCCGGCGACGTCGATCAGCTGGCGGATCGTCCATGATCTTCGGTGGTCCAACAGCGCACGCACGATCTTCGCTGCGGGAGCGCCCTTCAACGTTCCGCGCGGTCTTCCGGGACCACGCCATGGATCGTGGTCGGCTCCTCGATCCGCAACGTACAGACCGGGCTGAGAGACGTTCAAGGTGATGTTCCCTGTCGCGTCTATGTAGGACAGGCCGGCCTCCGTGAGCCGCTTACGCACGGGTGGCGACAGGTACCGGGAGACGACAACCCCACGACTGCCCGGGTGCTCGTCCGCCGCGTCATTCAACTGCTGGAGCAGCGTGGCGGTGTCACGTCTCTCCACCACGTTCTTGGCTTCCACGATCAGCACGACCGAGTTTCCGTCCGGTGCCGTCACCTTCCAGAGAGCGTCGAAGCGAGCATCCGGTAGTCCGCGCCCTAGTGGCTGAACGTCCCACCCGTTCGGCAACCGGTCACCCAGCACGGCCATTCCGGCTCGCAGAACTTCAACCTCGTTCCTAGGTTGTGGTCTCGCCTCCATTGGTGCTCTCCAGTCCCTCGGTGTTCGGGAAAAATCCTAACTCCGTTGAACGCGGAAAGTCGGGATTTTCTGAACAGCCAGCCGGAGGCGATCGCCGTCGTAGCACCTCTGAGGCCCGCCGGTTCGTTCTACGCGGGCGAGTTGTCGCCCGAAGGAGAGTGCTACCACCAGCAGTATTTGTTCAAGAACCCAAACGGCTACTGCGGGATCGGCGGTACCGGGGTGACGTGTCCGGTCGGCCTGACGACCGGCGAGGCCTGATTTCGCGGGAACCAGTCGGCCCGGAGCCCAGACCCCGGGCCGGCACAGCCGCTCTCGGCGGGTTGCGATCAGCCGCCGCGCCGCGCGGCTGTCACTCTCACCGTCGGCGAGGCGTAACCCTTCGAACCGATGGTCCGTGATGCGGGCCATCGGAGTTTGAGAGCGGGCTCACGTGGTCCATGAGCTTGTCGGCGGCGGCCCGGACGGCCATGTTCCCGGCACCTGATCGCGTTGTGGGCTGAGCCTTTGTCCGGACCGGCACTTGAGTCTCAAGTAACCGGAGACTCCAGGATCGACGACGTGGGCGGCATGTGCTCGTCTTCGCCGTCCGCGCCCCATCCGATTCGACTCCGGGAGAGTGCATTCCATGCCGCGATACGTGACGCCGTCCGCTGAGGATGGCAAGCGCCTCATCAACGACTTCATCGACGAGACTTTCGGGGGTCTGAACGCCAACCAAGACTTCGTCGCCATGCTGCGTACGGCGGTGCCTGAGATGCCCGCCGATCCCAGCCCTGAGCAGCTGGGCGCCTGGGCGGAGCTGTCCGAGCTGGTCCGCGATGCCGACTTCAAGGCCAGGGTCCGCAGGATGGCCGAGCATCAGGCGGCCGAGAGGGCGGCCGGGGATCAGACGGGCCTGCATCACGAGGTGACCGAGCTGGTCCGGGAACGGGTGCGGCAGGCGCAGGCGGACGGGGTCGAGCCGGGTTCGCAGGAGGCGCGGATGGTGCTGGTCGAGCTGATCGCCGGATACACGGCGACGTTCGGTCATCTCGACAGTGCCGAGTACCGCCGGAAGCTGCTGACTCGGCTGGAGATCGCGAATGATCCCCGTACGGAGCGGTACTTCGCCTTGCTGTCCACGATCAACGGCTGGCCGGTGCCGCCGAGCCTGGCGCCGGCGTTCGACTGGTTCACCCAGGCGCTCCGGCACCATCCCGTTCCCTAAAGGCCGGCTACGCGGGGGTTGAGTGCGGCGAGGAGCCAGCGGGCCGCAGGGACCGGATTGGGTTTCGGGGGCGTACCGTTGATCATGGCCAGCAGTCGCCAGTATCGGGAGACCCGAGGGTCGGCTCCGATGCGGATCCGCTCGGCGAGCCAGAGCCGGAACCCGGCGTCGTCGGACCGCCGGTGGGCCTGGGCGAAGACGGCGACCAGCTCGTTCACTATGGGCCGGGCCAGGGGGGATGCCGGCGGAATCCCGTCCGCCAGCGCGCGGCCGACGAGGTCCAGCGTGGCCTGCTCGGCTCGCGCCCAGCTCTCGTGGTCGCCGTGCTCGGCGCCGGAGGAGCGGTCCGTCGCGTGCCGCTCGAACGCCTCGCGTACGCTCTCCCGGAAGTGGGGGTCGCCGACCAGGTGTGCGAGCTCCAGCCACGCGTCGAGCTGCTCGACCGATGGGTCGCCGGGCAGGTCGGGCAGCATCGAGCGCAGGTGCGCGGCGAACGCGGGCTCCATGTCGAGCCCGCGAGTCGCTTCGGCCACGAGATCGGCCACCAGCTGCCGGCGCCGCTCCGCCGGTAGCCGGGCGAGCCGGTTCACGTGGGCGATTCCGGCCGTGCCGGTACGGCGGGTGGTGACGTAGCGCAACACCGCCTGGCGTACCCGCAAGGTCTGGATCTGGTCCTCCATGGCCGCGATCTGCCCGTCGGCGATCTCGTTCAGGGTCTGCGTGTCGGCGAGCACTCGTGTGATCGTCGCGATCTCGACACCGAGATCTCGCAGCGTCCGGACGAGTTCCAGCCGGTCCAGGGCGTCGTGATCATAGAGCCGGTAGCCACCGGCCGACCGGCCGACCGGAGGCACCAGTCCTTCGTCGGAGTAGTACCGGACCGTCGGCACCGGCACCCCGGCGAGTCGTGCCACCTGGCCGATCGTGTAGAGCCCGTCGTCCTTCACAGGTCCAGCCTGGCTTATCAGCCGCCCTTTCGGTGGGCCTTCGGGGGAGCACGACCGGTGATGCCGTTGAGAGGAGCTCTTCAGGCACGCCCTGGCGAATAGATGGCGATGTCTTGAAGCTTTGCGCGCAGATCCACGCTATTCGATCTCCGCCGTTTCACCGTCGTGCGCCCCCGGCATGTGGACGCCCTCACCCTTCTGCCCGAACGGCTCTGAACGCGGAGTCAGAACGCGTCTCGTGTCATGTACACGTAGTGGTCACCTGGCGTTGGTGTCGCGTGTCCGACGGGGCCGGTCCCGGCCGAGGATCGAGGCTCCGGGACCTGTCCGGTGCACGGCGGGTCAGCGGCGGGGTAGCACGCCCAGGAGGGTCGCGGTCAGGGCCAGCTTCAAGGAGTCCTTCAGGTCCACGTGGAAGCGGGCGAGGTCGGGCTCGGCCTGGTAGGCCGCCTGCAGGCTGGGTGGGGGTGTGCTGTATGCCGACAGCGCGCCGGCCATGACCATGGTCTGCAGGCTGAACAGCGTCGCGTTCTCGCCCAGCTCCGGCAGGTGGTTCCGGATCAGGGCGCTCATGGTCGTCAGGCGGTCCAGGGAGGCGCGCTTGTACCGTGCCACGACCTCGACGGAGACGTTGTGCTCCAGGACGCCGCCCTGCGCGCCGAAGAGGTCGCACAGCACCGTTCGGCTGGAGAGCGAGCGGCTGAGGATCTCTGCCACGGCTGTCGCCCGCTCGGCCATGGGGAGGTTCTCGTCGATTCCGGCGGCCAACTCGTCCGCCAGTTCCGTCAGCCACTCCTGCAGGAAGCGGTCCAGCAGTTCCAGCAGCACCGCCTCGCGGGACTCGAAGTAGCGCAGCACGTTCGGCTTCGCCAGGCATACCCGGCGGCTGAGCTCGTTCAGGGTGACCGCGGCCACGGGCATCTCGTGGAGCATCGCCGACGCCGTGTCGAGGATCGCCCGCCGGCGGATCTCCCGCTGCTCTTCGGTTCGCGCCCGCTTGAAGCCCACGATCGCCAGCCTATCTTAAGTACCCTCGGTACGTTGACAACGTACCGAGGGTACTTTAGCGTTGCGGACAGAAGATACCTTCGGTACTTTAGATGGGAGCCCGGCATGGGCAAGAAGTGGACGACGGCGAACATCCCAGACCAGCGCGGGCGGGTGGCCGTGGTGACCGGGGCCAACACCGGACTGGGATACGAGACCGCCAAGGCGCTCGCCGGACGCGGGGCGTCCGTGGTCCTCGCCGTGCGCGACGTCGAGAAGGGCGAGCGGGCCGCGGCCCGCATGACCGGCGACGTGATCGTGCAGGCCCTGGATCTGACCTCGCTCGACTCCGTCCGCACCGCCGCGGCGGCGCTGCGGTCCCGGTTCGACCGCATCGACCTGCTGATCAACAACGCCGGCGTGATGTACACCCCGAAGCAGACCACCCGGGACGGCTTCGAGATGCAGTTCGGCACCAACCACCTCGGCCACTTCGCGCTCACCGGGCTGCTGCTGGAGCTGATGCTGCCGGTGCCCGGCTCGCGCGTGGTGACGGTCAGCAGCACCGGCCACCGCATCCGGGCCGCGATCCACTTCGATGACCTGCAGTGGGAGCGGTCGTACAGCCGGGTCGCCGCCTATGGTCAGTCCAAACTGGCCAACCTGATGTTCACGTACGAGCTGCAGCGCCGTCTCGCCACGCGCGGCACCACCGTCGCGGTGGCCGCCCACCCCGGCGTGTCCAGCACCGAGCTCGCCCGCAACACCCCCGCGGCCTTCCGGCTTCCGCTCACCTGGCTCGCGCCGCTGATCACCCAGACGCCGGCGATGGGCGCGTTGCCGACCCTGCGCGCCGCCACCGACTCCGCCGTGCTCGGCGGCCAGTACTACGGTCCCGGCGGACGCTTCGAGGTCATGGGCCACCCCCGGCTGGTCGCCTCCAGTCCGGAGTCGTACGAGGTGGCCGTCCAGCAGCGGCTGTGGGCCGTCTCCGAAGACCTCACCGGGGTGAGGTTCCCCGCGGTCCGGTCCGATCAGAACCCGTTTCCCTCCGGATCGGCCATCACGATGTAGCCCGCGCCGGCAGGAGGCGCCGGCTCGTCCCGGTGGTCGTTGCGGAATCGGCGTCCGCTGTCTGATCGGTCTGGTCTCCGGCGAAGCCTGATCCGTGAGACGCGGGTCCCAGGGCTGCGAATTCGCGTGCCGTCAACGGTGGCATCGGCACAAGGTCTCGATCATGGTTACGTGGTGAGGCCCTTCAGCATCGAATGGACTGACGTGGCCGGGTGCTGGAGGAGGTTCTCGAGTTCTGGTCCGGTGGTGGCGAATTCCCCGCGGCGTGCCGCGCGGAACATGCCGAGCAGCATGTTCGCCTGATCCTCGGGCACACCATTGCCGATCATCGTGGCCGTCCACGCCGCGTCGTCGGCGACGACGCGGCGGATGGCGCGCCCGGTGAGTTCGGTGGCGATGCCGGCGATGTCGGCCAGATCGAGCGCTTCCGGTGCGGTGAGCGGCGGAGTCGGACCGTCGAACCGGCCCGGGTCCGCGAGGATGATCGCCGCCGCTTCGGCGAGGTCGGAATGCGTGGTCCAGGATATGGGCCCATCGGCCGGTGCGACGAGTTCGCCGGTCTCGAGGGCCCGGCCGAGCAGATGCCGGACGGTGTCGGCGTAGAACCCGTTGCGCAGCGCCGTGAACGGTGTTCCCGTCTTCGACAGGTGGTGCTCGGTGGCGGCGTGGTCGGGCATCGGTGCGAAGAGCGAGTCTTCGGCGGCGCCCTGGTGGCTCGTGTAGAGGATGCGCCGGGCTCCGGCGTCGCGGGCGGCGTCGATCGCCGCGATGTGCTGGGCGACCGCCTCTTCGCCCGCCCGGTCCGTCGAGACGATGAGCACCTGCGTCGCGCCCTCGAACGCGTGGGCGAGTGAGCCGGGGTCGGTGAAGTCTCCGTGGCGTACGCGTACCCCGCGCCCGGCCAGGTCGGCGGCACGGCCGGTGTCGCGGACGCTCACGCCGATCCCGTCCGCCGGGACCCGGGTGAGCAGCCGGTCGACGATTTGAGAGCCGAGCCGGCCGGTGGCGCCGGTAATGATGATCATGACCTGCCTCTTCGTCTGATAACAATGGAAACAAAAATATGCTACCAGTGTTAATAACCGAGATAGCAAGGGTGCGTTATCGTTGGAAGCGTGGCAGAGGTGAGGGCGGACGGCGTCGGTAGGCGCAAGACGCGAGTGAACATCGTGGAGTGCGCGGCGCGCCTCCTGCGTGAACAGGGCGCGAGCGCGGTCACCACCCGTGCGGTCGCGCAGGCGGCCGGAGTGCAGGCGCCGACCATCTACCGGTTCTTCGAAGACAAGGACGCGCTGCTCGACGCCGTCGCCGAACACGTCTTCGCCACCTATGTCGCCGGGAAGACCCTCGCTGAGGCCGGCGGCGATCCGATCGCGGACCTTCGGGCGGGGTGGGACGCCCATATCGGCTTCGGTCTCGCCAACCCGGCGTTGTTCGGTCTCCTCGCCGACCCCGTTCGCGGGGCTCGTTCACCGGCGTCGGCCGCCGGCCTGGAGGTTCTTCGCGCCCGGGTGCACCGCGTGGCGGCGATCGGCCGGCTCAGGGTCCCGGAAAAGCGTGCCGTCGACCTCATCCACGCCGCCGGGACCGGGACCGTGCTCACCCTGCTCGCCACCCCGCCGCAACACCGTGACCTCGACGTCGCGGACGCGATGTACGAGACGGTGGCGCGATCGATACTCACCGAGATGCCCACGCTCGCCGCGGACAGCCCGGTCGCGGCCGTCATCGCGTTCCGGGCCGTCGTGCCGAGGCTCACAACGCTCACCGACACCGAGCGCGCCCTGCTGTCGGAGTGGCTGGACCGAGTCGGTGACGGCCCGGCCCCTCCTCGTGCCTCGGCCGAATCCGACCCAGATCGACCGCTGACCTGACCGGCCCCGAACCACTGCGTGAAGCCAAGAACTCGTCGTCGTGTGAAAGGCCCGTCACCGTCTCCGCTCCGGAGCCGGGACGCGCCGGGTCCGGTCCCCGATCCAGGCCGCTTCGAGGATCGCGGTCAGGCTGGCGGTGTCGGTCGGGCCCGGATGGTTCTGGATCAGGCGGGTGACGCCACCCGCCATCTCCGCGAAGCGCGGGAGGTCGGCGCGTGCCACGCCGATGTCCGCCAAGGTGGCAGGGATGCCGATGCCGGCGAGGAGCCCGTCGAGCCAGGTGAGGAACGTATCTGCGGCCTCGGCCTCCGAGGCGCCGGTCACGTCGAGCCCGCACACCCCGGCGAGGACGGTCAACCGGTCGCCGATGGCGCCCTTGGCCGCGTCCAGCGCGTAAGGCAGCAGCAGCCCGACGCCCAGGCCGTGCGGTGTGTGGGTGGCCGCTCCGATGGGGTACTGGAGGGCGTGTGGAGCCGCGTTGCCCGCGTGGGAGAACGCGAGCCCGGCCAGCATGGACCCATAGGACATGTCCGCGCGCGCGTCCTTGTCGCCTCCGTCCTTGACGACACGGGGCAGGCTGCGGGCGATCCGCTCCGCGGCCAGGAGCGCGTAGTGATCGGTGATCGGGTTGCGGCCGAGGAAGACCTGCTCCACCGGGTCGCGCGGTCCGTGGACCCGTGGTCGCGCGGTGTAGCTCTCCACCGCGTGACAGAACGCGTCGATGCCGGAGTGCGCGGTGACGGCCGCAGGGCAGGTATAGGTGAGCTCGGGGTCGACGATGGCGAAGTCGGGCACGATGTGGACGCTGGAGACTCCCACCTTCAGCTCGCGGTCCGGGTCGGTCAGCACGGAGACGGGCGTGAGTTCGGAGCCGGTGCCCGACGTCGTCGGGACCGCGACGAGGGGAATCGTCGGCCCGGGCACCTTCGACTCGCCGTAGAAGTCGCGCGGCGTCCCACCGTGGCACCGGATGACGCCGACGATCTTGGCCAGGTCGATCACCGTGCCACCCCCGACGGCGAGGATCACGTCGGCGTCCACCTCTGCGGCGACCGAGACGGCCAGGGCGACATCGGTGAGCGGCACGTCCGGAGTCGCATCGGCGAACACCCCGACGACTTCGGCCTTCTCCCGTACGGCGGCCACGATCTCGGCCACGCCCGGCTGCCCCAGAAGGACCCGGTCGGTCACGATGAGGACTCGCGAGCCGCACTCGGCCACCACCCGTGGGATGTTCTGCGCGACCCCTTCGCCCACCATCAGCTGGCGTGGTCCGCGGACGGTCTCAAGCATGTCGGTGCCTCCCTGGAACGTCGGCGGTGATTCGCTGGGCGGACGTCCGGGTCACCCGCGAGACCGGGACGGCGTCGGCAAGGTCGGCTGCCGGGTGGCGCGGGCGCGCGCCGGGCTCCCGGACGCGGTGACCCTCGGCGGGCACCCGGAGCGGCAGGCCGGTCACGGTAGGTCGATCGCCGCGTAGGTGACGTCGAGGTACTCGAGGATGCCCTCGTGCGACCCCTCCTTGCCGATCCCGGACTGCTTCACGCCTCCGAACGGAGCCGACGGGTCCGAGATCAGACCACGGTTGACGCCGATCATCCCCGTCTCCAGCCCCTCGGTGAACCGGAGTGCCCGCTGGAGGTCGCGGGTGAAGACGTATCCGACCAGGCCGTGCTCGGTGTCGTTGGCCTTCGCCATCACCTCGTCGTCGGACGTGAACGAGATGATCGGCGCCACCGGGCCGAAGATCTCCGCCTCCAGTATCCGCGCGTCTTCGGGCACGTCGGCGAGGACCGTGGGCGGGTAGAAGTGGCCCGGCCCATCCGGACGCTCGCCGCCTGTCAGGACACGGGCGCCGCGATCGACCGCGTCGGCGACGAGCTCGTCGATCTTGGTGACCGCGGCCTCGTCGATCAGCGCCCCGACGTCCACGCCGTCGTCGAGACCATGGCCCACCGAGAGCGCGCCCATCCGCTCGGCGAAGCGCGCCGTGAACTCCTCGCGCACCGGCTCCTCGACGTAGATCCGGTTGGCCGCGATGCAGGACTCCCCGATGTTGCGCATCTTGGCCACCATGGCGCCGTCGAGCGCGACGTCCAGGTCCGCGTCGGCACACACGATCAGGGCCGCGTTGCCGCCCAGTTCCATGGAGGTGCGCAGCACGTTGTCCGCCGCCTGTCGTAGCAGCACGCGCCCCACCTCGGTCGACCCGGTGAACGAAAGCTTGCGGGTCCGGCGGTCGGCCAGCAGCGCTGAGACCACCTCGCCGGCACGCTTGGTCGTCACGACGTTGACGACGCCCGGGGGAACACCGACCTCCTCCATGATGCGGGCCAGCAACAGCATGGTGAGCGGCGTCTGGGCCGCCGGCTTGGTGATCGTCGTGCAGCCCGCCGCCAGCGCAGGAGCGATCTTGCGGGCGCCCATGGCCAACGGGAAGTTCCAGGGCGTCACGAAGACGCACGGTCCGACCGGCTTCGGCACGGTGAGGATGCGATATCCACCGGCGGGAGCGGTGTTGTAGCGCCCCTCGACGCGCACCGCCTCCTCGGCGAACCAACGGAAGAACTCGGCGCCGTAGGCCACCTCTCCCCGAGCCTCGGCGAGCGGCTTGCCCATCTCGAGCGTTATCAGCCGGGCGACCTCCTCGGATCGCCCGGTCAGTGCCCGGTACGTCGCGGTCAACAACTCCGACCGTTTTCGCGGCGGGGTCGCCGCCCACTCCGCCATCGCCTTGCTCGCCGCGTCCAGAGCGGCGAGCCCGTCGTCGACGCCGGCGTCCGCCACCTCGGCGATGGTCCTGCCGGTGGCCGGGTCCTCGACGACGAAGGTGGCTCCGCCGGCGGCGTCGCGCCAGGCGTCGCCGATCCGGAGCCGCCGGTGCTCGGGGGCCAGGACGTTCATCGGGTCACTCATCGCGTCGCCTCCTGTGATGTCCCTGGTTCGACGTCGCCGTCCTGCGCGGTCACCTCCCGGCCTCGGACAGCGCCAGCCCGGTGGCCGCGTCGAACAGGTGCGCGCGGTCCAGGTCGACCGTGACGAGCAGTCGCTCGCCCGGCGTACCGGTGACGGTGGGTCGTGCCTTGACCTTGAGGATCTCCGTCCCCACCTGCACGTCGACCACCGTCCGGTCACCGAGCGGCTCGAGGCCGTAGAGCTCACCCGGCAACGACGCGTTCCCACGCCGCTCGACGGACAGGTCCTCCGCGCGCAGGCCCAGCAGCAGCGGACGACCGTCCTCAGCCGTGGTCCAGCGGGGCCGCGGCAGCGTCCAGCCGTCCGCCCCGACCAGACGGTCTCCCTCGGCGCGGCAGGCGAGCAGGCTGATCGGAGGGCTCCCGACGAAGCCCGCGACCCACTGGTTGGCCGGACGCTCGTACACCTCGGCCGGCGTTCCGACCTGTTGCACCTTCCCCTCCTTGAGGACCGCGACCTGGTCGGCCATGGCCAGGGCCTCGACCTGGTCGTTGGTCACGTAGACGAAGGTCCCCCCGAGGCTCCGGTGGATGCGGGCGAGCTCGGTGCGCATCTCGACGCGGAGCTTGAGGTCGAGGTTCGTCAGCGGCTCGTCCATGAGGAACGCGCGCGGGCGGCGGACCAGCGCCCGGGCCAGGGCGACACGCTGCATCTCACCGCCCGACAACTGCGCGGGACGACGCTGCAGCAGACGTTCGATGTGCAGCAGGTCCGACATCCGCTCGACGGCGGCGGCGACCTCGCTCGAAGAACGGCGGCGTGCCCGCAGCGGCGAAGCGATGTTCTCGTACACCGTGTGCCGCGGGTAGAGGGCGTAGCTCTGGAAGACCATGGCCAGGTCGCGTGCGGCCGGGGTGTCACCGGTCGCGTCCCTCCCGTCCAGACGCACCGACCCGGCGTCGAGCCTCTCAAGGCCGGCGATCGCCCGCAGGGTCGTCGTCTTGCCTGCCCCGGACGGCCCGAGCACGACGAAGAACGAGCCGTCCGGCACGTCCAGCGTCACCCCGTCCAGGGCCTGGACCTTGCCGAAGGACTTGCACAGCCCGTGCACCGCCACGGTTCCCATCAGGCCACCAGCTCTTCCGTGCTCACGTCGTAGACCGGCGGGGGCCCGCCGGTGTGCCGCAGCCCGACCGATGCGTCAGTGGCGAAACGGACGGTCGGTGGCATCCGAACCCGTACGTCGTGCCGGCCGCCGTGGTCGACCACGTAGATGATCTCGTCGCCCAGCCACTCCGCCGAGACCACGCGGGCCGGGACCGAACGTTCCGCCCCTGGTTCCGTGACTTCCAGCGCCTCCGGCCGGACGCCTGCGACCAGGCGACGGTCGCGCGGCAGGCCCGGCGGTGGCGTGAGGACCAGTCCGCCCTGACCGCGCAGCTTCCCGTCGGCCACCTCCACCTCGATCAGGTTCATCGGCGGGGAGCCGATGAACGCGGCGCAGAAAAGACTCGCCGGACGGTCGTAGACTTCCAGCGGCGTGCCGATCTGCTCGACGCGGCCCTTGTTGAGGATGGCGATCCTGTGACCGAGCGACATCGCCTCGACCTGGTCGTGGGTGACGTAGACCATCGTCGTCCCCAGCTCCCCCTGCAGGTGCTTGATCTCCGTACGCATGTCCGCCCTCAGCTCCGCGTCCAGATTGGTGAGAGGTTCGTCCATGAGGAACGCGCGCGGTCGTCGTACCAGGGCGCGAGCGAGCGCGACGCGTTGCTGCTCCCCTCCGGACAGCCGGTGCGGTCGCCGGTCCAGGAGCGGACCGAGCCGCATCAGCCGGGCGGCCTCGCCGACCCGCTCGTCCACCTCCGACCTGGGCAGTCCCTCGGCCCGCAGTGGGAACGCCAGGTTGTCGCGGGTTCTCAGATGCGGGTAGAGAGCGTAGAACTGGAACACCATGGCGATGTCGCGCTCGGGGGGCGGCAGGTCGTTGACCAGCGTGGTGCCGATGCGGATGTCGCCCGCCGTCTGCCTCTCCAGGCCGGCTATGGCCCGCAGTGTGGTCGTCTTGCCGCAACCCGAGGGGCCGAGCATCACGAACAGCTCGCCGTCGCCGATGGACAGGTCCACGTGATCGACCGCGACCGTTCCGTCCGGGTAGCGCTTGTGCAGGGCGGTCACCTCGATGCCCGCCATCAGCGTCGCACCGCCCCGAGCGTCACACCGGCGACGAGGTGCCTGCGCACCAGGTAGGCGAAGACGAGCACCGGCAGGGCGAACACCACGGAGGCGGCGGCCACGAGACCCCAGTCCACAGTGGTTCCACCGATGAGGCCGGCGATGGCGGGTGGGGCCGTCCGCACGGTGTCACCGGAGGTGAGGAAGATGGCGAACACGAACTCGTTCCACGAGAAGATGAGTGCGAAGACCGCCGTCGCGGCGATGCCGGGCACGAGCAGGGGAAGGGTGAACCGCCGGAACGCCTGCAAGCGGGTGTGGCCGTCGAGCATGGCGGCCTCCTCGTACTCCGCGGGCACCTCGTCGACGAACCCCTTCATCATCCAGATCGTGAACGGGACGTTGAACGCGGCGTAGATGAGGATCAGGCCGAGCTTGGTGTCGATGAGCCCGACCTGCCGGTACATGAGGAAGATCGGGATCACGACCACCACGGGCGGCATGAAGCGGGTGGACAGGATGAAGAACAGCTGGTCCTTCTTGGCCTTCACGGCGAAGCGCGAGTAGGCCCAGGCCGCCGGGACCCCCAGCACGGTGGCCAGCGCCGTGGAGGTCCCGGCCACCACGACGGAGTTGAGGAACGCGACGGACAAGGCCGAGCGACCGCCGCCGGAGGCGACGAACACGTCCTTGAAATGGTCCAAAGTGATCTTGAAGTCGAAGAACTTGGCCGGGACGGCGTAGACGTCCCGGTTCTCCTTGATGGACGTCTCGATCATCCACAGCACCGGAAAGAGCATCACGACGGCCAGCACGGTCAGTAACGCGACCTCCAGCACGGAGCGGCCCCGGCCGCCGAAGCGGCGTGTGGGGGGCGTGTGATCCCGGCCAGGACCCGCGGACACGGCCTCGTCGACGGAGACGGCCATCAGTCCTCCTTGAGCTTGTTCAAGTAGCGCAGGTAGAGCTGCGTGAGGACGATGACGACGAGGACCATGAGGATCCCGTACGCCGAGGCGGTTCCGGTGTTGAAGCCCAGGAACGCGACCTTGTAGACGTGGAACGACAACGTCTCGGTGGAGACCCCCGGACCTCCGCTGGTGAGGATGTAGACGAGGTCGAACAGCCGGAACGCCTCGATGGCCCTGAACAACACGGCGATGAGGAGCAGCGGCCACACCAGCGGAAGAGTGATGGTGCGGAACCGGAACCACTCGGACGCCCGGTCGATCGAGGCGGCCTCGTACAGGTACTTGGGGACCGCGGTGAGGCCCGCGAGTGCGATGAGCATGATGAACGGCGTCCATTGCCAGGTGTCGACCACGATCAGGGAGATCAGTGCCGTTCGCTGCCGGGTGAGCCACTCCACCTGGCCCAGGCCGAGCGAGCCGAGCATGCTGTTGATCACGCCGAACTGCGCGTCGAGCATGAACCGCCAGAACAGCCCGACCACGACCTGCGACAGCATCATCGGAACCAGGAACAGAGTGGTCAGCAGTCCTCGCCCGTGCGTGCGCCGTGAGATCAGGTAGGCGATGGCGAAACCGAGCACGGTCTGCAGGGCGACCGCGCCGCACACGTAGATCAACGTCGTCAGGGCCCTCAGGTGGACCTGCGCCGAGGTCAGGATGGCGGTGTAGTTCTCGAACCAGACGAAATGGGCCGGCCCCCCGCGGGTGGCCGAGTAGTCGGTGAAAGACAGGTACAACGCCCACAGCAGCGGGAACACCGACATCGCGAGCAACAGCAGCAGCGCGGGGGAGACGAAGGTCACGGCGAGCCCGCGGTCGCTCAACCGGCGGGACCGGCCCGGTGCGGGCGGCGTCGCGGACGCCACCTGCCCGGGGTGATCGGTCGTCAGAGGGACGGGGTCACTCACAGCCCGCCGCCGCCCTTGCGGCTGCTGGAGTCGAGCACGCTCTGCTGCTCCCTGGCGATGTCGTCGAGCGCCTCCTTCGGCTTCTTCGCGCCGTTGAGAGCCGCGTTCACGTTGGTGTTCTCGATGTCGACGAGGCGCGCGTACTCGGGGACGTTCCACATGTCCCGCATCCGTGTGACCGAGTCGGCGTACACCTGGTTGAACGGCCCGGCATCGAGGAACTCGGGCGACTCCAGGGCGTCCGTACGCGACGGCACGCCACCGGCCGCGGCCCACTTCTTCTGGATGTCGGCCTGCTCGAACCACTTCATGAAGTTCAGGGCCTCCGCCTGGTTCGCCTCGGAGGAGTAGGCCGACACGTGCATCCCCATGCCGCCGAGAGGCACCAGGTTCGTCTTCTGGCTCGGCAGGGTGGCGAAACCCAGCTTGTCGAGGATCTGCTCCCGCGTGGTGCCGAGCGTCGACTGCTTCGGGTCGAGCAGGCCACCGCTCGCGGCGATCCAGTTGAACGCGATGCACGCCTTGCCCTGGGCGACCGCCGCGTTCACCTCGTCGATGAACCAGTTGCCGGAGCCCTTGGCGGTCAGCGGTTTCATCTTGCCGACCAGGACGTCCATCGCCTCCTGGCCCGCCGCGTCGTTGATGACGCCGTCGATCTTGCGCGTCCCGGGGTTCCAGAGGTTGCCGCCGTAGACGCCGTTGACCGTGTTGTAGGTCACGGCCGCGGCGTCGGAGCCGTTGGCCTGGTGGAAAGCCAGCCCGCTGACGCCGGGGTTGTCCGCCTGGCACTTCTCGGCGACTGAGATCATTTCGTCCCAGGTCCGCGGTGGCCTGTCACCGATCAGGTCCTTGCGGTAGATCATCGTCCAGGTGTCGCCGAGCAGCGGCAGCCCGTACAGGCTGGCGTTTTCGTCGCGCTTCCCGGTCTCCGCCTGGGGGTACTGGCCGTAGGCCGCCAGGAGATACGGGTTGTAGGCTTTGACGTCGATGTTCTGCTTAACGAAGTCGGTGATGTCGAGGATGTTGCCGTTCGTCACGGCCTCGCCGATGTGCTGCGAGTCCAGGATCGGGATGTCGAAGTCGGTCTTGCGCGCTGCGAACTGGGTGAACATCGCGTCGTGCCAGTTGGCGTTCGGCACGGTGTTGACCTTGATGGTCACATTCGGCCGCTCCTTGGTGTACTCCGCGTTCGCGAAGTCCTCCAGCGCGTGGGCGGGGGGCCAGTCGAACCAGATGAAGCTGAGGGTCAGCGGGTCCTTGGTGAGCTCCGGGATGGTCGCCGGCGCCTTGGGAGCGCTCGCCTCCGTGTCACCGCCGCAAGCCGCCACGGTCGTGGCCACCAGCATGGCCGCCGTCGCCAGCTGCACCTTTCGGCCGGGAACGGATATTCGTCCTGTTCGCTGTGGATACCGCATCCTCTTGCCTGCTTTCTGGGGGGTGGGGACTTCCCGAGCCTCGCGGCGTGCTTCGCCGAGCAGCCGCCGGGTTGTTCAGGCGTGTCACCGGCTGTCGCAGGGGCTGACCCGCGGACCGGCGTCACGGGTACGCCGCGACGTGATGGGGCTTCAGGCAGTCGAGGAGTCCTTCGGTCCCTGTGCGACCCGGTGGCGACCCGAGTAGGACGTCGAGCATGCTCATGGAGCTCCAACTGATCGAAGCGGAGCGATGGCGGACGGTTCCGCGATGGGCGAAGGATGGCCGGCATCCGCCACCTTTCCTATACGATCCGATTGGGGGCGTCAATATCCCGCAGCGTTGCGGCCGATGTCGGCAGGTTCCCGAAGACGCAAGAAAGGACGTCATGTCACGATGGACGACGAAGCGATGATCGCGCGGCGCCAGGGGGCCGTGACGGGCGGAACGTCGCCGGGAAGATCTCGCGGCCGGCTTGCCGACGAGGTGTACGACACGCTGCTCGGACAGCTGATGTCGCTACGGATCGAGCCCGGCTCCCGCGTCACGATCGACGCCCTGGCGCGAGAGCTGGGGGTCTCGCAGACGCCGATCCGGGACGCTCTGAACCGCATGGAGGCCGAGGGCCTGGTCGTGCGTGTGCCCCATGCCGGCTATCGCATTCCCCCCCAGATCACCCGTCACCGATTCGAGGACATGCTCGAGGTCCGCCTGCTCCTCGAACCGGCGGCCGCGCGCAGATCCGCCGAACGCGCGTCCTCGGAGCAGGTGGCCGGTCTGCGGCGGATGCTGGAGGAGATGGCGGAGCTGGAGGGGGGCGACGGGCTCCTGGCCTACGGCGCGTTCGGGCTGCGCGACGCCGCTTTCCACGATCTCGTCGCCCTGAGCACGGAGAACCAGGTCATCCGCGAAGCGCTCGCCCGCCTGCACGCGCACGTGCACCTGTTCCGGCTTCTCCACGACACCCAGGTCACCCACCTGGCCATGGCCGAGCACGAAGAGGTTCTGGCCGCGATCGCCGCGCGTGACCCCGACGCCGCCGCCTACGCCATGCGCCGGCACATCCTGCTGTCCGGCGAGCGGTTCCGGCGATTGTTCGACGTGGCCCAGGGGGCGGACGGAATGGCGGCAGAGGCTTGACGGGCGGGCTGGGCCAAGGAATGCTGACTCAATCGGATCGGATCGGATTGGATCCACCTCACCCGCCTCAGATGCGAGGAGAAGTAGGTGCCCAGAGCGCTGCTCCTGACCGGCGACGCCGCCGAGGAGCTCGACACCATGTATCCCTACTATCGCGTGCAGGAGGGCGGCTGGGACGTCGACGTCTCGTCGAGGACGATGCGTGACGTTCAGCTGGTCATCCACGAGTTCGACCCTGACTCCGACGCCTACGTGGAGAAGAACGGCCGGAAGCTGCCGGTCGACGTGCCCTGGGCCGAGGTCGACGTCGAGCGCTATGACGCCCTCATCATTCCCGGGGGACGTGCCCCCGAGTGGATCCGGGTGGACGCCGACGTCAGGCGTATCACCGAGCACTTCTTCGCGCGCGACCTCCCGATCGCGCTGGTGTGCCACGGCGCGCAGGTGCCGGCTGTGTACGGGCTGCTGAAGGGCCGGAAGACGGCGTGCTTCCCCCCCATCACCGGCGACATGGAGAACGCGGGTGCGACGGTCATCGACGCTCCCGACGTCGTGGACGGCAACCTCGTCTCCTGTCGGGGGTGGCCCGACATGCCGCAATTCGGCAAGGCCATGATGGAGCTCTTCTCGAAGTCCGTCGACTCCGCATCGGCATGAGCACGCCTGGCCTGTCTCGGTGACGGCACTTCGGACCGTCACCGTCGACGGCTCCCCCGTCCACGTCATGGAGAGCGGCACCGGGCCCGCGGTGCTGATGCTGCACGGCTCCGGACCCGGTACGACCGGATCCGGAGCCTGGGCGACGACGGCACAGGCGCTGGGCACGTCCTGGCGCCTGGTGGCTCCTGACCAGGCGGGGTTCGGCCGTACGCCGATCCCGGAGGGCGCCAGGGGCGGGCTCCGGCTGTGGACGGAGCAGGCCGCGGGCCTGATGGACGCTCTAGGTGTCGAGTACTACGCGGTGGTGGGCCACTCCATGGGCGGTGCCGTGGCGCTGGCGTTGGCGGCCGCGCGTCCCCGGCAGGTCACCCATGTCGTGGCGGTCTCGACGATGGGCGCCCCCGGAGCGCCGCTGTCCGCCGAGCTCGACGCGGTCTGGGCCGCCCCCGCCGGCCCGGTCGGGGCACGGGACATGTTGAGTCGCCTCGTCCTCGACCAAGCGCTCGTGACCGAGTCGGCCGTCGCCGCCCGTGCGGCTGCGATGCGGGCGGGGGCGGCCGCATTCGCGTCGTTGTTCCCTCCACCCAGGGCACGCTGGGCCGACGACCTCACCCTCTCGGCGCGAACGCTGGCGGGGATCCGCGCGCCCGTGCTGCTCGTCCACGGCGCCGAGGACCGGGTCACCCCGCTCGGGACGGCGGCCCTGCCCCTGCTCGAACACCTGGCCGATGTCCGTCTGCACGTGCTCGGCCGATGCGGGCATGTGCCGGCGCTCGAGCACCCGCACGACTTCAGGCGGCTCCTGTCGTGCTTCCTCGGCCGGTGACGAAGGCACTGATCACTGCGACAGGTCCGCAGCCCGTGCTCAAGCAGATCAGTACGAAGCCGGTGCTCTCCCCGAGGCCGCCCCTTCTGCCCGAACGGCTCTGAACGCGGGGACCGGACGCGTCTCATGTCATGTCATGTACACGTAGCGGTCGCTGCGGCGTCGGTGCGAACTCGGTTGAAAGTTTCATCACCGGTCGTCTCGCGCGTGGTGAGGGCCGGGCCGGTAATGCCAGGTGGGTGCGTTCCGTGAGGTCGAAGCGTCGCCGCGCCTCCCGGCCTTTCTCTTGACGCGTCCTGTAAATCCTAGTTTGATCCGCAATTATCACCAGCATCCCCAGCTGTGGGCACGGCTCCTCGCGCCGCAGAAATGTGAGCGCTAACACTCCTGTGAGACCACTGCGGTTTTCCCTGGTGTGGCCAGCTTCGCCACGCCCTCACCCCCAAGGAGAGCGAACAATGGATTCACCCCCCATTCGTGTGAGGAGCGGCGGGCGTCGTTCGCCGGCCGGTGCCGGCGTGCGCCTCGTGGTGGTGCTGGCCACGGTGCTGACGACGGTGATCGCGGCCGTCGCGACCTGGTCGGCGCCGGCCTCGGCGGCGGTGGCGCCGCTGGTGAGCGCGGCGTCGGGGCGGTGCCTGGACGTGGCGGGCAACACCGACGCTCTGGGCGCGAGCCTGCAGATCTGGGACTGCACCGGTCAGGCGAACCAGGCGTTCGAGTTCACCTCCGCGGGTGAGCTGCGGACGCTCGGCGGTACGCGGTGCGTGGACGCCTACGGCCAGGGGACCTCACCGGGCACGAAGGTGGTCATCTGGTCCTGCAGCGGTCAGGCCAACCAGAAGTGGCAGCAGAACGCCGACGGCTCCATCAGGGGAACGCAGTCGGGCCTGTGCCTGGACGTGACCGGAGCCGGTACGGCCAACGGCACCGCGGTCACCCTGTGGACCTGCAACGGGCAGAGCAACCAGAAGTGGAGCGGCTCCGGAGGAAACCCGGACCCGACGGTCACGCCGACGTCGCCCGGTACGTGCAACCTCCCCACGAGCTACCGCTGGACCTCGACGGGCCCGCTGGCGAACCCGAAGTCGGGCTGGGTGTCGCTCAA
>NZ_JBVJKQ010000029.1:0-38182 GCF_055585205.1 Streptosporangium sp. NPDC053982
GACATCACCGCACCCATCTTCCTCACCGACGACCAGATCGTGAACGCCACCGTCACCGACAACCTCATCATGGGCGGCACCTACAGCATCCAACTCAAGAACGCCCGCGGGCAGCTGGTCGTCCGCGGCAACAGGCTCGTCGACCACTCGTGGGTCTACGGGCCCGTCGAGGCCGACTGCGCGAAGATCGACTGGTCGGGAAACTCGCTGGTCACCATCGACCAGAACTACCGCGTCACCTCGACCGTCGCCCCGCTGCCCTGCCACGGATGACGGCGACCGGACGGCGACCGGACGGCCTCAACGGCCGCCCGCGCCGTCCGGACGAACGCACCGTCCGGCCGTGAACCGCCCGCGCCACCCCCCGGACACGAACCACCCGCGCCACCGGGCATGAACCGGTCGCCCCCGGGTGTGCTCAGCGGCCGCCGGTGCCGCCGGGAACGCGCAGCGACTCCCTGGCCGCGCCGCCGGTGCGGGCGGGCCACCGTACGGCGCCGGTGTCCTGGCCCGCGTCGTGGCCGGAGGCGCGCGGGCGCGCCTCCCCGGCCGCGGTGCGCAGCAGCGATCCGGAGGCGCCGATCAGCAGGAACGACAGGCCCGTGACGGTGGCGAAGGACAGCAGGTCGAAGGTGGCCGCCCCGACCAGCGGGACCACGAGGCAGGCCGCGAGGGTCAGGCCGAGGTCCCGGGTTGCGGGGTCGGCGCTCAGGTGACGGGCCCGCAGCCCCGAGTAGATCGCGCACACGAACAGCGCGACGACCACCGTGACGCCGATCAGCCCCGTCTCCACCGCCGACAGCAGGTACTGGTTGTCGAAGACCTGGTACTTGGGGGCGTACCAGGTGCCGGCCCCGCGTCCCAGCAGCATGTGCCTGGAGACCTCGTAGGCGGCGACGTCGTAGTCGTGCGTGCGGTAGCGGACGCTGTCGTCGGTGCCGGCGTTGGCGAACAGGTTGTAGAAGGTGCTGATGAGTCCGGGCGCCGTGAGCCGCATCAGCGCGAGGAACGCCAGCCCGACGAGCACGGACTGGATCCGCCGCCGGGCCGGCCAGCCGAGGAACAGCACGACCCCCACGGCTCCCAGGCTCAGCACCGCCGACCGGGAGACGGAGAACATCAGGCCCGCCCCGATCAGGGCGGCGCACGCCCACCAGCGCAGCGCTCTCCGTCCCAGCCGCCGGGCCTGGAAGCCGTAGTGGGCGGCGAGCGGGAGGAGCATCGCGCACACGACACCGAACTCGATCGGGTGACCCGTGGTCGCGGCGACCCGGCGGAAGTCGGACCTGGCGGTGACGAACCCGTCCTCGGAGGTGTAGCGGAGGATCGGGAGCTGGAGGTACCGGGTGAGGTCGAGGTCGAGCAGGAACTGGCAGGCGCCGATGACCGCGATGACCGCCCCCGCCACCACCGCGGTCTTCAGCACGAGGTCGAGGCGGTCGGCGCCGCGCACCCCGTCGCACACCATCAGCGCGAGCCCGGCGCCCGCCACCAGCAGGATCAGGGCGCGGTCGGCGAGGTTGAGCTCGTCGGAGGGCAGGTAGCCGTAGGTGGCGTACCCGTAGGAGACCACCATCGCGGTCAGGTGGACGAACAGCGCGGTGCGCACCGGCGTGCGGCCCTTGGCCATCCCCAGCGTGAGGGTGAAGTGCGCGCACAGCCAGCAGACGGCGGCGACCAGGGCCAGGATGTTCGCCGGGGTCAGCGACAGCGGCAGCCCCCGCAGGACCAGCCGGGCGGGGACGATCATCAGGGCCACGACGAAGAAGCAGACCAGGGTCGCGCCGTCGGCGCGGCGGCGGGCCGGCGGAGCGTGCACCGACGCGTCCGGGACGGGTACGGCGGGCACGGCCGGAGCGGAGGCGGCGCGCACCCCCGGAACGGACCCGGCGGGAGCGGACCCGGCGGGCGCTTCCGAAACGGATCCGGCGGGACTGGAGGCTGAGGCGGGGACGGTCGTCACGAGGCCGGTCCCCGCCGCCGGGCCGCGCGGGCCCGGGCGAAGCTCTCGGTCCCGAACGCCGCGCACAGGCTCGCCACGACGCCGATGCCCACCGCGGCGGCGACGCCCCGCAGCTTGCGGGTCCGCTGCGGCTCGGGGGTCGTCGCCGGCACCGCCTCGTAGGTGGTGATGTACGTCGCCTGGGGGGCCTTCACCGCCCGCTGCCGGTTGGCCAGTTCGAGCTTGACGCGCGCGAGGACCCGGTTCACGATCTCCCGCGCGCCGTCCGGCGACGGGCTCTCCCCCTCGACGAAGAGGTACGGGCCGGTGGCCAGCGACTCCAGGTTGTTGCTGCCGTTGGTGACCTTGTAGGAGGTGTCGGCGTCCTCGGCGACGCCCAGCTCGGCCGCCATGTCGGGTGTCGCCATCACCGCGATGAGGATCGAGGCCGAGACGTTCAGTCCCTGCTCGAAGTTGAGCATGGGGTTGGTCAGGCCGTTGGGGTAGCGCGGGTTGCTCGGCAGGCTCCCGCCGGTCACCGGCGTGGTCAGGATGAGGACCGCGCTGGAGATGTAGGTGGTGGGAATCGTCGAGTAGACGCCCGCCGCGACGGCGAGGGACAGCACGAAGGCCGGGGCGGCGGCGTACCAGCGCCGGAACAGGACGAGAACCGTCCCCCAGAAGTCCATGCGTTTCCTCTCGAACCGGGACGGCGGCGGGTGGCGTGGGGCCCCACCGGCTCGTCCCTCCTACTCCTCGCCGCGACCGCCGGCGCGCGTGAAGACGACCGTGTCCGTCGCCCGCTCACCGTGGTCGTCGTCGAGGTCCCCGTCGAAGTCCTCGGCGAAGTCCTCGTGGTCTCCACCGAGGCCCCCACGGCCCGCGTGGCCCCCGCCGGGAGGCTCAGGCGGTTCCTCCTCGTCCAGTACCACCACGAGCTGCGCGGGCTCGTCGTGGAACGGTCCTTCGGCGGAGCCGCGGACGTCCTCCGGCGGATACGGCGAGTACGGCGGGTACGGCGGATAAACGGTCAGGGACGGCTCCGCGCCGGCCACCGGGGCCGCCGCCTTCGGGGAGGGCGGGCCCGCGGAGAACGGGCCCGCGGGTGCGGCGGCACGGCGCCGTCTGCTCGCCCGCGCCTCCGTCACGCCGTACGCGACGCCGAAGCCGACGGTCAGCACCGCGAACAGCACCCCGCCCGCGGCCATCAGCTTGCTCGTGATCTTCGCTTCCGGGGTGGACGAGGGCACGACGTCGACGACCGAGATGAAGGTGGAACGCGGGGCCCTGAGCGCCTGCTGGCGGGTGAGCAGTTCCTTCCGGATGCGCTGCTTGGCCTTGAGGACCACGCTCTGGGCCTCGGCGGCGGACCGGCTCCGCACCTCCACGTAGACGAACGGGCCGTTGGTGCTGATGCCCAGCAGGTCCGGGTTGGTGCGTCCGTCATTGATCGTGATCTCGGTGGTGCCGCCCTGCACCAGGCCCAGTTCGGCCGCGACCTCGGGGGTGTTCATCGACAGGATGAGGATGCCGGCCGTGACACGCAGACCGTCACTGAACTGCAGCAGCGGGTTGGTCAGCCCGATCGGCCTGGTCGGGTCGGCCGGGAGCGTCCCGCCGGTCGCGGGGGTGGTCAGCACCATCGACGTGGTCGAGACGTAGGTGGTGGGCACGAGGTTGAACGCCAGCGCGGCGGCGACGAGCGACAGGACGAGCAGCGGGGGGCCGATGAATCTCCGTCTGACCAGAGCGAAAACGGCCTTCCAGAAATCCATAGGTCTCCGCCCCTATTTGTGCCGGGGCGTCACCGGGCCCCGAGACAATACAGTCACCAATCGGAAAACGCGGGTTCCTCGTTACGTCGGTCGGCTGGGAGACCATTCCGGTCGGCATCCCCTTCCCGGATGTTACGTCTGGCGACCATACAGCGATAGACCCGTCGACAGGCCAAAAAAGGCCCAGATAACGGGGCCGTGCCGCCCGGGACGGGGGTTGATCGGATGGGGGCCTCGCCCGGGGACGACCAGGACGGATCGACCGGGCCGGGTCCGGCCGGAGCGTCGGTGGCACCGGTCCGGGCGGTGAGCCGGGGAGGCCCGGGACCCTCGGAGGCCGCGACCCCCACGGAAGCCACGGAAGCCACGGAAGCCACGGAAGCCACGGAAGCCACGGAGTCCGCGGCGGCCCGGCCCGGGGAACGCGGCCGGCTGCCGGGGCTCGACGGGATCCGCGGCGTGGCGGCCCTGTTCGTGCTGGTGCACCACTGCCGGCTGCTCGCCTTCCCCGGCTATCCCGCCGACACCGGGCCGGGCTGGCTCTCCTGGCTCGTCTACGGCCACTTCGCGGTGGTGGTGTTCATCGTCCTGTCGGGTTTCTCGCTGGCGGTCTCCCCGGCTCGGTCCGGGTGGCGGCTGGGCGGCGTGCGCCGGTTCGCCCGCCGCCGCGCCTGGCGCATCCTCCCGCCCTACTGGGCGGCCCTGGCCTTCAGCCTGGTGGTCGCCTGGACCCTGGTCCCCCAGCCCGGGGAAGGGACTCCCACCGCGAAGTCGGTACTGGTCTACGGCCTGTTGCTGCACGACGTCTTCGGCGCGCCGAGCCCCAACGGCGCCTTCTGGTCCATCGCCGTGGAGGCGCAGCTCTACCTGGTCTTCCCCCTCCTGCTGCTGGTGCTGCGCCGGGCCGGCGCGTTCGCGATGCTCGCGGCCGTCACCGCCGTCGTGGTGGCGGTCGGACTGCTCGCCCCCGTGTCGCACCCGGTGGGCCTGCTGCTCCGGCTGACCCCGCAGTTCGCCGGGCTGTTCGCGGCGGGTGTGGTCGCGGCGGGCGTCCTCGCCGCCGGGGAGCGCGTGCGGCGGTTCCCCTGGCACCGGGTGGCGGCGCTCGCCTGCGTCCCGGTGCTGGCGCTGGTCGTCGCGCGCGGCCCCGCCTGGACCGTGGAACGTTACTTCTGGGTCGATCTCGCGCTGGGTCCCGCCGTGGCCCTGCTGCTGGCGGGGGTGGCGACGGGCCGCCCGGCCGCGCTGGTACGGCTGCTGGACACGCGGCCGGTGCGGAGCCTGGGTTCCTTCTCCTACACGCTCTACCTGGTCCACGCGCCGATCGTCGTCACGATCCACCGGCTGGTCGTCGCCCCGCACGTGCCCGGCGGCGTCCCGGCGTTCCTGGTCACCCTCGCGGTGGCCGGGCCGGTGAGCCTGGTGGCGGCCCGCTCGTTCGCGGCGGTCTTCGAGCTGCCGTTCCAGCGTCACCGCGGCTGGCCCGCGCTGCGCGAGGCGATGCGGGGCCGGATGTCACGGGCGCGCGCGGCGCTGCGTCCCGCCCCCGAGCGCCCCTGACGCCTTCGTCCCGACCACCCCGCCGGTCCTTCCGGTCCGTCCCGCCGGTCCTTCCGGTCCGTCCCCGCGCCGAACGCACCCGGCGTCCTCGCCGGCCCGGACGAGCCCGCCGTACGGCGGCGCCGTCACGGGTGCGGGCCGGCCGCCGGACGCCCGGCGACCCGGCCGGAGGTGACCAGGTTCGCCGCCATCCGTGCGAGTCTGCGTCCACGCCGGGCCGCGACCACGCGCTGGCGGCGCGCGTACATCCGGTGCACGGCGGCCCGCGCGCGGCGGAGCCGGTCGTCGGTGAGGCCGCTCCGGTCGAGCCAGCGCAGCAGCTCGCGGTACTGCAGGGTGGAGGAGAACCGGGCCTGCCAGGCGGGCACGTCCAGCCGGCGGGCGATCGTCCCCATCCGCTCGTGCTTCCAGTTGCGGTGGGCGAGCAGCTCGGGCACGTGCCCCCACGGCCCGGCCAGCGCCAGCTTCGCCGCGAACACCTCGTCCTCCCGGAGCATGTTGCGCCGGGGGATGCCGACCGCGACGGAGCGGCGCATCAGCCCGTAGAGCGGGTCGATCAGCAGGTGGCTCTCGTTGAGCAGGCGCAGCATCTCGGCGAACCGCTCGACCGGGTCGTCGGAGCGCAGCCCGGTGCCCTCGTAGACGCCGGTCCGGGTGGTTCCGTCCGGGTCGGTGTAGGCGACCTGAGTGGTGACCAGGATGAGCCGCTCGTCCTCGGCGAAGGCCCGCAGCGACCGGGAGACGCATCCGGGCTCCAGCCGGTCGTCGTCGCCGACCCAGCGCAGGAACTCGCCCCGGGCGAGCCGCCCGACGCCGATGAAGTTGTTGAGCAGCCCCACGTTCTCCGGCTGCCGGTGGTAGACGATCCGGTCGTCGGCGCGCGCCAGCTCCCGGCAGATCTCCTCCGTGCCGTCCGTGGAGGCGTTGTCGCAGATCACCAGCTCGATGTCCGGATGGTCCTGGGCCAGCACCGACCGGACCACCCCCTCCAGCCGCGCGGCGCCGTTACGCACCGGCAGCCCGACGGACACCAGCGTGCCGGGACCGGTCATCGCTCCTCCTCAACTCGATGGGTTCGGGGCCCGGCGTCACCGGGCGGGGTCCGGGGGTTCGGCGTGGGTCAGGGGTCGGGCGTGGGCCGGCGCTCCCGGACGGGAGCCGGATGATCGGACGGGCTCGGCGTGGTCGGAGGGTTCGGCGTGGGCCGGCGTTCCCCGGCCCGGACGGCGGGACCCGGCGGCCGCCGGTCCGGCCACCCGGGCGGCGAGCCTTCCCAGCTCGGCCCGCGGCACGACGAGGAGCACGAAGACGAGCGTTCCCGCGCCACCCGCCACGCAGAGCCGTACGAACGGGACGTCCGGGGTGACGTGCGCCAGCGCGGTCATCACCGCCGCCGCCAGCGCGCCGCTCAGCAGCGGCCGCACCAGGGCGGAGGCGATCGGGGCGATGGCCACTCCGGCCCGGTGCAGGACGAGCGCGGTCAGCGGCAGCGCCACCAGCAGCGCGACCGCCGCGTGCGCGACCGCCGCCCCCCGGATGCCGTCCAGGCGCGCGCCCGCCATCAGGGCGGGCACCAGCACCACGGCCCAGCCCAGGTTGAGCCACACGGTGGACCGGGTCGCGCCCATGGCCGCGAGGATGTCCACCGCCAGGGCGGCCAGCATCCGCACGACCATGAGGATCGCGAGGAACCGCAGCACCTCGGCGGCGGGCGCCCAGCGCTCGCCGTACAGGAGGACCACCACCGAGGGGGCGAGCGTGCCGAGCACCACGGCGATCGGCAGGACGACGGAGACCAGCAGCGGTACGGCCCGCCCCACCCCCCGCGACAGCGACTCCCGGTCCTCCTCGGCCAGCCGGGAGAAGCCGGGCAGCGCGACGTAGCGGATGGCGGTGCCGACCAGGCCGGGCACCCAGCTGGAGATGTTGAAGGCCAGCAGGTAGAAGCCGAGCGGGGCGGCGCCGAGGGTGTCGCCGACGATGACGGAGTCGGCGTTCAGCAGCACCCCCTCGATGCCCAGGCTGACGCACAGGGGGAGTCCGAACACCAGGAGCCGGCCGGCGGCCGCGCGGTCCAGCCCGACGCTGATCCGCACCCGGGCGAAGACGACCACCAGCACCCCGGTGACGGCGGCGCCGGCGAGCTGGCCCCAGGCGAAGCTGTAGGCGCCGGCGCCCGCGGCGGCGAGCCCGATGGTCACCGGGGCGTTCACGCAGAAGCCCGCCAGGTTGGCCCGGGTGAGCCGGTCCTGCTGGAACCTGCGCATCAGCGCCGCGCTGCGCACGGCGGTCAGGCCGTAGACGAGGTTGGTGGCGCTGAGCACCCGGATCACCCCGGTGGCGCCCTCGTTGCCGGACATCTCCGCGAAGTACGGCGCGACCACCCAGAAGACCCCGTACAGGGCGACGCTTGAGGCGATGGCCACGACGGTCGCGGTGGGCGCGATGTCCTCCAGCCGGCCCCGCCACTGCACGACGGCCGCGATGACGCCCGCGTCGTTGACGTAGAGGACGAACTGGCTTGCGGCCAGCGCGATGGCGTAGACGCCGAAGTCCTCGGGCACCAGCAGGCGGGCGAGGACGAGGCTCATGGTGAACGAGCCGGCCTTCATCACCAGGTTGCCGAGCACGCTCCAGCGCAGCCCGCGCCCCGCCTGCCTTCCGATCTGCCCGGCCTGGCCGCCGCCCGGATCCGCAGTGTCCGAACCGGGGTGAACCTCCTCCCGGAGCGCGGGGCCGCCGTCCGAGTCCGCGGCTCCGCCGGGCCGCCCGGGGGCGACGCCGGTGGCCGGCGCCGCGCCCTGACCGTCTTCCATCTCTCGCCTCTCACCGTCCGCCCACCGGCCGACGCCCTTCTCCGGCGTACGGCGGGCCAGGCGGATCGCTCCCGGGCCGGTTCCTCGCAGGCCGGCCCCTTTCCGATCGGATCCTCCCGGCCTGTTCCTCCCAGGCCGGTTCCTCCCAGGCCGGTCCCTCTCAGGCGGGTTCCTCGACCCGTTCCAGCCAGATCTCCCGCCAGAACGGGATGAACGCCCGGGGGCAGCTCACGGTGTAGGCGCCCGCGCAGACGATGCCCTCGAGGACGATGCAGGGGCTCTTCATCGTGAGCATCCGGCCGGTCCGCTCGTCGATGCAACGGTCCACCCGGGACAGCACCCGCGCGGTCCGCCCGCAGTACCGCGACATCTCCTCGTCGAACCCCATCCCCCGGTTGAGCCGGTCCTGGTTGAGGGTCCTGAGGATCTCCGCCTTCGACTTGATCCGGACGAGCTCGCCCGGTCGCAGGCCGAGGGTGGCGCCCGGCGTCGCGCCGGTGAGCCGCCCCGCGACGAACCCCCACCGCATGCCGTCCCGGAACCGCAGCCATCGGGGCAGCTTCCGGCTGCGGTCCTGGACCCGGTTGAAGATCCCGATGAGGAGGGCGCGGAGCACGAACAGCGGTCCCGCGTTGCCGGTGCGCACGTCCATGACGTACTGCCGGACGTCCTTGAGCGGCAGGCAGGACGGCGCGGCGCGCAGCATCTCGGTCCCCTGGCAGGAGAACCGTTCCTCACCGTCGGGACCCGGCTCCTTCCTGGCGGCCGCCTCAAGGAGCGGCAGCAGGCGACGCCCCGGCGCGGGACCGGGCGGCACGGCCGGCCCCGAAGCGGCCCCGGACGGCGCGGGCCCGGACGGCACGTCCGAGCCCAGGGCGCCGAGCGCGGCGAAGGAGCCGTCCCCCCGCTCCGGTACGGCGGCGCCGGGCGAGGCCCCCACCGGATCGGCGGGGGCCCCCGGTTCTGGAGGGGCGTCGGGGTCGATCCGTCTGAGCCACGCCTCCTTCCAGTACATGAGGCAGGCCGTCTGGCAGCCGCCGTGCGCGCCGCCGTCGCAGCGCGCGCCGGTGAGGTGGACGGCGCGCTCCATCCGCCGCATGCCGCTGCGGCCGATGGTGTCGCACACCTTGTGCGCCACCTTGTGCACGGTGAGCCGCCGCCCGCAGTAGGCCAGCATCTCCGGCATGAAGGGCAGGCCCTCCAGCTCGCCCCGCTCGTCCAGCGTGGCCAGGATCTCGGCCTCGCCGCGCACCTCCACCAGATCCCCCACCCGGAGGCCGAGGGCGCCCGCGTCCGGGGCGGTCCGTGTCGCCGTCATCCCAGCTCCTTGAGCAGTCCGGCGTCGCGGAGGTCCCGCGCCGCGTCCTCCACCACGTGGAACGGCAGGCCGGACCGTTCCGCGACGTCCAGCAGGCCGTGGTCGCCGTCCGAGAGGTTCAGCACCCACAGCATCGCCATCTGCGCCTGTTTCGCGTCACTTCGCCCGCCCAGCGAGCCGTACAGGCCCCTCCTGCCGAGCTGCGGCTCGCCGTACGGGCTGAGGTTGAGGTACCGGCGGTCGCCCTCCAGCACCCGGGTGATCTCCCAGCAGGCTTCGAGGGTGTCGGCCATGGCCTCCGGCGTCACGAAGCCGGGGTCGTCGCCCGAGGTGTGGTACTCGGGGTAGCCGGCGTACGGCGTGCGGGTCAGGCAGCCCACCGGCAGGTCGAACCCCGGGGAGCAGAACTGCCGTTCGTCGTAGCCGTACGGGGAGAAGTCCACGACCTCGTGGGGCCGGCCCGAGGCGCGCAGCACGTGGGCCGCGGCCCGGTCCACGGCGGCGCCGCCCCGCCTGCTGCGCTTGTAGGTCAGGTGGCCGCGGTCCCCGGCGCAGGCCAGCACGAGGCCGTGCCGGATGTTTCCGGCGCGCTCGCGGTTGAGGGCCAGCCAGGTGATCGCGCCGATGGTGCCGGGCGCGAACAGGAAGCGGTAGGTGTGGCGGGGGTCGGTCCCGGCCAGCCGCCGGGCGAGGCGGGTGGCCACCGCGATGCCCGCGAGGTTGTCGTTGGCCAGCGACGGGTGGCACACGTGGCAGGAGACGAGCACCTCCTCGGAGGTGCGGCCGGGCACCACGTGCTCGCCGTAGGTGAGGTGGCCGTCGGCGAGGGTCGAGTCGATCCGGACCTCGTAGCGGCCCTCCGGCAGGGCCGCGAGCGTGTCCTCCGGAAGGCAGAAGCCCCAGGTCTCGGCGTAGTAGCTGGTGCGGTACGGGGTCAGGCCGGGCTGCTCGGGCAGCGTGTGCAGGTGGGGGCGCAGCTCGGCGAGGGTCATGGAGGCCGACACCGGGACGCTGTATCCGACCACGTGCAGGTTCGACGCGGCGAAGTCGACGACCCTCCTGCCGGAGGCGTCCTTGACGTAGGCGTCGCGGATGTTCCACTCCTTCGGCACGGTCCAGTCGAGGACCTGCGTCCCCGTCGGGACCTCGCGGATCCGGAGCGGGACGCTCTCGCCGACGATGTCCAGGGTCCGGCGCACGCCGTCGCCGGTGATGCTCCGGCACAACGGATAGAGCCGCTCGACCAGGGCGTGCATCTCCCGGCCCTCGTCCCCGGCCGTGCCGGGTGCGTCCGGCCGGGCCGGTCCCGCCGGATCGGATGAGCCGGTCCGGGTCGTTCCGGCCGTCCCCCCCTCGTCGTCGGCCTCCCGCCGGGTTTCGGGCCCGGCGGTTCCGGGGGCTCCAGGGGTTTCGGGCCCGGCGGTTCCGGGGGCTCCGGGCCCGGAGGTTCCGGCGGTCATCGGCGGCCGTCCCTCGGCCGGAGCGCGTCGCCGGCGACCGGCCGGAGCGTGTCGTCGACGGTGCCGGCCGTCCGCCGGTCCGCCAGCCGGGACAGGCGGGTGAAGCGCCGCTGGAAGTCGTGCCCCGTCAGGCCGTGCCGCTCGTAGGACTCCACCAGCTCGGCCGCGCCCGCCTTGACCGTCCAGCGCGCCTGGTAGCCGGGCAGCGCGGCGCGCACCCGGGAGAAGTCGACCCGGTAGGACCGCGGGTCCGCCCCGGCCTCGCCGGTGATCACCAGCCGGGAGCCGGGCACCGCCTCGGCGACCTCGGCGGCGATCTCCGACACCCGCACGTTGTTCTGCTCGGTGCCCACGTTGAACGCCCTGGCGTGCACCGCGTCCCTGGGGGCCGTCAGCGCCAGGACGAAGGCGTCGGCGATGTCGCGGGCGTGCACCAGCGGCCGCCACGGGGTGCCGTCGGACAGCACCCGGACCTCCCCGGTCAGCAGCGCGTGCCCCACGAGGTTGTTCAGCACGATGTCGGCCCGCAGCCGGGGCGAGAAGCCGAACGCGGTGGCGTTGCGCAGGAACACCGGGCTGAAGTCGCCGTCGGCCAGCTCGGCCAGGTCGTCCTCGACGCGGACCTTGGACTCGGCGTACGGGGTCACCGGGCGCAGCGGCGCGTCCTCGCCGACCAGGTCGTCGCCGCCGGAGGCGCCGTAGACCGAGCAGGTGGAGGCGTACAGGAACCGCCGCACGCCCGCGTCGCGGGCCAGCCGGGCCAGCCGTACCGACGCGTGGTGGTTGATCTCGTAGGTCAGCTCCGGCGCCAGCGAGCCGAGCGGGTCGTTGGACAGCGCGGCCAGGTGGATCACAGCGTCCACCCCGGCCAGTTGTGCGGCGGTGACGTCCCGCAGGTCGGTCAGGTGCCCGCCCGGGTCGGCGGGCGCGGGGCCCAGGACGCAGTCGGCGAACAGCCCGGAGTCCAGGCCGGTGACCTCGTGACCCGCCCCGGCCAGCGCCGGGGCCATCACGCTCCCCAGGTATCCCTGATGCCCGGTCAGCAGCACCCGCATCGCGTCTCTCCTCCAGCCAGATCAAGGGTCAGCTTGTTTACGTGGAACGCCTCGGCGTAGCGGGCGTGGCATTCGATCCCGCGGATGCGGGCCAGGCCGAGGAACGCCTCCCTGTCGTACCAGGGCCGCCGGCGCTGGGAGGGGTAGTGCTCGTGCAGCAGGGACGCCTTCGCCTCGGCGACCTCCGGGGCGAGCGGCTGGTAGACCGACGGCCGCCCGAGGTCGCCGTCCCATTTGACGATCTCGTAGCCGAGCACCTGGTGGTCGCGGAAGGCCGTGGGCACGAGCTTCGCCAGACCCCGGTGGTCCTGGTGGGCGTCGCCGGGGTGCGGCGCGAACAGCAGGTCGGGGTCGGTCCGCGCGCGCAGGTCCTCGACCGCGTCCTTGGCCTCGTCCCAGTGCGCGGGCAGCCGCCCGTCGGGCAGTTTCAGCACGGTCAGCCGCAGGTCCGCGCCGGGGCAGAAGGCCGCGAGGGCGGCGTGCTCCTCGTCCTCCCGCTCGGTGCCGCCGCCGGAGAGCACCAGCGCGTCCACCCGCAGGCCGGGGCGGGCCGTACAGAGGGTGAGCAGGGTGCCGCCGGCGCCGATGGCGAGGTCGTCGCAGTGCGCGGCGAGCAGGGCGATCGCGCCGTGGCCCGGCGGCGTCCGGAATCCGATCACGGGGTCCGCGCCCCCGGTACGGTCCCGGCGGCCGGCCCCTCCGGGGCCTCGGCGGCCGTACCGGCTGTGGCTCCGACCCCCGCCGGCACGGCCGCCGCGGCCCGTGGGACCGTTCCCGGCGGAGGCGGCGGCGTGCCGGGTTCGCGCTCCCACAGCGCCCACGGCCGATCGCCCCGCGAGTACGCCTCGTCCAGGGCGACCCGCTCCCGCACCGTGTCGGTCGGCCGCCAGTAGCCGCGGTGCGGGTAGGCGAGCAGCCGGCCGCGCTTGGCCAGCTCGGCGCAGCCGTCCGTGACGAGGTCGCCGCCCGGCGGGATGTGGTCGAAGACCTCCTGCCGGAGCACGAAGTACCCGCCGTTCACCCACAGCGGCATCCGGCTGACCGGGGTGATGCCGCCGACCAGCCCGCGCTCGCCCATCTCCACGCAGTGGAAGGTGTCCGCCGGCGGGACGACCATCATCGAGGCGCCCGCGCCGGAGGCGGTGAAGCGGTCGATGATCTCCGGCAGCGGCGCGTCGGTGAGGACGTCGGCGTAGTTGGCGAGGAACATGTCGTCGCCGCCGAGGTGGTCGCGGACCCGGCGCAGCCGTTCGCCGATGGGCGAGTCGATGCCGGTCTGCACGAACGAGATCGACCACTCGGAGATGTCGGTGGACAGCAGCTCGACCCGGCCGCCGCGCAGCACGAAGTCGTTGGAGGTGGTCTCCTCGTAGTTCAGGAAGAAGTCCTTGATGTGGTGCGCGCCGTAGCCCAGGCACAGGACGAACTCGGTGTGCCCGAAGTGCGCGTAGTACCGCATCACATGCCAGATGAGCGGGCGGGGACCCACGAGCTGCATGGGCTTGGGCACGTCACCGGGGGTCCCGCTGCGCATCCGCGTGCCGTACCCGCCACAGAAGAGGACGACCTTCACGGCTTCACCTCGACGATCTCCAGTCTCGGGATGGGGAAGACCAGCCGGCCGCCCCACTCGCCGACGAAGGACAGCTGGCCGGTGAGCTCCTCGCGCAGGTTCCACGGCAGGACCAGCACGTAGTCGGGCCGGTCCTCGGCGATCCGCTCGGGCGGGTGGATCGGGATCCGCGCGCCCGGGGTGAACCTGCCGTGCTTGTAGGGGTTGCGGTCGACGGTGTAGCGGAGCAGGTCGGGGCGGACGCCGCAGTGGTTGAGCAGCGTGTTGCCCTTGCCCGGCGCGCCGTACCCGACGACCGTGCGGCCCTCCTCCGCGGCCCGCAGCAGGAACCCCAGCAGGTCGCGCCGGACGCGGGCCACCCGGTCGGCGAACTCGGCGTACCCGGCCAGCTCGTGCAGGCCGGCGGCCTTCTCCTCGGCGAGCGCCTCGGCCACCCGCTCCGACGGCTCGCCCGCCGCCTCCTCGGGGCGGGCCCACAGCCGGATCGAGCCCCCGTGGGTCGGCAGCCGCTCGACGTCCACCAGGGCGAGGCCGCCCGAGGCCAGGGCGCGGCGGGCGGAGGCGACCGTGTAGTACTGGAAGTGCTCGTGGTAGATCGTGTCGTACTGGTTCAGCTCCATCAGCGTCAGCAGGTGCTGCACCTCGATCGAGACCCACCCGTCTTCGGCGACGAGCGCGCGCAGGCCCCTGGTGAAGCCGACGACGTCGGGGATGTGGGCGTAGACGTTGTTGGCCACGACGAGGTCGGCCGGCCCGTGCCCGGCGCGCACCTCCGCGCCGGTCTCCGGGCCGAGGAACGCCTCCATCGTCGGCACGCCGCGCTCCCTGGCCGCCCGCCCGACGTTCGCCGACGGCTCGACGCCCAGGCAGCGGATGCCCCGGTCGACCACGTGCCGCAGCAGGTAGCCGTCGTTGCTCGCCACCTCGACGACGAACGAGCCGCCGTCCAGCCCCAGCCGCTCCGCCGCGTCGTCCACGAACCGCCGCGCGTGCTCCACCCACGACGTCGAGTAGGACGAGAAGTAGGCGTACTCGGTGAAGGTGTCCTCGGGGGTGATCAGCGGCGGGATCTGCGCCAGCCAGCAGACGGTGCACACCCGCAGGTGCAGCGGGTAGGTCGGCTCCGGCTCGTCGAGCCGGTCGGCGGTCAGGAACCGCTCGCAGGGCGGCGTCGCCCCCAGGTCGACGACGCCGGCGAGGCTCGTCGAACCGCACAGCCGGCAGGTTGTCATTCGTTACGCTCCCTCGCCGCCTGACGCGGCTCGACCGATGTTCGCCAAGATCACTTCAGCGGGCGGGGACCCTTGAATTTCGCCCGTTTCCTCCGCCGCGTTACACCGCCGTGGCATGCTTCGGCCCATGAAGCCGCTGAGCATCGACGGCGCGTGGGTCCATGCGCCGCGGGTCCACGCCGACCGGCGCGGCACGTTCGCCGAGGTCTTCCTCTCCGACGGCCTGCGGGAGGCGACCGGGCGCGGACTCGGCCTGGCCCAGGCCAACTGCTCCGTCTCCCGGCGCGGGGTGGTGCGGGGCGTCCACTTCGCGGACGTGCCGCCCGGCCAGGCGAAGTACCTCACGTGCGTCTCCGGGGCCGTCCTGGACGTGGTGGTGGACATCCGGGTGGGTTCGCCCACCTTCGGCCGGTGGGAGACGGTGCGCCTGGACGAGGAGTCGCGGCGCGGCCTGTACGTCGCCGAGGGGCTGGGCCACGGCTTCATGGCGCTCACCGAGGAGGCCACGGTCGTCTACCTGTGCTCGGAGCCCTACACCCCGGCCCGCGAGCACGGCGTCCACCCGCTCGACCCGGCCGTCGGCATCGAGTGGCCGGCCGGCGTGGAGCCGATCCTGTCGGACAAGGACGCCGCCGCGCCCACCCTCGCCGAGGCGCTCGCGGCGGGTCTGCTGCCCCGCTACGAGACCTGCGTGGCGCACTACCGCCGCCTGGCCGCCGTGGACCGTGCCACCGCCGCGGACGGGGCCGCCCGGGTTCCGGACCCGTACGGCCCCGCCCCGGACGCCGCCCCCGGCCTCCCCGTCGTGGGCGGCGCCGGCGGCCCTAGCCTCTGACCAGCACATCGGACTCCCGCAGCGCCTCCCGCCAGTGCCGCAGCGGCGGCAGCCCCGCCCGCCGCCAGCGGTCGTGTCCCAGCACTCCGTAGGCCGGTCGCCGCGCCGGACGGGGGAACTCCCCGGCCGTGACCGGGTTGACCCGCGCCGGGTCCGCGCCGGCCAGCTCGAAGATCTCCCGGGCGAAGCCGTACCAGCTCGTGGCTCCGGATCCGGTGGCGTGGTAGACGCCCGGCGGGGCGTCCGAGCGGCCGAGCGCGGCGATCCCGGCCGCGAGGTCGCCGGCCCAGGTCGGCTGGCCGAACTGGTCGGCCACGACGTCCACGACCGGCCGTGCCCGCTCCGCCGCGAGGATCGCGCGGACGAAGTTCCGGCCGGCCCCGCCGTACAGCCAGGCGGTCCGCACGACGTAGCCGGAGTCGGGGAGCGTCTCCAGCACCGCGCGCTCGCCCGCGAGCTTGGTGCGCCCGTAGGCGTTGACCGGCCCGGTCGGGGCGTCCTCGGGATAGGGGGCGTGGGCGGAGCCGTCGAAGACGTAGTCGGTGGACGGCTGGACCAGCCGCGCGCCGGCCGTCCGGCACGCCTCGGCCAGCGCCCGTACGCCGTGCCCGTTGACGGCCAGCGCCTCGGCCTCGCGGGTCTCGGCGTCGTCCACCGCGGTCCACGCGGCGCAGTTCACCACGACGTCGGGCCGCAGGTCCGGCACCAGGCGGTGTACGGCGTGCGTGTCGCGCAGGTCGAGGCCGGCCCTGCCGAGCGCGACGACGTCCTCGCCGTCGGCGGAAAGGCGGCGCAGCAGCTCGGTGGCGAGCATGCCGGAGGCGCCGGTGACCAGCCAGCGGGTCACGCGTCCCCCTCGCCCGGCGCGGTCACCGCGAGACCCCGGGGAACCTCGCGGGTCTCGCCGCCTGACGCGACCCCGAGGGCGGGCCGGGGCTCCCCGCGGCGCTCCTCCACGGCGGCCTTCCACCAGTCGGGGTTGTCGGTGTACCAGCGGACGGTGTCGGCCAGCCCCCGGTCGAACGGCACGGCCGGGCGGTAACCGAGGGCGCGCAGCCTCGCGTCGTCCAGCGAGTAGCGGCGGTCGTGCCCCTTGCGGTCGGTGACGCGCTCGACCATGTCCCATCCGGCGTCGCAGGCCGCGAGCAGCCGCTCGGTGAGCTCGACGTTGTTCAGCTCCGCCGTACCGGCGATGTGGTAGACCTCGCCGGGCTCGCCGCGCTCGGCCACCAGGCGGATGCCCGCGCAGTGGTCGGCGACGTGGATCCAGTCGCGCACGTTGCCGCCGTCGCCGTACAGGGGCACCTTCAGGCCGCGCAGCAGGTTGGTCACGAAGAGGGGGATCACCTTCTCCGGGTACTGGTAGGGGCCGTAGTTGTTGCCGCAGCGGGTGACCGACACCGGCAGGCCGTAGGTGACGGCGTAGGCGAGCGCGATCATGTCGCCGCCCGCCTTGGCCGCCGCGTACGGCGAGCGGGGCCGCAGCGGCGCTGACTCGTCCCAGGAGCCGCTGTCGATCGACCCGTACACCTCGTCGGTGGACACCTGCACCACCCGCGGGACGCCCGCTTCCAGGCACGCCTGCATCAGCGTCTGCGTGCCGAGGACGTTGGTCCGGGTGAACTCGGCCGGCCCCTCGATCGACCGGTCCACGTGGGACTCGGCGGCGAAGTTGACCACGAGGTCGTGGCCCGGCACGACCTCCGCCAGGAGCGCGGCGTCGCAGACGTCGCCGCGCACGAAGTCGTGCGGGACGTCGCGCAGGTTCGCCGGGTTGCCGGCGTAGGTCAGCTTGTCGAGGACCGTCACGGCGACGCCGTCCGCGGCGAGCGAGCGGGCGAAGTGGGAGCCGATGAACCCGGCGCCGCCGGTGACCAGGACACGGCGGAACACGCGGGCGGCGGTGCGACCGGAGTCTGTCATGAAATTATCTGCACCTTGCTGTGATCGCCCAGCACGAGGCGGTGGGCTCGGGGGATGGCGGGGGCCGGGGTGACCTCGACGTCGTGGCCGATGAGGGACGCCTCGATGCGGGAGACCCCGCGGATCGAGGACCTGGGCAGCACGATCGAGTACTCGATCTCGCTGCCGGAGATCAGGCAGCCGGCCGCGATGGAGGTGAAGGGGCCGACGTAGCTGTCCACGACGCGGGTCCCGGCGCCGATGACGGCCGGGCCGACGATGCGCGACCGCTCCACCACGGCGCCCGCCTCGACGGCGACCCGGCCGATCAGCTCGCTGGCGGCGTCCGCCCGGCCGTCCACCCGGGGCTCCAGCGACTCCAGGACCAGCCGGTTGACCTCCAGCATGTCGGTGACGTTGCCGGTGTCCTTCCAGTAGCCGGTGATGACGGTGGAGGAGACGCGCCTTCCCTCCTCGATCAGCCACTGGATCGCGTCGGTGATCTCCAGCTCGCCCCGCCACGACGGCTTGAGCCCGGCCACCGCGTCGTGGATCGCGGGTGTGAAGAGGTAGACGCCGACGAGCGCGAGGTCGCTCTTGGGGTCGGCGGGCTTCTCCTCCAGCCCGACGACGCGGCCGGCGGCGTCCAGCTCGGCCACGCCGAACTGCCGGGGGTCGCCGACGCGGGTGAGCATGATCTGGGCGTCCGGCCGTTCGCGGGCGAACCGCGCCACGATGTCGTCGATGCCGCCGACGACGAAGTTGTCGCCGAGGTACATGACGAAGTCGTCGCCGCCGAGGTAGTCGCGGGCGATCAGCACGGCGTGGGCGAGACCCAGCGGTGCCTCCTGCCGCAGGTAGGTCACCTCCAGGCCGAACGCCGAGCCGTCGCCGACCGCCGCCTCGATCTCGGCCTGCGTGTCGCCCACGACGATCCCGACCTCGCGGATCCCGGCGGCTCCGATGGCCTCCAGGCCGTAGAACAGGACGGGCTTGTTGGCGACCGGGACGAGCTGCTTGGCGGAGGTGTGGGTGATCGGCCGCAGCCTGGTGCCCGACCCTCCGGCGAGCAGGAGTGCTTTCACTGTCAGTAGGCTCCTTCTCCGCCGGTGACGGCGCTCCAGGTCTTCCACAGGATCTGCAGGTCGAGCATGAGCGACCAGTTCTCGACGTAGCGCAGGTCCAGGCGGACCGACTCCTCCCAGCTCAGGTCGGAGCGGCCGCTCACCTGCCACAGGCCGGTCATGCCGGGCCTGACGACCAGGCGGCGGCGGACGTCGGCGCCGTACTGGGCGACCTCGTCGGGCAGCGGGGGCCGCGGCCCGACGAGCGACATCTCCCCCCGCAGCACGTTGAGGAGCTGCGGCAGCTCGTCGAGGGAGTAGCGGCGCAGGAACGCGCCGACCCGGGTGATCCTTGGATCGTTCCGTATTTTGAACAGCACGCCGTCGAACTCGTTGTGTGAGGTGAGCTCCACTTTGCGGCGTTCGGCGTCCACCACCATGGTGCGGAACTTCACCACCCTGAACTCCCGCCCGCCCCTGCCCACCCTGACCTGCCGGAACAGCGCCGGTCCCGGGCTGGTCGCCCGGATCAGGACGCTGATGACGAGCATGGGCACGGCCAGCAGCAGCAGGGCCGCGGCGGCGCCGGCCCGGTCGAACAGGCTCTTGGCGAGGTGTTTCGCGCCGTCGAACTCCGGGTGCTCCACGTGCAGCAGCGGCATCCCGGCCACCGGGCGGATGCTGATGCGCGGACCCGCGACGTCCATCAGGGCGGGCGCCACGAACAGGTCGGTGCGGGCGTCCTCCAGGCCCCAGGCGAGCCGGCGCAGCGCGGCGCCGTCCAGTTCGGGGCAGGCCAGTACGGCGACGGCGTCGGCCTCGGCCTTGGTCACGACCTCGGCGACGTCGGTGAAGCCCCCGAGGACCGGGACGCCGTCGACGTCGGCCGTCTTCGCGGGGGCGGGCAGGCACGCGGCCACGACGCGCATGCCGTGGTGCGGCTGCCTGCGGAACTGCATCACCAGGTCGAGCACGGACTCGCGGTGGCCGACGGCGACCACCCGGCGCATGTACTCGCCGGTGGAGCGCCGCCGGTGGAGCCGTTTGCGCATGCGATATCGGAAGAGAATCGTCAGGAGAAGGGCGAGCGGGAACATCGCCATGACGAAACTCCGGGCGATGGTCGTCTGTGTCGCGTATGCGCCGATGGCCACGGCGGCGGTAAGTCCCACGCCTCCGTCGAAAACCGCCCGGAACTCCTCCGTTCCCTCGCCGTGCGCGCGTCTTCGGTACGCGCCGGCGATCGCGAGCGAGAACGGCCACGCCAGGGCCAGGCCGAGCCCCAGCAGCGCCTCCGTCCTCGGGATGAACGCGCCGAACCAGAGACGGATCCCGAGGACCGTCTCGCAGGCGACCACGGCGCAGGTGACGTCTCCTGCCAGCAGGACCCGCGCGTAGGAGCGCGTCCAGATGCTCGGAGCACTGCGTGCGACTTCATCCAGAAGCCCTGTGGCGGGCTCTGCCGTCCCCACCCTCATACCAACCCCACCCGGATGCCCTAGGCGTTACCGTAACGGGACGCCCATCGCGTTTCCTTGGTTGACAGCATTACCGAATGCACCGGCAGCGCGGATATTCCAGGGAAATCCTAGAGATCGCCATTGAGCAGGGGAATAGCAGCTCAGTGTCCACTACCGGCCGAAGTCAGGAGACGTCCTCATCTTGACGGAACGGTCCAAACATGCAGGTTTTCTGAGGTACTTTTTCTAAAAAATGGTGATTTAGTCGTATTCAAAGTCGGGCAGTGGGGCCGGAGGCTCCGGACTGCGCCAGACGACCACGGACTCCCCGCCGGAGGCGTCCGCCGCCGCGCCGAGCCGTTCCGGGTCGAAGTCGGGCAGGTAGCGCAGACGCGCGAGGAAGGCGGCGTCGACCGCCGACCTGGGCACCACGCAGCTCTGGCCGTCGTGGTCGAGCAGGATGTACAGGATGTCCGCGTCCGAGCCGCCCTCGATCCGCACCTCGGCGAGGTCCTCCCACGCGAGGGCGGCGACGCTGCCGTCCACGTAGTGGCAGGCAACGCCTTCTTCGGTGACGTACACGTAGGAGTCCGGCACTGAGTCGCCGTGCATGGCCGCGATTCTGACGACTGCCGGGCACCCGGTGCAATAGAAACGTGCGAGCCGGGCGAGTCACCCGCCTGTCATCCCCGGCCCGGACGGGCCCGGCGGGGACGTCTCAGCGGCCCGTCAACCCTCGCCCCAGCCGTGGTCCAGGTGCGCGGCGACGGCGCGCCGAGCGGCGTCGGCCGGGCCCCGGGCGACCGCGTCGAGCAGCTCGCGGTGCTCGGCGACCAGTACGTCGCGGTCGGTGTAGACGGTGCGCAGCCGGACCAGGCCGAGCCGGGTCTCCGCGGCCAGCGCTCCGTACAGGCGCTCCAGCCGGGGGCTGCCCACCGCGACGACCATCGCCTGGTGCAGGGCCATGTGCTCGGCCACCACGTCGGACCACGGGGCACCGGCGGGCAGCCCCGCCATCCGGTCCAGCGCCGCGTCGGCGGCGGCCACCCGCCGCCCGGCGAGCGCGACGGCCGTCAGGTCCTCCAGCGGGCGCCGGACGAACATCAGGTCGTCCAGGTCGGCCAGGGTCACCTCGGCCACCTGCGCGCTGCGGTGCCGCTCCCTGCGCAGCAGACCCTCGTGGACGAGTACGGCCAGCGCCTCGCGGACGGTCGGCCGGGCCACGCCGTACGCGGCGGAAAGCTCCTGCTCCGGCAGCGGGGTGCCCGGAGCCAGCTCGCCGGAGAGCACCCGGCGGCGCAGGGCGTCGGCGAGGGCCTCGACGGCGGAGACGGGACGGAGCGGAACGGTCACGCCGACGACCCTATTGCCGCCGCCGGGCGTCCGGGCACCTCACCGGAGGCTCCGCCGCCTGATGAACGGTCACGCCGGCGACCTCACCGTCGTCGCCGGGTCCTCGCGGCCGGGCCGCCGCCGCTCGGGGAGCGCCACCACGGCGAGGCTCACGCCGAGCAGCGCCAGACCGGCCCCCGACTGGAGGGTGAGCCGCTCCCCGAGGACCGCGATCCCGAGCAGGGCCGCGACGGCGGGCTCGGCGAGGGAGAGTGTGGCCGCGGTGGCGACGGGGGTGGTGCGCAGGCCCCTGCCGTACAGGATGTAGGACAGCGCGGTGGTGACGCAGCCCAGGTAGAGGGCGGTGAGCAGGCCGCGCGGCTCGGTCAGCCAGCCGGCGCCCGTCCACAGCAGGACGGGCAGCATCACGACCGCCGCGCCGCCGAACATCGCCCCCATCACGGTGTCGGAGGAGCCACCGGCGCCGATCACCCGGGCCGCCGCCACCACGTAGAACGCGTACAGCAGGCCGCCGAGCATCGCCAGCAGGACCCCGTCGGCCCGCACCTCGCCGCCTCCGCCCGTCAGCACGGCGCAGCCGGCGACCGCCGCCGCGGTCGCCCCGGCCCACCGCCGGGTGGGCCGGGTCCGGTCGAGGAGCCAGGTCAGCAGCCCGGCGAAGACCGGGCCGCTGCCGATCGCGACCACGGTGCCGACGGCCACCCCGGTCCGGCCGACCGCGGCGAAGAAGCAGAGCTGGTAGGCGGCCACCGCCAGGGCGGCCGCCACGAGCAGGCCCCGGTGCGGGAGGGACCGTACGGCGGGCCCGGCCACGGCCGCGAGGACCAGACCTCCGACGACCAGCCGCGCGGCGGCCAGGGAGACGGGATGGGCCCCGGCGGCGAGCAGTCCGGCGGTGCCCGCGGTCCCCCACAGGACGGCGGCTCCGACCACGGCGAGCTTCATGTCCAGTATTGTCTGACAACCAGACAGAGCATGTCCAATCGACCTTCGGAGACGGACGGCCCACCCCCGGGGGGCGCCCCGGGGCGGAAAAGATCCCTGGTTTCCCCGGAGCGCAAATACGAGCCGGATACGAATCACTCGCATCTCTGGTCGCGGAAGACAGCCGTTGCTAGGGTTTCGCCACTGCTGACAGCCCATATCCGTAATGCGAGGTCTGATGGGCGACCGCAAACCTTCGATCAAGGTCAAGATCTTTACCCTGCTACTTGTACCAATTGTCTCGCTTGTAGCAATTTGGGGATTTGCGGCGGCCCTCACCCTGCAGAGCGGCCTGGAACTGCTGCGGACCGGCAAGGGTTACGAGTACGGAGTCGTCCCCACCCGGGCGCTGACCACCACGCTCCAGCACGAACGCCTGCTCTCCCTCGCCTACCTGGGCGGCAGCGGCTCCCGCGCCGAACTGGACGCCCAGCGGAGCCGTACCAACGCCGCACGGGCCGAGCTGGAGCGACTGACGCCCCTCCTCGCGGACAACACGCTCCCCGCGGTATGGGAGCGGATCGGCCGGCTGAGGACCGTGCTGGACCGGCTCACCGAGATCAGGAGCGGGGTGGACACCCGCACCGCCACCCGCCTGGCGACCCTGGACGCCTACAACGCGCTGATCGGCTCGGCCTTCGACTCCTACAGCAAGATCAACTCAGCGGACCCCGTCCTGGCCGACCAGACCCGCGCCGTCGTCATGGTGGGCCGCAGCCGCGAGATGCTCAGCCAGCAGGCCGCGCTCATCTCCGGCGCGGTCGCCTCGAAGACCATGACCGCCGCCGAGCGCACCCGGTTCGGCGAGCTGGCGAGCAACCGCAGACTGCTCTACTCCCTCGGGTTCGACCAGTTCGACACGGAGTTCCGGGAGCTCTACCGGAAGCTGGAGGACTCCCCCGCCTACGTCGCGTTCGGACGGGTCGAGCACACCGCCCTCGCCGGAGGCCGGCCCGACTCCTTCTGGGCGGCGAACGCGAGGGCGCTGTCGGACTCCTTCGACGAGCTCGGCGGCCAGGCCAGCAGGCGTCTCACCGAACGCTCGGGGCCGGTCGCCACCGGCATCCTGGTCCGGATCGGCGTCGCCGGCGGGCTCGGCCTGGTGGCCGTGGCCTTCTCCGTGTTCATCTCGGTGCGGTTCGGCGGCCGGCTCGCCGCCGAGCTCGGCGGCCTCCAGCGCGCCGCCCTCGACCTGGCCCACCGGCGGCTGCCGGACGTGGTGGAGCGGCTCCGCAAGGGCGAGGACGTCTGCTCGGAGGTCCGCGAGCTGGACCACGGGACCACCGCCGAGGTCGCGAACGTCGGCCGGGCGTTCTCCTCCGTCCAGCGGACCGCCATCGAGGCGGCCGTCGGCCAGGCCGAGCTGCGCAGGGCCGTCAACAAGGTGTTCGTCAACCTCGCCCGGCGCAGCCAGTCGCTCCTGCACCGGCAGCTCGCCATGCTGGAGGCGATGGAGAAGCGGGCCGGCGACCCCGACACCCTTGAGGACCTGTTCGCCATCGACCACCTGACCACCCGCATGCGCCGCCACTCCGAGGGGCTGATCATCCTGTCCGGCGCCGCCCCCGGCCGGGGGTGGCGGACGCCCGTCATGGTCTACGACGTCGTCCGCGCCGCCGTCGAGGAGGTCGAGGACTACCGGCGGGTGACCGTGGCCGTGCCGCCCGGCCCCTGCGTCCTGGGAACGGTCGCGACCGACGTGATCCACCTGGTGGCCGAGCTGGTGGAGAACGCCGCCGCCTTCTCCCCCCCGAACACCACGGTGCGGGTCGGCGGCGAGGTCGTGGCCCGCGGCTACACCATCGAGGTGGAGGACCGGGGGCTCGGCATGACCCCCGAGGAGATGGCCGGGCTCAACGAGCGGCTGGCCGGCCCGCCGGAGTTCGACCTGGCCGGCAGTGACCGCCTCGGCCTGTTCGTGGTCACCCAGCTCGCCGCCAGGCACGGCATCCGCGTCACCCTGCGCCCCTCCCCGTTCGGCGGCACCACGGCGATCGTTCTCCTGCCGAACGAGCTGATGGCCGAGCCGTCCGCTCCCCGGGCCGCCCACCTGGCCGACGCCGGGCGGCTCTCCCCCGGCGGCCTCCCCCGCCGGGTACGGCGGACCGCTCCGGCGCTGACCGCTCCGGCGACGACGCCGTCCGCCGCGCCCGCACCGCCCGCCCAGCTCACGCCGTCCGCCCAGCCGGTGCCGTCCGCTTCACCCGTGCCGTCCGTCCCGCCCGCGACGGACGAGACCTCCGGGCCGGTCACGGGCAACCTGCTGACGTCGTTCCGCAACGGCTGGCACCGCGCGGAACAGGAGAAGGGAGTGGAATGACGGATCACTGGCTCGACGACGCCGGGCCGATCGTCCGCCCCTACACGCTCACCCGGGGCCGGACCAGGGGCAGCGGGACCTCGTTCGACCTGCTGGCCACGGTCCTGGCGATCAGGTCGCCCAAGGAGGACCTTCCTCCCGAGCATGAGCTGATCATGGAAGCCTGCCGCTCTCCGGCCTCGGTGGCCGAGATGGCCTCGGCCACCGGCCTGCCCGTCGGGGTGATCCGGGTGCTCGTCGGCGACCTGCGGGACTCCGGCCTGGTCGCGGTCCGGCCGCCCACCCCCATCGCCGCGCTTCCCCGCGAGAGCGTGCTGCGCGAGGTCCTGACCGGCCTGAAGGGGCTGTGAGCCGCCGGCCGCCGTACGCACAGCCGCCCCGGGACGAAGCCGGACGGGACGCCGGCCCGGCCGTACGGCGGCCCCCGGGTGGCGCCGAGGATCAGTCGACGGCCAGGCGGGCGTGCCGTTCCACGTCGTGCCGGACGTCCCCGTACCGCAGCTTGGCCCGCTCCACCCCCTCGACCAGGAACCCCGCCCTGGTCGCCACCGCGCACGAGGCCGCGTTCTCCGTACGGTGACCGAGCTCCAGGCGGAACAGGCCGCGCTCCGCGAAGGCCCAGTCCGCCAGCCTGCGCACCGCCGCCACCGCCACCCCCCGTCCCCTGGCGTGCGGGGACGTCCAGTAGGAGACCCAGCCGGTGTCATGGGCGTCGATGTTGCTCACCGCCACGTTCCCCACGACCTCGCCGCCGGCCACCACGGCGAACGCCCGCGCGTCGTCACGGAAGCGCCACGTCCCCATCCACTCCAGCGCCGCCCGCCGGGTGTCGACCGGCCAGGCCGACTGCTGCGCCATGTCCGGAGAACTGAACGCGTCGAGCACGACTCCGATGTCGTCGGGGTGCCAGTCACGCAGTTCGACCTCGATCATGCCGCGCAGGGTATGCCACCGGCGGCACGCCGGGAAGACCCGCCGCGGACCCCTCGCCCGCCCGGGCCGGAGCCCGGCCCCGATCCGGATGCGGAGCACCGCGCGGTTCCTCTGACGAATTGAGAAGTCCCAGATAGATCTAAGGCTGTATGGGCACTCAAGCTCGTATGAGTGACGATTCGCAGAGCCACGACTTTCGAGAGAAGGGATTCGGGGGCGAGACCTCCGACCGGCCGAGGACCATGGGGGAGATAGCGATGAATCTGGCGGTGAGCGAAGCACTGGCCAACCACGGCCATCACGCGCTGGTCAACGCGCACGAGGCCGCGGCCAGCAACCACGAGAGGATGGCCGAGGCGGGAGTGGGGGACGTGGACGAGCATCTGAACCTGGCGCAGTGGCACCGGTGGTGCGCCGTCGTCGAGGATCAGCTCGCGGACGAGGCCGACCAGCGGACACCGGCCAGGAGGAAGACCGACACCTGAGGGAAGGGCGGCGTCTGCGCCCCATCGCCACTCTTCGCTTGACGATGCCGCCGAGGCATCATCCAGGACGGTGGCCGTCCGGTCACCCCCACGACCGGTCGGCCCCGTCCGAACCCCGCGTCAGTCGCGCGGGATGGCCTCGATCGTCCGCATGTTCTCCTCACCCCATACGCCGAGCGGGATGAGCGCGGTGTTGAGCGACTGCCCGAACCCGGTCAGGGAGTACTCGACCTTCGGCGGGACCTGGTGGTAGACCTCGCGGTGCACCAGGCCGTGCGCCTCCATCTCCCGCAGCATCTGGATGAGCATCTTCTCGCTGATCCCCGACACCGACCGCTTCAGCTCACCGAACCGTTGCGGCTCGTGGTGGAGCGCCCACAGGATCAGCGCCTTCCACTTGCCGCCCACGATGTCCACGGCGGCGTCGAGCCCGCACGAGTAGGTCCGCTTCTTCATCCCGCTCCCCGCACTCCGGGTCCGCCCCGTGGTCCCTTCACCCGCCGCGGCCTCCCGTACGGCTCGGCGTGCTTACGAAAAGGTAGGTACCTGACTAAATAGTAGGTACTTGAGGAAAGCTCAGCAACGACCCAGGATCGGAACGTCCCTGCGGGCCCCGCCGGGACGTCCGGGCCGGTCCCGTCACGCGCCGCACCACAGGCGTCCGGCGGAACCGCCATGCCCGCCGGACCGCCATGCCCGCGGGCCGCCGTGCCGGAAAGACCGCCCGGCCCGTATCCGACGAACCGGAGAAGACCATGACCATGGACGACGACGTGCCCGTGACGGTCCTCGGACTGGGGGCCATGGGGACGGCGCTGGCCGGGGCGTTCCTGGACGCAGGCCGCCACGTCACCGTGTGGAACCGTACGGCCTCCCGCGCCGAGCCCCTCGTCGCACGCGGCGCCGCCCTCGCCGCCACCGCCGCCGACGCGGCGGCCGCGAGCCCGCTCGTCATCGTCTGCCTGCTGAACGACGACACCGTGCGCGAGGTCCTCGGTGGGGCGGCCGGCTCCCTGGCCGGCCGTACCGTGGTCAACCTCACCAACGGCACGCCCCGGCAGGCCCGGGAGACGGCCGCGTGGACGGCCGGGCACGGCGCCGGCTACGTGGACGGCGGCATCATGGCGATCCCGCCCATGATCGGCACTCCCGGGTCGCTGGTCTTCTACAGCGGCTCGCCGGAGGGCTTCCACGCCCACGAGCGGACGCTCGGCGCGCTGGGCCGCGCCATGTACCTCGGGGAGGACGCCGGACGGGCCGCGCTGTACGACATCGCGCTGCTCAGCGCGATGTACGGGATGTTCAGCGGGTTCTTCCACGCCCTGGCCCTGACCGGCTCGGAGAAGGTGCCGGCGTCGGAGTTCACGCCGCTGGTCACCCCCTGGCTCACCGCGATGATGACCTCCCTCCCCCGGATGGCGGAGGCGATCGACTCGGGCGACCACTCCGCCGCCGCCTCCAACCTCGCCATGCAGGCGACCGCCTACGTCAACCTGCTGGACGCCAGCGCCGACCAGGGCGTCAGCGCCGAACTGGTCGAGCCCATGCGAGCGCTGCTCGACCGGGGCGTCGCCGCGGGCCTCGGCGCCGGTGACGTCTCCGCCCTGGTGGACCTGCTGTACACCGTCCCCGCCGGAGCGACCGGCGCGGAGAAGGAACCCGCCGGAGCGACCGGCGCGAAAGAGAGTGAGTAGACGATGACCCACGACCAGCCCGCCCCGGTGACGGTCCTCGGACTGGGCCCGATGGGACAGGCACTGGCCGGGGCCTTCCTCGCGGCCGGCCATCCCACGACCGTGTGGAACCGTACGGCCTCCCGCGCCGAGCCCCTCGTCGCCCGCGGCGCCGTCCTCGCCGCCACCGCCGCCGACGCGGCCGCGGCGAGCCCGCTCACCGTCGCCTGCGTGATCGACTACGACGCCGTCCACTCCGTCGTCGAACCCGCGTCCGCCGCCCTGAAGGGCCGGACCCTGGTCAACCTCACCGCCGACACGCCGGAACGCGCCCGCCGTACCGCGGAGTGGGCCGCCGGGCACGGCATCGACTACCTCGACGGCGCCATCATGACCCCGACGCCGACCATCGGGGGACCGGCGGCCGTGGTCCTGTACAGCGGACCGGAGGAGATCTACCGGGCGCACGAGGCGACGCTGGCGGCCATCGGCGGCACCGCCTCCCACCTCGGGGCCGACCCCGGGCGGGCGGCGGCGTACGACGTGAGCCTGCTCGACCTCTTCTGGACGTCCATGAGCGGCCTCGTCCACGCCTTCGCCCTGGCGTCGGCCGAGGGCGTCACGGCCCGGGAACTGGCCCCGTACGCCAAGGGCATCGGCGCGCTGCTGCCCACCCTCATCGACGAGTTCGCCGGGCACGCCGACGACGGTCGCCACCCGGGCGACCGGTCGGCGATCCTGTCGGCCCTGGCCGGGATGGAGCACATCGTCCACGCGTCACGGGCCCGCGGCCTGGACACCGGCGTGCTGGACGCCGCCGTGACCGTCGCGCGGCGGGCGGTCGACGCGGGACACGGAACCGACTCCTTCTCCCGCCTGACCGAGGTGCTCGCCTCTCCCGCCTGACGGGGCGGCCGCCCGGGAGAGGAAGAGGGCCCGTTCCCGCTCGTTGCGGGTCAGCGCGGCGGCGCGCTCGAACTCCTCTCGCGCCTCGTCGTGACGGTCCAGCCTCGCCAGCAGATCACCCCGTACGGCCGGCAGCTGCGGATACCCCCGGAGCGCCTTCTCCTCCGCCAGCCCGTCCACGATCTCCAGGCCGCGGGCCGGGCCGTACGCCATGCCCACCGCGACCGCGCGGTTCAGCTCCACGACGGGAGAGGGGGCGACGTGGGCGAGCAGCCGGTAGAGGGCGGCCATCCGCTCCCAGTCGGTGTCCCCGGTGGACCTCGCGCGGGCGTGGCAGGCGGCGATCGCGGCCTGCAGGCCGTACGGGCCGAGGGTGCCGAGCGCCTCGGCGCGCCCGAGCGCCTCCAGCCCGCGGCGGACCAGCAGCCGGTCCCAGAGGTTCCGGTCCTGGTCGCCGAGCAGGACCGGCTCGCCGTCAGGACCCGTCCTGGCCGGGATGCGGGACGCCTGGATCTCCATCAGGGCGACCAGCCCGTGCACCTCGGCCTCGCCGGGCATCAGGCCCGCCAGGACCCGGCCGAGGCGCAGCGCCTCCTCACAGAGCGACGGGCGCGCCCAGTCGTCACCGGCCGTCGCCGAGTAGCCCTCGTTGAAGACGAGGTACACGACCTCCAGGACCGAGGAGAGCCGTCCGGGCAGCTCCGCAGGCGGGGGTAGCTCGATCGGCACCCGCTTCTCGGCGAGGGTGCGCTTGGCCCGGGAGATCCGCTGGCCGACGGTCGGCTCGGGCACCAGGAAGGCCCTGGCGATCTCCTGCGTCGTCAGACCGCCCAGCAGGCGGAGGGTGAGGGCCAGGCGTCCCTCGACCGGCAGCACGGGGTGGCAGGCGGTGAACAGCAGACGCAGCACGTCGTCGCCGATGTGGTCGTCGAGGGCGTCGTCCAGCTCGGCCTCGGCCGCCTCCTGCCGGACCTCCAGGTCACGGCCGACCTCCCGGAGCTTGTGCTCGTAGCGGGTCCTGCGGCGCAGCAGGTCGATCGCCCGGTGCTTGGCGGTGAGCATGAGCCACGCGCCCGGATTCTCCGGGACGCCGGCCTGCGGCCACTGCTCCAGTGCGGCGACCAGGGCGTCCTGCGCCAGTTCCTCGGCCAGGCCGACGTCGCCTGTCATCCGGGCGAGTCCCGCGATCACCCGGGCCGACTCGATCCGCCAGACCGCCTCGATCACCCGGCGAGGGTCTTCGCTCGTCACGGCCACCGATCCAAACACCTCGTCCCCGTCCACAGCAATCCTCACCGCGGACGGGGACGGAGCAGGCGTGACCGGCAGGCGTGACCGGCAGGCGTGACCGGACGGGCGTGACCGGACGGGCGTGATCGGGCGGCCCCGCCACGGTCGGCGATCGGGCCCGAGCGGCCGGGCGACGGGCCTCAGCCGGTCAGGCCGGGGCGACCGGGCGACGGGCCGGACGGGTCAGGCCGGGGCGGTGAAGTCCTCGGGGCCCATGACGCGCCGGATCTCGGCCTCACCCTCCCAGCCCTGCCAGAGGTCACGGTGCAGCCGCAGGAACCTGGAGGACCACTCGACGGCCTCCTCCTTCGACCTGACCTGGTAGAGGGCGTAGCTGATCAGTTCCTTGGCCTCGGCGAACGGCCCGTCCGTGACGCTCAGCCGTCCCCCGGCGAGCTCGACCCGCGCGCCCTCCGCGCTCGGGGCCAGTCCCGCGGTGTCGAGCAGGGCGCCTGCCCCGGTGGCCTCCTCGCCGAGCTTCATGATCGCCTCCATCAGCTCGGCGGGCGGCGGGGTGGCGGGCTGGGCGGTGACGCGGAGGGTGATCAGGTATCGCATGGGGTTCTCCTTCGGTGCGGTCGGGGGCCGGACTCCTCGGTTCCTTCCGGCCCTCTGACCACGCTTCGAACGGGACGAGGCCGTTTCGACACCGCGGCCGGATCTTTTTCAGGATTTTTTCCACACCGGTCTTCCGCGGCGAGGCCGGCGGGTCAGCCCTCCGGTTCTTCCGGCTTCTCGTCGGGCTGCCACACGGCGTCCAGGTCGTCGGCGTAGTACTCGATCGCCCGCCGGTAGTCCCGCACCCCGGGGTCGCCGCTGGTGGCCGTCAGCGTCCTCAGCAGCAACCGCACCGCCTCGCGGCCCTCGCCGACGTTGTACAGGGCCATGGACAGGAACGTCTGCAACGCCGGATCCTCGGGGAACTCCTCCAGCCCGCGGCTCAGGGTCTCCACGGCGGAGCCGTACCGGCCCAGCACCCGATAGGTGCTCCCCAGTCCGAGGAAAGCCCCGCGTCGATCCTTCCGTGACAACCCCGCGCCGCCCAGGGCGCGCTCGTAGAACGGGACGGCCCCGGACTCCAGGCCGAGCCTGTCGTGCACCCAGGCCGTCTGGTAGGCGATCTCGACGTCCTCCGGATACCGCTCGGCCAGCGCCACCAGCCGTTCCCTGGCCTGCCCGGCCTCGCCCTGTTCCCGCAGCCGTACGGCCTCCGCCAGCGCCGCGTCCCGCTGCTGATCATCGCTCATGCCACCTCACGCTGGCACACCGCGCTCCGATCGGCAAAACGCCGGACGTCTCGCGGGCGGCACGGCGGACGACCGTCGCCCCACCGGCCGGGCCGATCCACCGCCGCGCCCTCCGGCGGGCGGGTTCCACCCGCTCCGGATCCCGCGCGCTCCGGGCGTCAGGGGGTCAGGGGGACCCGCCGGGCGCGGACCGTGCGACGGCTGATCCGCCAGCCGCGGTCGCCGCGCACGACCGTGTCCTCGTACGTCACGCTGCCCACGGTCCCGTCGGCGTTGACGCCGAAGCCCTTCGACAGGGCCCGCACGCGGCCGTCGGCCGTCCCGGTGAGGACGATGTCGGTGACGTGGTGGGCGACGGGGTGCGCCACGCCGGGGGTGAGCGTGGCCTCCCGGAGCGCCTCCAGCCCGGTGAGCACCCCGCCGCCGAGATCGGTGACGTCGTAGACCACGTCGGGGAGGAACAGCTCGTTCCAGCCGTCGAGGTCGCCGGCGTCCGTCAGGTGGCCGTGCCGGTTGATCAGGTCGGTGATGGCCGTGCGGTCCTCGACGGTCAGGGTCATGGCGTCCTCCGCTGTCTCCGGGCAAAACGGGGACCTCCCCGTTTAGGGGCGCTACGATAAGCGGGGAGTTCCCCGGACGGCAAGCGGACGGAGCGGCGGATGGCACCCGGCACCGGCGGATCGGCGTCCAAGGCCGATGCGAACCGGCCTCGCAGGGCGGACGCCTCGCGCAACGCCGCCCTGCTGCTCGCCGCCGCGCGCGAGCTCATCGCCGAGTCCGGCTCCGGGACCGCGCCGGACGAGATCGCGCTGGACGAGGTGGCGCGGCGGGCCGGCGTCGGCAACGCCACCCTCTACCGCAACTTCCCCACCCGCGGCGACCTGCTCGTCGCCGTGTACGCCGACGAGGTGGCGGCGCTGTGCCGGCGGGGAACCGGCCTGCTCGAAGACCCGTCGCCGGTCGACGCGCTGTTCTCCTGGCTGGACGACTTCGTCACGCACGTCTCGACGAAACGGGCCCTCGCCCTGGCCGCCACGGAGGGTCCCGTCGGCCGCCGCACCGAGCTGTTCGATCGGTGGCACGAGTCGATCCGCTCCGCCGCCGCCGGGCTGCTCGACCGGGCGCGGGAGGCCGGCGCCGTACGGCCGGAGCTCACCGTGACCGACCTGCTGGCCCTGGCCAGCGGGGCGGCCCTCACCGGGACCGACACGGCGCACGCGCGGCGGCTCACGGCGCTCCTGCGCGGCGGCGTCGGGCCGGGCGGGAACCCCGCCGATGGATGAGCCGGACGCCGCACGCGGGCCGGGGACCCCGGAGGCCGGAGACAGAGCCGGAGCCGGGCGGGACGCCGAGCGGGAGTTCGCCGAGCACCGCGGCCTGCTCCACGCCGTGGCCTACCGGGTGCTGGGCAGCGTCACCGAGGCCGAGGACGTGGTGCAGGACGCCTGGCTGCGCTGGAGCCGCGTCGACGTGGCCACCGTCGCGGACACCGAGGGCTACCTCGTCCGGGTGGCCACCCGGCTGGCGATCGACCGGCTGCGCAGCGCGCGCGTGCGACGGGAGTCCTATGTCGGGCCGTGGCTGCCCGAGCCGATGATCACCTCCCCCGACGTCGCCGAGAACGCGGTGCTCGCCGAATCGGTGTCGACCGCGATGCTGCTCGTGCTGGAGGCCCTGTCCCCCATGGAACGCGCGGTGTTCGTCCTGAGCGAGGTCTTCGGCTACAGCCACGCCGAGACGGCGCGGTTCGTCGGACGCGGCGACGTGGCGGTTCGGCAGATCGCCCACCGCGCCAGGAAGGCGGTGGAGGCGGGCCGCCGCCGCTACGACGCCGACCAGGCGACCAGGCGGCGGGTCACCGAACGGTTCCTGGCCGCCTGCGACGGCGGCGACCTGAACGCCCTGATGGAGGTGCTGGCGCCGGACGTGACGATGACGAGCGACGGCGGCGGCCTCACCGGCGCGCCCCGCAAGGTGATCCGCACGCGCGAGCACGTGGCCCGGGCGGTCGCCGTCCTCTCCAGGCGCAGGCCGTACGGCTCGCACAGCCGGGTGCTCCAGGTCAACGGCGGGCCGGGGATCGTCGTCCACGCGGGGCGCACGCCGTTGCTGGCGATCACGCTGCACCTGCGGGACGGGATGGTCGCGGCCGTGCACGTGGTCAGCAATCCGGAGAAGCTGACCGGCGTCGCACCGTGACCCACATCACACGGGGGCGCTGTCACCTCCCGGAGGGCCGCCTCGTCCGTGGAGCGGACAACCGTCGTTCCCACGGATCAGGAGACCCTCATGTTCGCCGCCTACCTCGCGGTCACCATCCTCGCCGCGGCCCTCAACGGCATGACCGCCGTCGCCGACATCATCGGCCACGACTATCCCAAAGCGCAGGCGGACAGGGTCCGGGTCCCCCGGTCCTGGGTGCTTCCGCTGGGCCTGCTGCTGGCGGCGGGCTCGCTGGGACTGCTGGCCGGGATCGCCGTGCCGGTGCTGGGCACGCTCGCCGCCGCCGGGCTCGTGCTGTACTTCCTCGGCGCGCTCGCCGCCCACCTGCGGGTCGGCGACCGCCGCCTCGGCCTCTGGGCCGTGTTCTTCGCGGTGGCGGTGGCCGCCCTGGCCGTGAACGTGGCCTACCACGGCCTCCGGTGACGCCCCGCCGGCGTCCGTCGCCCGCGCCGTACGGCCGGGTCACCGTACGGCGCGGGCGGCACCCTGTCCGAAGACGGACACGACGCCGGGCGACCGCCCGTGTCAGTCCATCACCGACTCGCCGCCCGGATAGGCGAAGGAGGACCGGGGCGAGTAGAACCCCCACACGATCTGCAGCGGATCGGCCGGGCGGAGCGCGTGGACCGGGTGGCCCGGATCCAGGAACTCCAGCGAGACGACCTCGAACGGGTCGACCGGCTCCGCCACGAACGGATAGTTCCCGCCGATCCGCCGCCCGCCGACCTCGGTGATGTACCGCAACTGCCCGCGGTTGACGGCCGCGCCGGTCCGTCCGACCCGCGCGGTCGTACGGATCACCGGCACACCGTCGGACTCGGTCGTCGCGACCAGCGTGTCCCCCTCGACCTCGATCGTCGTGCGGCCGGGGGTGGCCGGCACCCCGCGCGCGACCGCGTACCCGCGCACCACCGGGCTGGAGTTGAAGTAGTGCGTCCACCAGCGGCCGGGGGTCACGCCGTCGGGCGCGTAGGCGTCCTCCAGGTCCGGCCCGATGTAGGTCAGCGAGTAGGCGCCGAACCCGGAGGTCTGCTCGGGCCGGTCGACGACGTACTGGTTCATGAAGACCTGCCGGTCGGCCATCGGCTTCAACCCGTCGGGCACGAGAGCCGCGACGGCGTCGGGGTCGGCGGGCACCCACCCGAAGTAGATCATCCGGCTGTTGACGACGAGCTGGGGTGCGACGAGGTCGGACACGCTCTCTCCCTGGCTATCGACGACGCATAGCCGGAACTTACGTGACGCCCTCACACAGGACAACGACGCGAGCGGAAGTACGGTCCCGCCGGATCCACCGCGCCGTCCTCGGCTCCCGGCCCCCGATGGCGGGAGCCGAGGACGGCGCGGCCCCGGGGGCGGCGCGGGTGCGCAGGCTCGCCGTGCGGGTGCTCATGGACATGAAGATCTCCTTTTCTGGGTGATCCGGTCACCTCACCGGGGCGAGGCGTCCGTTTCTCCGGGGTTCGCTGACACGCTGGCGCGGATGCCGTCTCCGGTGGCCGGCATCGGTGTGATGACGACTCCGTCACGACGGCCGGCGGGCGAGGCGACGCCCTTGTCCGGAGTCTTTTCGTGAACGGGACGTCGGCCTGAGGCCGTGGGCTTCACGCCCGGGACCCGGCGATGCGTCCACCGGGCACGTTCATCACCCTGCCACCGGAAGGGCCGTCCGCCCCAGCGATTTTTGTCCAAGGTTCGGCTCGGGACGCGACGCTGGACGCTGGACAAATCACACCTGGGCGTCTGCCTGCGGCGACCCGCGTCCCGGATACCGTTCCAGCCCGCCCGGGGTTCCGTCCCGGTCCGGCGATCCGGACGGGAGACGGCGCCGGAGACGGCCCCGGAGCCCGCGATCCGCCGGTCGGCACGCGGGTGTGCCCGCGCGTCCCTCGACTCGCTAGCCTGAGGGGCGATGAACCGTCTGAGCACGTCGAGAGGTGAGTTCGACCTCACCCGCTTCCCCGAGGATCCCCGCGACCCGCTTCGCGCCTGGGACGCCGCCGACGAGTACCTCCTGCGGCACCTCGGGGGAGCCGAGGGTGAACCGGCCGATCTGTCGGGAACCGTGGTCGTGCTGGGTGACCGCTGGGGCGCCCTGGTCACCGCGCTCGCCGATCACCGCCCCGTGCAGATCACCGACTCCCACCTCACCCAGGAGGCCACCCGGGCGAACCTCGCCCGCAACGGCGTCGCCCCCGGTACGGTACGGCTCCGCACGACCATGGACGAGCCGCCGGAGCGGATCGACGTGCTGCTGATCCGGGTGCCCAAGACGCTCTCGCTCCTGGAGGACCAGCTGCACCGTCTCGCGCCCCGCGTGCACGCGGGCACCCTGGTCGTCGGCGCGGGAATGGTCACCGAGATCCACACCTCGACGCTCCGGCTGTTCGAGCGTCTCCTCGGGCCGACCAGGACGTCGCTCGCGGTGAAGAAGGCGCGGCTCATCTTCTGCGCCCCGGACCCCTCGCTGCCCCGGAGCGCCACCCCGTGGCCGCGGAGCCACACGCTCCCCACCGGCGTCGGCGCGGTCTCGGGCCTGACCGTCACCAACCACGCGGGCACCTTCTGCGCCGACCGCCTCGACATCGGCACCCGCTTCCTCCTGCGGAACCTGCCGCCGCTCCACGGCCGCGGGCACGTCGTGGACCTGGGCTGCGGCAACGGGGTGATCGGGCTCGCCGCGGCACTGGCCGACCCCGAGGCCGAGGTGACGTTCATCGACGAGTCCTACAACGCGCTGGCGTCGGCCGAGGCCACGCTCCGGGCGAACGCCGGTACGGACGTCACGGCGGCGTTCCTGGCGGCCGACGGCATGTCCGGTGTCCCGGCGGGGACGGTGGACCTGGTGCTGACCAACCCGCCGTTCCACACGCACCGGGCTCGGACCGACGCGACGGCGTGGCGCATGTTCAACGGGTCACGCGCCGCCCTGCGCCGCGGCGGAGAACTGTGGGTGGTGGCCAACCGGCATCTCGGCTACCACGTGAAGCTGCGCCGTCTCTTCGGCGACTGCGAGGTCGTCGCGAGCGACCCGAGGTTCGTCGTCCTCCGCGCCGTCAAACGCTGACCGCGCCCGCGAAACCCCGAAGCCGGCCGGGCACCGCCGCCGGGGTACGAGCCGGGCGGCCCGCGGCCCTGCCGTCTCGGCTCTTCGCGTCAGGGCTCTCACAGCGCATACCGCGGTCAGGGACGTAGCGCCGAGGTGGCGGACCGCAGCAGGCGGATGAGGTCGTCGCGTTCGGCGCCGGACCAGGAAGTGAAGCCCGCGGTCAGGGTCGTTTCGATGACCTGCTGGAACTCGCCGCTGAGCGCTTCGCCTTCAGCGGTGAGATGGATGTGGGTCACGCGGCGGTCGTCGGGATCGGGCCGGCGGGTGAGCAGGCCGCGTCGCTGAAGCCGGTCGACCAGACCGGTGATGTTGGTCTTGTCGCAGTGCAGCAGGGCCGCCAGCTCACCGGAGGACGGCCGGCGATGCCGGGCGAAGCACAACAGCTGCGCCTGCTGAGGGGTCAGCCCCAGCCGGCGACTGGCCGCACCGAACAGGCCGTCGACCTCCTGAAAGAGGCCGATCAGCGTTTCGACGAGTTCGTCCTCGGGTGCGGCGGCCATGGGGAAAGTCTACTACCTCGACCATTGACATCCTCCATCAAAATAGTTGATTATCTCGACTGTCGATATAGTCAACGAATTGGAGGAGCCGTGCGTGCCGAGGAACGGGTAGCGGTCGTCACCGGGGGATCACGTGGCATCGGACGCGCGATCGGCGAGCGGCTCGCCGTATCGGGGATGCGCGTCGTCATCGGCTCCCGCGACCAGGAGGCGGCGGCGCGGGCCGTCACCCGGATCAAGGACGCGGGCGGGCTGGCCACCGCGGTCCGCACCGACATCACTCGGCCCGGAGCCGTCAAGGAGCTGTTCGACACCGCCGAAAACCACTACGGCCGCGTGGACGTGTGGGTGAACAACGCGGCCACGGTGACCGCAGGGCCGCTGTCCCATGCCACCGACGACGACTTCGACCGGTACGTGCACGCGAACATCCGGGCCGCGTTCGTGGCCCTCCGCGAGGCCGCGCGGCGCATCCGCGACCACGGCCGGATCATCATGATCTCTTCCGCCCTGACGGTCTCACCATTGCCCGGCATGGCGCTGCTCGCCGCGGGCAAGGCCGCGGGCGACCAGCTCGCCCGCACCCTGGCCTGGGAGGTGGGCTCCAGGTCCGTCACGGTCAACAGCGTCCTGCCCGGCCTGACCAGGACCGGCGTCATCGACACCGTCCCCCGGCATGTCATCGACGACGCAAGGGCCCGCACGCCGCTGGGCCGTCTGGGCGAACCGTCCGACATCGCCGAGATCGTCGCCTTCCTCGCCTCCGACGCCGGCCGCTGGATCACAGGCCAGACCATCCATGCCGCGGGAGGCATGATCTGAGGATTCGGCCCCTGCGAGGCGGTCCGGGCGGACGGTCCGCCGGGGACCGGCGAAGTTCCGCGGCCCGCCCACCTGCGCCGTCCCCCGTGTGTTCGCGGTGGGCTCGGTTCCGTGCCGAGCCCACCGCCTGGGGCCCGCCCGGGTCCTGACCGGTTCTCACCCGATGCGGCGTGTGCCGTCGCCGTGGGGAGACCGGGGGTGTCCGGGCGGGGCCGGTGCAGGGTCGTCAGTGCTGCCGGGTCGTCAGTGCTGCTGGGTCAGCAGGCCGGGCCGGTAGGGCAGCAGGCCGTAGTCGCCGCCGGAGCTGGGGCTGCGGCCCTGGTAGAGGAGCTGGAGGTTGCAGGG
>NZ_JBVJKQ010000030.1:0-35610 GCF_055585205.1 Streptosporangium sp. NPDC053982
GAACGTCGATCCCACACAACCACGCCGGTTCGCCCCATGACCAACCGAGCGAGCCGGCACAGCATTCACCCATGTGCGAAGAACAGGTCTAGCGGGGTGGCGTCGGCCCAGATGGCCTCGAAGCTGCCGGTGTAGGTGGAGACCATGTCGCCGCCGGCGACCTTGCGCAGGTGGAAGACGGGGGCGTTGGCGGCGGGCTGGCCGTAGACGTGGGTGTTGACGAGCAGTTGGTCGTCTCCGCGGTAGATCGAGTTGTACAGCACCGTGCGGTGCAGCCGGATCTCCACGCCCTCGACTTGCCGGAGCGGCCGGTAGAGCACCATCACGTTGCGGATCTTGGCGGCCATGCCGTCGTCGATGCCCTCGTCGGCGCCGCGCTGGGCGACCTCGGCGCACTCGGGGTCGCCGAGCAGGATGCGGACCCGGGTGCCGGCGGTGGCCTTGTCGGCGAACAGGCGCACGATGCCGGTGTCTTCGGCCAGGAACAGGCCGCTGTAGACCAGCACGCCGATCTCCTGCTTGGCCGCGGTGAACAGACGTCCCCAGGCGTCCCGGGGGACGGCCCAGCGGTGCGGGTAGACGGTGACGATCTCACTTTCGGACACGGCCGCGGCCTGCTCGGGCGTCAGCGCGGCCGGCCACAGGTACGCCTCGTCCATACGCAGGAATGACGCCACCGCGTAACGGTGTTTGCGGTACGGGGTGCGGTCTTTGGTGATCCACCGCTCGACGGTTTTCGGATCGACCGCAATCGACTCGGCGAGGTCGGCCACCGTCGCCCCGCGCTCTAACAGGGCCGCGCGCAGTCGCTCGTTCGGCATTTCACCTGCCACCAGGGGACGTCCAGGGACGGGGCAATCGTATGCCGGACGTCTTGAACATGTCCCGTCCTGTAGTGATCTCGTCCTGTCCTTTGGCCGGATTCTCGTGTCACACCGCACGACACCGACTCGGCGAAGGGAGCAATGACCATGATCGACCTGATGGCCTCGCTGGACGAGGGACCGGTCTGCGCCTGCGGCGCGGCCGTGGAGGAAGGGCAGACGCTCTGCCGTAAGTGCCGCGCCTCGGCGCGGTGGCTGCGCCGTACGGCTCAGCGTCGCCGCAAGGCGAGCAGGCGGCGCGGTGAGGTCCGGCGCCCGGCCGGCTACCCGCGCGGCACCGTGGAGGCGGGGGTGATCTGGACGTGAGCGCGATCCCTCTCATCGTCGCCCTGGTGCTCGGGGCCACCGTCCTCGTCGGTTATGCGCTCGTCCTGATCGGGATGCGCCAGGAGGACCGGTGCATGAGCCTGGGCAAGGTGCCGCCGAGCCGTACGGCGGGCCTGGCTCGGCGGGTGACCGGCTGCCACGTCCGCGGATGACTTCAGAAGCGGTCTACTGGCGGTCGGTCAGCGTCGACTCGACCCGGGCGAGCCGTTCCGACAGGTCCTGCAGGGTGGCGCGGATCTCGGTCAGCTCGTCCGAGGAAGCCTCCGGTGGGGCCGGCGCGGTGCCCTCCCGGACGAAGACGCCCTTGCCCTGCTGGCCGATGACCAGGCCCTCGTTGCGCAGGACGCCGACGGCGAGCTTCACCACGCTCAACGAGGCTTCGTAGCGCTCGGCGAGGCGGGTGGTGGACGGCAGCGGGGCGCCGGGGGCGAGGGCGCCGGTGCGGATCTGCTCGCGTAGATCGTCGGCGATCTGTAGATAGCCGGGCCGCCCGGTGTTCTTGACCATCCCGCCGTCTCTCTTCCGCCCGCTGCTGCCTGGTGGTCCAACTCGGCCTACCAACCTCTTGTTGGTCTACCAACCTCTTACTTCACCACAGACACGCGACCAAGCCAACCATGAGAACGTTGACAACCAAGCTAACTAGGTTAACTATGTTGGCTACGACGAATAGGAGGTCACCGACCATGCGCAACATCCCGATCCCCGTCGACACCACCAAGCTGCAGTTCGTCTGCGTCGCCGCACCCCGACCCCGCCTGGTCAACAAGGACACCGGCGAGATCAAGACCGACAAGAGCGGCAACCCCGTCTACGAGGTCGCCCTGTCGGCCATCGACGCAACCGGCCGCGTCGAACTGCTCCGCGTCAACGTCTCCGGCGAGCCGCCCGTCACCCTCGGCATGCCCGTGCACCCCGTGGACCTGGTCGGCTTCGTGTGGGAGCAGACCCGCAACGGCGAGGTCCGCTGGGGCATCAGCTACCGCGCCGCCTCGATCCTCCCGGCGGAGGTGAACGCTCTTGCGCGATGACCTGCCGCTGACGCTCCTCGGCGCCGGAATCGTCCTGGCCGTCGCGGTGGCCGGACTGTGGGCCTGGCGGCGCTGGCACTACCGCTCCTTCTGGCTGGTGGCCGGCTACCCGCTCATGGCCCTCACGGTCCGAGCCACCTGGCGCAAGGTCGCCCTCGGCTGCGGCCTGACCAAGAAACGGCAACGCTGGTGGTTCACCCTCACCCCCGGCGCGGTCGCCTCCACCGGCCTGGTCAAGGTCCGCCGCCGCTTCCAGCGCATCGCCGTCGACACCAAACCGTGGATGTGGCTGCCCCGGCCGACCCGGCACGGCTGGCGCGTCACCCTCCACCTGCTGGAAGGCCAGATCCCCGACGACTACAGCCAGGCCGCCGAACGCCTCGCGCACTCCTGGCGCGTCCACGCCGTCCGCGTCTCCTCACCCCGGCCGGGCCGGGTCGTGCTGTCGGCGACCATGCACGACCCACTCGTACGCATCGACCGGCTCCCGCCATCCGATGCGCTGCTGAAGGTGGTCGTCGGGCGGCTGGAGACCGGCAAGCCCTGGGAGATCGACTTCCGCACCGTGCCGCACTGGCTGAACGCCGGAGCGACCCAGTCGGGCAAGTCGAACCTCGCCAACGCGCTCATCGTCGGTCTGGCTCCACAGCCGGTCGCCCTGGTCGGCTTCGACCTCAAGGGCGGTGTGGAATTCACCCCCTACGCACCCCGGCTCTCAGCGCTGGCCACCACCCGCGCCGAATGCGCGGCGCTGCTGGATGACCTGGTGGCGCTGATGGCCGACCGGATGGGCCTGTGCCGTACGGCCGGCGCCCGCAACATCTGGCAACTCCCGCCCGGCGTGCGGCCGATGCCGGTCGTGGTCCTCGTCGACGAGCTGGCTGAGCTGTACCTGATGGCCGACAAGAGTGAGAAAGACGAGATCGCCCGCACCTCCACGGCCCTGCTGCGGGTGGCGCAGCTCGGGCGGGCCTTCGGCATCTACCTGTTCTGCTGCGGCCAGCGCATCGGCTCCGACCTCGGACCCGGCGTCACCGCCCTTCGGGCGCAGTGCTCGGGCCGGATCTGCCACCGGGTCAACGACCCCGAAACCGCGACGATGACCCTCGGCGACCTCGATCCGGCCGCGCTGGTCTCCGCTCGCGCGATTCCCGCCGAGACGCCGGGCGTGGCGATCGTCGCCGGTCAGGACGGCCAGTGGTACCGCGCCCGCTCCTTCCTGGTCACCGAGCAGGCGGCCGAACACGCCGCCCGGATGTACGCCGACCTCACCCCGGCCTGGACCGACATCACCTCCCACGTCCACGACACCGACACCAGCGCACTCGACCTGACCGAACTGCTCGACGCCTGAACCGACCTGACCAGAAAGGGGGGACACGATGCGACGCCTTGCCCGCCGGCTGCTCGACTCCGGCCCGGTCGTCGTCCTGGCCGCCATCGCGGGTGCCGGATCGTTCACCCACATCCACGACACCGCCACCGAACACGGCCAAGACGGCTGGATGGCCTGGGCCGTAGCCGTCTGCGTCGACCTCACCTGCGTCATGGCCGCCCGCGAACGGCAACGTGACGCCGCAACGGGCCGTCAGCGATCCGGGCCGGTCTCCTGGCCGGCGCTGGTACTGGCCGGAGGTGTCGCGCTGTCCCTGGCGGCCAACCTGCACCAGGCCGAAGCCTCGGTATGGGGCTGGCTGGTCGCCGCCACGCCCGCCGGGGCGTTCCTCATCGCGGTCTCGATGCTGGAACGCCGCGCCACCACTCGCTCCGCCGATCCCCGACCCGCACCGGCCCCGACGACCGTCACCACCTCGGCCACGTCCGTTCCTACACCGCCGATGCCCGAACTCGTTACGACCGACGCAGATGGTTCTGGGTCCGCGGCCGGGCTGCCCCCGGCCCTGGTCACCTTCGCCCGGCGCGTGGCCGACGAGCACCACACCAAGCACGGCGCACCCATTACACCCGAGACGCTGCGCGCCCGGCTGGGCGTGTCCGACCAGCTCGCCACCGACCTGCTCCGCACCCTGCAAACCGTTCCCGAAGCCGCCTGACAGCAGAGAGGAGAACCACTCATGGCAACCATCAACGATCACCGCGCCGACCTGGCCCGCGGACTCGTCAGCCTCGCCGTGTTCACGCTGACTCACCGGGACGTGCCCGTCCCCTCCGTCGTCACCGTCACCCACTACGCCAAGGGAAGCGACGAGGAGATCCGCGCCGAGATCGACCGGATCGCCGCCCTGCTCGGCACCGAGACCAGCCCTGGCGACGCAGAGCACGGCCACTACACGACCTCCGTCAGCTTCGGCCCGGTCACCTACCAGGCGGTCGGCATCCTCGCCGCCGCTCGCACCCGCTACCAGGCGCAGACCTCCTACGAGGACTGCATCACCCTCGACCCTCCGGCCTCTTGACCCGCGAGGAGACATCCGCCGTGCTCGTCCCCGACAACCCCGGAGAGCAGGTGCCGTTCGTCGTGCCGACCCCTCAGCGCTGGCGCTGCTGCTCCTGCGGCGGAGGCGGCATTACCGGTGACGGTCTGACCTGCTCCTCCTGCGACGGCCTCGGCTTCTGCTGAGCGTCGTCGGCGCCCCCGGCCTGGCCGCACATCCGCCAAGACGCCCGCCAGGTCGGGGGCCATCCCCTTCGCACCCCAACGAGTGAAAGGAGGTCTCCATCTTGCCCGTATCCACGCTCAACCCGCACGCGATCCGCGGCATGATCACCCGCCTGCACGACCCGGCCTACTTCCGCTGGGCCGCCCAGGTCCGCGCCACGAATGGCTGCCGCCAGCCAATCCACCTACGGGGCCGCGTCGACCACATCGACCGGGCCACCGGCGAACTGCTTCACCGTTACACCACCCGGACCGAACCCGACGGCGTCCTGCGCGTCCCGTGCAAGACCCGGCGGGCCTCCCGCTGCCCGGCCTGCGCCGAGACCTACCGGGCCGACACTTACCAGCTCATCCGCGCGGGTCTGGCCGGCGGCAAGGGCGTCCCCGCCACCGTCACCGCGCATCCGTGCCTGTTCGTCACCCTCACCGCCCCCTCCTTCGGCCTCGTCCACACCCGGCGGGAGAAGAACGGCAAGGTCCTGCCCTGCCACGCCCGCCGCGACGCCACCACCTGCCCACACGGCCGCGTCATCTCCTGCACCGCCCGCCACGCCTCCAGCGACGAGAGCCTCGGCGAGCCGCTGTGCGCCGACTGCTACGACTACACCGGCTCGGTGCTCTTCAACGCCCTGGCCCCGCAGTTGTGGCGCTACTTCACCGACGCCCTGCGCCGCCGCGTCGCCAAAGCCGCCGGCCTGACCCTGCGGGAACTGCGCGCGCAGGCCACGATCGCCTTCGCCAAGGTCGCCGAGTACCAGCGGCGCGGCGTCGTCCACTTCCACGCCGTCATCCGCCTCGACGGCCCCGACGGGCCTGCCTCCCCGCCCCCGGCCTGGGCCAGCGCCGACGTCCTGACTGACGCCGTACGGCACGCCACCTCCGCCGTCTCCGTCACCACCCCGGCCGCGGCTGACGAACCCGCCCGCGTCCTGCGTTGGGGCGCCCAGCTCGACGTCCGACCGATCACCCTGGACGGTGACCTCACCGACCAGGCCGTGGCCGGCTACATCGCCAAGTACGCCACCAAGGCCGCCGAATGCGTCGGCACCCTCGACCGGCGCATCAACCCCCTCGACGACCTGGCCGCCCTGCCCCTGCGCGAGCACGCCCGGCGGCTCATCGCCGAATGCTTCCGCCTGGGCGCCCTCGACGAACTGACCGACCTCCGCCTCGCCTACTGGGCGCACATGCTCGGCTTCCGCGGCCACTTCTCCACCCGCTCCCGCGGCTACTCCACCACCCTCGGCGACATCCGCGCCGACCGCACCACCTACGCCCGCAACGAAGAGATCACCACCGGCCGGCTCCCCCTCTTCGACGAGGACACCGTCCTCGTCATCGCCGAATGGCAGTACGCCGGAAAGGGCCACTCCCTCGGAGACGCCCTCCTCGCCGCCGCCTTGACCGGCACCGCCTTACCCACCTTGCCGATGGACGGCGGGGGTGATGCCCGATGAACCGTCGCGATGAGCTGCTAACCGTCGCCCAGGTGCTCGACGAGCTGGGTGGAGTCTCCCGCCGGACTTTCTACCGCTGGCGCGAACTCGGCCGGGCACCCAAGTGCATCCAACTCCCCAACGATGAGCTCCGCGTCTGGCGGAGCGACCTCCTCGCTTGGCTCGACTCTCTCCGGGAGGCCGCGTGAACACCAGCTATGACGTGAAGTTCGGCGAGATCCAGCATCGATCTGACCGGAAGACGATGGCCTATATCGTGCGCTGGAAAGTAGGCCGTAAGCCCAAGTCCAAGAGCTTCCGAACCAAGGGGCTGGCCTCCAGTTTCCTGTCTGACCTGCGACAGGCGGCCAAGACGGGGGAGGCATTCGACGTCACCACCGGGTTGCCGCTGTCGATGTTGGCCGCTGAGCAGCCGCCGGGGCCGACGTTCCTGGAGTTCGCACAGACTTACGTCCTCGGCCGGTGGCGTACCTCGGCGGCTCGAACCCGGGAGACCGACGTCTACGGTCTGCTGTCGCTGGTGCCCGCACTGGTGGTCGACCTGCCGAATCGGCCGGCGGACGGTGACATGCGAGAGGTGTTGCGCAGTCACGCCTTGCTGCCCGTGGACCGGCGCCGGGAACTACCTCGCGCCCTGGTTCCGGTGCTGGCCTGGCTGGAGAAGGCATCGCTGCCGCTGGCTGACCTGCAAGACCCTCGCGTGGTGCGCGCTGCCCTCGATGCCGTCTCGGTGACCTTCACCGGCAAGGACGCCGCCGCGAACACGGTGCGGCGCAAGCGGGAGGTTCTTCACCACCTGCTCGAACTCGCCGTGGAACAGAAGGAACTCCCCGCCAACCCGCTGCACGCGGTCAAGTGGACTCCGCCCAAGGCCGCGGCCACCATCGACCCCCGTACGGTCGTCAATCCCGAACAGGCCCGTGCGTTGCTGACGGCCGTCCCCGCGGTCGGCCGGACCCGCGGCGGGCGGCTCCACGGGATGTTCGCCTGCATGTACTACGCTGCGCTCCGGCCGGAGGAGGCCGCAGGCCTGCGTCATCAAAACTGCGACCTTCCTGAAGAGGGCTGGGGACTGCTGACGGTGGAGAAGGCGCGCCCCCAGGCGAACAAGCGGTGGACCGACTCGGGGGAGACCCACGACTCCCGAGGTCTGAAGCATCGGGCGAAGGACGACACCCGGGAGATTCCGATCCCGCCTGTCCTGGTGGCCATCCTGCAGACGCACATCGACCGGTACGGTGCGGCCGGCGACGGGCGTCTGTTCTGCACATCCAAGGAGCAGCCGTTCTCCTCCTCGGCCTACTCGGCGGTTTGGCAGGAGGCGCGGCGGCGAGCCTTCACCGCCGAACAGGTCGCCTCGCCGCTCGGGGCTCGGCCGTACGACCTGCGGCACGCCGCAGTGTCCCTGTGGTTGAACGCCGGGGTTCCGGCAACCGAAGTGGCTGAGCGGGCCGGGCACAGCGTCGACGTGCTCTTGAGGGTCTATGCCAAGTGCATCGAGGGGCAGCGGCCTCGCGCTAATCGGCAGATATCCGATGCTCTGCTCCAGTGAGCCCGACGAGAACTGACAGGTATCGGGCCTGTCAGCTCTCATCAGGTTCAGTACAGAGACGACGACAGACATGGTTTTGGGTAGTTCGCCGCGAAAGCGAAACCGATCCCTCGCAGAGGGGCAACGATCACCAAGCGGTTTCGTCACCTGGTGTTGGCTCTACCGCCTGTTGCCCTTCGTGGTGCCCTCATGCCAGTCGCCCTGCTGACTCACATGGGACTGCTTGGCGCTGGCTTGACGACGTACATCGCCACAAGAGCGGTGAACTGGCTCATGATCTGAGTAATCTCATTTCCGCCGAACCCAATCCAAGCCAGTCCGAGCGCTAACCCTGCTAGGGCCATGGCGGGCCAGAGGGGGTTGTCAGAGGCAGGTACTCTCATGGGAGGTGTCCTTAAGCTAGAGGATTCCTGGGAGCCGCCTCGGCTAGGGTTCGTTCTTCGCGGGACATGACCCTACGCGTGAGGCGGCTTCTGTCATGAGGGAGTTTATGCAGCCCGCAGTCATGCCGCTTCGCGCGAAAAAGATCATGGAGGAGAAATATGCCCTTATGGGCGTTTTTGGGTTCCAAATAGAATGAATAGCAAAACGGGAAGATATTTTCCCAGGTCAAGGGATGTGATGTGATATGCGTCACATTTTTGATCCGCTAGATCTTTTGTGGGCAACAGAGCTCTGCCCGTATGGCTTCCTGTAACGATCCTTCGACTTCCCACTCTTTTGGGGGGCGAGTTGGCAGTGACGAGCAGGATCAGATGTTCGGATGACGAGCGGGGTTAGCCGCTGAGGCACGGAGCGCCATCATCTTGAAGGAAGGCGTCATCGTCTCCTCTGTGGGAGGCGTGGCACGCTCCTGGGCCGGGGCCTCGCCTGCTGGGTCAGTGAAGAGTGGTGGTGAGACCTGTGCCGATCGGCATATTTCTGATGCTCGGCCTGGGAAGACGCCTTCAAGATCATCCCCCATATGTCCCCCGGTCATTGACCTGCGGCTGCACACGACGGCACTCGACTGCATGTGATCACTGGGGGAGTGCACGCTAAGTCCCTGTTCAAGGGCCTAACGGCTGGTCAAGATGGTGCCCCCGGCATGATTCGAACATGCGACACCCGCTTTAGGAGAGCGGTGCTCTATCCCCTGAGCTACGGAGGCGGGGACTCCCTCCAAGGGTAGCGAAAGTTCGGCGTGCGTGCGCGCCGGGTGGGCCGGTGGCGGGTGAAGTCGCGTTATCCCTTCGCTGAGCTGCGGTAAAGGCGTGGCAAGTGACGGCGTGGGGGCGTGGTGGGCATGGCTAGTGTCACGCTGCGTGATCGAACGGCGACCTGTTCGCAGCCGGGAGCGTCGCGCGCTGCGGCCGTTGGTGCTCTGCGGGGCGATGCTGGCTCCCGCGCTTCTCGCCACCGGCCTGCTGGTGGCCGACCTCACCGGGTACGGCGAGGCCGTCCGGGACGCCGGTGCCGGCGGGGCATCCGAGGGGGGCGTCATCGCGGCTCTGCCGTACGTGGTCGTCCCCATTCCGGACGCGGCCTTCGGGCCGAGGTGGGTGCCTCCTCCACCTCGGCCCGACCGGATGTACGAGGGATGGATGCCGGGGGTCGTGGTGGCCCGGCCGCGCCGTCCGGCGGAGCCCGTCAGGGAGTCTGCGAGGCGTCCGGCGGTGCCCAGGGTGGCCGTTCCGAGGGACGAGCGTACGGCGGAGCCCACGGAGACGCCGCGGCCGGAGGCGGAGCCGACGCCCGAGGTGTCAGAGACGCCGCGGCCGGAGAGCGCGGACGCCGTGTTCGAGTGTCCGAAGGAGTGGTGGGGGACCTGGCTGTGGGAGGTGTGCGAGGAACAGGAGTGGGAGGGTGCTTGAGGTAGCAGGCTGACAAAAGGTGAGTTCCGTACATAACGGCTGCACCGTCTCTGGCTCGGACACTTGGGGAGCTGTAGTAACGTGCGTGCCTGACCCAGGTCACGAGTTCGCAAACGGAGGGGTCGTAAAGTGCCACCTCGTCGATCAGTGGGTCTGATCGCCGTTGTCGCGACCATGACCTCCCTCATCCCCGCGGCCGCGGAGGCGCGAACCGGATCGACGGCCTCCGGCCAGGCGCAGTCAGGGTCCCCGGTTACCGCCCAGGCCCAGTCCGGAGTCCAGGCCCGGCCGGAGTCCCTGCTTTCCGCTCAGGCCCGGCCGGCGTCGCAGGTCTCCGCCGAGGTCGAGCTACGGCGTGACCCGACGACCCTCCTGGAGCTGCGCCGCGAGGCCGAGAAGGCGACCAAGGAGCTGGAGGACGCGACGAAGGTGCTCCGGGACCGGCAGGCCAAGATCCGGGCCTCGGAGAAGGAGCTGTCGGGCAAGCTGCGCGAGCTCCAGGCCGCCGACCGCGCCTTCGCCCAGATGCGGCAGCCGCTGTCGGACGTCGTCGGCCTGCTCTACCAGCAGCCCACGGGCGGTGACCTGGCCGGTTTCCTGTCCGGGGAGACGAACGAGGACACGTTGCAGGCCATGGCCGACGTCACCCAGATCGTCGCCGCGCGGGACCGCGTCCTCGCGGAGAGCGGCCGCCTGCAGACCGAACGCGAGAAGCTGGCCGCCCAGGCCCAGGAGCTGCGGGCCGACACCCTGCTGTCCGAGGCGCAGGCGAACGCCGAGATCGAGGCTCTCCGGGCGCGGTCAGGAAAGATCGTGAAGTCGCTGACCCAGGCGCTGGTGAAGCTGGGCGTCAAGGTCGACAAGTCGGGCCAGCCGGCCCAGGGGTGCAACCCGGTCCAGGTGGGCATGTCGGACCAGTTCTCCAACGGGCTGATCCCCAAGGCGTACCTCTGCCCGCTCCCGCAGCCCGGCAGCGAGCTGCGCGGGGACGCGGCGCTCGCGTTCATCAGCATGAACGAGGCGTACAAGAAGCGGTTCGGCAAGTCGATGTGCGTGACCGACAGCTACCGGAGCCTCGCCGAGCAGCAGTCGGTCTACTACCGCCGCCCGGGCTTCGCGGCCGTTCCGGGGCGGAGCAACCACGGTCTCGGGCTCGCCGTCGACCTGTGCGGAGGGGTGCAGCAGTTCCGGTCGGCCCCGTTCAACTGGCTGGAGGCCAACAGCAAGAAGTACGGGTGGTTCCACCCGAAGTGGGCCTACGTCAGCCCCTTCGAGCCCTGGCACTGGGAGTACGACCCCAAGCTCGGCTCGCTGCTGTGACGCCCTCCCCGGGGTCTCCGGGGTTTCGGTCGTCTCCGCCCTCGCCGGCCTCGCCGGCCTTCCCCGCCCTACCGATCTCTACGGTCTTCCCTGGCTGAGCCGCCGGGGCGGGGGTGCCGCCCATCGGGTCAGGGGCTCCGCGACGGGCGATCCCGCGACGGGCGGAGGTTTCGGCGCGGGGACGGGCCCAGGCCGGGTACGGCCCAGACAGGGGACGGGATCCGGGCTGGGGACAAGGTCCGGGCCGGGAACGCCGCGGCCGGTGAGCGGCTGTGTTCCGGAGAGCCGCCGCAGCCGAGTCATCGGGCGCGTGGGCCGATGGTGATCGACAGGTGGCCGCCCGCCTGGGCTGAGGCCAGCCTGACGGCCTGCTCGGCGGTGGTGGCCAGCACGACCAGGGCGTCGTGGTCCGACCGGTCGCCGAGATCGGCCAGGACGGTGACGCCCTCGGCCACGACCCGCGCCGGGACCGCTCCCTCCCAGCTGGCGGAGGCGGCCAGGACGTTGACGACGTCGCCGGGTGACAGCAGCCGGGCCGCCGCTGAATCCGCGACGCGGACCGGTGTGGCGACCGTTCCCGGGCCGTGCGCGGCCAGCAGGCCCGGACCGAGGAGGCGCACGTCGGTGATGGGCTCCCCTCGGCGGGCCGGGCCGGCCAGGACCTTCCCGGCGACCGGTGCGCCGGGCCTGAGCGCGCCGTCGGGGACCGTCTCCGGCCGGAGGGCGGCCGTGGTGAGGTCGCGTGCGGCCAGCACGCCCCCGGGGAGGTTTCTGGCCGCCACCAGGACGGTCACCGAGGCGGTCTCCGGTCGCAGCGCGACGACGGCGCACGCGGCGGCCAAGGCGGTGACGGCAGCGGCGGCGAGGCGGTGGTACCGGCCGAGAAGGCGGCGGAACGCGCGCATGACGGACTCCATCGTGAGAGTGGGAAGAACCGGGTGGCGCGGTACCCGTGGATGAACGGACGACCGCGCCCCGCCGTACGGCGGGGCAGGCGGTCTGCTGGGAGGGCGGTCCGTGGGGAGATCGGTCTGCTGGGAGGCGGTGACGGCGATTCCTCGGCCGTCACCGCACGACGGAATCGGCTTGGGCCGACCGGTGGGACCGGTCTGACCGGTCGGCGGTTCGTGGACAGCGGGTGCCGGTTGTCATCCGCCGACGGGACTGGTCTGGGCCGACCGGCTGGGCCGGTCTAAGTCGCTCTGGGTCGGTCGGCGGTTCGTGGACGGCGGGCGCCGGTCGTCACCGGCCGGCGGGACGGGCGGTCACTCGGGGAGGTCGAAGGGGAGTTTGAGGCCGTCGAGGGCGGTGGAGCAGGGGCAGGCGCGCTCCTCCGGGAGGGCGGTGACGACCTCGGTGACGAGGGATCGCATGCGCTCGACGTTGGCGGCGAAGAAGGCCAGGACCTCCTCGTGGGTGACGCCCTCACCTGCCTCGACCCCGGCGTCGTGGTCGGTGACCAGGGACAGCGAGGTGTAACACATGGCCAGCTCGCGGGCGAGGATCGACTCGGGGAAGCCGGTCATGCCGACGATCGTCCACCCGTTGGAGCCGAACCAGCGGGACTCCGCGCGGCTGGAGAAGCGGGGGCCCTCGATGACCACGAGGGTGCCGCTGTCGACCAGATCCCACTGGGCGGAGCGGGCGGTGGAGACGGCCGCCGCGCGCCCGGCCGGGCAGTAGGGGTCGGCGAAGGCGACGTGCACGACGCCGTCGGTGTCGTAGTACGTCTGGACGCGGCCGGAGGTGCGGTCGATGAGCTGGTCAGGGACGACCAGGGCGCCGGGGCCCACCTCGGGGCGCAGGGAGCCGACCGCGCTGGGGGCCAGGACCTGGCGGACGCCGAGGGAGCGCAGGGCCCACAGGTTGGCGCGGTAGGGGATGAGGTGGGGGGCGAAACGGTGGTCGCGCCCGTGGCGGGGGAGGAAGGCGACCGTGCGGGAGCCGATGCGGCCGACGGTGATGACGTCGCTGGGCGGGCCGTAGGGCGTGGAGACCTCGACCTCGGTGGCGTCGTCGAGCAGGGAGTAGAAGCCGGAGCCGCCGATGACCCCGATTTCCGCGCGAGTGACCATGGCGCCGAGACTAGCGCGACCGGCGGCCCGGCGATGAGACCGGACCGTGCCTGTGGACAACGGGCGGGTGCCGGGCCGCGCCTGTGGACAACCTGGGCGGGACGGCCTGGTGGTGTGACGGCACGGCGGTGTCTCGCGTGGGGAACCGCTCTCGCCTGCCCCGCCTGGGGGCCGCTCTCGTCTGGGAGGAGGCCCCTGCCTGGAAGGCCGCCCCGCATGGAAGGGGCCTTCCTACCTGGAAGGGTCACCACCGCGTGCCGCCGCCCGCTTCCGCCCTGAGCCGCCGGTGCCCCGGACGGCTCATGCCGTAGGTCGGCTCGGACGGCTCGCGCAGCGGGTCGGTTCGGACGCTTCGTGCCGCGGGTCGGTTCGGGCGGCTCATGCCGCGGGTCCGCTCCCTGCTGGGAGCGGACGCGATCAGGCGGCGGGGGCCGAGCTGCTCGCCGAGGCGGGGGCCTTGCTCTTGGACTCGGACGAGGAGCCGGACGGCTTCGACTCGCCGGACGAGCCCGACGACCCCGAAGAGCTCGACGACGCCGAGGAGTCCGACGAGCCCGAGGCCCCGGAGGAGCCCGACGAGCTGGAGGATCCCACGGTGCTGGTGGAGGAGGACCGGCTGTCGGTCCGGTAGAAGCCGGAGCCCTTGAAGACGATGCCGACCGCCGAGAACACCTTGCGGAGCTGGCCGGAGCACGACGGGCACTCGGTCAGGGCGTCGTCGGAGAACTTCTGGACGATCTCGAACTCGTTGCCGCACGCGTTGCAGGCGTACTGGTAGGTGGGCACGCGCTCCTCCTCGTTGGTTCACGCCGGTTGGCACTCTACGGACGCGACTGCTAATGGTATTCGGCTGACAGGGGTGAACGCGAGTCGGGTCCTTGCCATTCCACCGCGCCGCCGCGGCCCATCGCGCCCCAACCGGACGACCGGCGGTACGGCGAAGCCTCCGAAGTCCGGTGGCACGGCCGCAGCGGCGGGTCAGCGGCCGAGTTCGCCGAACCAGCCCGCCAGCTTGCCCCGGCGACTGATCGCCCTGATCCGCCGCTCGGCCGAGTCGCGGCAGGCGGCGGTGGTCACGACCAGGAGCTGGTCGTCGACCTTGATCCTGGTGGTGTCGGTGGGCACGAACGTCCGGCCGTCCCTCACGATCAGCGTGACCTGGGCGTCGGAGGGCAGCCGGAGTTCGAAGATCTCCACACCCTGAAGCTTGGAGGTCGGCGGGATCTTTATCTGGAGCAGGTCGGCGTTGAGCTCCTCCAGCGGCGCCGACTCCACTTCCAGGTCCTGCGCCTCGTCCACCTTCGACAGCCCGAGCCGCGTGGCCACGAAGGGCAGCGTCGGCCCCTGGATCAGGGTGTAGACGACCACGATGACGAACACCTCGTTGAACACGAGCTTGGCGGAGCCGTCGCCGCCCGTGCTCGCCGCCCAGGGGATGGTGGCGAGCACGATGGGGACCGCGCCGCGCAGTCCCGCCCACGACAGGAACGCCTGCTCGCGCCAGCCGAGCCGGTCCACCCGGGCGATCCGTACCAGGAAGGCGCAGACCACGATCGACAGCGGCCGGGCCACCGCGACCAGGATAAATCCGGCCACCAGGCCCGGGATGATCGCCGACGGCATCTCCGATGGGCTGGCCAGCAGGCCGAGCATGACGAACAGGCCGATCTGCGCGAGCCAGGCCACTCCTTCGGCGAACCCCCGGGTTGCGGCGCGGTGCGGCATCCGGGAGTTGCCCATGATCAGTGCGGCGAGGTAGACCGCGAGGAAGCCGCTGCCGCCCAGGTGGACGGCCCCGGAGTAGGCGACGAACGCCAGGGCCAGCACGGCGATCGGGTAGAGACCGGAGACCGGCAGCGCGATCCGGCGCAGCGCGTACACGCCCAGGGGCCCGATGGCCAGACCGGCGGCGGCGCCCACCGCCAGTTCGACGACCACCTCCAGCAGCGCGTGCTCCACCGAGGACGAGCCCGCCGCGCTCAGCAGCACCACCGCGATGACGGTGGGGGCGTCGTTGAACCCGGACTCGGCCTCCAGGATGCCCGCGAGGTGGCGCGGCAGCGGCAACCGGCGCAGGACGGAGAAGACGGCCGCGGCGTCGGTCGAGGCGAGCACCGCGCCGATGATCAGGGAGGTGCGCAGGTCCATGTGGAGCAGCAGGTGGACCGGTACGGCGACGGCCACGATGCTCACCCCCACGCCGACGGTGGCGAGCACCGCCGCGAGGGGGACGGCCTTCTTGACGTGGTTCCAGTTGGTGGTCAGGCCGCCCTCGGCGAGGATGACGGCCAGGGCGATCATCCCTATCTGCTGGGCGAGCTGCGGGTTCTCGAACTGCAGGCCCAGGCCGGCCTCGCCGACGAGCAGGCCGATGCCGAGGAAGATGAGAAGGCTGGGCAGGCCGGTGCGGTGGGCGACGCGCACCGCGACGATGGCCGCTATCACCACCCCTGCGCCCAGAAGAAGCCAGAAGTCGATGTCCATCTGGCCCCCTCTCCGACCTCGGGGACCATTCTGTCGTATTCGGCCGCCTCATCCGTCCCGCGCGTCTCACCGGGCCTGCTGGACGCTCTCATCCGTCCCGCGCGTCTCACCGGGCCAGGTGGACGATCTCACCCGTCCCCTGCGGCCTCATCCGTCCCGTGCGGCTCACGGGGCCAGGTGGACGATCCCCTCCGGGGTGGCCGCGTAGCGGACCGGCACGTCGTGCGGCTCGGCCGGCACGCCGTCCATCAGCTCGCCCTCGTGCAGCAGCGCGACCGTCGGCACGTTCGGGCCGACCCGGGCCAGCGCGCGGTCGTAGGAGCCGCCGCCGCGGCCGAGCCGTACGCCGGTCGCGCGGTCCACGGCCAGGGCGGGCACGATGACCAGGGCGGCGGTACGGATCGCGTCGACGCCGCGCCGGGTGTCGACCGGCTCCATGATCCCGAAGCGCCCGGGGGCGAGGGTGTCGGGGCCGTCGTACACCGCCCAGTCGAGGTCGTCGTCGTCACGCAGTACCGGCAGCATCACGGTCGCGCCGTGCTTCCACAACGCGAAGACGAGGCCGTGGGTCTCGGGCTCGGCGCCGACGGACCAGTAGCAGGCGACCAGCCCGGCCATCTGCACCCAGGGCCGGTCGAGCAGGGCGTCCCTGATCCGGACGGAGGCCGCGTGCCGCGCGTCGCCGGGGATGGCGGTCCGCGCGTCCTCGATGGAGGACCTCAGCCTCGACTTGTCCACAGACGCCTCCGTTATGGTTTCGGTTATGACCGACTTCCATTCTGTGACCAAAGCCGTAGTCCCCGCCGCGGGGCTGGGCACGCGCTTCCTGCCCGCCACCAAGGCGACCCCTAAGGAGATGCTTCCGATCGTCGACAAGCCGGCGATCCAGTATGTCGTGGAGGAGGCCGTCTCCGCCGGTCTGCTGGACGTCCTGATGGTGACCGGGAAGAACAAGAGGTCCATCGAGGACCATTTCGACCGGGCGATCGAGCTTGAGGACGTGCTGGAGGCCAAGGGCGACGACGAGCGCCTGTCCAAGGTGCGTGAGCCCGCCGACCTTGCGACCATCCACTATGTACGGCAGGGCGAGCCGCGCGGCCTCGGCCACGCGGTGCTGTGCGCCAAGCAGCACGTGGGCGACCACCCGTTCGCCTGCCTGCTCGGTGACGACCTGATCGACCAGCGTGACGAGCTGCTCAAGCGGATGATCGAGGTGCGCCGGGCCCACGGCGGCAGCGTCATCGCACTGATGGAGGTGCCCCAGGAGCAGGTGTCCCTGTACGGCTGCGCCGCCATCGAGGCCACCGCCGAGGACGACGTGGTGCGGGTGACGGACCTGGTGGAGAAGCCCCCGGCGGACGAGGCGCCGTCCAACTGGGCCATCATCGGCCGCTACGTGCTCGACCCGGCCGTGTTCGACGTCCTGGAGAACACCGGGCCCGGCCGCGGCGGCGAGATCCAGCTCACCGACGCGCTGCGCACCCTGGCGGGCCGCGGCAAGGAGGAGGGCGGCCCGGTCCACGGCGTGCTGTTCCGCGGCCGCCGCTACGACACCGGCGACAAGCTCGAATACCTGCGCACGGTGGTGAAGTTCGCCGCCGACCGGCCCGACCTGGGACCGGACTTCCTGCCCTGGCTGAAGGAGTTCCTGGCGTCTCGATGAACGATCCCATGAGAACGGTCGACGACCACCTTTCCGACATTCTGCGGACCGTGCGGACGCTCGCGCCGCTGGAGATCGAGCTCGACCAGGCGCTGGGCACCACCCTCGCCGAGGAGGTCGCCTCCCCGGTGCCGCTGCCGTCTTTCGACAACTCGGCCATGGACGGCTACGCCGTACGGGCCGGGGACCTCGCGACGGTGCCCGCGAGGCTGCAGGTGCTCGGCGACATCGCGGCCGGCAACGCCCGGACGCTCGCCGTCGGCCCCGGCACGGCCGTACGGATCATGACCGGCGCCCCGGTTCCGCCGGGCGCGGACACCGTGATCCCGGTCGAGTGGACCGACGGCGGCACCGTCGAGGTGCTGATCGACCGGCAGGCTCCCGAGGGCAACGCCATCCGCCGCGCGGGCGAGGACGTCTCCGAGGGGCAGGCCGTACTGCCGGTGGGCACGCCCATCGGCCCGGCGCAGCTCGGCATCCTCGCCGGGGTCGGCCGCCGCCGGGTGCTGGTACGGCCCCGCCCCCGGGTCGTGGTGATCTCCACCGGCGCCGAGCTGGTGGAGCCCGGCGCGCCGCTGGAGCACGGGCAGCTGTGGGAGTCCAACAGCTACACCCTGGCCGCCGCGGTGCAGCAGGCCGGAGGGGAGGGCTACCGCGCCGGGATCGTCGCCGACGACCCCGCCCGGTTCCTCGACCAGCTCGACGCCCAGCTGCTGCGGGCCGACGCCGTGATCACCAGCGGCGGCGTCTCGATGGGCGCCTACGAGCCCGTCAAGGAGGCCCTCTCGCCGCTCGGCACGGTCCGCTTCGAGCGCGTCGCGATGCAGCCGGGCATGCCGCAGGGGTTCGGCGTCGTGGGCCATGACCAGATCCCGATCTTCGCGCTGCCCGGCAACCCGGTGTCGTCCTTCGTGTCGTTCATGCTGTTCGTCCGTCCCGCGCTGCTGAAGATGCGCGGCCTGGCCGCCGGGGCCCCGTACAGCGTGCGGGGGGTGACCGCCGCGCCGCTGCGCTCGCCGCAGGGCAGACGCTCCTACCTGCGCGCCGTGCTCGGCCGCGACGGCACGGTCACGCCGGTCCGGGGGCAGGGCTCGCACCAGCTCGCCGCCCTCGCCTCGGCCAACGCCCTGATCGTGGTCCCCGAGGACGTCACCGAACTGCCCGAGGGCTCGAACGTGGAGGTCATCCCGCTGTGAGCGGATTCACACCCGGGTTCACACCAGGGTTCACCCCCGGAGCCACTTCCGGCGCCACACCTGGGTCGGCTCCGGGAGCCACCCCTGGGTCCGCGCCCGGATTCACGCACATCGACGAGACCGGCGCGGCCCGCATGGTCGACGTCTCCGCCAAGGACGTCTCCGCCCGTACGGCGAGCGCCACCGGCAAGGTGCTGCTGTCGGCCGAGGCGGTCGCGCTGCTGCGGTCGGGGGAGGTGCCCAAGGGCGACGCGCTCGGCACCGCCCGGATCGCGGGGATCATGGGCGCCAAGCGCACCCCCGACCTGATCCCGCTCTGCCACCCGATCGCCCTGCACGGGGTGAAGGTCGACCTGTCGGTTGCCGACGACGGGGTGGAGATCACCGCGCGGGTGAAGACCGCCGACCGCACCGGCGTCGAGATGGAGGCGCTGACCGCGGTCTCCGTCGCCGCGCTCGCGCTGATCGACATGGTCAAGGCGGTGGACCCGGCGGCGGTGATCACCGACGTGCGGGTGGAGGAGAAGACGGGCGGCAAGACCGGGGTCTGGACCCGCCCGTGACCGGCCGCTCCGAGCGGACGCGGATGGACGGATCCCGTCCCGGGCGGACGCGGATGAGGGCTGGATGATCGGATGAGGGCCGGGTGACCAGGTGAAGGCTTTGGTGATCTTATGAGGGCTTTGGTGATCACGGCGTCCAACCGGGCCGCCGCGGGGGTCTACGAGGACAGGTCCGGCAGGCTGCTCGCCGAGCTGCTGGCCGAGGCCGGGTGCGAGGTGACGGGTCCGCGGGTGGTGCCCGACGGCGAGCCGGTCGAGGAGGCGCTGCGGGCCGGGGTGGCGGAGGGGCACGACGTGATCGTCACCACCGGAGGCACCGGACTGACGCCCGCCGACCTGACCCCGGAGGTGACGCGCCGCGTACTCGACAGGGAGATCCCCGGCATCGCCGAGGCGATCCGCCAGTCCACCCGCGACAGGGTGCCCACCTCGATCCTGTCCCGGGGGCTCGCCGGGCAGGCGGGGAACACCCTGATCGTCAACCTGCCGGGATCCTCGGGCGGGGTCCGCGACGGCATGGCCGTACTCGCGCCGATCCTCAAACACGCCGTGGACCAGATCCGCGGAGGGGACCACCCGCGCTGACCGCGACGGCCCGGGCCTGCTCGCGTCGTGGTCCGGGGCGGAGAGGGGAGTGACGAGTCCGTGGCACGGCGGCACGCCTTGGGAGGATGATGGAAGGCGTGGATCGACTACGTGGCTGGCCGGTGACCCTGACGGAGGGGCCCGTGGGGCTTCGGCCGTTGCGGCTGAGAGACGTGCGCGTCTGGCGCGAGTCGCGGCTGCGCAACGCCGACTGGCTGCGCCCCTGGGAGCCGAGCAACCCCGAGACGCCCCTGTTCCGGACGGGTCTCGGCCCCTACGTCTCGATGACCGCCACGCTGCGCCGGGAGGCCCGGCAGGGGCTGGCGCTTCCCTGGGTCGTCACCTACCGGGGGGCGTTCGCCGGGCAGCTGACCGTCGGCGCGATCGTCTGGGGGTCGGCCAGGTCCGCGCAGATCGGCTACTGGGTGGACAGCGCACTGGCGGGGCGGGGCATCATCCCGACCACCGTGGCCATGGCCGTCGACCACTGCTTCTTCACCACCGGCCTGCACCGCGTCGAGGCCAATATCCGTCCGGAAAATCACGCGAGCCGCAGAGTGGTTGAAAAGCTTGGTTTCCGGGAAGAGGGCATCAGACGTCGGCAATTACACATTGACGGCGCCTGGCGTGACCATATTTGTTATGCGCTGACCGTTGAGGATGTGCCCAGAGGGCTGCTGACCAGGTGGCGCAGGGACCGAGAAGCGGCGGCGCACGGCGGCGCTCCGCACGAAGAGGTTTGAAGATCTCGCGACACACCGCATCGAATACTCGTCAAATAGTGACACGCGGTCTTACGGTGCGTGACGTGAGCACATCGAGAGCGCCAGCGGACCAGCGGCGCTTTCGTGCTGCCCGGAGGTGGCCGTGAGCGGCAGCGTCCTCCTCTATCTGGCCATCGTGGTGATGTGGCTGTGCGTGCTCGTGCCCATGTGGCTGCGCCGCGATCGGCCCGCCTACTCCGAGACCGACGCCGAGTCCGGTATGGATGCCGGGGGAGACTCCGACGTCGATGCCGACGCCGTCACCGTCACCGGGCCGTACGGCCCGGCCGCGCGGGTGTCCGAGGACGCGGACGTGGACGGGGGCGGTGACACGCGTGCCGAGCCCCCCGCCGGCACCGATGGCGCGGGCTCCGACGCCCCGGCCGCGGTGCCCGGTTCCGAGGCCGGGAGGCGGCGCGCCGAGAGACGGCGCCGAGCCGTTCAGGTGGCCAAGCGCAGGCGGCTGACACTGTGGTGCGTGCTGCTGCTCCTCGCCTCCGTGGTGACGGCCGCGACCCGGGTGATCCCCTGGTGGGGGATCGCCCCCTCCGTCGTCCTCCTGGGCGGCTACCTGACGGTTCTGCGGGCCGCGGTGAAGGCCGACGCCGAGCGGCGCAGGGCCGCGGCCCTGGCCAGGGCGGAGCGTGCCAGGCGCGCCCGCCGGCGTGCCGAGCTGGAGGCCCGGCGGCCGGTGGCGGAGGTCATCGACCTCACCGCGCTGCGCGACGAGCTGTTCGACCAGTACGCCGAGACACCGCGCCGCGCGGTCGGCGACTGACGCCCGGTACGCCGCGCCGTACGGCCGGCGACCGAGACCCGGTACGCTGCGGCGCGCGGCCGACGACTGAAGCCCGGTACATCGGGACGAGACGCCGTACGGCCGGCGGCTGAGGCCCGGAACGCCGGGACGTGAGCCGTACGGCCGGCGACCGAGACCCGGCACGCCGGGACACCGCGCGGTCGGCGACCGACACCGGGACGCGGCGCCGTACGGCCCCGGGCGGCACGTTCCCATCGGTCTTCGACCCGGTCAGGGCGTCCGGCTCACCGGTCCCCGCCAGAACGGGTCCCGGCCGATGAGACCCAGCATCCTGGTCTGGACGTCCGCGTCGACGGGCACCTCGACCCTGGGACCGTACTGGCCGGAGGAGCGGAGGACCTCCTCCATCGGCTCCATCTCGGCGAGGAGCCGGGCGCAGAAGTCCGGGTCCAGCCGGTCGTCCTGGCCGGTCGCCCTGGACAGATCCCAGGTGTGCATGAACACGTCGGCGGTGTAGAACCGGTCGATCGCGGTGTCCAGCGGCACGGTGCCGATGTGCGGGTTGGCGAGCTCCCGGTGCGCCGTCCCCGGGTCGTCCAGCACCGCCTGCACGCCGTCGCGGTGCGCCTGCCACGCGGCGACCGGGTCGTCGTCCACCGACGGCCCGGGAGGCAGCACGACGCCGGAGCCGGAGGCCAGGAAACCCGGGAGCCATTCGACCAGGTGACGCACGACGTCGCGGGCGGTCCAGCCGGTGACCGGGGACGGCGCGTCCCAGGACCGGGTGCCGCGGACCCGGTCGGTGAACAGCCCGGCGACCTGCCGGTGCCGCTCGGCCGGGTGATCAGACAGTGCCATCGGCGAGCATCCTCTCCAGCTTCGCGTGTCCCTCGTTGACACCGACCTCCATGCCGCTGCGCAGCCACGCGTCACGGCTCTCGAAGCTGTCGACCAGCGACTGCGTCCGCAGCCGCGTACGGCCGTCGCCCAGGTCCTCGAACCACAGCGTCTCCAGTGCGACTCCGTCGGGGTCGCCCTCGAACGTGAAGGTCTGCACGATGCGGTCCGGCCGTACCTCGTGGAAGCAGCCGTGGAACCAGTACTCCGTGTTCCCGTCCGTGTCCTCGCGCGCCGAGACGTACCGCCAGCTGCCGCCGGTACGCGCGTCCCAGTGCTCGATCCGGGTGGCCATGGCGTCGGGACCCACCCACCGGGCGAACAGCGCGGGATCGGTGTGGGCGCGGAACAGCCGTCCGGGTGCCGCGGCGAAGTCACGCGTCATCCGGATGACCGGCAGCCCCGGGTCGGCCTCGATGACCGTCTCCTTGATCATGTTCATCCTCGTCTCCCTCCATCTCCGCCAGGACGGCGTCGAGGCGGCGGTAACGCTGCTCGACACGGCTTCGGTGGCGCTCGATCCAGGTGTCCATCAGGTCGAGGGCATCGGTCTCCAGGCGCACCGGCCGGGGCTGCGGCCCCGGCGGCCGGCTGACGAGCCCCGCGTCCTCCAGCACCCGCAGGTGCTTGTAGACGGCCTGCAGCGACATCCGGTACGGCTCAGCCAGCCGGCTCACGGTCGCGTCGCCCTCCGAGAGCCGGGCGACCATGTCGCGCCGCGTCGGATCCGCGAGGGCGGCGAAGACCCGGGACAGCACGTCCGTGCTCATCACCTCTCCGTTTCAACCCAACGGTTGAAAGAATCCTAGGGTGGAGATCATCTGCCTATCAACCCTGTGGTTGAAAGCACTGTTCAGTGTCGCTTGTCGGGTGATCGGCATCGACGCCGTGACGTGGCTCGCGCCGTACGGGCCGCTCCTGCCGCGCCGTAAGGCCGGCGACCGGCCCTGGGTCCGCCGCCTGCGGCTTCCCACCCTGCCGCGCCGCCCCTCCCGACCTCCCGCACGATCCCTTTGGTCTCCCCGTTCTCGGATGGCGCGAGCGGCTCCAGAAGTTTGCTAACCTAGTTCAGGTCTTGGGGATGTAGCGCAGTCCGGTAGCGCACTTCGTTCGCATCGAAGGGGTCAGGGGTTCGAATCCCCTCATCTCCACAAGACGAAAGGCCCGGTTCCAGATCATGGAGCCGGGCCTTCGACGTGCTGAGATCCTTCCAAGGACAGGGCGTGTCGAGGGCTGTCCGCCTACACTCGAAGGCATGGGTGCCATGCGCGAGGAGCTTCACCACCTGGTAGATCAGGTGCCGGAAGCAGAGCTCCGGCCGGCCTTGGAGTTGATCCGGGGCTTCCTGGAGGAGCATGAGGAGGAGAGCGAGCGGGATCTGCCGTTCTTCGCCTCGTTCGAGGACGAGCCGGACGCGTCCGAGAAGTATCGAGAGATCCTGCGCTCCCGGTCGGGCTTCTGACGTGCTCCTGTGCGACTCGGGTGTACTCATCGCGGTCGGGAGCAAGAAGGACAGGCACCATCATGCGTGCCTCGATCTGCTGCGCCGTACCAAAGGGCCGATTCTTGTGCCGTCGCCGGTGCTGGGTGAGGTGGGTTATTACCTGACGGCCCGGGTCGGTCCCGAGGCGGAGCTGAACTTCCTGAGATCCTTCGGTGGCAACGGCTTCCGCCTGGCCGAGCTTGAGGACAGCGATCTCGTTCGCATGGCGGAGCTGGCGCAGCAGTACATCGGCTTCCCTCTGGGAATCGTCGACGCGTCGGTCATCGCGGTGGCCGAGCGCTTGGGGTTGTCGACGATCGCCACGGTCGATCATCGGCACTTCCGCGCGGTGAGACCTCGCCATGTCGACGCGTTCACCCTCCTGCCGGAAGGGATCACGAGCTCCGGCTGACGGCCAGGACCGGGGCGGGACTCATGATCAGTGAAGACCGGCTGGAGTCAGCGAAAAGTCAGCGGATCCGCTGACACGAGGACGGGGCCGAGATCATCAGGTGGCACCGATGCGGCACCAGATGGCATCCGATGAACCGACCCGGCACGCCCCACCGCGGTTCGCATCGAAGGGGTCAGGGGTTCGAACCCCTTCATCTCCACCCAGGTCAGAGGCCGCTTCCGAGAGACCGGAAGCGGCTTTCTGCGTTGCTGAGTGACCAACTGAGTGACTACGGCCGTATCTCGTCCAGAGGCCCTGGTCATCGCGGGATCATGGACTCCCTCCCAAGATCCGCGCGGGAGGACGAGGCGTTGCGGGTCTGGGAGGAAGGCGATGAAGCATCGTGTGCTGCTGTGCTGGACGAGTGCCGTTCTCCTGTCGCTCCTTCCTCATTGGGGATTCCTGGACGCTGACTCAGGGATTCAGATCTGCGCTCATCTGAACACTGAGGATGGTTACCCCGGTCATGACGTGCTTGCCTTGGGCTTCGGCGCCATGGCTACGCTTCTTCCCGTCGTCCTGGTGGTGCTGACAGTGGCCATATGGCGATCCTCAGGTAAGAGGCTCCGCCTCCTGGCATGGATCGGGGCTGGTGCGGCGCTCATGACGGCCGCCTACTACGCGGTCTCGGTCGTCACGTTCTTCTCCCCCTACTGTCCCTTGGATTCGCAGGGGCTCTGGTTCGTTCTCCTGCTCTATGGAGGTATAGCCGCACTCCTCATCGCCGGTATGCGGCGCAGCCGCCGAGCGAACGCCGGTGCGCGGCCGTGAGCCGTGCTCAGTCGTGCGAGAAGATCTGGTCCATCGCTTCGGCCCCTTCCAGGAGCATCGGCCGGAGCTGCTTGCGGTAGACCGTTTCCGTCACTGAGGTGTTGCGGTGGCCCACCAGGCGTGAGATGGCCTCGATGGACATACCGGAGTCCGACAGTAGTGAGACGAAGCTGTGGCGCATCTCCCGAGGCGTCCACTCCTGAGCGTTCAGGCCGGCCTTCTTGAGGACGGCCCGGAACGAGCGGCGGACGTTGTGGGAGTCCAGTTCCGTGCCGACCTTGGACGCGAACACGAGGCCGTTGTCCTGCCAGCTCGCGCCCGCCGCCTTACGGGCCACGTCCTGACGCTCACGGTGGAGCTTGAGCGCGTCCACACACCGTCTCGGCATGGCCAGCGTGCGCCGGGACCTGCGGGTCTTGGTGTCGCCACCCTCCCGGACCGAGCGCCAGACCATGATGGACGGCGGATTGCCGTCGAGGTCGACATGGGACCAGATGAGCGCCCGTAACTCTTCCGTCCGTGCCCCGAGCAGCAGCGACAGCACGATGTAGGCGTGCAGCGCCGTGCCCTCGGACGCCTTGAGTACGGCTTCGGCCTGGTCGTGAGTCAGCGACTTCGACGGCCGCTCCTCCCTGCCCTTGGGGATCTCGCACAGCAGCACCACGTTCCGCTTCACCTTGTCGCGAGAGGGCTTCGTGGCCGACAAGGACCGCTGGCCGACGGAGAGATGAGCGGCGACGGTATCAGACCGGACTGGACTCGTAGGTGCTTTCCTCTTCCTGCGACGTGAATGCGGTGACTAGTCTGACGGCCGTCAATGATCGACATGGATGTCACAGTGGGCGTCGGGATAAGAGGTAGATATGGCAGTGGGTCGCAGGCCGCGGGTCAGGCTCAGGTCCTTGGCGGTCGCGACGGGTGTGCTGCTGGCGCTCGGTTCGTTGAACCTGTCGGTAAGGAGCGCGGCATTCGGGTTTGATTCCTCAATCGGCCGGCTGTCGGCTTCTGCGGCGAAGAAGCTCTCGTCCTCGGCCGAGGTCACTCCCTTCGGCACTCCGGTTGACGATCCCCTCAAGGGACACACTGGCGCTGTGACAGCGGTGGCTGTTGGCAAGCGTAGCGATGGTACCCCGGTCATCGTCTCCGGCAGTCGCGACAAGACTGTACGGATCTGGAACCTGGACACCGGTAAGCCTATTGGAAAGCCTTTGAAGGGGCATGCCAAATTAATTTATAGCGTAGCGATAGGTAAGCGCAGTGATGGCACTCCGGTCATCGTCTCCGGCGGAGACGACAGCACTCTGCGCATGTGGAATCTGAATACCGGGAAATCTCTTGGTCGGCCTATCGTATCTAAGCGCGATATCATGTGGGGAGTATCAACGGGCAAGCTTCGTGATGGCACTCCGGTCATTGCCGCCACTGCGGGGGGAGTGTCATCAGTCGTCGGCCTGTGGAACCTGAACACGGGTAAATCCATCAAGAGATCCTTCACGGAAGTCTTCACCACTGCTACCGAGGTGGTCACCGGCAAGCGCAGCGACGGCACACCTGTCGTCGTCACTGGAAACACCTCGGGCGAGGCACGCGTCTGGAGTCTGGAGACGGGGAAGCCCGTCAGCAAGTCTCTTGCCGGATGCGATGACTGCCAAGTGCGAGCTTTGGCGATGGGGAAGCGCCGTGACGGCACTCCGGTTGTTGTCTCTGCGTACTCCCCGGGATGGCCTTTCAAGGAGGGAGATCTTGGTGGCAGGATCCGAGTTTGGAACCTGAACACGGGAAAGCCTGTCGGAAAGCCCATCAAGGTTCAGCCCAACGGATTTTCGGATATGACGGTGGGACGGAGCGGCGATGGCTCGTCCGTCATCGTCTACGGTGATGACTACGGCAACGTGTCGGCGTGGGATCTGGATACCGGAGATGCGGTTGGGGAGCCCTTCGACAGCCGCTCCGGCACGGTCTTCGGTTTGGCGGCCGGAAGGCGCAGTGATGGCACTTCAGTCATCGTCTCCTGCGGCAGAGACAAGACGATACGGATCTGGAGTCTAGGATCATAGATGATCTTGCGGGATGGGTTGGCTTGACCTGGCACCGGAAGAGCGGGTCGGCGGAGAGCTGAGTGACCAACTGGGTGACAACGGCCACGGACGGGGCCGGACGGCCGCGGACAACGAGGGACCGTCCCCGCAGCTCAGACAGCGCATAGGCCAAGGATCCGGCCCCTGCGAAAGGCTTCACATCGAAGGGGTCAGGGGTTCGAATCCCCCTCATCTCCACCAGGACGACGAAGGCCCGACTCCAGAACTTGGAGTCGGGCCTTCGTCGTCCTGGAAGGAGTAGAGCCGGTCGGCGGAGAGGGCGCCCTGAAAGGTCGTCCTCAGTGAAGAGCTTTTTGGCCGAGCATCCTGCTTTCCGGACTGAGTGCTGGGGCTCCGGCGGTGGCTTGGCTGCCATCGACAGAGGCGTGGTGGGCGGGTGCGGCTCATCTGAGATGATTCAGGGTCGTATGACGTAATTTGTGATTATTTGACCTCAACTTCGGTTGAGGGTGAAGAGTGCTCTGCGTCGGTGTCGGACAAGCTGAATGCAGGGGGCGGCTGAAGTGCGAGTGGTGCAGGTGGCGCGTTTCGGAGGTCCCGAGGTTTTGGTTCCGGGCGAGGTGCCGGACCCGGTCGCCGGACCGGGACAGGTGGTGGTCGACGTATCCGTCGCCGGCATCACGTTCGTCGAGACGCAGATCCGGCGGGGTGCCGACAAATGGCACGACAGGCCCGTCCTGCCGTACGTGCCGGGCGGTACGGTGGCCGGTCAGGTGGGTTCGGTGGGGGAGGGCGTGGATCTGATCTGGTCCGGACGGCGTGTCATCGCCGAGGTGGGGGAGACCGGCGGCTTCGCCGAGCGCGCGGTGGCCGTGGTGGAGGATCTGATCCCGGTGCCGAATGGGCTGGGGTTGCCTGAGGCCACCGCTCTGCATACCGACGGCAGCACCGCACTGGGGCTGGTCGAGGGAGCCCGGATCCTTCCCGGGGAGTGGGTGCTGGTCGAGGCGGCAGGTGGCGGTGTCGGCACTCTGTTGGTGCAGTTGGCTCGGGCGACAGGCGCCAGGGTGGTGGGAGCCGCACGCGGTGCACGGAAGCTGGACATGATCTGTGGTCTGGGCGCAGATGCCGCGGTCGACTACTCGGACCCCGATTGGGCGAAGCAGGTACACGAGGCGACCGGTGGCGCGGGTCCTGATGTGGTGTTCGACGGGGTCGGCGGAGCGATCGGCCGGGCCGCGTTCGAGGTGACGGCGGTCGGCGGTCGCTTCTCCATTCACGGTGCTTCCAGCGGTCAAGTCACGGAGATCGATCCTGCCCAGGCGCAGCGGCGTGAAGTCGAGGTGATCGGGATCGAGCAGCTCTTCGGTTTCGGGCCGAAGATGCGGGGCTGGGCCGAGCGGGTGATGTCGGAGGCGGCGGCGGGTCGGATCCGGCCGATCATCGGACAGACTTTCCCCCTGGAGCGTGCTGCGGACGCGCATGCCGCGATCGAGTCACGAAGTGCCCTGGGCAAGACTCTCCTGCTGATCTGACGATGCTTGGCGCGGTGTTCCCCGTGGTCAGGATCATCTCCGGTCGATAGAGGCCAGAGGGAGTCAGCGAAAAGTCAGCGGACCCGCTGACACGGGAGCACAACCGAGATCGACGGACCTCATCGTCGTGGCACCTGACAGCACTGGATGGCATCCGGCGACCAGAAGCGGTACGCCCCACCGCGGTTCGCATCGAAGGGGTCAGGGGTTCGAACCCCTTCATCTCCACCCAGGTCAGAGGCCGCTTCCGAGAGACCGGAAGCGGCTTTCTGCGTTGCTGAGTGACCAACTGAGTGACTACGGTCCATCCATCAGGCCCGTGCCCTTCCGGGTTTCGCAAAGTCCAGTGGTGAGGTATCTCAGCGGTGAGCGATTCCAGCCACGTGACCGTGTGGGTCTTCCTGGGAGAGAGTGCTCAATGGGATCCGCCTGGTGATCATGTTGGAGTCCTGGCGAGTGGTTCGGGTCCTGCCTCGATATCCCGACACGGCGGCAAGCGCCAAACAGTGGGAGGTCGCCGTCATGAACAGTCCAAAGGCGCTGACGGGGCTCTCTACTGAGCCAGGAGAACGGCGATCGCCTCGGCGGCATCGGCAACGACGTAGTCAGGCTTGTTGATCTCATCCAGCCATTGGCGGCCGCGATCGATCCAGATCGTTCGCAAACCAGCGGCCTGTCCGCCTCCGATGTCTGCTGCCGCGCTGTCACCGATCATCCACCCGCCCGCCGCCAAGGTCATGCCGCATCGCTCAGCTGCGATCTCGAACAGCTTCCGGTCCGGCTTGCGGACATCCTCCGCCCCAGAGATCGCCCACCCGTCGACATGCTCAGCCACACCACTGCTGGTGATCGTCGTGAGTTGCACATCAGCTAAGCCGTTCGTGACCAGACCGACCTTCCAGCCCGCTCGCCGCAATCGGACGAGTGCGACCAGGGTACTCGGACCGGCCGGGATCAAGGTCGGATGACGGCGACGATACTGAGCCCACAACTCCACAACCGAGTCGGACAGCGAGAACCGCTCCCGGAGCTGGGAGAAGAAGGTTTCCTTAGTGACGAGGCCATCCCCGTCTGCCTCCACGATCCACTCGACTTCGCCTGCGTTAAGCTCGCGCGTTTCGCAGAATTCCACGGCCCATAGGCGCAGCCCTTCAGCACGGTCCACGAGCGTGTTGTCCAGGTCGAAGAGCGCCAGTCGTTGCATGATGGATCAGCCTATCCACCAGTGCCTCTTGACCAATCAGTCACTTCTGCCAGCCATCAGGACGATCTGACCCCTCTTGCGGGTTCGAGCAAAGTGCAGATAAGCACGTCCGGTCAGAAGAGTTGCTGTTGTGCGGCCTGGGCTACCTCACGAAGTGGACGCCCGACGATCCCCGGCATCCTCGCATTTCCGTACCACCCGGCTGGTACGAAGTGGAATTCCGCGGACACCTCTTGGACCCCGACGACCCTGACGACGCCGCCTACGAGTTCGTCCTGAGCGGTCCGGCCGGTGCCCGGCCCACGTTCCATGCCCACCTCAACCACGGCCTCAATCTCATCGAGAACGACTGATCACACCGGATTCATTCGTCTGGGAAGAGACAACCCGGCGAGATGGATACTCTCGCCGGGCTTGGATCTACGTCAGAGTGCTGGGCTACAGGTCGGGAAAGAGCTTGTTCATCGCCTCGGCCCCTTCCAGGAGCATCGGGCGGAGTTGCTTGCGGTAGACCGTCTCCGTCACTGAGGTGTTGCGGTGACCGACCAGACGGGAGATGTTCTCCAGCGGAATGCCGGAGTCGGATAACAGCGAGACGAAGCTGTGCCGCATCTCTCGGGGCGTCCATTCCTTCTCGTTCAGGTCGGCCTTCTTGAGCACGGCCCGGAACGAGCGGCGGACGTTGTGAGAGCCGAGTTCGGTGCCGACCTTGAAGGCGAAGACGAGGCCATTGTCCTGCCAGCCGTCACCTCGGAGAGCGCGGAGCCGTCCGGGCCGGTCGAGGTGATCGGCCGCACGTCGACCGCACCCCAGTGCAGCTTCCGCGAGACCCCGCCGTCCGGGTCAGGGACGTCGAGCCGTACCAATCCACTGCCGCTCCAGCAACGACAGATACCGACTGGAGCGAGCCTCCTCCGCCACGCGGGCCGGCGGTAGACCGCCGTCCTCCGCCCGCCATCGATATCCCGTCTTCCGGCCGATCCCCACGATCCGGCACGCCTCGACCGTGCCCACACCGTCCAGGATCAACTGCCAGTACTGCGAATCCAGGTCGAGCCGCCGCTTGGACGCCGTCTCGTACTGACCCCACCGCCAAGATCTTCAGGACGCTCCTAGCGCGAGATGGGCACGTTTCTGATCGTCCCGAGATCCTTCACGTCGAAGGTCATCGACGTGGTGCCCTCCGGCGGCGCGGGAAAGTAGATGTAACCGCGCTGCGTGGAGCCGGCGGGAATCGTCGTGACCCCGTTCTGCAGGAAGTACGACTCGCTCGTCCGCGTGCTGAAGTACCGCGCCTTGGTGGCCTCGTCCACGAGCGTGATCGCACTGAACGGTGACATCGCCACGTACTCGTGCGCGAACACCGCGCTGAACGGCTGAGGCACGGGCACGACGAACGTCTCCTTGTTCGTGTTCTCGATCTCGAAGGGCGCGACCAGGAGCGCCCCGTCCCGGTAGAGGGGATGCACATCCAGCCGCAGCTCTCCCCGGGTCAGTGACCCGACCACGGGCCCCAGGTCATTCCCTCTGAACGGCGCGGGCTCGGCGGCCACCGTCGCACCCGTCGTCGCCGAGGGCGACAGGGTGACCGTCATGTCCGGGGTGCGGTTCTTCACCTTGTAGGAGATCTCCACCCGGCGGTTGCGTGCCCTGCCCTCGGGGTCGTCGCCGCCGTCCGGTCTTTCGTTCTTGGCGATCGGCTCGTGCTCGCCCTTGCCCGTGGCCCGGTACGTGTAGTCGACCCCCAGCATGCGTGCCAGGTAGTCCCGGACGGCCTTCGCCCGCCGTTCCGACAGTCGCTGATTGTAGGCGTCCTCGCCCTTGCTGTCGGTGTGTCCCTCGATCTCGATGGGCGGCTTGGCGGGATCGGCGCGCTCCCGCGTCTCCTGGGCCGCGTCCCGCAGGATGGACGCCGCCTTCGGCGAGAGAGTGGCCTGGTCGAAGGCGAACAGCACGTCAGCGCGCAGGGCGATGGTCTCGTCCTCACCCTGCTGCGTGACCGACCTCTCGGGCGTCTCCACGTACTCCTGTACGTCGGCCACATAGGACCAGGCGTCGGCGGTCGGCGGCGTCACCGGCCACTGGAACACGCCTCCCGGCTCGGCCTGGCCCTCCTCGCCGGGCCTGGCGACGGGCGGTGACGCGCCGTCGGTCACGGGGATGCCGGTCAGCTCGCCCAGCCCTGCCATGGCGAGCACCGTCACCTGCTTCACCCCCGCGGGCAGCGGTGGGAAATAGACCTCCACCGGGTAGCGGGTGCCCTTCCTGAAGGAGTCCGCGGCGTAGTTCTTCCTGGTGCCGAATGCCTTCTCCCCGTCCTGCTCGCGCAGCGTGAAGTACAGTTTCCTGCCGACCGGGTCCAGCAGCCAGAACTGGGCGAAGTCGGTGGTGAGCGGGCCGAGGCCGAAGTCGGCGCCGTGGAAGTCGGCGGTGTTGATGGAGAGCTCCATCTTCAGAGCGGTGAGGTCGCGATGCCGTTCGACGGCCTTGATCTCCAGATCCACCGGCGCGCCCGCGCTGACCACGCCTCGGCGGGTGAACCCCTTGCCTTGCGCGGCGGTCGAGGGGACCGGCTGCGGCGACGGCGTCTGCCGTGTCGTCTCCTTCTGCTCACCGGGCGTCTGCCGCACCCCGCCCGGCGAGGGCGTCGGCGCGGCACACCCCCCGAGTACGACCATGACAGCGACGGACACGGTCAGAGCGGTGCCACGCACAACAAACCTTCCCTTCAACGAGATCATTCGCGACCGAGATCGGCCGTCAAGTCGATGCTCCCGACTGTGGCAGGGCGTCAGAACTCCCAGGCGTCGTCGCGCAGGAGCACCACCTTCCCGCCGGGCCCCAGCCCGGTGACCGTGACGTCCGAGCCGCCGACCATGAAGTCGACGTGCACGCGCGAGGTGTTCACACCCGCCGCGTCGAGCCGTGCGGGATCGTCGGTACGCAGGTGGGCGGGCACGCCCGGAGGCAGCCCGGCGCCCCAGGCCAGGTGGCAGGTGGCGTTCTCGTCCAGAAGGGTCTCCATGAAGGTGATGCCGCTCTCGCCCACCCGCGAGGAGCCGTCGACCAGGGCGAGCTCGCCCAGCCGGGCCGCTCCCGCGTCGGTCGCCTGGTGCGCGCGGACGACGTCGGCTCCGGCGCTCGCCCTGACACCGGTCACGACGCCGTCGGCGAAGGTCAGTTCCAGATCGCGGATGACCGTGCCGTCGAGGGACAGCGGCCGGGTGGCGCGGACCGTGCCGTCGACGCGCCGGTAGTCGGGAGTCGTGAACACCTCCTCGGTCGGCAGGTTGGCCTGGAACGGGCGGCCCTGGACGTCCTCCAGGCGGGCGGCGGTCCAGTGGGCGTCCGGGAGGAGGCCGATGGTCAGGTCGGTGCCGGGGCCTTCGAACCGCACGGCGTCCAGGCGCATCTCGGTGAGCCGCCGGGCGCGGTCGAGCAGTTCGACGATGCGCTGCCGCCACGCCTCGCGCGGGTCGGGCTCGTCCAGACGGAGGACACGGCGCAGGTGCCGCCACAGCCGGGCCTGGTCGGGTTCGCCGAAGACGGCGCGGGCCCACTCGGGCGTCGGGCAGGGGACGATCGTCCAGCGGACCAGGTTGTCGAGCTGGAGCCGCTGCCGGGAGGTCAGGGCCGGCATGCGGTCCAGCCCGACGCGCACCGGGTCCAGCCCGGCCAGGAGGTCGGGGGCGGCGGCGCCGCGGATGTTGACGAGGACGCCGCTTTCGCGTCCGAGCTCGTCGTTGCGGGCGTCGAGCCACGAGGGCACCTCGGCCAGGCTCGCGGTGGCGGCGTGCCGGACGCGGGATCGTTTGACGTACGGGTCGAAGTACCAGACGTCGACGTAGCGGGCGCCTCTGGCGTATGCAGCCTCGGCCAGGGCGCGGGCGAGCGGGGCATGCCCGATCTCGGCGTTGATCAGCACCCGGTCGTCCGCCAGCAGGGGCACGGCCACGTCGAACACGACGTCGGCATAGCCGGACAGGTCAGCGGGGGGAACGGTCAAGGGGGGCTCCTTCGTGTTCGCGGTGACGTACGGGCAGGAACAGCAGCGCTCCGGCGGCGGACACGACGCCCGCGAGGGCGAAGCCGCCGGCCAGGCCGAACCGGTCGGCGAGGGCGCCGAGGGCCAGGGCGGCGGTGAGGAATCCGATGTCGAAGAAGGCCGTCGTGGTGGCGACGGCGGATCCGCGTTCGCGGGCGGGCAGGCCGTGCACCGCCATCCTGAGGAATGCGGGCAGCCCGAGGCCCTGCCCGGCGCCGATCAGCGCGATCGCGCACCAGGTCCCGGCCGGAGAGGGCCAGACGGCGAGTAGGGTCGATCCCGTCCCGGTCAGCAGGAGGGAGGTGACGGCCAGGCGCGTCGGGGCGGCCGTGGCGAGCAGGCGATGTCCGGCCAGCCGGATGGCGACGAGGACGCCGCCGTAGACCAGGAAATGGAGGCCGCCGGAGCCGCCGAGCGCGGCGAGGCGCAGCGGCAGGAAGGCGCTGATGGCGGTGTAGCCCCACACGGAGGCCAGGTAGCCGAAGCCGGGTCGTAGAGCGGACGTGTGGTACAGCCGGGCCCGCCGGATTCCCGGATCCGGGCTCGCGCTCTCCGTGTCCGGGCTCATCGTGTTCGGCAGGGTGAGGCCGAGCGCCGCCGACCCCAGCGCCGCGGCCGCGGCCGTGACCCAGACTGCGGCGAACCCGGACGCGGCGTACAGCGTCTCGGCGATGACGGGCCCCGCGAGCAGGCCGGCGTTGACGGCGACGGAGAAGTGGTTGATCGCCGCGCCGGGCCGCCGGTGGTCGCCGGCCAGGGTTGCGAGGCCGACGTAGGCCAGTGCCTCACCGATTCCGGCGACGCCGCGCAGGACGAGGAAGAGCGGTAACCGCCCGACGGCGAGCAGCGCGAGGGACGTGCCGGACAGCAGCAGCGCGCCCGCGCACAGGGCCGTGCGGCGTCCGGCTCTGTCGGCCACCCGTCCGGCCAGCGGGCGCGCGAGCACCCCGGCCACCGCGGTGACGGCCAGCGAGACGCCCACCATGCCGGCCTGCCGGTCCAGCGGGCCGGTGACGTATCGCGGAACCGCCGGGATGAGCAGTCCGATCGACAGGAACGCGCCGGCCGCGCAGACGAGCAGGCGGCCGATCACCGCTCGTCACGTAGTTCGAGCAGGCGGCCGATCATCGTTCGTCACGTAGTTCGAGCAGGAGCGCGGTCATGCTGACCTTGACGCCGTCGTGCGGCGGGCCGGCCTTGTCGTGCAGGAGCGCCACGGCCTGGTCGACCAGGCCGACGATCTCCTCCCAAACGGGCCTGGCCAGCCATACCTCGGCGTCCATCGACGTGCGCTGGCGATCAATCTCAGTCAGGCGCCTGGCCAGGTCGGTGCTCATCGCCCGGTGGACGAGTTGCCGTCCCTCGGACCGGTCGAGGCGCTCGCCGCTGGACGGATCGTACCGGTACCGCAGTTGCGGACGGCCCTTGCCTGTCCGCGGCCGCTCGTCCGTCTGCTGGAGGAAGCCCGCTTTGGCCAACTGGCGCAGGTGGTAGCTGGCTGAGGCGTGCGCGATGCCGAGTTCGTCGGCGACCTCGGTGGCCGACATCGACGCGCCGGTGAGCAGCGACACGATGCGGATGCGCAGCGGGTTGGCCAGGGCGCGCAGGGGAACCAGGTCATCCTGATTTTCCAAAGACACCTTGGGATCATAATTTATCCAACAACTCTTGGGAAAGAGGCGACTCTGCGACGCGCCCTCAGGACTGGACGGCAGCGCTGGACGATCGCGGCGTTCATCTCGGAGAGCGATGATGAGGCGGGGCTGCGGCGTGGCGGGCTGAATCGCCCAAGCGGTAATGAACGGCGCAGACTTCATCGAGCGCCGCTGGAGGTCCTCGACCTTCCACCGCCGCAGCGAGCAGGTCACGCGGTACGACCTGTTCGATCGCGTTCCACACGTGCGACGGCCCGACGAGGATGCCTTGCGCCTCCTTCGGCCTCCAGCGCCTCACGGGTTGCGTCCACGGAGGTGGTGTATGAGTTTCCCCAGCTAGCAGGCGTGGCGCCGTGAAATGAGAACGGCCATCGCGTGATCCTTCGAGTGCGA
>NZ_JBVJKQ010000031.1:0-35374 GCF_055585205.1 Streptosporangium sp. NPDC053982
CCACTTCTACACCCGGGGCAAGGTCGTCACCTCCCGCTGGCTCGACCCCAGCCACGGCGGCGTCAACCTCGGCTTCCCCACCAACTCCTGACACCACGCCTCCTGACACCCCGCCCCGCGGGCCGCCCCGCCCGCGGGCACGGCGGACGGGACGGCTCGGAAACCGGCCGGAAGCCCGCCTGGCGCGGGTCGCCCGAGGGGCGTCCGGTTTCCCTCAGAGGTGGCGGACCACCCTGGCCGGGTTGCCCACGGCGACGACGTTCGCGGGGACGTCCCTGGTGACGACGGCGCCGGCGCCGATGACGCTGTTCGCGCCGATCGTCACCCCGGCGAGCACGATGGCGCCACCGCCGAGCCAGACGTTGTCCCCGATCACGATCGGCCTGGCGGCCTCCAGCTTCGCCCGCCGTGGCTCGGGCTCGACGGGGTGGGTGGGGGTGAGCAGCTGGACGTTCGGCCCGATCTGCACGTCGTCGCCGATGGTGATGGGCGCCACGTCCAGGGCGGTCAGCCCGTAGTTGGCGAACGTGCCGGAACCGACCGTGATGTGGGAGCCGTAGTCGACGTACAGCGGCGGCCGGATGTGGGCGTCGGGGGCGATCGAGCCGAGCAGCTCCTCAAGGACGGACCGGGCGGCCCCCTGGTCGGCGTGGTAGAGCTCGCCGTACCGGTGGGCGAGGGCGGCGGCGCGTCCGAGGGCGGCCCCCAGCTCCGGGTCGTCGGCGATGTACAGGTCTCCGGCCAGCATGCGCTCGCGGTTGGTGCGGGGGTCCCCGGCGAAGAAGTCGGTCATGACGACGACCCTAGGCGGGGTGACGGGAAAACCGTTCGCTCCGCCGTACGGCCCTGGGGCAGCATGACCGAGGCGGGGTAGGCGTCCGGGGAGGGGTGGGGGCGACTGTGACCGGATCACACGAAGGCTCCGAGGAGAGTCCGGCCGCGCGCAGGTCGGCGGTCCTGCTGGCGCTGCGCCACTACTGCGGCGAGGTGCGGCGCCAGTGGCCGATCGCGGTGCCCGCGCTGGCGCTGCCGGCGATGGGCAACATCTGCCTCGCCTACCTGGCGCCGCTGATGGTGGCCGGGCTCGTGGGGCACCTGGCCGGCGGCGGCGACGGCACCCTCGACGCGCTGCTGCCGTACGTCCTCGGCTTCGGCGCGCTGCTGCTGGCGGGCGAGGCGCTGTGGCGGCTGGGACTGCACTTCCTGAACCGCACCGACGCCCGGGGCATCGAACGGCTCGGCGTGGTCGGCATGGACGAGCTGATGGCGAAGGACACCGCGTTCTTCCACGACAACTTCGCCGGTTCGCTGACCAAGCGGGTCATCGGGTTCTCCTCCCGGTTCGAGGACTTCTTCGACACGCTCACCTTCTCGGTCATCGCCAAGGTGGTGCCCCTGCTCTTCGCCTCGGTGGTCCTGTGGCGGTACCACCCGCTGCTGGTCCTCGTCCTGCTGGGCCTCATCGCCGTCACCGGCCTCCTCATCGCCCCGCTCATCCGCCGCCGCCAGGCGCTGGTCGACGAGCGCGAGGCCGCCAGGGTGCTGGTGTCGGGCCACGTCGCCGACGTGCTGACCAACATGGACACGGTCCGCGCCTTCGCCGCCGAGGAACGCGAGGCCGCGGAGTACCGGGGCAGGGCCGCCGAGCAGCGCAGGCTGTCCCTGCGGTCCTGGGACTACGGCAACCTCCGGGTGGACACCGTCGTCGCCCCGCTGTCGGTGCTCACCAGCTCCCTGGGCCTGCTCCTCGCCGTGGCGCTCCGGGGCGGTCTCGGCGCGGAGGCCATCGTGGTGACGTTCACCTACTACTCGAACGCGATCGGCATCATGTTCGAGTTCAACCAGATCTACCGGCGCATGGAGAGCCTGCTCACCGAGGCGGCCCAGTTCACCGAGCTGCTCCTCGTGCCGCCCACCGTGGTCGACCCGGCCGACCCGCAGCCGCTGCGCCCGTCCGGCGCGGGCGTCACCTTCGAACGGGTGACGTTCTCCTACGGCGACGGCCCGCCCCTGTTCCGGGACCTCGACCTGGACATCCCCGGCGGTGCCAGGATCGGGCTGGTCGGCCAGTCCGGCGGCGGCAAGAGCACCCTCACCCGGCTGCTGCTGCGCCTCATGGACGTGGACGGCGGCAGGATCCTCGTCGGCGGGCAGGACATCGCCCGGATGCGCCAGGCCGACCTGCGCGGCCTCATCGCCTACGTCCCCCAGGAACCCGCGATGTTCCACCGGTCCGTGCGCGACAACATCGCGTTCGCCCGGCCGGGGGCCACCGAGGCGGAGATCCGCCGGGCCGCGGAGGCGGCGCACGTCACGGAGTTCGTCGAGGCGCTGCCGGACGGGTTCGAAACCCTGGTCGGCGAGCGCGGCGTCAAGCTCTCCGGCGGCCAGCGGCAGCGCGTCGCGCTCGCGCGCGCCATCCTGCGCGACGCCCCGATCCTGCTGCTGGACGAGGCGACCAGCGCCCTGGACTCCGAGAGCGAGATCCTCGTCCAGGAGGCGCTGTGGAACCTGATGCAGGACCGCACCGCGCTCGTCGTCGCGCACCGCCTGAGCACCGTCGTCCGCATGGACCGGCTCATCGTCCTCAACCAGGGGCGCGTCGTGGAGCAGGGCACCCACGGCGAACTGCTCCGGGCCCAGGGGCCCTACGCCCGGCTCTGGCACCACCAGTCCGGTGGTTTCCTGATCGACGACGACGCCCAGGACGCGCTTCTGGAGGCGACGGGCGCCGACTGAGACGCGGAGGCGAGGAGGGTGAGGACCCGGCCGGGTGTGTGGCCCAGCTCGTCGCGCATGACCCGGGTCAGGTGGGCCTGATCGCTGAAGCCGAGGCCGGCCGCGAGCGCCGCGAGGCTCGTCTCGCCCTGGTCCATGCGCGTCAGCGCGCGGCTCACCCGCACCCGGTTGCGGTAGCGGCTCAGGGGCATGCCCACGTGGTGGCGGAAGGTGCGGCTCAGATGGGACGGGGAGGTCCCCAAACGTCGGGCCAGGGCCACCAGGTCGGCGCAGTCCGGCTCGCCGGAGAGGATCGCCTCCCGGGCGTGGTCCGCCAACTCCCGCCGTCCCGGCGAAGGCGCGTCCCGGGACTGTTCGCGGAGGGCCAGCAACAGGAGGTCCAGGACGGCCTCGACGGCGGCGAAGTCCGGGTCGGCGCCGGTACGCAGCAGCAGGTGATGGGCCAGTTCGAGCCGCGCGTCCACGTGGACCGCGGGAGAACGGGCGGCATCGAGCCCGGCCGTCAGCGCGTCGCCGACGAATGTGATCGAGGTGCACACGTCACCGCCCGCGGGGTGGGCGAAGCGTATCTCCCACCCCGGGCGGTGCAGGTAGCCGACGGTGGGCTCGGCCGTCATCCGCCGGCCCTGGGAGTCCAGCCGGAACCGGCCCCGCCGGACCAGCACGATCTCGGCCGCGGATGACGTCTCCGGAACGGACCAGCCGGCGTGGTCGTCCTCGCACCCGACAACGTCGATCATGAAGTGCGGGCTTTCGACCAGCCTCTTCGCGGTACGCACCGGACAACCCTACGCATCACCACCGACAGCGCCATCCGCATATTCGTTCAAGACGGACGGGCATGGACGGCCGACGCTGGATGCATGATCAATCTTTCTCCTCCGCCGGTGACGGCCGCCCACCGGAACCGGATGCTGGCCGTACTGCTCACCGGGCAGGCCATGGCGTCCATGGACGGGTCGATCGTGTCGGTGGGGGCGGAGACCATCCGCGAGAGCCTGCACGCGGGTGGCGCCGAGATCCAGCTGGTCGTGTCGGGCTACCTGCTGACCACCGGCGTGCTGCTGGTCACCTGCGCCCGGATCGGCGACGTCATCGGACACCGGCGTGCGTTCCTGCTCGGGCTCGGCTGGTTCACCGGGGCGTCGCTGCTGTGCGGACTGGCCCCTGACGCGATCGTGCTGGTACTCGCCCGTGTCGTCCAGGCCATGGGGGCGGCGCTGCTCACGCCGCAGATCTTCGCCCTCGTCCACATGCACTGGGACGGAGCGGCACGCCGTAAGGCGATCGGCGTCTACAGCACGGTGCTCGCCCTGGGAGTCGCGCTGGGGCAGGTCGTCGGGGGCCTGATCGCCGGCGCCGACCTGTTCGGCCTCTCCTGGCGGCCCATCTTCCTGATCAACGTTCCGATCGGCCTGATCCTGCTGGCGGCCGGCCCGCGGATCCTGCCGGACCACCGCGCGGACCGGCGGGTACGGCTCGACCCGGCCGGAGTGGCGCTCCTGACCGTCGCCATGACGGCGCTCACCGTCCCGCTCATCTTCGGCCGGGACCACGGCTGGCCCGCCTGGACGTGGATCTCGCTGACGTGCGGTGTCACGTTGCTGGTGGCGTTCGTCCGCCATGAGGCCAGAGCGCGGAATCCGCTGCTGGACCCGGCGGCGCTGCGGCCCGGCGGAACCGGGCCGGGGCTGGCGGCCTGCTGGATCATCATGGGGTGCTACACCGTCTTCCTGTTCACCCTGACGCTGCACCTGCAGACCGCGCTCGGCCACTCCCCGCTCCACGCCGGGCTGGCGTTCGTTCCGTACACCCTCGGTTTCGGCGTCCTCAGCCTGAGCTGGAACCGCTACCCGCGGTGGCTGCAGAGCGCGCTGCCGGTGGCGGGACCGGTGATGTTCGCGGCGGGGGCGGCCCTGCTGGTGCTCCTCCACCGTGACCGGTGGCACCCGCTCGGCTCCATGCCGCTGCTGTTCCTCGCCGGGGCCGGTCACGCCGCCGGGTACAGTCCGCTGATGGCGCAGATCACCTCTCTGGTGGAGCCGCGGCTGGCGTCGGCGATCTCGGCGCTGAACTCCACCGGGCCCGTGCTCGCCGGGGTGACCGCCGTCGCCGGACTCGGGAGCGTCTACTTCGCGGCGCCCTCCTCCGCCGAGGGTCTCCTGCGGGTGACCGCCGCCTGCGTCGTCCTCCTCGCGATCGGAACGGCGTGCGCCGTGCGGGTGGCTCTGGCCCGCCGCACCGTCTCCTCCGTGTCCGGCGCCGAAAGGGACCGAAGCCGATAGTTCGTACCACGAATTCGCTACTCTGTGCCAATGAGCAAGAATGCCGACGGCCCCATCGGGGTGGTGGCCGCGCTGGTGCGGTCCACGTTCCTGGTGAACGCCGTTTATGTGGACTCCGCCCGCGAGTACGGCATCACCCAGCAGCAGGGTCAGTTGCTGTGCGTGCTGATGGCGCGGCCGTACGGCATGGGCGAGCTGGGCGCGATGCTCGGCCTCGCCAAGTCGAGCCTGACCGGCCTGGTGGACCGCAGCGAACGCAACGGCCTGGTCCGGCGCCAACCCGACCCCGAGGACTCCCGCGCGGTACGGGTGGCCCTGACCGGGCGCGGCGCCAGGCTGGCCGAGGAGTTCTACACCGCGACCTGCCGCCGGATCGAGGAGCTGACCTCGGGGTTCGTCCCGGCGGAGCGCGACATGCTCGCCGCCCTGCTCGGCCGCGTGGTGACGGACAACAAGGTCCCCGCCGTCTTCATGGAGCCGGACACCTCGCCCTGACCGGGAGAAGGGTTGAAGTTCGCATCACGAACTAATATTGTTCGTGATGCGAACTGTACCCCTTTTTCTCTCGTGTCGGTTCTCCTTGCACTATGGAAAGGCAGTGTCTTGTCCGCATCTGATGTGGTCTTCGGTTTCGGTGCGCATTCCAACCTCGGCGACATACCCGAGCTGTTGCACATGGTCCAGCAGGCGGAGCGGGACGGGCTCGACGTCTTCTCGCTGTCGGACCACCCCTACCTCGGCGCGCGGCTGGACGCCTACGCCGCCCTCGGCTTCATCCTCGGGCGCACCGAGCGCATCGCGGGCTTCGCCAACGTCACCAACCTGCCGACCCGGCCCGCTCCCATGCTGGCCAGGACCGTGACGTCGCTGTCGGCGCTGTCCGGCGGCCGCGTCGTGCTGGGCATGGGCGCGGGAGGGCTGTGGGACCGCATCGCCGACATGGGGGTGCCGCGGCAGACGCCTGGCGACGCCGTGGACGCCTTCGAGGAGGCCATCGTCCTGATCAAGAAGCTGTCGGGCGGCGGCCCCCCGGTCACCTACGAGGGCAGGCACCACCGGGTGCACCGGATCGAGCCCGCGCCCGTGGCTGCGGTGCCGGTGTGGACGGGGTCGAACGGGCCGAGAAGCCTGGCCGCCACCGGCCGCGTCGCCGACGGCTGGATCCCCGGCCACGCGGCCGACTGGCTCAGCGAGCGCTACCGGACGTCGCGGCCGGTCATCGACGAGGCGGCGGCGTCCGCCGGCCGCGACCCGGACGAGATCCGCACGGTCTTCAACTTCCCCGGGCGCGTCACCGACCGGCCGCTGCCCGCCACCCGGGACCACGAGGGCCGCTGGATCGGCGGCTCCGTCGACCAGTGGGCCGAGGAGCTGACCGGCGCCGTGCTGGAGCACGGCGCGTCGGGCTTCGTGCTCTTCTCCGCCGACCACGGCGTCGCCGACCCCACCACACTGGCCCGCTGGGCCCAGGAGATCGTCCCGGCCGTGCGCGAGGCGATCGCGAAATAGCGATCGAGCGGGGATTCCGCGTGGCGAGGGTCCCCGGGATCGAAACCACTGTCGAAAGCCCGGTTCCAAACGGACAGACAATGTTAAAGTCCACACGGACGATCGCCTGACGGCCGATCTTCCTGAGTGATCTCTCTGGAGGCGGCGGCGGCCCGGATCACGGCGGAGGAGCTGGAACGTGGACGGGATCACGCGGCAATCCATCCCACTCGCCCCCAAGGAGATCAGGCGCCTCCTGTCGGAGGCCGAAGGTCTTCTGGCCGCGGCCGGGGCCCTGCTGGCCGACAGCGGACGAGCCGACGCCGACGCCCGGCGGGCGGTGTCGGAGGTGCGGGCCGAGCGGGCGCGGGAAGAGCTGGGCTCGATGCCCGTCGCCCGGCTGAAGGACGTCACCGGCGGGCGGCTGCGGCTCGGGGCCCTCGAACAGGCCGGTTACGCCACCGTCCGGCAGGTCCTGGACGACACGCCGTACGGGCTCCAGCTCCTGCCCGGGATCGGGGCGCGTACGGCGGCCCAGGTGCACGCGGCCGCCGCGCAGATCGCGAAGGCGGCGGAGGAGTCCGTCACCGTCCGGATCGACGTCGACCGGCGGGACCCCGGGACCACCGCGTTGCTCGTCGCCCTGCACCGGCTGCTGGCTCCCGGCCCCGACCTGTCGCGCGCCTGCGAGGCCGCCGGAGCGCTCAGGGAGAAGCTGGAGCCCCTCGTGCCCGTCGCGGCCCCGGCGCGCAGCCGGATGCTGATGCTGCTGGCGGGCGCGCGGGGCCGCGACCGGGCACGCGAGGCCGCGGAGCGGATCGCCGCCGCGCTCGACCGGGCCGGGGACGACGGTCTGAGGCTGCTCTTCGCCCAGGTCACCACCGACCTGCTCCGCCCGGAACCGTCCGAGGCGGAGGTCTGGATCGACTTCGAGGTCCGCGCCCCCGAGTACCACGGCCTCCTCGGCGAGATCCTGGGCATCGGGCCCGGCCGCGCCGCCACCGAGGGGTTCCTGCCCGACGACATCGCCGCGCGGGTCAAGGGCCAGGAGCTCGACGACACCCATCTCAACGTCTCGCTCCGCGGCTACCAGTCGTTCGGCGCCCGGTTCGCGCTCGCCCAGGGCCGGGTGATCCTGGGGGACGAGATGGGGCTGGGCAAGAGCGTCCAGGCGATCGCGGCCCTGGCCCACCTCAGGGCCCGCGGCGACACGCACTTCCTGGTGGCGTGCCCGGCCAGCGTTTTGATCAACTGGATGCGGGAGATCGAGAACCGCAGCAGGCTCAGGGCGTACGCCCTGCACGGCACCGACCGGGCCGCGGCCCTGGCGGAGTGGACCCGCAGGGGAGGGGTCGCCGTGACGACGATCGACACGCTGCACCGTCTCCGGATCCGGGAGGACGTCCCCGTCGGGATGCTCGTGGTCGACGAGGCGCACTACGTGAAGAACCCGGAGACGCGCCGTTCGCAGGCCGTCGCGGGCTGGTGCGACCGGGTCGGCCGGGTGCTCTTCCTGACCGGCACCCCGATGGAGAACCGCGTCGGGGAGTTCTGCGCGCTGGTCGGCCATCTCCAGCCGGACCTGCTCTCCGAGGTGCAGCTGAACAACACCTTCACCGGGCCGCAGACGTTCCGGCGGGCCGTCGCGCCCGTCTACCTCCGCCGCAACCAGCGGGACGTCCTCACCGAGCTGCCCGACCTGGTGCAGGTGGAGGAGTGGGAGGAGTTCAGCCCGGAGGACCTGGCCGCCTACCGCGAGGCCGTGACCGGCGGGAACTTCATGGCGATGCGCCGCGCCGCCTACGCCGTGCCCGGGAGGTCCGCCAAGCTGCAGCGACTGCGGGAGCTCGTGGACGAGGCGGCCGAGAACGACCTCAAGGTCGTGGTCTTCTCCTACTTCCGCGACGTCCTGGCCGCCGTCCACGACGCCCTCGGCGGACGGCTCCACGGGCCGATCTCCGGGGACGTCGGCGCCGCCCGCCGTCAGCGGATCGTCGACGACTTCGCCGCCTCCTCCGGGCACGCGGTGCTGCTCAGCCAGATCCAGGCGGGCGGGGTCGGCCTCAACCTCCAGGCCGCCTCCGTGGTCATCCTCTGCGAGCCCCAGGTCAAGCCGACGATGGAGAGCCAGGCGGTGGCCCGCGCGCACCGGATGGGGCAGGTCCGCAAGGTCCAGGTGCACCGGCTCCTGGTGGCGGACAGCGTCGACCAGCGCATGCTCGAGATCCTGGGGACCAAGGCCAGGCTGTTCGACGACTACGCCCGGCACAGCGAGGTCGCCGCGTCCACCCCCGACGCGATCGACGTCTCCGAGCAGGCGCTGGCCCGCCGGATCGTGCAGGAGGAACAGGAAAGGCTCGCGCTGGTTCCCTGAGCGTCCGGTGAAACGATGACACGGCCGTCGGCGGACGGCGGTACGGGGCCTTCTACAGTGGGTTTTCGTGCTTTACGGCAGATCTGCGGAAATCAGCGCACTCGACGAGGTGATCGCGCGGGCCGGCGACGGTTCCGGCGGCGCGGTGGTGCTGCGGGGCGAGGCGGGCGTGGGCAAGACCGCCCTGCTCGACGCGGCGGCCGCGCGCGGCGGCGCGATGCGGGTGCTGCGGACCACCGGTGTCGAGTCCGAGTCCGACCTCGCGTTCGCGGCGCTGCACCAGTTGCTGTGGCCGGTGGCCGGCTCGCTCGACGCGCTGCCCGAGCCGCAGCGCGATGCCGTGCGCGCGGCCCTGGGACTCGCCGCGGGCGGTGCCGGCGATCGGTTCCTGGTGGGGGCCGGTGTGCTCTCGCTGCTGGCCGAGGCGGCCGTTCCGGACGGGCTGGTCTGCGTGGTCGACGACTTCCAGTGGGTCGATCGGGCCTCGGCCGACGCGCTGCTGTTCGCCGCCAGGCGGCTGGGGACGGAACGGATCGCGATGCTGCTCGCCGTACGCGGGGAGGCTCCGGTCAAGGGCGTGCCGTCGACGGTGGACGTGCGCGGCCTGGCCGAGTCCGCCGCGGACGAGCTGCTGGAGTCCCGCCACGGTACGCTGCCCGCCCGGGTGAGACGGGAGCTCGTCACGCTCACCGGCGCGAACCCGCTCGCCCTGGGCGAGATCGCCGCCCGTCTGACGCCCGCGCAGCTCGCCGGGCGCGAACCGCTGCCCGATCCGCTGCCCGGCGGCGCCCGGCTCTTCGGCGATCGGGTGGCCGGGTTGTCCGATCCCGCCCGGCTGGCCGCCCTGGTCGCCGCCGTCGAGGCCGATCTCGACCTGGTCCTGCGCGCCACCGGGCGACTGTCCGCCGGGCGGCCGACGCCGCCCGGCACGGATACGGGAACCGGGCGGGCGGCGCTGGCCGAGCTGGAGGAGAGCGGACTGGCCGGGGTGTCGGGCACGAGCGTGCGCTTCCGCCATCCGCTCATCCGATCGGCGCTCCACGAGGCGGCCGCCCCCGCCGACGTCCGCCGCGTGCGCACCGTCCTGGCGGAGCTGACCGAGGGCGACCGCCGCGCCTGGCACCTGGCCGGAGCCGTCCTGGGCCAGGACGAGCAGGTCGCCGCCGTGCTGACGGCCGCCGCGGAGCGGGCACGCGACCGCGGCGGGTACGGCGCCGCCGCCACCGCCCTGGCCAGGGCCGCCGAGCTGACTCCCGAGCCGCGTGCACGTGCCGTCCGCCTGAAGGACGCCGCCGTCGCGGCCTGGCTCGGCGGCCGTCCGGGACAGGCGCAGTCGCTGCTGGCCGAGGCGCGCGAACGGGCCGGTGGGGACGCCGCCCTCGCCATGGAGATCGCCCGGCTCCGGGGCCGGTTCGAGCTGAACTCGGGCGACGCCGCCGAGGCCGTACGGATCCTGGCGGCGGGCGACGGCCTGGACATGCTGGCCGACGCGGTGGAGGCGGCCTCGTACGTCGGTGACACGGCGACCATCGCCGAGCTCGGCCGGCGGGCGGTGGCGTACCCCGAGGGGTTCCTGCGGGACACGGTGGCCGGGATCGGCCTGACGATGGACGGTGACGCCGCGGGGCCGGGCCTGCTGCGCCGGGCGCTGGCGCGGGCCGGCGAGCAGGAGGACGCGACGGGACATCTGTGGGCGGCGGCCGCGGCCAGCGCGCTGGGCGAGCCGGATCTGGCCGCCGAGATGGCCGAGCGGGCCGGGCGGGTGGCCAGGGTGTCGGGGATGACCGGGCAGCTCCCCGTCGTGCTGGAGTTCGTGGCGACCGCCGAGCGGATCGCCGGGCGGCTGGCACGCAGCCAGGCCGTCTCCGAGGAGGGCCTGGCGCTGGCCCGGGAGGCCGGGTACGAGAACACGGTGGCCGCGCACCTGGCCGGCCTGGCGGTGCTGGCGGCGCTGCGCGGCGAGGAGGAGCCGTGTGAGCGGCAGGCCCGCGAGGCGCTGGCCATCGCGATCCCGCACCGGGTGGGACTGCGCGCGGGGGTGGCCGCGTACGCGCTGGCGATGCTCGACCTGTGCCTGGGCCGCCACGCGGCGGCACGTGACCGTTTCACGGCCATCGCCGCGGCGGGACCGGGCGCCGGGCATCCGACCGTGGTGTGGCGGTCCGCACCGGACCACGTCGAGGCCGCCCTGGGCGCGGGTGACGAGACGGGCGCGAGGGCGGCGCTGGCCGCGTACGAGCGGTGGTCGGCGCACGCCGCGACGCCCGAGTCGCGCGCGCTGCTGGCCCGCTGCCGGGGCCTGGTCGACGCCTCCGAGGACGCCTTCGGCGAGGCGCTGCGGCTGCACACCAACCCGTTCGAGGCGGCCAGGACGGCCCTGCTGCTGGGTGAGCGCCTGCGCCGCACGCAGCGGCCGGGCGAGGCGCGGGCGCATCTGCGGACGGCGTGGGAGACGTTCGAGCGGGCCGGCGCGCGGCCGTGGGCGCGGCGCGCGCAGGACGAGCTGCGGGCGGCCGGCGAGAGCGGGCAGGCCCCGCCCGCGACCGCGCTGGACGCGCTGACCCCGCAGGAACTGCGCATCGCGGGCCTGGTCGCCGACGGGTTGTCGAGCAAGCAGATCGCCGCCACGCTCTTCCTGAGCCCGCGCACGGTCGAGTACCACCTGTACAAGATCTATCCGAAGCTGGGCATCGGCTCACGTACTGACCTGGCGCGACTGGTAGTTCTACAGAAGGCGCCCGTGGCCGGGGACGGCATGCTGTGAGGCATGCAGAACGTGAACATCTGGAGTGAAGAGTTCGGCGCCGAGACCGACGCGCCGATCCTGCTGATCATGGGTTCGATGTCGCAGGGCGTTCTGTGGCCGGACGAGTTCGTCGGCCGCCTGACCGCCGGAGGCCGCCGGGTGATCCGGTACGACCATCGCGACACCGGCATGTCCGGCACCGTCGACTTCGAGGCGGAGCCGTACACATGGGACGACATCAAGGATGACGTCTACCGCGTGATGGACGCCCACGGCCTGGAGAGCGCGCACCTGGTCTGCCACTCGGCGGGCGGGCTGCTCGGCCAGCTCATCGCCGTGGAGCGGCCGGAGCGGGTGCGCTCGCTGACCGTCATCGCCTCCTCGCCGCTCGGCGGAGGCGAGGGCGAGGTGCTCGTGCGGGCCCTGACGGGGCAGCCGCAGTCCGAGGACGCCCTGCCGGAGCCGGCGCCGGAGTTCGTGGCCTTCTACCGCGCGCTGATGGCCGCCCCGCCGCCGCAGGACCGGCGCGCGGTGATCGACGGCATGATCGCCGAACAGCGCGTGCTGCACGGCACCGGCCTGCCGTTCGACGAGGACGCGGCCCGCCGGCTGCAGGAGCGGATCCACGAGCGGGCCCGCGACCTGTCGGCGGTGGCCAACCACCGGCTGGCCGCCATGGCCAGGCCCGACTTCGAGCCGGTGGGCGTGCTGCACCGGGTGCAGGCGCCCACGCTGGTCATCGAGGGCAGCCACGAGCCCGTCAAGCCGGGCCATGGCGCGGTCATCGCCGAGCGGATCCCGGGGGCGCGGCTCATGATCGTGGAGGGCATGGGGCACACGCTGCCGCCGGAGGCGCACGAGGAACTGGCCACCGCCATCCTCGCGCACACGGCGGGGTGATGATCGCGGTGGAACACGATCCGCGAGGAGCCCCGCCGGTACGGCACGCCCGCGTCTCGGGGCCGGTGCGTGGACTACGCGGCCGTGCCGCCGCTGCGCGCCGCCACCGGTGAGGGCCGCCGCAGATGGTCGGGTTCGCTGATGAACCGGGTGCCGAGCGCCGAGAGCAGGCACAGCAGGGCGGACACCAGCACGATGGGCCAGATCTGGCCACCGGACCAGCCGTCGAGCCAGGCGGCCACGAAGGGGATGCAGCCGCCGACGACGGCGCCGGCGATCTCCCGGGTGAAGGTGACGCCGGTGTAGCGGTACCGGACGTCGAACAGCTCCGACATCATCGTGGCCTGCGAGGCGAGCGTCAGGTCGTTGCAGAGCGTGAAGATCATCACGAAGGCGGCCCAGATCACGACGGGCGTGCCGGTGTCGAGCATGAAGAAGAAGGGATAGAACAGCACCGCCGCCGCGACCGATCCGGTGACCATCACCGGGCGGCGCCCGAACCGGTCGCACAGCCAGCCGGCGGTCGGCACGGTGACGATCTTGACGAGGTTGGCGATCACCACGGCGGTCAGGCCGATCCACGCCTCGGCGTGCACGTGCGTGGTCAGGTAGGTCAGGGCGTAGACGGACGGCAGGTAGCTGATGACGTTCGGCGCGACGCTGATGAGCATGCCGGGAATGATCTTGTGGCGGGAGGAGGCGAACAACGCCCGCAGCGGCGCCCGCACGCTGTCGCCGCTCTCCCGTGCCTCGCGGAACTCGGGGGTGTCGGAGACCTTCAGCCGCACGATCACGCCGCCCACGCCGACCAGGATGCTGAGCAGGAACGGGATGCGCCAGCCGTAGTCGATGAACGCCTCGTGCGGCATGACCGAGGAGACGAGGAAGAAGACGCCCGTCGCGACCAGCGAGCCGATCGCGTTGCCGAGGGTCGGCACGCTGGCGTTCAGCCCGCGCGCCCGGGTCTCGGCGTGTTCGGCGGACATCAGCATGGCCCCCGCGTACTCGCCGCCCGCGCCGAGGCCCTGCACCACGCGCAGTGCCACGAGCATGATCGGCGCGATCGGGCCGACGGCGGCGTAGGAGGGCAGCAGGCCGATCAGCGTGGAGGCCGTCGCCATCAGGAGCAGGGTGACGAACAGCATCGTGCGGCGGCCGACGCGGTCGCCGAGGATGCCGATGATGACGCCGCCGACGGGCCGGGCGAAGAACCCGACGGCGAAGGTGCCGAGCGATGACAGGGTCGCCGCCACCGGGTCGCCGGAGGGGAAGAACACGAGCGGCAGCACCAGCGCGGCGGCGGTGCCGTACAGCGAGAAGTCGTACCACTCGAGCGCGGTGCCGACGGTGGAAGCGATCGTGGCCCGGCTGAGCCGCCTTGTCATCGTTGACTCCCTCATCACAGCTTGCCGATTGCGCCCCCGCATTCGGACCATTAACGTTAATGTGGCCGCAACACTACGAGTGGGCTGCTCGGAAGGTCAAGAGTTTCGGTCACCGAGCTGTTCACATGAGCGTTAATGAGAGAGGACTGCGCATGGGACTCGCAGCGCCGACCACCGACGCCGGCCTGTCGAAGTACGATCCGCTCGGACGGATCCTGTGCTTCGACCGGTTCGACTCGACCACCCACGGCTGGACCGAGCTGATCGGCAACTACAACGGCCGGGGCGACCTCGGCACGGTCGACGACCACATGCGCGACTTCCGGCCACCGCAGCTCTCCTCCTGTTCGTTCTTCGACGTCGGCACGCACGGCACGCTCAGCGGGAACTACGCGCTGAAGCTCGCCACCCGCGCCCACCGGGGGCACACGGCCACCGGCATCCGCCGGCTCACCATGGCCGGGCGGGGCCTGGTGCGCATCGAGGCCCACTTCGCGTTCAAGGCCGAGGCGACCGTCGGCCATGAACTGCCCGCCAGCGTCGCCTGGGACGGCAACCGGCACCCGTCGGAGTCGCAGTTCGGCGCGTTCACCGTGGCCACCGACATCTGCGCGGACAACGGCGTGCGCTACCACAACGTCATCCGCTACCAGAACACGAACCTCGACGGCGAGATGACCCAGCGGTGGATGTACCCGGTGGTGCCCGAGCCGACGCCGCGCGACCACCAGGAGGGCAGGTTCGCCCTGCCGTACGCCGCCGACTTCACCGCGCCGAACCCGGACGACTGGCGGTACTTCGACGAGCCGCTGGAGATGTGCGTCAACGAGGTGCCCACCAAGATCAACTGGCACTACCTGCGCTGGGACATCGACACCCGCACGCGGTCGAACGTGGAACTCCGGCTCAACGACCGGGTCATGGACATGAGAGACGTCCCGGTGCCGATCTACCCCGACCGCTACAGCACCCTGGACAACCTGCTCAACTTCTACTTCTCCGTCCGGACCCACGCCGACATCCGCAACTTCCTCTTCCTCGACTCCGTGCTCATCTCGGTGGATTGGTGACGACGATGCGATCGACCATGACCGCGGTGCTGGAGCGCGCCGCACTGGTGAACGACGAGCTCGCCACCGAGCCGTACGAGCTTCCGTGGGCCCAGGAGGCCCGCTTCTTCGTCCAGGCGCACGAGCTGACCGGGACGCTGGAGCTGACCACCGAGATCTCGCCGGACGGCCTGACCTGGTGCCCGGCCGACGTGCCGGCGGTCCGCGTCGAGACGCCCGGGATGACGAGCTGGACGATCACCGGCTTCGGCCAGTGGCTGCGGGTACGCTGCCGGGTTTCCGGCGACGAGGCCCCGGCTGCCAGACTTCGGATCTACTTGGTCGGCAAGAGCTGAGCCGGAGGGTGACGGGATGGCACGTTCGCAACGGGTGACGCTACGCGATGTCGCCGACCGGCTGGGCCTGTCGGCGAACACCGTGTCCCGGGCGCTGACCGGCAAGGACCAGGTCAGCGAGAGCACCAGGGCACTGGTCGTCGCTGAGGCCAGGCGGCTCGGATACGTTCCGAACAGCCACGCCCGTTCGCTCGTGTCCGGCCGGACCATGGTCGTCGGCCTGGTCATCACCAACCCGTCGAACCCGTTCTACGCCGCGCTGATCTCCGCGGTCGAACGGCGGTGCCGCGCCGCCGGCTACTCCGTGCTGCTCCTCGTGACCGAGGACTCCGACGAGAACGAGGAGCGCGCGGTGCAGGAGCTCCTGCGGTTCGGCGTGGACGGCGTGCTGGGCGTCGCCACCGAGTCCAGGAGCGACGTGTGGGACGGGCTCGTCGAGGCGAACATCCCGGTGGTGCAGATCAGCCGCGACATCCCCGGCCGCGGGCTGGACTTCGTCGGCATCGACGTGGAGGCGGCCGTCGCCGACGCCATGGTCCGGGTGGCCCGTCCCGGCGTCCGGCGGATCTGGCTGCTGGAGGAGGACCTCCGCGTCAGCACGGTCGCCGCCAGGGTCGCGGGCTTCCGCCGCGCGCTCGACGAGCTGGGCATCGCCCACGAGCACTCGCTCGTGCTGAAGGTGCCCACCCGCCGCACGAGCGGCGCCAGCCTGCCCTGGCGGCCCGACGACGCCTACGCCCTGGCCGCCAACCTGATCACCCCGGACAACCACCCGGACCTGGTGATCACCGCGAACGACTACTTCGCGCTGGGCGTCTACCGGGCCGTCCGGGAGTGCGGCCTGGCCGTACCCGAGGACGTTCGCGTGCTCGGGTACGGTGACCACCCGTTCGCCGCGTACCTCCAGCCGGCGCTGACCACGATCCGGCTGCCCGCCGACGAGGCGGGCACGGCCGCGGTCGAGCTGCTGCTGCGCCGGGTCGCCGAGCCGGACCGCCCGCGGACCAGCACCCGCCTCCCCGCCGAACTGGTCGAACGCCGGTCGACGGGGTGAGCGGGCCCGCGCCGGACCGCGTGGATCCACCGGTGCGCGCGAGGACGACATCTCGGTACGGACGCCGTCGCAGGTCATGAAGCAGCTCCGGTGAGCTGGGCGTGGAGGCGTCTGCACTCGTGGACGAAGCGGATCGTCCGGCGGCTGCGCGCGAACTCGGCGACGACCGGGATCTCCCCCCGCGCGCCGGTCCAGCGTGCCACGTCGGCGGCGAAGGCGACGAGTTCGGCGTGGGTCACGGTGATACGCCGCCCCTCGCCCGGCAACATCCCGGGCAGCAGAGCGCGCAGGATGCGCCACACCTCGTGGTGGCCGCCGGCGTCGGCCAGCTCGGCCAGGGTCGCGACGGCGGGGCGGGTCTCCCGCCACGTGCGGCGCAGCACCAGCGCGAGCTGGCGGCCGATCGCCTCGGCGGGCAGCTCGCCCCTGGCGGCCATGCGCAGGAGCAGCGGGATCACGCCGGGCACGCCGCCGGCCAGGAGAAAGGCGAGGATCACCGCCGTGGACTCACCCATCGGGCCCTGGGCGACCTCCAGGCCGGTGAGCTCCGAGGGTGTCGCCCATGTGCCCCAGTGGCCGCGCAGCAGGAAGGGCAGGAAGTTGACGGCCACGACCTCACGGTGCGAGGGCAGGATGGCAGGCCATGCCTGGAGCGTGCCGCCGAACTCGTCGACCATCCAGTCGAACGGCTGACGCAGCAGCACCTCGTCGATCAGGCGATGACCGGTCGGGGCCGTCACCCGCAACACCGGCTGCAGCCTGACCTCGGTGAAGTGCTCCGGCTCGTCGTCGCCGAACTCGACCATGGACGCGTCCACCATGTGGCGCCACAGGTGGCCGCACTCGGGGTCGGCCATGCCGCCGCCGGCGAGCCAGCGGGCGGCCGAGTGCGCCGCCTCCGAGTCGACCTTGGCGGCCCGCTCCGCCGCGGCCCGGTGGCCGCCCCTGGGCAGCCGCAGCAGCGCCTGCGCCAGGTCGGCGGGGAGCGGCTCCACCCCGGCGGCGGCGCAGGTCTCCAGCCGGTCGACCAGCACGTCGGGGTCGAGGTGGCCGCTCATCCAGGTCGGCGTGGACAGCAGCACCGGCGGCAGGGCGTCGTTTCGCAGGGCCTCGGCGAGTTCCGCGTAGCGGTGCAGCAGGAAGTCGTGGGGCGGGGAGACGCGATTGGGATGGGGCAGCCGGTTGCGCCGCCGCCATTCGTCGTGCTCGGGCAACTCCTGGGGCATGAAGGAACGCAGCCGGGACGGGACGAAGACGACGGTCACCTCCACGAGCGGCTCGTCCGGACCCGGAGGGGGCACCCGCTGCCCCGTCCGCATCGCCGCGATCCGAGCGGGATCCACGCCGAGCCCGGCCATCCGCTCATAGGCGCCGTCGAGGACGAAGGACGGCATGGCCTCCTCGGAATCGTCGTACAGGGCGCCGGGCTTCGTCGACGCCGGACGGGGGCGATCCGGCGGCCCGTCGTCGTGGACCTCCTCGCCCTCCCCGGCGCCGGAACGCCACGGCCGCTCGACGTCGGCGGGGGGACCGTACAGGTGGATGCGGCCCCCGGTGAAGGGGATCCGCCGGTCGCCCTCGCGGGCCACCGCCTCGTCCGGACCGTCGTCGCTGTTCCAGGTGATGAAGAAGGCACGCAGCGGGGCGTCGTCGTCGAGGTAGCGGCCCGGCCGGCAGGCGCCGCCCACCATGATCCGCCGGGGTCCCGGCTCGGGATCGGGCTCCTCTCCACGGGGCACGACGCGTACTCCCACGGAGTGACTCGCGCTGTCCCAGAACTTCTCCGGCCCGATCGGCGGCGGCTCCGGCACGCTCCCGGGAGTGACGAGTTCGGCGGACAGCGCCGCCCGCCAGTCGCCGGGGCCGAGGCGAGCATCCTCGGACCGCCAGTGACCGTGGTCCTGCTCGACGTGGGACCTGAGCCTGCGACGCAGTTCCTCCCTGTTCTCGGCGATTCCCGTGACGAAGGCCGCGAGCCAGCGCTCCTGGCCGATCCAGTTCTCGTGGTGGCCGGGGAGGATCGACGGCTCGGGGAACCGCTGTGCCTCCGCCGGCTCGGGCAGCGGCGGGAACTCCTTCCGCTCCGGCATCTCCTCGACCGGGACCTCGCCGCCGAACCGCTCGGCGAGCTTCGCACCCAGGTCGGCGGGGAGATGGCGGGCGCCTTCGAGGATCTCTCCGACACGGCCGGCGAGCAGGCCGGCGTGTTTCAGGGTCAGCTCGGCCGCGCGGTTGCGCACGTCGAAGGACCTGTGCGCGTACGCCGTGGTCAGCGCGGTCACGAAGTCGGCGGCCGTCTCGGGCGTGGCCCGGATCGCATGGTCGAGCCAGCGCAGGCCCCTGGCGGCGAACTTGGCCTCCTCCCGGAAGGTGAGCGCCTCGACCGCCTCGACCAGATCGGCGTGGTCGAGTGGCATCGCCTCACGCACCTGCTCGGTGGCCAGCTCGGCGACCGTGCCCGGAGCCGACGGCAACAGCCGCAGGTAGTCGCGGAGACGGGGCGCGGCCTCCGCCGGCGTGGGGTCGAGGAGCCTGTGCAGCCGGACGAAGAACCGCAGGTCCTGCGCCTCGCCGCCGCGCAGGAAACGGCTCACGCAACCGTCGAGCACCTGCTCCCTGGGCAGCTCGCGGGCGGCGGCGGCCAGCCAGCGGGTCGGCAGGGGCTCCAGCCGCTCGTCACGGAGGGCGCGGCCCGCGCCGTCGGCGGTGAAGACACGAGGCAGCAGCACGGGGGTCAGCGGGTCATCGGCCACGCTCGGCGCGGCCAGCCAGGCGGCCACCAGCGGGTCGTGGTCGGGCGGCGCGGCGCCGGACTCCCGCAGCAGCGCCACGGCCAGCGGCGCGACGCGATCGGCGGGACGGCGCACCCGCCGGGCCAGGCGGACCGCGACGTCACGACGCCATTCCGGGGGACGGGTGGCCGCCACCCGGCACACCTGGGCGACGTCGGGGTCATCGGCCCAGCGGCGGTTGACGTCGCGGCCGGTCATCCACGTCACGGCGGCCGCCGGGCCGGTGATGACGCCGACACCGGTCAGCAGCAGCGCGCCGGCAAGTTCGTCGAGCAGTTCGCCGACCTCCCAGGAGGCCATCTCCTCGAAGTCGCCGGGACGCTGGGCGCGCACCTGCTCGGTGCGGACACGGCGCAGCTCCTTGACGAGGCCGGGCAGCCGCCCGCCCAGCTCGGCGCGCTCCTCCTCGGTGAGCGTGACCAGCCGATCGGCCAGGCGGTGGACCTGGTTGCGGGCCACCAGGTCGCAGATCTCCGTCCAGAGGCTCACGGGGAGACCTCCACGGCGGCGCGGGCGACGATCCGGGCGGCCAGCACGTGTTTGCACGGCCCACGGGAGCCGCGATGGTCCCACCACCACTCGCAGGTGCAGGAACCGTCGGCCAGCGAGACCCGGCGCTCACCGCCCGGGGTGCGGACGGTGACCGACTCGCCGTCGACGCGCACGGCACCCGCTTCGACGAGTCTGCGCGCCTTGGCCAGCCGAGGGTTGAGCACGGTCACGTTGTCCCTGTCATAGGGCAGCTCACGGTGGAAGTGGGCGGCTTCCGACAGGTCGTAGCCGACCCGCCCGGCGACGCCGAGCCGCGTCAGCGCGGCCCGCACCCGGTCGGCGGGCATGCCCGCCCGGTCGGCCAGCAGGCCGATCTCGACCTCGGGCTCGAAGTTGAGCAGCATGCCCACCACGTCGGCGTCGTCCTCGGCCTCGTCGGCGGCCAGGTCGTCGAGCACCGCGCCCTCGCCGGAGAAACCGCGCCAGCGCTCGGGTGAGAGGGCGAGCGTGTAGCGCATGCCCGGGAGCTCCAGTTCCCAGGCACTGGAGGCGGCATCGGAGGCGGCGTCGGCCGGGCCGTACACCCGGAGGGACTTCGCGAAGCGCAGCAGCGGCAGGAGGGCGCCGAGCCGGCCGGGGTCGGCGAGCCGGACCGAGCCCGGGACCCGGCGGTCGGAGACCTTCGGCTCCCGCCCCGCCTGCGCCACCCACACCGTGCCCTTCCTGGGCAGCCCGCGCAGGAACCGCACCGCCGTCATGCCGGTCAGCTCACCGCGCTGATCCATGCCCGAGGCGATGACCTGCACCTCGGCGAAGCCGCGCAACCAGCGCTCGGGCAGGGGGACCTTCTTCTCCACCACCGCGCCGTCCATCGTGGTCACGACCAGCTCGTCGAGGCCCACCCCCAGGTGCAACGGGTCACGCGCGCCGACGCGCGCCAGCGCCTCCCGGAGCGGCGCGTTCACGTCGACGTTGGTGGTGCCCCGGTCGAACACCTCGCCGTCGAGCGCGCCGCTCAGCAGATCAAGCCGGGCGTACACGCCGCCGCAGGCCGAGAACGACTCGAACCGCAGCCGGTCCCCGTTGCACGTCACCACCGGGTCGCGCACCCAGCCGGGCCGCGCCTGCGGCTGGTGGTAGCGGGCCAGAGCCACATCGGCGACGCCGAGCAGGGCCGCCGCGGCGGGGGCGGCCTGGGTCACCACGCCGCTGAAGAACCGGGGGGCCACGACGGGGCCGGACAGGGCCCGCCCGCCGGAGGTCGCCAATCCGAGACGGCCGCCGATGAGGGAGGAGGGCGCGGCGTACGTGTACGCCTGCGTCGCTGAAGTCATGGCCGGGACGTTAGATCGCCCCACCGACAAACCGGCGCGGCGGCCGATCCGGACGGCGGCGGCGCGGGTCCGGACGGCGGCGGACCGAACCGGACCGCCGCTTCCGCCGTCCGGCTAGCGCTGCTTGAGGCGCTGCGCCTCCTTGCGCACCTCGGCCTGAACCGACCGCTCATGCTGCAGCCACTCGGGGTTCTCCGCCTTGATGGCGTCGATCTCGGCGGTGGTGAGCGGCCCGGTGACGCCGCCCCTGGCCAGGCCCGAGTTGGAGACGCCCAGTTTCACGGCGACGACCTGCCTGGGATGCGGCCCGTTGCGCCGCAGATCGGCCAGCCACGCCGGCGGGTCGGCCTGCAGCGCGTTCAGCTCATCTCTGGAGACGACCCCCTCCTGGAACTCGGCGGGAGTGGCCTCCAGGAGCACACCCAGCTTCTTGGCCGCGGTCGCGGGCTTCATCGTCTGGGTGGTCTTGGGCTTGGTCATGGTGTCAAGGGTAGGGCGCGAAGCCGCCTCCCCGGACACCGGTACCGTGAGGAGGTGACTTACAGGGAGTTCCGGCTGGCCTACGTGCCCGGGGTGACGCCCGCCAAATGGGCGGGCGTCTGGGCCGAGCGCGTGCCCGACGTTCCACTCACCCTGGTCCCCGTAGCCGCCGCCGAGGCGGTGAGGTCGCTGCACGACGGCGACGCCGACGCCGGGCTCGTGCGGCTGCCCGTGAACCGCGAGGGGCTCAGCGTGATCCCTCTCTACGTCGAGACCACCGTGGTCGTGGTGCCGAAGGACCACCTGGTGACCGCCGCCGACGAGGTGACCGTCGCCGACCTCGCCGACGAGGAGGTGCTCCACCCGATGGACGACACCCTCGAATGGGCCGCTCCGCCGGGGCTGCCGGCCTTCACACGTCCGGACACGACGGCGGAGGCGATCGAGCTGGTGGCGTCGGGAGCCGGGCTGCTGCTGGTCCCGCAGTCGCTGGCGCGCCTGCACCACCGCAGAGACCTGACCTACCGGCCGGTCCTGGAGACGCCGCAGTCGCAGGTCGCGCTGGCCTGGCCCACGGAGGCGACGACCGATCTGGTGGAGGACTTCATCGGCATCGTCCGCGGCCGTACGGCGAACAGCACGCGAGGCCGTACCCCCGCGCCCGCGCCCGCACCCGCTCCGGCGAAGGCGCGGAAGCAGCCGCGGAGTCCCGCTCCGGGTGGATCGGGCCGCCGGGGCGCGCAGCCCGGCCGGGGCAGGAAGGGCCACCGTCCCCGCTGAACCGCGCACCGCTTCGAAGGCCGCCGCGGGGCGCCCGGCTCGCGCACCGTCCACGCCGGTCAACTCGGATGATGCTCCCGCCGCTCTGTGACCCATGCCACATGCGCTACCTGTCAGCAATCGGGGCGCCGTCCCGCTCAAGTCACCGGAGGAGACGAACCGACAGGAGCGAGACATGAGGCATCGCATCACCGTCCTCGGCGCCGGCTACGCCGGGGTCTACGTGGCCGGGAACCTGGCCCGCCGGTTGTCCCCGGCGGACACCGAGATCACCGTGGTCAACGCCGTGCCGGACTTCGTCGAGCGGCTGCGGCTGCACCAGCTGGCGGCCGGCCGGGAAATCGAGGTTCAAAAGCTCGCGGACGTCTTCGCGGGGACGGGGATACGGCTGCGCCTGGCCCGGGTCACCGCCGTCGACCCCGAGCGCCGGGCCGTCGCCATGGCCGACGCCGACGGCGGCGGCGAGCTCGGTTACGACACGCTCGTCTACGCGCTCGGCAGCCAGGGCGACGTCGAAGGCGTGCCCGGCGTGGCCGAGCACGCCTTCGACGTCGCCGCCCGGCCCTCGGCGCTGCGTCTGCGCGAGCGTCTGGACAGCCTGAGCAGGCGGGGCGAAGGCGGGCGCGTGCTGGTCGTCGGCGACGGGTTGACCGGCATCGAGACCGCCACCGAGATCGCCGAGTCCCGGCCCGGCCTGTCGGTGACGCTCATCGCCCGCGGCGAGCTGGGCGCCCGGCTCTCCGCCGGGGCCCGCAGCCACCTTCGCCGGGCCTGCGAACGGCTGGGCATCACCGTCCTGGAGCACACCGGCGTCGAAGCAGTCGAAGCGACGCGGGCGCTGTGCGCCGACGGCACCGCCCTGTCGTCCGACGCGACCGTGTGGACGGCCGGATTCGCGGTCGGCCCGATCGCCGCCGCCGGCGGGCTGGAGGTCACCGGGAGCGGCCGGATCGTCGTCGATCGCACCATGCGCTCGGTCTCGCACCCGGACGTCTACGCCGTCGGCGACAGCGCCTACGCCATCGGCGACAACGGCAGGCCGCTGCCGATGTCCTGCGCCTCGGCCGGCTACACCGGCGGTCAGGCGATCCACGCGATCGTGGGACGCCTGACCGGCCGCGAGATCGCGAAGACCAAGCTGGTCTACTCGTACAACCACATCAGCCTCGGGCGACGGGACGGCATCCTCCAGCCGGTCGACGACGAAGGGCAGGCGAAGCCGACGTATGTGGGCGGCCGGAAGGCCGCGCAGGTCAAGGCGGGCATCCTCAGGATGTCACTGTGGGCCAACTCGCACCCGACCTTCGGCGTCCCCAACCGCAGGCGCCGTCTGGCCGCCGCGCCGGACACGTCCGCCGCGAACGTGTTCGCGTAGCCGCCCAAGGTGATCCGCGTGGACAGCGCCGCCACCGACCGTTTCGACACAGGCCGGTTCGAGGCCAGCAGGAACCGGCTGGCCTCGCTGGCGTACCGGCTGCTGGGCTCCGCCGCCGACGCCGAGGACGCCGTACAGGACGCGTTTCTGCACTGGCAGGCCGCCGACCGGCAGCGGATCAAGGTGCCGGAAGCATGGCTGACCAAGGTCGTCACCAACCTGTGCCTCGACCGGCTCCGCTCGGCACAAGCCCGCCGCGAACGCGCCGTCGGCGCCTGGCTGCCCGAACCGCTCCTCGACGGCGATCCGATGCTCGGTCCGGCCGACACGTTCGAGCAGCGCGAATCGGTCTCCCTGGCCGTGCTGACCCTCATGGAGCGTCTGGCACCCCTCGAACGGGCCGTCTACCTCCTGCGCGAAGCGTTCTCCCACAGCCACGCCGAGATCGCCGAGATCCTCGACATCACCGAGTCCACGAGCCAGCAGCACCTCCATCGGGCCCGGCGCCGCATCACCGCCGCACGCCGCCGCGGCGGCGAAGCCGACCCGGCGACCACCCGCAGGATCGTCGAGGAATTCCTCGCCGCCGCCTCATCGGGCCGTACCGAACGGCTGGCGGCGCTGCTCACCGATGACGCGACCATGATCTCCGACGGCGCCGGTCTGACCGGGACGCTGCCGCAGTACGACACTCCGCAGCGCATCGCCGCCGTCGTGCGGGCCGGCTTCAAACCCACACCCGCGAAACGGCGATTCGCCGGCGGCACGCCCGCCATCCACTACGCGCTCGTCAACGGCGCCCCTGCCATCCTCTTCGTGGTCGGCGACCAGGTCGTCGGTGCCGTGGCGTTCGACATCGCCAACGGCAGGATCGCAACCGTGCGCGGCATCGCCGCCCCCACCCGCCTCGTCCGTCTCGCCGGGTCCTGGCGGCGGCACGAACCGGAAACGCCGCTCATCGCCCGGTGGTGACCCGCCGCCGACCGCGGTCAGGCGCGGCACCGGCGCCGCGACGAACCGCTCCCCGGCTTCGAACGCCACCGGCCGCCGGACCTGGAGGTCTGATGCCACACCGCCGGTGTCCGAGCCGTTGGGGGAAGCCCGGTTCCTCGGGTGACGCTCATGCGGGTTCTTCCAGTTTGCGGGCGATGTCCTCCAGGACGGACAGGTCGGCGGCCGAGAGCCGGTCGATGACGTGGCGGCGGACCGATTCCAGGTGCATCGGGGCCGCGTCCTCAAGCGTCTCCAGACCGTTCTCGGTGAGGACGAGGTAACAGCCCCGGCCGTCGTCCGGGTCGGGCTCGCGCCGCACGAGACCGCGGGCCTCCATGCGGCTGGCGTGCCGCGACAGGCGGCTGCGGGACCAACCCATCTTGGCGGCCTGCTCGCGCAGCGTGCTGGCGTGGCCCGGACGCTCGGAGAGCGTGCTGAGCACCTCGTAGTCGGGCTCGGACAGGCCGATCTCGGCCAGGTCGTGCGCGGTGCGTGACTGGATCGCGACCATCATCCGGCGCAGGGCGCGCCAGGCGCGTTCCTCGTCCGCGTCGAGCCAGCGCACCGCCTCGGAGGACCATCTCTTTGACATGTAAACAAGTTACCGGCTACGTTCATTTACATGTCAACGAAATCTTTGCGAGTCCTCGTCCTCGTGTGCAGCACCCGTCCCGGCGCTCTCGGCCCGGCGGTGGGCCGGTGGCTGATCGACGCGATCGCGCCGCATGCCGCGGAACTGGGCGTGGATCTCCTGCCGGTGACCCTCGGCGACCTCGCCCTGCCGTTCCTCGACGAGGAGGAGGAGCCGGCCTCCGGCGTTCACCGGCACGAGCACACCACGCGGTGGAGCGCGATGGTGGACGCGGCGGACGGCTTCATCGCGGTCACCCCCGAGTACAACTACGGCATGCCGGCGACGTTCAAAAACGCCCTCGACTACCTGAACCGGGAATGGGCGTGGAAGCCGATGGGGTTCGTCAGCTACGGCAACACCTCGGCGGGCACCCGGTCGGTCCAGCACGCCAAGCAGGTGGTGACCACGCTGCGGCTGGTGCCGCTGGGCGCCACGGTCGCCCTGCGCATCGCCGACACGGTGGACGGCGGGCGGATCCGCCCGGACGCCGGCCGCGACGAGGCCGCCGCCGGAGTCCTGGACGAGCTCGTCCGCCTCGCCCACGCCCTGCGGCCGATGCGCGAGCGAATCCGCTCGGGTCCGGGGGCGGTGCCGCTGCCGGGGTCGTACGTGAGAGCGCTGACCCCGGACGACGCTCCAGAGGTCCTGGTGCTCCAGCGGTGCTGCTGGGTGGAGGAGGCGGTGGCCAACGACACCCTGGCCATCCCCGCCCTGGAGGAGTCGCTTGATGAGGTGCGCGCATGGCTGGCCGGCTGGCAGGCCGCGGGCCTGTGGCGGGACGGGCGGCTCCTGGGCATGGTGCGCGCGCGCCGCGTGGAGGACGACTGGCACGTGGGCCGCCTCGGCGTCGCCCCCGACCTGCGCGGCCAGGGCGTGGGGCGCTGGCTGCTGCGCGAGGCCGAAGCCGCGGCCGACGCCGGCTGCCGCCGCGTCGTGCTGTCCACCGGAGCCCGGAGCCTGCGCAACCTCAGCTTTTACCACGCCCAGGGTTACCGTACGGAGTCGTCCGATGACGCGGAGGCCGTCCTCACCAAGCTCGTGTCCGCGGATGCCGCCGTCGGGCTTTCCGACGGAGAACCGGCGATGGCGGAATGACGGGACCGCCGCCTCGACGGGGACGGGCGGCGAAGCAGTCGATGGACGCGATCCGTGAGATCGGGCATGCTGGTCCTCCCCATGGGGAGGACCAAATGGAGATCGGGTTCACCGGTGTTCTGCTACTGCTGATGATGTGGGCCATACCGGTGTTGCTGTTCTTCATCGCTCTTTACTGGGCGATTCGCCTGGCGATCAGGCACGAGAAACGACGGGTGCCGACTCCTCAAGAAATCCTGGCGCAGGAGCGACGGGAACGCATGGCGGCGGAGCGTGCCGCTCACCTGCGTGACAGGCGGCACCGACTCGGATGAGCAGACGGCCGAGGGCCGGGACGTGGCAGGCGGGACGATCAGGCCCTCACCTCAGCCACCACGAAGCCGGCGTTCACGGTCGGCGATCACCCCGGACCTGGGGCCTGCCGGAGGGCCGGCCTTCACCTGCGCTCGGTGATCGCGCAGGCTACGCCGCCGATCATCATGCCGAAGCCCAGCTTGATGATGAGGTCGGCGGCCTCGGGCCGGTATGTGTCAAAAATACCGAGCATCATCAGCAGGGCTATTCCAAAAAAGGCGGCACCGGTGGCCAAGAATGCCCGCCGAAAGGTCGCCGCTGACTCCGTGGGACGTCGTCGCGCGCGGTATGCGGCGTTGCCGAAAGCCGCCAGCGGAAGAAGAACGAGAAGCAGACCGAGGGGAGTCACAGCCGATGATCGTGAGCGTCGTGTCCGGATAAGGTCCAGATGTATGCGAGGAGCACAGCGGTCAGGACCCGATGGCTGGAGCAACCTCGGGGGCGGCGTTCTGGCGGGCCGCGCGGCGCCGCGCCGCAGCCTTGACGAGTGGATCGAGACGAAACTGCGGCTGGGAATCCGGCCATTGGCCCTGTGCCACCTGATCGAGGCAGGCCAGGCGTTCCGCGCACGCTCCGGATCTCGTTGACGAGGGATCTACGGCCTTCGCCCGACTGAGCGGATACGCACCGGTTCGAGGCTTCGGGTATGAAGCCGGATGGCGAGGCACTCGCGGTGGGCGATGACGGCGGTGCCGCCGGGGCCGTCGGCGCTGCGGACGTCCATGGTCACGCCGTCGCCTCCCGGGCTCAAGACGGCCGGTGTGCCGCAGAAATCGCATCCCCATCGGAAGCATTCCAGGTCTTGGCTGCGCAGGCTCAACCGTGCCCAGGCGGGCGAGGTGTAACGGCGTAGCTGCTGGACGACGGCGTCAACCTCGGTGCCGACCCGGGGGTACTCCTCGGGGAGGGCACGGGGGTTGCCCGACGGGCTATCGATCACGGCGGCGTCTATGGACGCACCGATGTCCTCATGCCCGGGGATCACCATGCTGACGCCCCACGGTTGATGGGCGATCACCCGGGCCCGGACCGTTTGCCCGGGAACGAGGCCGGCCCCCGCGGCATCGAATCGACGCATTCAGCCATTCTCTCGGGTCGAACGTCCTGGCGGACCGCTGCCTGGCAGCGGTCAGGTTCACGGGCCTGATGGAGGCCACGCGTACCGGGTTCGGCGGCTGAGATCGATGGCCAACGGCGTACTCTTCTGCCCACATCCGGAGGTGGTTCAGGCGACCCTCACGGCATGGTCGCCGAAGTCCGCCACCACGTCCGGCGTCCCGCCCAGCGCGACGACATAGGAACGCAGGGTGTCCAGACCGCCGATCCGGCCGTGCTCGATCTGGGACACGCGCCTGGGAGACGCCCGTGCGCTCGGCGAGAAGCTTCTGGGAGACGTCCAGGAGCTTGCGTATCTCGGCGAGCCGGGTGCCGCGCAACTCTGCTCTCAGCCGCTCGCGGCTGGCTCCCGTGCCGCGACGGTGACGGACGCGGCGGGAAACGCGACCGGGCGGGCTCCCCGGTCACGACGATGTGGAAGTCCGCCCAGTTCGGTGAGGTAGGGCGCCTGGGACTCGAACCCAGAACCTACGGATTAAAAGTCCGCAGCTCTAACCATTGAGCTAACGCCCCGCTGAAGACAGCGTACCGAGGATAGTGTCCACTATCGTCCGTCGCCAGGCCCGCCGGGTCTCCCGGTTCGCCGAACACCGCGTGACCATGAACGCCCGCCCCATAGGCTGGCGTTCATGACAAGCTGGGGGTTGGAGTCGCTTCCGGGGCACCGGGTGTCCGCGCGGCAGGGATATGTCGTGGTCGACGTGGAGACCACCGGGTTCTCTCCCGCGAGGGGCGACCGCATCTGCGAGATCGCGCTCGTCTCCCTGGACACCGGCGGCGAGACCGTCGACGAGTGGCACTCGCTGATCAACCCCCTGCGGGACACCGGGCCCGCGCACGTCCACGGCATCACCAGGGCGATGGTCGCCGGCGCTCCGGCGATCGAGGAGGTGCTGGACGAGGTGTGGTCGCGGATCGCCGGGCGCGTCCTGGTGGCCCACAACGCCTCGTTCGACCTGCGTTTCCTGCGGGACCTGCCCGGGAGCCAGTGGCTGACCGAGACCCTGTGCACCCAGAAGCTCGCCCCCGAGTTCATCCCGCACGGCAAGTGGACGCTGTCGGCCTGCTGCGAGCGGGCGGGCATCCCGCTCTCCGACGCCCACCACGCGCTGGTCGACGCCCGCGCCGCCGCCGAGCTGCTCCGCTTCTACCTGCGCCGCGGGGTCTCCTGGGCGGAGAAGCTGGAGTCGGCGGCGACCCGGGCGCCCGAGTGGCACCCCCTGGGCCTGCCGCAGCGCCGGGCGCTCCAGCGGTAGCGCACCGGACGGCGCGGTCCCCCGGAGAGCGGCCCCCCACGGCCGTGAAGGCGGCGAGGCGGCCGACACCATGAAGCGGTTCGGGGCCGCCCCCACGGCCGGTGGAGGCGGCCGTCCGGCGCCCACCCCGGTACGGACCCGCCCGCCGCCGGCGCGTACGGCCGGCCCGGCGAAAGGCGTCCAGGCCGGTGGGCGGCCGGTTCAGTGGAAGGCGTCCAGGCCGGTGAGCGCCCGCCCCAGGGTGAGCAGGTGCACCTCCTCGGTGCCCTCGTAGGTCAGTACGGTCTCCAGGTTGTTCATGTGCCGGATCACCGGATACTCCAGCGTGATGCCGTTGCCGCCGAGGATCGAGCGGGCCTCACGGGCGATGTCGAGGGCGGCGCGGACGTTGGCGAGCTTGCCGAAGCTGACCTGCTGCGGGGTGATGGCGCCCGCGTCCTTCAGCCGCCCCAGGTGCAGGGCGGTGAGCTGGGCCTGCCCCAGGCCGACGTACATCCAGCCGAGCTTGCGCTGGGTGAGCTGGAAGGCCCCGATGGGGCGGTCGAACTGCACCCGGCTGGTGGCGTAGTCCAGGGCCGTCTCCAGGCAGGCCCGGGCGGCGCCCACCACGCCCCACAGGATGCCGTACCGAGCCTCCGACAGGCACGACAGCGGGCCCTTCAGCCCCCGCACCTCCGGCAGCACGGCGGAGGCGGGCAGGCGGACGTCGTCGAGGTACAGCGACGAGGTCACCGAGGCGCGCAGGGACATCTTCCGGTGGATCTCCGGGGCGGAGAAGCCGGGCGTGTCGGTGGGGACCACGAAGCCGCGGATGCCGTCCTCGGTCTGGGCCCAGACCACCGCGACGTCCGCGATGGAACCGTTGGTGATCCACATCTTGGAGCCGTTGAGGATCCAGTCGCCCGAGGGGTCCTGCTTGGCGTGGGTGCGCATGCCGCCCGGGTCGGAGCCGTGGTCCGGCTCGGTCAGGCCGAAGCAGCCGATCGCCTCGCCGGCCGCCATCCGGGGCAGCCACTCCTCCTTCTGCTCCGCAGAGCCGTACCTCCAGATGGGGAACATGGCGAGCGAGCCCTGCACGGAGACGAACGACCGCAGGCCGGAGTCGCCGGCCTCCAGTTCGCGGCAGGCGATGCCGTAGGAGACGGCGTCCATGCCGGCGCAGCCGTAGCCGTCCAGGTGCATCCCCAGGAGCCCGAGGGAGCCGAGCGCCGGGCCGAGCTCGCGCGCCGGGAAGACGCCCTCCTCGAACCAGTCGCCGACGTGGGGCAGCACCCGTTCGGTCACGAACCGCCGCACCGTGTCGCGGATCAGGCGCTGTTCCTCGGAGAGCGTGTCGTCGATGCGCAGCAGGTCGTCCATGGACTGTTCCCTTCTCCCGGGGGCTCCCTGGGCCCGGTGTCAGGGTATTCCGGATGCCGCCGGATGGAAGGTCAGGGTCGCGCCAGGGCGAATCCCGATGGGATCGGGGCTCCTCGCGGGGCAGTCTGAGGACATGGAAGAAAACGACTTCTCGGGTGTCAAGCGGCTCTACAGGACCAGGGACGGCCGCGTCGTCGCGGGCGTCGCCTCCGGCATCGGACGGTACGTCGGGATCGACGCGAACGTCGTCCGCGTGGTCATCGCGGTCACCACGTTCTTCGGCGGCCTCGGGGCCGGCATCTACCTCGTCGGGTGGCTGCTCATGCCCTCGGAGACCACCGGGACGTCGGTCCTGGAGCGCCTGATCGACAAGCACAAGGACGACCCGGCCTGGCAGGACGCCAAGGTCAAGGCCCGGGAGAGCTGGGCCAAGGCCGAGCACTGGGCCAGGAACGCCGGCCAGAACCGCCCCCAGGGCGGCCCGGACCGGAGCCACCCCGGCTACGCCGACCCCACCCCCTACTACTCCGGCCCGGCCGCCCCGCAGGACGCCTACGCCACGCCGACGACTCCGCGGGACACCTACGCCGGCCCGGCCGCTCCGCAGGACGCCCCCTCCGGCCCGGCCGCCCAGCCGCGGCGGGACGACGAGCCGCGGGTGTGACTCAGGCGGCCGCCTCGGCGCGGACCCTCTCGATGATCTCCTTGCGGGATCCCGACCACAGTACGGCCAGCGCGGCGGCGACGACGAGACCCGCCGCGCCGGCCAGTCCCACCACGGCCTCCGGGCCCAGCTCGGCGGTGGCGGCACCGCCGATGAGGATGCCGATCCCCTGGACGGCGAGCAGGCCCGACTGTACGAGCCCGAAGGCCATCGCCCGGCGCTCGGCGGGCACGCACTGCACGAACGCGGCGTTCGCCGCGAGCTGGTAGGCGCCGCCGATGCCGGAGACGAACCACAGGACCAGCACCGCGGCGAGCGGGGGCCGCGCCGCGCACAGGATCAGCGGCGCGCAGGTCAGCATCGCCATCCACCCCATCGACCGCAGACGCCGGGACGGGGTGACGTACCGGCTGAAGAAGAACGCGCCGACGACCGTACCGGTCGGCATCGACCCCATGAGCAGGCCCGCGACGAAGGAGATCCGCTCCGGATCGACGGTCAGCGTGGCGGCGTACGGCGTCGCGATCCCCTCGGGCAGCACGTAGAAGCCGCACAGCCAGGCGAAGAGGACCAGCGTCCGCAGCCGGGGGTCGCCGAAGACCAGTCGCGCTCCGGCGCGGGTCGTCGTCCACATGGAGGGACGGCCGGTCTCACCGTTCTCCGGGAGGGGGCGCCGCCGCACCCCGGAGGCGAGGATGAGCGCCGAGGCGAGGTATGTCGCGGCGTCCAGGGCCAGCGCGCGGTACGGACCCATCCCCATGATCAGCGCGCCGCCGAGGGCGAACCCCAGCATCTGGGCGCCCTGGTTGGTCATGTTCTGCAGAGCGGAGCCCATGACGTAGCGGTCGCCGGTGAGAAGCTCGGGCAGCAGCGCGGCGCGGGCGGCGGAGAACGGGGCGCTGAGCAGCACCACACAGAAGACCAGCGCGCACAGCACCGGGAACGGCGTGCCGGGGACGGCCATGAGCGCCACCATGACGGCCCGGAGCAGATCACAGATGATCATCACCCGCCGCCGGGCGTAGCGGTCGGCCAGCCCCGCGAGGAGGGGGCCGCCGATTATCGGCGGAAGGTAGGTCAGCGCGTAGACCGACGCGGTGGCCAGCGCCGAGTCCGTACCCTGGAAGACCAGCACGGACAGCGCCACCCGGGAGAGCTGGTCGCCCAGGAGCGAAAGACCCTGGCCAAGCCAGAGGGCGCGGAACTCGCCGATGGCGATGACCTCGCCGTACGTTGCCCGGCGTTCGGCCGGACGGCGGTGCCGCCCGGGCAGCCGGCCGGGCGTGGTGGCCGCCATAGGACTCCGGTGGGCTCGCAGGCGTATTGACTGTGGGTGTTCAGTGTGTAACCTACGGTGCCTGCTGAAGCGCCGCGGCGCAACTGAAAGCGTCCAACCGCGTGCAAGCCGTAATCAGAAACCGGGAAAAGTCACCGTCGCCGGTGAGGTTCGGGGATGATGGCCGTGGTCACCCGCGGTCGCGGACGGTCACCAGCCGAGTTCGTGGAGCCGGTCATCGTCGATGCCGAAATGGTGGGCGATCTCGTGAACCACGGTGATCCGCACCTCTCGCACGACCTCGTCTTCCGATGAGCACATTGTGCAGATGGGGTGACGGTAGATCTCTATCCGGTCGGGTAACACCCCGGCGTACCAGTCGCCGCGTTCGGTAAGGGGGATGCCCGTGTAGAGGCCAAGCAGACCGGGCTCGGGAGGGTCGTCCACGACCACCACGACCACGTTGTCCATGACCCTGGTCAGCTCGGGAGGGATCGTGTCCAGTGCCTCGGCCACGAGCTCTTCGAACTTCTCTCTCGAGACCTCGATCACAACAGCCATTGTGCCCGCGTTTCCGGGTGTTAGGGAGCCGCATGGGTTTCATGAGCCGGACAAGAAGTCTCGCCTCCTTCGTCAGGGGGCCGTTCGCACGCGGAGCGGCGGTCGTCGTGATCGCGATCGCCGGCGCGTGGCTGGGCATCTCGCTCGGCGGCCCGGTGCGGACCAGCGTCGGGCCGGTCGACATCGGCATGTCGGCGGCGCCGTCGTGGTCGGGGGAGACCGTGGTGGACGTCCACCCGCTGGGCACCCTGGAGTTCGACACGCACGACGCCCCGATCGGCCTGCGCGTCACCCTGGACAACATCAACCCCGCCCGCGCCGGAGCGCTGCTGGAGGATCCGCGGCTGTCCAGCCAGCTCCCCACCCTCCTTGAGAAGGAGCTGCGCGAGGGGGTGAAGACGCTCGTGCTGCGCGCCCTGCTCTGCGGCCTCCTCGGCGGGCTGGTCGTCTCCCTGATCGTCTTCCGCCGCCCCGGGGCGGCCCTGGCCGGCCTGCTGAGCGTCGTCGTCGCGATGGCCGCCACCGGCGCCGGCGCCGCCCTGACCTTCCGGCCGAACTCGGTGGTGGAGCCCAAGTACACCGGCCTGATCGCCGGCGCGCCGTCCCTGGTCGGCAGCGCCGAGTCGATCGTGACGAAGTTCGAGTCCTACCGCTCCCAGCTCGCCAAGCTGGTCAACAACGTCTCCCAGCTCTACGACACGGTCTCGTCCCTGCCGATATACGACTCCGACCCCACCTCGATCCGGATCCTGCACGTCTCCGACATCCACCTCAACCCGGTCGCGTGGAACCTCATCCGCTCGGTCATCGGCCAGTTCAAGATCGACGCGATCGTGGACACCGGGGACCTGACCGACCACGGCACCGGCCCCGAGGACAAGTTCGTCGAGGAGATCCCCACCTTCGGCGTGCCGTACGTCTTCGTCCGCGGCAATCACGACTCCAAGGCCACCCAGCGGGCCGTGGCGAAGCAGAAGAACGCCGTCGTCCTCGACGACGAGGTCGAGAAGGTGGCGGGGCTGCGCATCTACGGCGTCGGCGACCCCCGGTTCACCCCCGACAAGTCGGTGGAGATCGACTCCGCCCCGGAGACCCTGACCGCCCTCGGGCACGCCTACGCCAGCCGGCTGGGTCAGGCGTTCAAGCAGCCGGCCGACCTGGTGGCGGTGCACGACCCCACGATCGCCCGGGCCTTCTCCGGCGCCGTGCCGATGGTCCTCACCGGGCACGCCCACGAGCGGTCCACCGAGTTGCTGCCGTCCGGCACCCGCGTCCTCGTCCAGGGCTCCACCGGAGGGGCCGGCCTGCGTGCCCTGGAACACGACGAGCCCACGCCGGTCGCGGCCTCCGTGCTGTACTTCGACCGCAAGTCCCACAGGCTCCGGGCCTGGGACGACATCACTCTGGGCGGACTGGGTGAGCAGTCGGTGCAGATCGAACGTCACGTCGAGACCGACCCGGGCCGTACAATTTCTCCCGGGCCTTCTTTCGGGCCGACGGCCACCCCCTCTCCGACGGGGGAGACCGCCGACCCCAAGGCTCCGTAAGGCTCCGTAAGCCGCCGGAACGCCGCTTTGGCATCGAGGGCAAAAGTCCCCTATGCTTCAGAGGTCTCCAGCGGAAGACGGCACGGAACGGGACGAGAGTCCCGAGCCCCCATCGTCTAGTGGCCTAGGACACCGCCCTTTCAAGGCGGCGACACGGGTTCGAATCCCGTTGGGGGCACGGCCGAGCGAAGGCTCACCGGGAAAACGGCAGGTCGAAGACCTCCGAAGAACTGGTAAGCTAGGCGGGCCGAGAAAAACGGAAACGGAAGTTTCCAACAAAGCAAGGTCCTGTAGAGCAGTTTGGAGTGCTCGCCACCCTGTCAAGGTGGAGGTCGCGGGTTCAAGTCCCGTCAGGACCGCTCTGGTAGGTGTCGCACCACCATCCAGGTCAGGTAGCTCAGTTGGTACGAGCGTCCGCCTGAAAAGCGGAAGGTCGGCAGTTCGACCCTGCCCCTGACCACTACACCTGAGCAGCAGAGAAGCCCCGAGCGATCATCGTTCGGGGCTTTTTTGATCTTCGGTGACAGCAACGCTGACAGCAACGTCGATCGCTGAGACTGCGCTGCCGCTGGGGGCGTTGATTGGATTGCATAGAAAACCACGCCTACGTCGGGCTACGCTAAGCCCTGCAAGTCGGAAGGTGCCAAGAGTGATTGCGGAACCGCAATCACTCTTGCTGAACTGGCCCGACCCGGTGATGAGCCGAGTCGGACCAGCTGCTACGGGACGGTTCGTCCTAGTCCTTAAAAAGGGTCAGGAGCGCTGCCAGCAAGGGGGCAAGCCTTGCCGCAGCTTCTAAGGCGTGTCTGATAAATGATCTCGGTGGTGCGGTTAGATGATGCCTCGTGGTGCGACGAGGTGAACTGACCGACAAAGCCTGGCAGCGGATC
>NZ_JBVJKQ010000032.1:0-28071 GCF_055585205.1 Streptosporangium sp. NPDC053982
CGCCGCGGCCGTTGTCGTCCCCGTGGCGGTCGGCCTGGTGCTTTACGCCGTCAGCGCGTTGGCGCCCGCCCCCCCCCGCCGGCCGCGGGGGGCGGGGGGGGGGGGCCCCCCCCCCCCCCCACGCCGGGGGAGACCCGCTTCCATGACCGTCCGCCTGGCGTTACCCAGTCAGCCTGGCGGTACCCAGGAACCGGGCCGGGACACCGGGAGGCGGCAGGGGGCGCCGGGAGGCGGAACGGGCCGGGAGGCGGGATCCGCCCGGCCGGGCGACGGAGGCGGGCCCTCCAGCAGTCCTCCAGCGGCCGCCCGGCGGACATCCCACGGCCCTCCAGCGACCGCCCGCCGGGCATCCGCCGGACATCCGGCGGCCGGGGGTCCCGGGGGTCCGTGAGGGCCTCCCGGCTGATCAGTGGCGGCCGGAGGTAATAAGGTTTACGGCCTATGTCCAGGAAGGTACAATTTTATGACCGCAGACCCTTTGTGGGCCTCCTCGCCCTCGCCATCTCGGCGACACTGCTGGCCGGCGGCGCCACCCTGCTGAGCGGTCGCCTTGAACCGGTCTCGGACATGCCCGCCACGCCCGAGGCCCTGCCCCCGGCGCCGGTGACCCCCACCCCGCCTCCCGCGCCCACGGCCTCTCCGCACTCGTCCCCCGGAGCGGAACGCCCCTTCCTGCTGGCCAACGGCCGCCGGCAGCCGCAGCGGATGAAGGTGCCCGCCTCGGCGGGCGGCCGCTACTCCGTCGTGGGCGGCGGGGCCGAACCGCCGGCGGGCGGCAAGGGACGGGTGATCCGCTACATCGTCGAGGTCGAGCGCGGCCTGCCGTTCGACGGGCGGGAGTTCGCCGAGGCCGTGCACCGTACGCTGAACGACCCTCGGAGCTGGGGTTTCCGGTTCAGGCGCGTGACGCGCGGGCCGGTGGAGATCCGGGTGTCGCTGTCCAGCCCCGGGATGACCGACCGGCAGTGCCGGCCGATGATCACCAATGGCCTGCTGTCCTGCTGGAACGGCAAGCGCGCGGTGATCAACGCCATGCGGTGGAACCAGGGCGTGCGGGGCTACGGGCGCGACGTCGCCACCTACCGGGAGTACGTCGTCAACCACGAGGTGGGCCACGGCCTCGGCCACGGCCACACGCCGTGTCCCGGACGTGGCCGGCGGGCCCCGGTGATGCTCCAGCAGACGAAGTCGCTGTACGGCTGCCGCCCCAACGCCTGGCCGTCCCCCGGCCGCTGACCGGCGGCTGATCGGTGGCTGACCGGCGGCTGACCGGCCTCTCCGGCTCGGCCGGTCGCTCCGGGCCCGCGGCCGGTCGCTCCGGGCCCTCCGTCCGGGGCGGCCGGCCCGCATGGGCGCGCCCCGCGAGGGGACCCGCCCGGCCTCCGGGGATGCGCGGATCCGCGTCGCCTAATCTGGGCGGAGATCACTTCGATCGCTGTCAACATGAGGGGACGAGGATGCTGCACGAGAGACTGGCCTCGATCTACGACAACGTTCTGAGCCGCAACCCCGGTGAGATCGAGTTCCACCAGGCCGTCCGCGAGGTGCTGGAGAGCATCGGACCGGTCCTCGCCAAACATCCCGAGTACGCCGATTCCAAGATCATTGAGCGTATCTGCGAGCCGGAGCGGCAGATCATCTTCCGCGTGCCATGGGAGGACGACCGGGGCGAGGTGCAGATCAACCGGGGTTTCCGGGTGGAGTTCAACAGCGCGCTGGGCCCCTACAAGGGCGGCCTGCGCTTCCATCCCTCGGTCTACCTCGGCATCGTGAAGTTCCTCGGCTTCGAGCAGATATTCAAGAACGCGCTGACCGGCCTGCCCATCGGCGGCGGCAAGGGGGGCTCCGACTTCGACCCCAAGGGCCGCTCCGCGCGCGAGGTGATGCGCTTCTGCCAGAGCTTCATGACCGAGCTCTACCGCCACATCGGCGAGTACACCGACGTCCCGGCCGGTGACATCGGGGTCGGGCAGCGCGAGGTCGGCTACCTGTTCGGCCAGTACAAGCGGATCACCAACCGCTACGAGTCCGGAGTGATCACCGGCAAGGGGCTCAGCTACGGCGGCGCACAGGTGCGGACCGAGGCGACCGGCTACGGCTGCGCCTTCTTCGTGGAGGAGATGCTGAGGGCGCGCGGCACGTCGTTCGACGGCCGGCGCGTCGTGGTGTCCGGGTCCGGCAACGTCGCCCTCTACACGATCGAGAAGGTGGAGCAGCTCGGCGGCGTGGTGGTCGCCTGCTCCGACTCCTCGGGATACATCCTCGACGAGAAGGGCATCGACCTCGGGCTGCTCAAGCAGGTCAAGGAGGTCGAGCGCAGGCGGCTGAACGTCTACGCCGAGCGCCGCGGCGACGGGGTGTCCTTCGTCTCCGGCCGTCCCGTGTGGGAGGTGCCGTGCGAGGTGGCGATGCCGTCGGCCACCCAGAACGAGATCACCGCCCGCGACGCCGAGGCCCTGGTGCGGGGCGGCTGCATCGCGGTGGGCGAGGGCGCCAACATGCCCACCGCCCCGGAGGGGATCCGGGTGTTCCAGGAGGCGGGGGTGGCGTTCGGACCGGGCAAGGCGGCCAACGCGGGCGGCGTGGCCACCAGCGCGCTGGAGATGCAGCAGAACGCCAGCCGCGACTCCTGGACCTTCGAGTTCTCCGAGCAGCGCCTGAGGGAGATCATGCGTGACATCCACGCCCGCTGCCTGGAGACCGCCGACGAGTACGGCATGCCGGGCGACTACGTGGCGGGGGCCAACATCGGCGGGTTCAAGCAGGTCGCGGACGCGATGCTGGCGCTCGGCCTGATCTGAGGCCGCACCCGGTCCGTCCAGCTCGTCTAGCTCGTCTAGTTTGTCCGGCTCGGGAGGTTCCCGGGCCGGACGGGCATGATAGGCCGGAAATACCGGCCGTTCCCGCGATTCGGCGGATCCGGCATCAAAGCGCCGGATAAAGCCCCCTTTTATCGGAAAAGCCATCTTCTTCGCGTCGTACGGAATACAGTCCGGCTTGTCGGACGGCGCCCACCCTTCGCGGAAGGGCGGAGGACACGCGGACGGGGTGGCTGACGGCCTTGGATCCGATCGGTGACGCACTGCTGAAGACCATGGCGCCGGAGCTCGGATATCGGCAGCGCGACGGGCAGCCCACCGTGTTCGGCCGGTGGTACTCGGCCAACGTCGTCCGGGACGCCGAGTACGAGACGGCGCCCTGGTGCGACATGTTCATCTCCTGGGCCGCGGCGAAGGCCGGTGTCGCCGACTACGTCGGCCTGTTCGCCTGGACCCCCTCCCACGCCCGCTGGTTCGCCATGCACGGCGCGTGGTCGGGCACGCCCGAGCCCGGGGCGCTGGTCTTCTTCGACTGGTCCGGCGGCCGGGACATCGGCGGCATCGACCACGTGGGCGTGGTCGAGCGCGTGGACGGTGGAACGATCCACACGATCGAGGCGAACGTCGACGGCTCCCGGCTGAAGCGCAAGACCCGCGACGAGAGCAACGTCGTCGGCTACGGCCTGCCGCGCAAGGTCAGGGAGAACCTGGCGGGCGCGCCCCCGGCCGACGGGGCGGGGGCGCTCTCCGAGGCCACCCGGATCGAGGTGCGCCCGGCGCCCGGCCCCGGCGCCTCGTCCCTGGCCTTCGGCACCGGACCGTACGGCATGCCGCCGGAGACGGCGCCGGTCGCCGGGCTGCTGGCCGTACTCCTCGTCGCGACGTTCCTGCTGACCAGGCGGCGGTCCCGCCCCGCGGCGGGCCGGCATCGCAGGCGGGACCGCCGGCCGGACTCCGTCGCCCCTCCCCCGCCGGGCTCCGCAGACCCTGGGGATCTTGTGGACTCCGGGGACTCCGTGCACCATGTGCACTGTGTGGGTTGTGAGGGGTGTGTGGGCTTCACTGTGGTTCCGGCAGGCCGGGGCGCCGGAGGGCGGTAGAGCGGCGGGTGCCGGGTAGTGGCCCGGCCATGACGGTCACGGGATTCGCCGGGCGGGTGGCGGCGTTCTGGACGCGGGCCCGCCGCCGCCACGGCTGGCTGGACCACCTGGTGCGCGCCGGGGTGCGGTACGACGAGGCGGACGGCGGGCGGTTGTCGGCCGCGCTCACCTACTACTCGTTCTTCGCGGTGTTCGCACTCGGGCTGCTCGGCTTCTCGATCATCGGGCACGTGCTGGACGACCCCAAGGTCATCACCACGGTGCAGGTCTTCCTGAGCGAGAACTTCCCCCGCCTGGACGTGGCGGCGCTGCGCGACGCCCGGAGCACGGCCGGGGCGATCGCCTTCGTGGGCCTGCCGCTGACCGGGCTGTTCTGGGTGGACAGCATGCGCTCGGCGATCCGGGCGGTCTGGCGGCTGGAGGAGTACCCGGGCGCCTACTTCCTGCGCCAGGTGATCGACCTGGGCGTGCTGGCCGGGCTGGGGCTGCTGCTGTCGATCTCCCTGGCGGTGTCCTTCGCCGCCGAGTCGCTGCTGAACTGGGTGTTCCTGCACACCGTGGGCGTCACCGACGACGTGACGCGGTGGCTGCTGTCGGCGGCCTCGTTCGTGCTCGGCCTGGCGGTGAACACACTGCTGGCCGCCGCCCTGCTCACCGTGACGCCCCGGCTGCGGCTGCCGCTCGGCCGGGTGCTGGGGCCCGCGCTGTTCGCCACCGCCGGACTGGAGATCCTCAAGACCATCGGCCAGTTCTACCTGGAGATCACCGCGGCCAACCCCGCCTACCAGGTCGTCGCGGGCGCCGTCGGGATGCTGGTCTTCCTCAAGGTCCTCAACCAGATCATCCTGTTCGCCGCCGCGTTGTGCGCCACGGGCACCGGCGGGCGGGTCGTCGATCTGGCGTCCCGCCAGGAACGGCCCGAACACCCCGAACAGCCCCAACAGCCCGAGCTTCCGGAGCACCCCGGACATCCCGAACACCCGAAGCACCCCGAACGCACCCGGCTTCCGGAGCACACCGAACACCCCGAGCACCCCGAACGCCTCGGCCACCCGGATCACCCTGAGTGCCCCGCCCGGCCGGCCGTGACCGCCGTCCCGGACGCCTGACCGGCCCGCCGTCCGGCCGTCCACGGAATGTCCATGAAATGCCCGCGGAAGGCCCGTCAAAGGTCCGTGGAAGGGCCCGAGGGCTGTCCCGCCCGTCATCCGGCGGAACCGGCGGCAGACGGCGGGGCCTCGGGGAACTCCCAGGCCGGTGACCGTACCGACTCCCTCATCTGCGGACAATTACCCCATACTGGGGCGGTGTTGAGCAGTCACCGCCTCCGCGTCCTGCTGGAGGTCTTCCGGACCGGGAGCATCGCCGGGGCCGCGCGCGTCCTGCGGCTCTCGCCCTCGGCCGTCTCCCACCAGCTGTCCCGGCTGGAGGAGGAGGCCGGGGTGGGGCTGGTCGAGCGGGGCGCCCAGAGCCTGCGGCTGACCGCGGCGGGCCGGCGGCTGGCGACCCGCGCCCAGGAGGTGCTCGACATCATCGAGGCCGCGGAGAAGGACCTGCTGGCGCAGGCCAGGGCCGACGCCGGGCAGCTGCGGATCGGGTTCTTCGCCTCGGCGGGGTACCGGCTGCTGCCGCTGGCGCTGTCGGCCTTCACCGCCCGCCACCCGGCCGTGGAGCTGGACCTGGTGCTCGGCCAGCCCCACGAGCTGCTGCCCGACCTGGAGCGCGGCGCGCTCGACGTGCTGGTGGTCTTCGAGCACGCGCTCGACCCGTGGAAGCCTCCGGAGGGGGTCGAGGTCACCCACCTGTTCGACGAGCCGCAGCTGCTGGTCGTGCCGCCCGGCCACCCCGCGGGCAAGTCGCAGCGGGTACGGCTCGCCGACCTGGCCGGCGAGCCGTGGATCACCACCTACGGCACCGGGACCCCGGTCTCTGTGCTGGAGCGGGCCAGCGCGCTGGAGGGGTTCAGTCCGATGATCCGCTGCCGCAGCGACCACTACGAGGTCACGCTCGGGCTGGTGCGGGCCGGTCTCGGGGTCGCGCTGGTGCCCAGCCTCGGGGCGCGGGGCGCCCCCGGCGTCCAGGTGTGCCGGCTGGACGGGCCCCGGCTCTACCGCAGGATCGGCGCGGCGGCCCGCCCGACCAACCCCAACCCGGCGCTGCGCTCCTTCATCGACTACCTGCGCGACGCCTCGGCCAGGCTCCGTACCGCGTCGCACTGATCGCCGGGCCGCGTCCGGGATCGCTAGCCTTTCCCTTGGAGAGGGCGCGGGTATAGTCAATGCGCATCTGTTCAGCACATATGTTCAGAAAATGAGGGGGAGCCCGCCCATGAACGCCGCCGACGCCGTACCGGAGGCACAGGCCCGGTTCCCCCGGGAGCTGATGTACGCGGCGGCGTCGCAGTACTACCTCGAGGAGGCCACCCAGGCCGACATCGCCAAGCGGCTGGGCGTCAGCCGGGCCACGGTGAGCCGGCTGCTGACCGAGGCGCGCCGGCACGGCATCGTGGAGATCCGGGTGCACCGGCCGGCGGCGCTGGAGGAGGGCCCGCTGGCCGCCGAGGTGGCCACCGCGCTGGGCCTGGCGCGCGTCTTCCTGGTGCCCAGGGTCGGCGGCCCGGCGCTGGGCCCATGGCTGGCCCCGGGCCTGGCCAGGGCACTGGCCGCGGCGGGCCTGGAGTCCGGCGACGTACTGCTGGTCTCCTCCGGCAGCACGGTCTACGAGTGCGCGCGGGAGAGCCTGGGGAGGTTCCCCGGGGTCACGATCGCCCCGGCCGTGGGCGGCCAGGAGGACCCCCAGCCCTGGTTCCAGACGAACGAGACGACCCGCCTGCTGGCCGAGCGGGTCGGGGGCGTGCCCAGTTACCTGTACGCGCCCGCCCAGCCGGGTCCCGAGCTGTTCTACTCCCTGCAGCACGAGCCGTCGGTGCGCAGGGTCATGGACCTGTGGGCGCACGCCAGGTGCGCGATCGTCGGCGTCGGCTCGCCGCCGCTGACGCGCCAGGTCGTGCCGGCCTTCGTGCCCCGCCACGCCGGCAGCCTGCGCGACGCCGTCGGCGACGTGTGCTCGCGCTTCTACGACCGCGACGGCGAGCCCGTCGGCTATCCGGGCAGCGAGCGGCTGGTGGCGACCAGCCTGGAGCAGCTGCGCCGCATCCCCGTCTCCATCGCGGTGGCGGTCGGGCCGGAGAAGGTCCTGTCGATCGTCGCCGGGGCCAGGGGCGGCTACTTCAACCAGCTCGTCACCGACGCCCTGACGGCGGAGAGCCTGCTTTCGGCGACCCGCTGACGGTGATCCCGCTGACGGTGATCCGCTGACGGGAGAGCGGGCCACCGGCGGAGGCGGACGCCCGTCCCGCGGCCCGCCGTACGGCGCCGCCCGCCACAGGACACCACCCGCGCACGGGCACACCCGCCATACCGCACCGCACCGCCGGCGTACGGCACACCCGCCGTACGGCACCGCCCGGCGGGCCGTTCCCGCGCGCCCCGTCCCCGCAGCCCCCGCGCCCGGAACCCTCGTCCCGTGAGGGGAGGTCCCCGGTCGCCGTTCGCGCGTCGGCGCCAGGTCACGGGTCTGGAAAATCCCTGAACACTTTTTCTGGACAAATATTCCGAGCACGCGCTAGCGTGTTCGGCCATGGCGCATGACCGCGCGTAGCGGACCATGCCCGGCCTCGGGGATCGCGGAGCGGATCCGCTGCGCGAGGACACAGCGAGCAAGGGAAGAAGCCGTGAAGAAAGCTCAGACGCGGACAACGACGTTCGCCGCGGTGGCGGTCATCGCGGGCGCGGCGCTCACCGCCTGCGGTTCCGGCTCCGGCGGAGCGGACGGCGGCGGCGACGGGGGCGCGGAGAACGCCAAGGTGGCCTTCCTCATGCCCGACCTCGCCTCCACCCGGTACGAACTGGCCGACAAGCCGCTGTTCGAGGCGAAGATGAAGCAGCTGTGCGCGGGCTGCACGGTCATCTACCAGAACGCCGACTCCGACGCCTCCAAGCAACAGCAGCAGGCCAACTCGGCACTGGCCCAGGGCGTCAAGGCCATCGTGATCGACCCCGTCGACTCGGCCGCCGCCGCGACCATCGTCAAGTCGGCGCAGGCGCAGAACGTGCCGGTCATCGCCTACGACCGGCCGATCCCCACCACCCCGGCCGACTACTACATCTCGTTCGACAACGAGAAGATCGGCTCGATGATCGCCCAGTCCCTGGTCGACCACCTCAAGGAGGAGAAGGCCGAGGGCGGGATCCTCCAGGTGAACGGCTCCCCCACGGACGCCGCCGCCGGCCTGATCAAGAAGGGCGTCCACGGCGCGGTCGACCCGAGCGGTTTCAAGCTGCTCGCCGAGTACGACACCCCCGACTGGCAGCCGGAGAAGGCCCAGACCTGGGTGAGCGGCCAGATCACCAGGTTCCGCGACGAGATCGTGGGCGTGGTGGCGGCCAACGACGGCACCGGCGGCGGTTCGATCGCCGCGTTCAAGGCGGCGGGCGTGAAGGTCCCCCCGGTCACCGGCAACGACGCCGAGCTGGCCGCCGCCCAGCGCATCATCTCCGGCGACCAGTACAACACGATCTCCAAGCCCATCAAGATCGTGGCCGAGGCCGCGGCCGACGCGGCCTACCGGTTCGCGCGGGGCGAGAAGCCCGCGGGCAAGACCAAGCTCTACGACACGCCTTCGGAGCTGTTCACCCCCACGGTCGTGACCAAGGACAACATCAACGAGGTGCTGTTCCAGAGCGGAATCATGAAGGCGTCCGAGGCGTGCACGGGCGAGTACGCCAAGGGATGCGCCGAGCTCGGCATCAAGTAGATCTCCAGGAGCCCCTTTGTCCGCCACCCAGCAAGCAGACAGCGTCCTGTCCCTGCGCGGGATCAGCAAGACCTTCGGCGCGGTCGCCGCGCTCACCGGCATCGACCTCGATGTGGCGGCGGGTCAGGTCGTGGCCGTCGTCGGGGACAACGGCGCCGGCAAGTCGACGCTGGTGAAGATCCTGTCGGGTGTGCACCCGCCGGACTCGGGCACGATCACCTTCGACGCGAAGACCGTCGGCATCCCGAGCCCGGCGGCCGCCCACCGGCTCGGCATCGCCACCGTCTTCCAGGACCTCGCGCTGTGCGAGAACCTCAACGTGATCCAGAACCTCTTCCTGGGGCAGGAGATCCGCCCGCTCCGGCTGAACGACGTGGCGATGGAGACGCGCTCGTGGGAGCTGCTCCGCCAGCTGTCGGCGAAGATCCCCAGCGTCCGGGTGCCGGTGGCGTCGCTGTCGGGCGGCCAGCGGCAGACCGTCGCGATCGCCAGGTCGCTGCTCGGCGACCCGAAGATCATCATTCTCGACGAGCCGACCGCGGCCCTGGGCGTCGCGCAGACGGCCGAGGTGCTCAACCTCGTCGAGCGGCTCCGGGAGAACGGCCTGGGCGTCATCATGATCAGCCACAACATGGCGGACGTGAAGGCGGTCGCCGACACCGTGGCCGTGCTGCGGCTGGGCCGCAACAACGGGGTGTTCGACGTGGACGACGTCTCGGTCGAGGACATCATCGCCGCCATCACCGGCGCCGCCGACAACGCGGTGTCGCAGCGCCGGGCGCGCCGCAAGGAGGGGCTCTCATGACCACCACGCTCGCCACCGACCGCCAGGACGAGCGGTTACGGAGCCGCGAGGGGCTGCGCGGCGCGCTCACCGACGTGATCGAGCGGGCCCGCGGCGGCGATCTCGGCGTGATCCCGGTCCTGGTCGGCCTCGTCGTGATCTGGGCCGTGCTGCAGATCCTCAACCCGGTCTTCCTGTCCAGCACCAACCTGGTCAACCTCACGCTGGAGTCGGCCGCGGTCGGCGTCATCGCGCTCGGCATCGTGTGCGTGCTGCTGGTCGGGCAGATCGACCTGTCGGTCGGCTCGGTCAGCGGCCTGTCCGGCGCGGTGCTGGCGGTGCTGTTCGTCGGCAGAGGGCTGCCGCTCTGGGCGGCCGTCCTGGCGGCGGTCGCGATGAGCGCGGCGATCGGCTGGGTGTACGCCCAGCTGTTCAACCGCTTCGGGGTGCCGAGCTTCGTCATCACGCTGGCCGGCCTGCTGGCCTTCCTCGGCCTCCAGCTGTACGTGCTGGGCACCAAAGGGTCGATCAACCTGCCGTTCGACTCGGCCCTGGTGAACTTCGCGCAGCTGGCCTTCGTGCCGCAGTGGCTGTCGTACGTCTTCGCGGTCGTCGCCGCGGCCTGGCTGTTCGCCACCGGCTACCTGCACGCCCGGGAGCGCCGCCTGGCGGGCCTGTCATCCCGGACCACCTCCATGCTGGCCGTACGGAGCCTAGCGCTGCTGGCGGTGCTGGCGTTCGTGGTCTGGTACCTCGGGCGGACCCGCGGCGTCGGCTGGATGTTCGTCCTGTTCGTCGCGCTGGTACTGGTCATGCACTACCTGCTGTCACGTACGAAGTGGGGCAGGTCGGTCTACGCCGTCGGCGGCAACGTCGAGGCGGCGCGGCGGGCCGGCATCAACGTCCGGGCCGTCTACACCTCGGCGTTCATGCTGTGCTCCTCCTTCGCCGCGGTGGGCGGCATCCTCGCCGCCGCCCGGCTGGCCGCCGCCAACCAGAGCAGCGGCGCCGGCGACGTGAACCTCAACGCCATCGCCGCCGCCGTGATCGGCGGGACGAGCCTGTTCGGCGGGCGCGGCACCGCGTTCGGCGCGCTGCTCGGCATGATCGTCATCCAGTCGATCTCCAGCGGCCTGACGCTGCTGAACCTCGACTCCTCCATCCGGTTCGTCGTGACGGGCGTGGTGCTGCTGCTGGCCGTGGTCGTCGACTCGGCCGCGCGCAGGTCCCGGACCTCCCACGGGCGGGCCTGATGGCGGCCATCTGCGTCGACGCCGGCACCACGGTGGTCAAGGCGGTCGGCTACGACGAAGCGGGAGCGGAGATCGCGGTCGCCCGGCAGGAGACCGGCGTGTCCCGGCCCGCGCCCGGCCACGCCGAACAGGACATGAACACGGTCTGGGCGGCGGTCGCGCACACGGTGCGCGCGGTCGCCGGCCGCCTCGCCGGCGCCTCGGCCGGCGCCGTCGACTTCGTCGCGGTCACCGCCCAGGGCGACGGCGCCTGGCTCGTCGGATCCGACGGCGAGCCGACCGGGCCGGCGATCCTGTGGAACGACGGCCGGGCCGCGTCCGCGGTGGACGCCTGGAACCGCTCCGGCGCGGCCGAGCGGGCCTTCCGCGTCAACGGCTCCGCCGCCGCCTCGGGGCTGCCGCACGCGATCCTCACCTGGCTGCGGGAGCACGACCCCGAGCGGCTGGAACGCTCGGCGGCCCTGCTGACCTGCGGCGGCTGGATCTTCTCCCGGCTGACCGGGGAGGTCGCCGCCGACGAGTCCGACGCCTCGGCGCCGTTCATGGACCTGCGCGCCCGCGCCTACTCCCCCGAGCTGCTGGCGTCGTTCGGCCTGGAGTGGGCCGCGCGGCTGCTGCCCGAGCCGCGCGGCGACGCGCACCGCGTCGCCGCGCTCACCACGTCCGCCGCCGCGTCGCTGGGCCTGCCCGCCGGGACCCCGGTCGTGATGGCCCCCTACGACATCGTCTCCACCGCCGTCGGGGCGGGCGCGGTGGGCGAGGGCCGGGCGTGCAGCATCCTGGGCACCACGCTGTGCACCGAGACCATCGTCGCCGAACCCGACCTGGACGGCCCCGCCGTGGGCATCACGATCGCGGCCCCCGGCGGCTACCTGCGGGCCTTCCCCACCTTCGCCGGGGTCGAGGTGATCAACTGGGTCTGTCGCCTGCTCGGGCTGCCCGGCCCGGCCGCCCTCGGCGAGCTGGCCGCGGCGAGCCCGCCGGGCGCGGGCGGCCTGGCGTTCCTGCCCTACCTGTCCCCGGCCGGGGAACGGGCACCGTTCTGCGACCCGCTCGCCCGGGGCTCCTTCCTGGGCATGTCGTTCGACCACGACCGCGGGCACATCGCCCGCGCCGTGTTCGAGGGCCTCACGTTCGTCGTCCGCGACTGCCTGGACGCCTTCGGCCCCGGCGTGCGGGAGCTGCGGGTGTGCGGCGGCGGCTCTGCGAGCGACCTGTGGCTGCGGATGATCGCCGACGTCACCGGCCTGCCGGTGCTGCGGCCGGCCGACGCCGAGGTCGGCGCCCGCGGCGCCTTCCTGGTCGGTCTGACCGCGACGGGCGCCGCCGCCGATCTGGAGGAGGCGGCCGGGCGCCACGTGCGGCTGCGCGACGCCGTACGGCCGCGGCTCGGCTCCTACGAGACGCTCTACCGGGACTTCCTCGCGTTGCGTGAGACCGCCGCCCGGTCCTGGCCGCTGCTCGCCGAGACCCGGAGCCGCTCATGAGCACCTGGATCGGCGTGGATCTCGGCACGCAGAGCGTGCGCGTGATGGCCGTCACCGGGGACGGCCGGGTGCTCGGCGCGGCGAGCAGGCCGCTGACCAGCCGCCGTGACGGCCCCCGGCACGAACAGGATCCCGAGGGGTGGTGGGAGGCGCTGGCCGCCGCCTCCCGCGAGGCGATGCGCGACGTGCCGCCGGGACCCGTCGGCGGTGTGGCGGTGGACGCCACCTCCGGCACGATCCTGCTCACCGGCGGCGACGGCCGGCCGCTCACCCCCGGGTTGATGTACGACGACCGGCGGGCGGCCGGCGAGGTCGACCGGGTCAACGACGTCGGCGCGCACGTGTGGGACCGGCTCGGCTACCGCCGCATGCAGGCCAACTGGGCGCTGCCGAAGCTGCTGTGGCTGCTGCGCGACGCCCCGGCCGGGGCGCGACTGGCGCACCAGAACGACTTCGTCAACCGCCGCCTGACGGGCCGGCCGGTCGCCACCGACCTGAGCAACGCGCTGAAGACGGGCGTGGACCTGATCGACGAGCGCTGGCCGTCCGACGTCCTGGACGCCCTCGGCGTCCCCGCCTCCGTGCTGCCCGGCGTGGTACGGCCCGGCACCGTGCTCGGGGAGGTCTGTGCGGAGGCCGCCGAGGCCACCGGCGTCCCGGCGGGCACGCCGGTGGTCGCCGGGACCACCGACGGGTGCGCGGCCCAGCTCGGCGCGGGCGCCCTCACGCCCGGCAGCTGGAACTCGGTGATGGGCACCACGCTGGTGCTCAAGGGCGTCACCCGGGAGCTGGTCCACGACCCGCTGGGCGTCGTCTACTCCCACCGTGCCCCGGACGGCTCGTGGCTGCCGGGCGGCGCGTCCAGCACCGGCGCGGGCGTGCTGGCCCGCGACCTCGCCGGGCGCGACCTCGACGCGCTCAGCCGGCTGGCCGCCGGGCGCTTCGAATCCGGCGGCGCCGGAGCCGGCCCGCCCGCCGGTCCGTCCATCCGCCCGCCCGCCGACCCGTCCGCCACCGTCTACCCGCTGGTCTCCCGCGGCGAGCGGTTCCCGTTCGCCGCGCCGGAGGCGGAGGGCTTCACCCTCGGCCGCCTCGGCGACGACGTCGACCGCTACGCCGCGATCCTGCGCGGCGCCGCCTACATCGAGCGGCTCTGCTTCGACTACCTCGACCTGCTCGGCGCCCCGGTGGACGGTGAGATCGTGCTGACCGGCGGCGCGACCCGCAGCTCCTACTGGAACCGCGTCAGGGCTGCCGTGCTGGGCCGGCCGGTGACCCTGCGGGAGAACGCCGAGCCCGCGCTCGGCATGGCCGTACTCGCCGCCGGGCCCGCCTCCGCGGCCCGGATGATCCGCACCCGCGAGGTCGTCGAACCCGGAGGTGAGGACCTGCGCGAGCACTACCTGCGGTTCGTCGCCGAACTGGAGGACCGCGGCTGGCTGCCCCCGGAGGCCGCCGCCCACGCCCGGAAGAGGAGCGCCCGATGACCCGGCTCGTACTGGCCCGCCACGGCGAGACCGTCTGGCACGCCGAGAACCGCTACGCCGGCGTCACCGACGTCGAGCTGACCCCGCGCGGCCACGAGCAGGCCGGGCGGCTGGCCGCCTGGTCGGCCGAGGCCGGGCTGTCCGCCGTCTGGACGTCCACGCTGAGCCGGGCCCGGATCACCGCCGAGGCGAGCGCCGAGGCGGCGGGCGTCGAGCCGCGGACGGACGCCCGGCTGCGCGAGCTCGACTTCGGCCGCGGCGAGGGGCTGACCTCCGCGGAGATGCACGAGCGCTTCCCCGAGGCCCGCGCCGCCTTCGAGGCCGACCCGGCCGCCTGCCCGCTGCCCGGGGGCGAGGACCCCGCGGAGGCCGCAGACCGGTTCACCGCCGCCCTGCGCGACATCGCCGCCGCCCACCCCGGCGGGCGGGTGCTGGCCGTCGCCCACACGACCGTCATCAGGCTCGCCCTGTGCGGGCTCATCGGGGTGCCGCTCGGTTCCTACCGGCGGCTCTTCCCGCGCCTGGACAACTGCGCCGTCACCGAGCTCCGCCTCGACGGCGGGCAGGTCGCGATCCTGCAGTTCAACTCTCCGATCGGAGCCGTTCGTTGACCGTCCGAATCCTTGCCGCCGGTGACCACTTCGTGCGCAGCGACCTCCTGGTGGACGCGCTCCGGCAGGTGGTCCCCGGGGACGCCGACATCCGCGAGCTGACCCTGCCGTGGCCGGTCGTGCCGTTCGGGCGGGTGGGCGAGGTCGACGAGGCGTCCGACGTGGAGGAGGAGCTGATCGAGGCGCTGCGCGGCGTGGAGGTCTGCGTGACCCAGATGGCCCCGCTGACCAAGCGGGTCCTCGCCGCCTGCCCCGACCTGAGATTGTTCTGCGTCAGCCGGGGCGGCCCGGTCAACGCGAACCTCCAGGCCGCCGCCGAGGCCGGGGTGACCGTCACGTTCGCGCCCGGCCGCAACGCGGTCGCCACCGCCGAGCACACGCTGGCCATGCTGCTGGCCGCCACCCGCCGCATCCCGCAGACCAACGCCGACCTCGCCCGGGGCGTGTGGCGGGGCGACTACTACGTGTACGACCAGGTCGGCCCGGAGCTGGAGGGCGGCACGGTCGGCCTGGTCGGCTACGGCGCGATCGGCAGCCGGGTGGCCCGCATGCTGGAGGGGTTCGGCGCCGAGGTGCTGGTGTACGACCCCTACGTCACCGGCGTCCCCGGCCAGGTGGGGCTGGAGGAGCTGCTCGGCCGCTCTCGCTTCGTGTCCCTGCACGCCCGGGTCACCCCGGAGACCACCGGCATGATCGACGCGGAGCGGATCGCGCTGATGCCCGCCGGCTCGGTGCTGGTCAACTGCGCCCGCGGCGCGCTGCTCGACTACGACGCCCTGTGCGACGCCCTGGACTCCGGCCACCTGTTCGGCGCCGCGGTGGACGTCTTCCCCACCGAGCCCATCCCCGAGGGGTCCCGCCTGCTGACCACGCCCAACCTGGTGATGACCCCGCACCTGGCGGGGGCCAGCAAGGAGACGGCGGCCAAGGCGGCGCGGATCGTCGCCGACGACGTCGCCCGCTACCTGCGCGGCGAGCCGGTCGCCCACCACGCCAACCCCGCCGCCTCCTCCTGAGGCGCCGCCGTGGAGCCGGGGAGCCGGTAAGACTCGCGCGGCCGGGTACACGTGATCAGGTTCGCCCGGGGGCGTCGGCGATACTGGGGGCGTGGAGTACGTGTCCAGAGTGCCGCGACCGCCGCTGGACGGGCTGATCGACGACCTTTACTACCTGGAGGGTGCGCCGCCGTACGCCCGGCTGACGCTCCCGCCGGGGCCGTCGGCGTTGCTCGTCGTCAACCTCGGGGCGCCGTTCCGCATCCGTGCCGGCACCGAGATCGAGACGGCCGAGTACGCCGACGGCTGCGTGGTCACCATGCCCACCCGCGCCTTCGAGTTCGGCTATCCGCCGGAGACCCGGTCCGTCGGCGTGCACTTCAAGCCGTGGGGGCCGGCGCCGTTCCTGCCGATGCCCGCGGCCGAACTGTGTGACCGGCCGGTGACGGTGGAGCAGGTCTGGGGCCGGCCCGCCGTCGCCGAACTGCGAGACCGGCTGGCCGCGGCGGCCGGTCCGCACGAGATGCTGACGCTGCTCGAGGAGGAGCTGATGCGACGGCTGCGTGAGACCGCCGGCCTGGGGCTGGTCCGCCGTACGAGCGGCGTCATCGCGGCGACCGGCGGGGCGGTGGCGATCGGCGACCTGAGCGCGGCGGCCGGTGTCAGCGGCACTCACCTGGCACAGCGGTTCAAGGAGCTCGTCGGCGTCACGCCGAAGCGGCTGGCCCGCACCTACCGCTTCGCCGCCACCGTGTTCGCGATCGACCCCGCCGGACCGATCGACTGGGGCGACCTCGCCGGTGGCGCGGGCTACTTCGACCAGGCCCACTTCGGCCACGAGTTCCGGGCGTTCACCGGGCTCACGCCGACCCGCTACGTCGAGGTCCGGCGGCGGTTCCTGCGCGAACATCCCGGTCACGCGCTGGACGGCTGGCCGCTGCCGGCCGATTGATTTCTTACAAGAGCGACAGCTCACGACACGCTAGTTTGGGGCACCCCGAAGCAGAGGAGAGCCCCGTGGGCAAGGTGGTCATGTACGGCTCGGTGTCGGTGGACGGCTTCGTCGCGGACGAGGATGACCAGCCCGGACCGCTGTTCGACTGGTTGTCCGGCGGTGACGTCCCGTTGGACGGGAGCGGCGAGCTGAAGGTGTCGCAGACGTCCTACGACCACACCCGGCCGTACTGGGACCGGATCGGCGTCACGATCGTCGGCCGCCACGTCTTCGACATGACGGACGGCTGGGACGGGAAACCTCCGGGCGGCATCGCTCACGTGGTCGTCGTGTCGCACCGGCCGATGCCCGAGGGCTGGGACCCCGAGGCGCCGTTTCACTTCGCCGACGGCGTCGAGGCGGCCATGGCCAAGGCGCAGGAGCTCGCGGGTGACCGCATCGTCGAGGTCGCCGCCGGCGACGTCGGTGGCCAGGTGCTCGCCGCGGGCCTGGTCGACGAGGTGCGCATGGACGTCGTACCGGTCGTGTTCGGGTCCGGCAAGCGCTACTTCGGGCCGATCGACGCGCAGCACCTGCTGGAGGATCCTGACGTGGTGATTCAGGGCGACCGGGTGCTTCACCTGCGCTATCGGGTGCGCCGTTGACCGATCTGAGCGGCCGTCTCCCCACCGGGCGGCAGGGTCGCCTCCGGACCGGGCGGACTCGATCGCGCACACCCGGCCGCACGGGTCCTGACGACACCCCGGCCGCTACGGCGGCGCCGCCGTGGAGCCGGTGCGGCCGGGCCGCCGGAGCCGTGATCGCGCGGCCGGGAAAAGAGCTGGACGGCACGACCCCCGGGCTTGTAACTTTCCTTCGACCGTGACACCGCCCGAGGAGGTGAGACCCATGAACGCTGTATCGATGTGGGTGCTCTCCCTTCCCGTCGCGGTCGGGCGATCGACGTAGGTGTCGCCGGGAGCGCCTCGATGACAAGGCACTCCCGAAAGGCAACACCTGTGAACCCTCCGCGCTTCACCGCCGGGCCGTCGTCGGACGACACGGCCGGGCACGACGCCCCCGTACTCCGCCCGTCGGCCTCCGGCGCCGACCGCACGCCCCCCGTGTTCGACGTGATCATCGCAGGGTGCGGGCCGACCGGTGCGATGCTCGCCGCCGAACTGCGGCTGCACGATGTACGGGTGCTCGTCCTGGAGAAGGAGACCGAGCCCGCGTCGTTCGTCCGCATCGTCAGCCTGCACATCCGCAGCCTCGAGCTGATGGCGATGCGCGGACTGCTGGACCGTCTCCTCCCGCACGGGAGACGGCGTCCGGCCGGCGGTTTCTTCGCCGCCATCGACAAGCCCGTGCCCGAGGGCCTGGACTCCGCGTACGCCTATCTGCTGGGGATCCCGCAGCCGGTCATCGTCCGCCTGCTCGAAGAGCACGCGATCGGACTGGGCGCGCGGGTCCGGCACGGATGCGCGGTGACCGGTCTCGAACAGGACGGCGAGGGCGTGACCGTCGAACTGGCCGGCGGGGAACGGCTGCGGTCGCGCTACCTCGTCGGCTGTGACGGCGCGCGCAGCACGGTGCGCGGACTGCTCGGTGTCGGCTTCCCCGGCGAGCCCTCGCGGGCCGACACGCTGATGGGCGAGATGGAGGTGGGCGTGCCGCAGGAGGAGATCGCCGCCGTGACGGCCGGGATCCGCGAGACCCATCGGCGGTTCTGGCTGCGGCCCTTCGGCGGAGGGAGCTACAGCGTCCTGGTCCCCGCCGAGGGGGTCGGCGACCGCGCGGAACCGCCCACCCTCCAGGAGTTCAGGCAAGCGCTGCGCGCCGTCGCCGGAACCGATTTCGGTGTGCACTCCCCGCGCTGGGTGTCCCGTTTCGGGGACGCCACCCGGCTGGCCGAGCGGTATCGGGCCGGGCGGGTGCTGCTGGCTGGCGACGCGGCGCACATCCACCCGCCCATCGGCGGTCAGGGCCTCAACCTGGGCGTTCAGGACGCGTTCAATCTCGGCTGGAAGCTGGCAGCGCAGGTCCGCGGCTGGGCGCCGGAGACGCTGCTGGACACCTACGAGGCCGAGCGCCATCCGGTCGCCGAGGAGGTGCTGGACAACACCCGCGCCCAGACGGAGCTGCTGTCCGACGAGCCGGGTCCGCGGGCCGTGCGCAGGCTGCTCACCGAACTGATGGACTTCAACGAGGTGAACCGCCATCTGATCGAGAAGATCGCCGCGATCGGCGTCCGCTACGACTTCGGTGAGGGCCCCGACCTGCTCGGCCGCCGCCTGCGTGACATCGACGTGGAACAGGGCCGTCTCTACGACCTGCTGCACCGCGGCCGCGGCCTGCTGCTGGACCGCACCGGACGCCTGACCGCCGGCGGCTGGTCGGACCGGGTGGACCATCTCGCCGATCCCACCGCGGCGCTGGACGTCCCGTGTGTCCTGCTGCGCCCCGACGGCCACGTCGCCTGGATCGGCGACGACCAGCGGGACCTGGACGCCCACCTCGCCCGCTGGTTCGGCGAGCCCGCCGGCTGATCCCGCCCGGAAGGGCCGTCCGGGGAAGACCCGGACGACCCTTTCAGGGGGTGAGGCCCGTCAGGCGGGCGATGGCCAGGCCCGCCCGGCGGGCGCTCCGCACCAGGGCGTGCTCGCTCCCGGCGGGCCCGTTGGCCACCACGGCGTAGCCGATGCGCCGCTCCGGGCCGATCATGACGCCCACGTCGGCGCGCACGCCGGTGTCGGTGCCGGTCTTGTTGGCCACCCAGACCATCCCGCGCGGGGGCGCGGCGGGGATCTCGCGGTCCTCGGGCTCGTGCGGCAGCAGCGCGGGCACCAGGCTCCGGTCGGTGTTGTGCGCCATCCAGCGCAGCATGATCCGGCTCCACTCCTCCGTGCCGTCGAGCCGGTCGGCGAACCGGGCCAGCTCGCCGGCCGTGCCGAGGGCGAAGGCCGGCGGGTGCGACGGCAGCCGGGGCTCACGGATCCGGTCCAGGACGCGGGTGCGCGTGAACCCCAGCCCGATCGCGGCCTCGGCGACCCGGTCCAGGCCGATGCGGCGCAGCAGCGCGTTGGTGGCGGTGTTGTCGCTCACCGAGGCGACCAGCACCGCGAGGTCCCCGGCCGTCCAGAGGTCGCCGGACAGCGAGCCCAGCAGGCCGGAGCCGCCGCAGCGGTCGCCGGGGCGGATCTCCACGGGCTCGGCCGGATCCAGCGCGCCGGCGGCGATGCCCCGGGCCGCCGCGGCCAGCAGCAGCAGCTTGCCGGTGCTGGCCAGGACCAGTTCGGCGTCCTCGTGGCGGGAGATCAGGCCGGGCACGGACACCGCGACGGTGCCCGGCCCGTCCAGGTCCTCCAGGTCGTCTCTCATCAGGTCCTCCGCGTCGTCTGTCATACCGCCAGCACCGTCCCCGGCCGGGCGCCGGTCCCGGCGCCGTCCCGGACCACCGTCTCACCGGCGACGAGCACCGCGTGGACGCCCGCCGGAGGCAGCAGCGGGTCGGCGAAGGTGGCGCCGTCGGCGACCGTACCGGGGTCGAAGACGACCAGGTCGGCGTGGGCGCCGTCGGCGATCACGCCGCGCCCGGTCAGCCCGAACCGCGCCGCCGCCATGCCGGTCATCTTGTGCACCGCCGCGGGCAGGCCGAGCAGCCCCAGCTCCCGGACGTAGCGGCCCAGGACCCGGGGGAACGTCCCCGCCCAGCGCGGGTGGGGGCGGCCGCCGGGCTTGGGGACGCCGTCGGAGCCGATCATCGAGTACGGCGCCGCCAGCACCCGCCGCACGTCGTCCTCGATCATCGAATGGCTGATGATGGTGACCTCGCCCTGCTCGGCCACGAGCAGGGCGGCGGCCACGTCGAGGGGGTCCTGGCCGCGGGCGGCGGCCAGCTCGGCGATCGTGTGCCCCTCCGTCTCGGAGTGGCGGGGCGCGCAGGCGACCGAGATGCGGTCCCACCCGCCGTTGCCGACGGTGTTCTCCCAGCCGGGCACGCCCTCGGCGATGGCCCTGCGCATCAGGTCGCGCTGGCCGGGGTCGGTCAGGCGCGCCGTGAGCGCGGCGACCCCTCCCTCGGAGGCCCAGGGCGGGAGCATCGCGGCCAGCGCCGTGCTCCCCGCAGTATAGGGATACACGTCACATGTGACATCTGTTCCCTCGGCGCGCAGTGCGGCGATCCGGGGCAGGGTCCGCTCGGTCCGCCCCCAGGCGTACTTCCCGGCGGTCTTGTGGTGGGAGACGTGCAGCGCCGCGCCGCTGCCGCGGGCGATCTCCACGGCCTCCTCCAGCGCCTCCTCCACCCGGGACATCTCGTCACGCAGGTGGGTGACGTACGGCTTGCCGTGCCGGGCGGCGACGGCCGCGAGCGCGGTCACCTCGCCGGTGCCGGCGTAGGTTCCGGGGGTGTAGATGAGGCCGGTGGACAGTCCCGCGGCGCCGGCCGCCAGGGCCCGGTCCAGCAGCGCGCACATGGTCTTCAGCTCGCCGGCGGTGGCGGGCCGGTCCACCGGTCCCATCACCCCCGAGCGCAGCGTGCCGTGCCCGACCAGCGAGGCCAGGTGGTTGGCGCGGGGCACGGCGGCGTGCGCGGCGGCGAACCCGCCGAAGTCCTCGTACATCCCGACGTCGCCGCCGAAGGAGACGCGGGCCTCGGCGCGCATCGCGGCCAGCCGTTCCGGCAGCGCGGGAAAGAGGCTGGAGCCGCAGTTGCCGCAGATCTCGACGGTGACGCCCTGCAGCACGGAGGCGCCGGCCAGGTCGCGGCCCGCCTCGCCGCCGATGAGGGTGACGCCGTCGGAGTGGGTGTGCACGTCGATGAAGCCGGGCGCGACGGCCAGGCCGGTGACGTCGCGGACCTCCCGGGCCCCGGCGCGGGAGCCGGGCGGCAGGACGGTGAGGCGGCCGGCGCGGACGCCGACGTCGGCGTGCCGGGCCGCGTCGGGTCCGGCGGTGCCGTCGATCACCAGGCCGCCGGTCAGCAGCAGGTCGAGGCCGCTCACAGCACCTGCCCCAGGAAGGCGCGGAAGCGCTCGTGGCGGGGGGCGGCGAGCACCTCGCGGGGGTTGCCGCGCTCGACGACCACTCCCCCGTCGATGAAGATCAGGTCGTCGCCGACCTCGCGGGCGAAGCCCATCTCGTGGGTCACCACCATCATGGTCATGCCGCTGGCGGCCAGGTCGCGCATGACCGCGAGGACCTCCTGGACCAGCTCGGGGTCGAGGGCGCTGGTCGGCTCGTCGAAGAGCATCAGCTTGGGGTCCATGGCCAGGCTGCGGGCGATCGCGACCCGCTGCTGCTGGCCGCCGGACAGCTGGGCCGGGTAGTGGCCGGCGCGGTCGGCCAGGCCGACGCGTTCCAGCAGCTCCATCGCGCGGACGCGGGCCCTGGCCCTGGGGACGCGCCTGACCACGACGGGGCCCTCCATGACGTTCTCCAGCGCGGTGCGGTGCGGGAACAGGTGGAAGCGCTGGAAGACCATGCCGATGTCCTGCTGCTGGCGGGACAGGGCGGCGGGACTGAGGTGGTGCAGCCTGCCGTCGCGCTCGGCGTAGCCGATGAGGTCGCCGTCGACCCAGATGCGGCCGGAGTCGATGGTCTCCAGCCGGTTGACGCAGCGCAGCAGCGTCGACTTCCCGGACCCCGAGGGGCCGACGACGCAGACCACGCCGCCCTCGGGCACGTCCAGGCTGATGCCCTTGAGCACCTCGACCGAGCCGAAGCACTTGCGCACCGAGCGGATCCGCACCATGGGCCTGGCGCCGGTTTCGGTCGTCACGCGTTCCCCCTGCCGAACGGCCGCAGGTTGCGGCGGATCCTCGTCGGCAGCGCGTGGTGGCCGCGCTCGAAGCGCTTCTCGATGAAGTGCTGGCCGACGCTCGCGATGGTGGTGAGCACCATGTACCAGATGGAGGCCACGATCAGCATCGCGATGACCTCGAAGTTGCCCAGGTAGATGCGCTGGGAGACGGTCAGCAGCTCGGCTCCGGCGATGACCGAGACCATCGAGGTGGTCTTGAGCATCGAGATGAACTGGTTGCCGGTGGGCGGGACGATCACCCTCATCGCCTGGGGCAGCACGACCCGGCGCAGCACCTGCCGGTGCGACATGCCGAGCGACTCGGCCGCCTCGCGCTGGCCGGGGTCCACCGAGCGGATGCCCGCCCGGACGATCTCCGCCATGTAGGCGCCCTCGTTGATGCCGAGGCCGAGCAGGGCCGCGGTGAAGGGGGTGATCAGCTCGTTGGCCTGCCACTCGACCAGCTTGGGGCCGCCGAAGGGGACGCCGATGCCGAAGGCGGGGAAGACCAGGCCGATGTTGAACCAGAAGATGAGCTGGACCAGCAGCGGGGTGCCGCGGAAGAACCAGGTGTACAGGGCGGAGGCGCCCCGCAGGACGCCGCTGCCGGACAGCTGCATCACCGCGGCGAGGACGCCCAGGGCCAGGCCGATGGCCATCGACAGCACGGTGAGCTGGATGGTGACCCACAGGCCGCCCAGGACCCGGCCGTCGCCGAGGTGGGCGACGACGACGTCCCAGTGCAGGTTCTCGTTGACGATGATCGTGTAGGCGAGCCAGACCAGGACGAGCCCGGCGGCGAGCGCCGCGACCCACCGGCCGGGCCGGGGCGGGCGGATCGCGTCGATGGGCAGGTCGGGCTCCTGGCCGGCCGCGGTGTTCCCGGCGGTCCCGGGGCTCTGGGTCACTTCCACGGCTTGGTGTTCACCATGGCCTCGGGGACGGCGTTGGCGGCCACGCCGTACTCCTCCAGGATCTTCCGGTAGCCGCCGTCGGCGATCAGCTCCTGCATGGCCTTGGCCACGGCGTCGCGCAGACCGGTGTTGCGCTTGTCGATCGCGATGCCCCAGGGGCCGGCGTCGTACTGCTCGGACAGCACGTCGTACTTGCCGGTCTCCTTGGCGTACATCGCCGCGACGGGCGAGTCGACGATGGTGGCGACGGCCCGGCCGGAGTCGATGCTCAGCAGGCCGGTGGGGGCGTCCTCACTCTGCATGATCTTCATCTTGTCGGCGCACTTCTCGTCCTGGCGCTGGCCGATGGCGAGGTTGGAGCTGCCCTTGGCCAGTACGACGGTCCGGCCGCACAGGTCCGGAAGGGTCTTGATGCCCTCGGGGTTGCCCTTCTTGACCATGATGGCGCCGCCGGCGTTGAAGTAGTCGACGAAGTCGACGGCCGCGCGGCGCTCCTCGGTGTCGCTCATCGAGGACATCGCGATGTCCCAGTTGCCCGCCTGGAGACCGGGGATGAGGCCGTCGAAGGCGGCGTTGGTCACCTTGGCCTTGAGGCCGAGCTTGGCGGCGATGGCGGCGGCCAGGTCGGGGTCGACGCCGGTGAGCTCCTGGGTGCCCTTCTTGTACATCTCCATGGGCGGGTAGCCCTCCGAGGTCGCCATCCGGAGCTCGCCGGCCTTGCGCACCGCCTCGGGCACCAGGTCCTTGGCCGACTTGCCGGCCGCCGCCGCGGCGCCGCCCGTGTCGCTCCCCGACGACGAGCGCCCGCAGCCGCCGGCGAGTGCCGAGACGACCAACGCGGCAGCAACGACTGAATACAGGCGCTTTGTCACGGAACCTCCTGCTTTGCGAATAGTGCAGCTCATGGTGCCGATGGCGGATAACGGCCCGAACACACCTGAATGCTTGCGAGCCTGAGCCACGGAATATTCGATGCTCCGGCCGTACGGCCTCCGCCCGGCCCTACCGTCGTCACCCATGAGCCTGGTGATCGAAAGCGGCTGGCCGCGCACCGCGGAGTGGACCGGCGGCGAGCTGCGCCTCGGCGGGATCGGCGTGCGCGACCTGGCCGCCGAGTTCGGAACGCCCGCCTACGTCCTCGACGAGGAGGAGTTCCTCACGCGCTGCGCGCTGTGGCGCGACGCCCTGCCCGACGGGGAGGTGCACTACGGCGGCAAGGCGTTCCTGTGCCCCGAGGTGGTGCGCTGGCTGGACGCCGCCGGGCTCTGCCTCGACGTGTGCACCGGCGGCGAGCTGGCCGTCGCCATGGCCGGGGGCATGGACCCGGCGCGGGTGGTCTTCCACGGCAACAACAAGTCCGTCGCCGAGCTGCGCCGCGCCGTCGCCTGGGGCGTCGGCTGCGTGGTCGTGGACTCCTTCACCGAGATCGAGCGGCTCGCCGCCCTGGCCGCCGGAGCCGGGACGCGCCAGCGGGTGATGATCCGCGTCACCCCGGGCGTCACGGCCCACACCCACGAGTTCATCGCCACCGGCGGCGACGACTCGAAGTTCGGCTTCTCGCTGAACGCCGGCCTGGCCGCCGAGGCGGTCCGCCGCGTCCTGGCCGAGGACTCACTGGAGCTGGCCGGCCTGCACTCCCACATCGGCTCGCAGATCACCGACCTCGGCGGCTTCACCCTGGCCGCCGGCCGGATGGCCGCCTTCCTGGCGGCCTGCGAGGACGAGCACGGCGTGACCATCCCCAAGCTGGACCTGGGCGGCGGCCTGGGCATCGTGCACCGGCCGGGCGACCCGGCCCCGCCGAGCCCCGCCGAGGTGGTCGCCGCGCTGCGCGAGGCCGTGCCCGCCCGGGTACGGCTCGCCGTCGAGCCGGGCCGCTCCGTCGCCGGGCCCACCGCCGTCGCCCTCTACGAGGTCGGCACCGTCAAGGACATCCCCGGCGTGCGGACCTACGTCAGCGTGGACGGCGGGATGAGCGACAACCCGCGCCCGGCGATGTACGGCGCCGCCTACACCGCCGTCCTGGCCTCCCGCGCCTCCGACGCCCCGCAGCGACCGGTCACCGTGGTCGGCAGGCACTGCGAGAGCGGCGACGTGCTCGTCCGCGATCTGCCGCTGCCGGCCGACGTACGGCCGGGCGACCTGCTGGCGATCCCCGCCTCGGGCGCCTACCAGCGGTCGATGGCCAGCAACTACAACCACGTGACCAGGCCGCCGGTGATCGCGGTGCGCGACGGGGCGGCGCGGGTGATCGTGCGCCGCGAGACCGAGGAGGACCTGCTGCGCCTCTACGTCTGAGCGGGGTCAGCCGCCCGGTCAGGGCCCGGCGCCCGGCCGGGAACCCGCTCCCGGCCGCCGCGCCGCGTCCGGCCGGACGCGTGACCGGGGTCGCGGGCCGGGACCTCGGCGTACGCGGGCATGCGGCGGCGAGGTATGGTCGATCATGGTCGTTCCCCCGTCTTCTACCGGTCATTCCCGGCATATCGGGATCTTGTGGTTTTCATCCGGCGCTGTCAAGGGTTGACAGCGCCGGAGCCTTGAACGGCATACTCCGGATTCGCACTGATCGATATCAGGGCACGCGTATCTGGCCATCGCCGGACCCTGCGTGGTACCACTGCGTCCGATCGGCTGAATGACACGGACGACCACACCCGACGGCACGGAGTTCTCATGAGCAATCCGTTCGAAGACGAAGACGGCCGCTATCTCGTCCTGGTCAACGGCGAGGGGCAGCACTCCCTCTGGCCGCTCTCCATCGACGTCCCGGACGGCTGGGAGGTCGCGCACGGCGAGGACGGCCGGCAGGGCTGTCTCGACTTCATCAACGCGCACTGGACCGACATGCGGCCGCGCGGCCTTTCCGGAGCCTGAGCCGGCCGGACCCACGCGTCCGCCCGGCATGCCAGCCGTTCCCCCGGTCTCCACCGAGCCGATTTCCCACCCAGCCGATCTTCACCGGGCGCGGACCCGCGCTCCGCGGTCCAGGTCCGTGCCTCTCGGGCCATGAGAAGTCTCCCTCTCCGCAGGTCCATCGTCGTACCTAAAAGCCGGAGTTTTCATGAAATTTCCTTCTTTATCGGGCAATCTCGCCGAGCTGTTCGAGGCGCGGGTCGCGGCGGACCCGGACGCCGAGGCGGTGGTCTGCGGCGAGGTCCGCCTGAGCGCGGCCGAGCTCAACGGCCGGGCCAACGCCCTGGCCCGCCGCCTGATCGCCGCCGGCGTCGGGCCCGAATCACCCGTCGCGGTACTCATGGAGCGCTCCGCCGACGTGGTGACGGCCCTGCTGGCCGTCACCAAGGCCGGCGGCGCCTACGTCCCCCTGCACCCCGCCCTGCCCGTGAGCCGGATGCGCTGGATCGTCGAACGGACCGGCGCACGGGTGGTCCTGACCGACACCGCCTACGCCAAGCACGAACTGGCCGAACACGCCCGGGCGATGGAAGACATCCAGGCGATGACGGTCACCGCGGACAGCGACCCCGACAACCCGAACCTCGACATCGCCGCCGACCGGCTGGTGTACGCGATGTTCACCTCCGGCTCCACCGGCACCCCCAAGGGCGTCGCCGTCACCCACAAAAACATCCGCTCCTTCGCCACCGACCGCCTCTGGAAGGGCCCCGCCCACCGGCGGGTCCTGTTCCACACCGCCTCCTCCTTCGACGTGTCCATGTACGAACTATGGGTCCCCCTCCTCAACGGAGGCACCGTCGTCGTCGCGCCCCCCGGCATCGTCGACGCCACCACCCTCACCTGGGCCCTCGACGAAGAGGCGGTCAGCGCCGTCTTCCTGACCACGGGACTGTTCAACGTCCTGGCGCAGGACCACGTCCCCCTGCTGGCCCGCGTCCCGGAGTTGTGGATCGCCGGTGAGGCCGCCTCCCCGGCGACCGTGGAGCGGGTGGTCCGGGCCGGGGGCAACGTCTTCAACGGCTACGGCCCCACCGAGACCACGGTCTACGTCACCGCGCACCACGTCACCGAGCCCGGCCCCCTCGTGCCGATCGGCCGGCCCCTGGACGGCACCCGCGCCTACGTGCTGGACGACCGGCTCCGGCCCGTCCCGCCCGGGGTGGCCGGCGAGCTCTACATCGCGGGCGAGCACCTGGCGCGCGGCTACCTGGGGCGGCCCGACCTGACCGCCGAACGCTTCGTCGCCTGCCCCGAGGAGCCCGGCGCGCGGATGTACCGCACCGGCGACCTCGTCCGCCGGTTGCCCGACGGCACCCTGGACTACGTCGGCCGGGTGGACAACCAGGTGAAGATCCGCGGCATCCGGATGGAGCTGGGCGAGATCGAGGTGGTCCTGGACCGTCATCCGGACGTGGCCCAGGCCGTCGTCCTCGCCCGGGAGGACCAGCCCGGGGACAGGCGGCTGGTCGCCTACCTCATCCCCCGCGCCGCGAACCCCGGAGCGGGAACGGACGCGGACGCCGGCACGGGTGCGAAGGCGGAGGAACTCACCGGACGGGTGCGGCGCTTCGCCGAGGACAACCTGCCCGCCTACATGGTCCCGTCCGCCTTCGTGGTCATGGACGCCTTCCCGCTGAACCACAGCGGCAAGGTGGACCGCCGCGCGCTGCCCGCCCCGGAGACCACGACCTCCGGGACGGCCCCGCGCACCCCCGCCGAGGAACGGCTGTGCGCGCTGTTCGCCGAACTGCTGGCCGTCCCCGGCGTCGGCGTCGACGACGACTTCTTCGCCCTGGGCGGCCACTCACTGCTCGCCATGCGCGCCGTCACCGCCATCCGCGCCGCCTTCTCCGCCGAACTCCGCATCCGCGACGTCTTCGAGGCGCCGACCGTCGCGGAGCTGGCCGTACGGATCGACAAGGCGGCGACCGGCGACGCGGTCCGGGCCCGGCCCGCACTGGTCCGCGCCGAGGACGCCGAGGACGCCGACCGTTCGGAGCTCTCGTTCGCCCAGTACCGGGTCTGGCTGGTCGACCAGCTCGCCGAGAACGCGAGCCTCTACACGATCCCGCTGGTGCTGCGGCTGACGGGCAGGCTGGACCGCGAGGCGCTGCGCGCCGCGGTCGCCGACGTGGCCCGGCGGCACGAGACG
>NZ_JBVJKQ010000033.1:0-24711 GCF_055585205.1 Streptosporangium sp. NPDC053982
GCAACAGAGTCCCCTCCCGCAGACACTCACCGCTTAACCTGCAGAAACAGGATCACGCGAAGGGCAGCTCATACACCACTTCGCTGGACGTGACCCGGGGCGGGGACGCGATATGGCGGAACGACGGGATTTCCCGGGTTCGCCGGTGACGCTTCGATCACTTTCGGTAAGATCTCATGTGTGTCCCGTTATCGGCCGCGATACATCCGGCCGGAAGGCGGCGTCCGCCGGGCGCCGCCGCCAGGGACCGGGGGGCCGCTCCCGGCTACCCTCGAAGAAGCGGGACCTGACTGCTGATACCAGCCAGGTCCCTTACCCCCAAGGTAAGGGAAGATCACCGTGAGCATCGAGGACAGCGCACTGCGGCTCGCCTCCGCGCTGGAGACCGAGGTGATCCAGATCCGGGCCGACCAGATGGAGGCCGCCGAAAGCCTGACCGTCCGGATCAACGGAGTGGCGAACAACCTCAAGGAGATGGGGGCGAAGGTCCAGGCGCTGCGCGAGGAGGTGCAGGACGTGAAGGCGTCCCAGACCCAGATGCTGGAGATCCTGGTCGACATCCAGCGCCGCCTGCCCTAGCTCCGGCCGGCCGGGCCGTACGGCGGGCGCGGCACACGATTGTCAGGCTGTCTTGATGTCAAGGCGGCCTGACGAAATACTCGGGACATGACCACTCCTGAGGACCTTGAACGCCGGTTCACGCTGCTGAACGCGGTCGCGCGTTACGACGCGCTGCGCATCCGGGAGGCGCTCGCGCCGCCGCCCGAGGAGGACGACGAACCCGAGGCCGCGTCGTCCGGCCTGGACGCGCCGCCCCTGACACGCGAGGAGGCGCTGGAGCTGCTCGCGCTCGGCGAGGTGATCGCCCGCAAGGCGGCCCAGGGACGCCAGCTCACCGTACGGTCGGCCCGCCGGGCCGGCGCCCCGTGGTCCCGGATCGGCGCCGCCCTGGGCACCACCAGGCAGGCCGCCTGGGAGGCGCACAACCGGTGGATCGACGAGCAGTCCCGGCAGGGGGACGACGGCCATTGGGGCTGGAGCGGTGACGAGGCGGCGGCCGCCCGGGCGCTCGCCGGCGACCCCGCGGACGAGGAGGCCCCGGGCGGGGGCGCGTCGCGGGACGACGCCGCCGCTTGTCAGGATTCACCTGACGGGCTAGAGTCGCGGTCACCCGTCAGGAAAACCCTGACAAAAGCTGCCTCGGAGGATCGCATGACCGCCCCATCCCTGGCCGACGAGCGGATCCACTGCTCGTTCTGCGCGAAGCCGAAGAGCGACGTGGACAAGGTGGTCGCCGGTCCCGGCGTCTACATCTGCAACGAGTGCGTGGGGCTGTGCAACATCATCCTCGACACGCCGGCCGAGCCGTCGGAGGAGGCCGAGATCCCCTGGCCGGACCGCATGACCGATGAGCAGATCCTCGAGTTCCTGCCGCGCGTCGCCACCGTGAGCGCCCAGGTCGACGAGAGCCTGCAGGTCTGGGTGGGCCGGCTGCGCGACCGCGGCGTCACCTGGGCCAGGATCGGCGCCGCCCTGGGCATGACCCGGCAGTCGGCCTGGGAGAGGTTCTCCGGCGAGGAGTGAGGCCGCCCCGCCGTACGGAGGATCCCACCACCTGCACCACACCCACGCTCATGCCCCCGCCGCGCCGGCGGGGGCATGAGCGTTTCCGGCGGGGCGGGCGCTCCATCCCACCGGCGGGTCACGGCCACGGCCCCTCGGGAGCCGGTCGGCGGGCCACCGCCGCGGCGCCCCCGGATGTCAGCCGCCGGGCCGCGGCCGCGGATCTCCGGATGTCAGCCGCCGGGCCTGCTCACGGCCCACTTCGGCGGTCCGGTGGAGGTAGTCGGCGATGACCTCCAACTGCTCGTCGGTGTAGTGATCCAGCGCCGCGCCGAACGCCCGGCCCGGGACGTCCCACGCCTCCTCGATCCGCCCGGCCGCGTCGGGGACCAGGGCGACGAGGGCGCGCCTGCGGTCGTTCGGGTCGGGCAGGCGCCGTACGAAACCGGCCTTCTTCAGGCGGTCGACCAGCCGGGACGCCGATCCCGACGCCAGGCCCGTGAGCCGGGCGATCTCGCCGGTCGTCACCGGTCCGGGCTCCAGGTCGAGCAGCGCGATGCACTGCACGTCGGTGGGGTGCAGTCCGATCCGGTCGGCCATCGCCTGGTTGAACAGCGTGTAGGCGGCGTAGTGCCGCTGACTCTCCCCCACGACGCGCGCGAGCAACTCCGATCGGTTTGACACCCGGTGCCTCCATGCCTCAAATTTATCTTCGTCACAAAGATTATTCGTCACACAGATTCTTTCTATCAAAGAGTCTGCGTCGCGTCGCATCTTATGCGCCTCCTGAAAAGGGACCCGTAGGTCCTCACTCTCCGGTGCCGCATCCGCCGCACGGCGACGCGCCGTCCTCATTCGCCGCGGCCCCGTACGGCCCATGCCACGCACGGCCCCGCACGGCCCCGGCGCACCATCGAAAGGAACCATCGAGATGACCGTTCTCGTCACCGGAAGCCGCGGCGCCGTCGCCCGGGCCCTCATCGGCCTGCTGCGTGAGCGCGCCCTCCCTGTCCGCGTGGCGTCCAGCCGGCCCGACGGCCCGGACACCGTCCGATGCGATCTCACCGACCCGTCCACCTTCGCCGCCGCGCTCAAGGGCGTGACCTCGGTCTTCCTGTACGCCAACCCGTCGTACGCCGAAGCGTTCGCCGAGGAGGCCGTCCGCGCCGGCGTCGAGCACATCGTGCTGCTGTCCTCCTCCTCGGTTCTCGCCCCTGACGCCGGGGACAGCCCGGTGGCGAAGTCCCACCTGGACGTGGAGAGGGCGCTCGATGCCTCTTCCGTCCGGTCGACGTCGCTGCGGCCCGGCTCGTTCGCGGGCAACGCGCTCGCATGGAGCCGGAGCGTGCGGTCGGGCCGGCCGATCAGCCTGCCCTTCCCCGGCTCCCACAGCGACCCGATCCACGAGTCCGACATCGCCGAGGCCGCCCTCGCCGTGCTCGCCGACCCGGGCCTGGGCGGGCGACCGTACACCCTCACCGGCCCGGAGTCGCTCACCTTCGCCGAGCAGATCGGCATCCTGAGCCGGATGACCGGCCGTCCTGTCCCCTTCCGCGAGGTCACCCGCGAGGAGTGGAAGCGGGAGACGGCCGGATACATCCCCGCCCCCTACGCCGACTCGCTGCTGGACTGGTGGCAGTCCTGCGACGGACGTCCCGTCGAACTCACCCGGGCCGTGCCGGAGCTGACCGGCCACCCCGCGCGCACCTTCGCGACCTGGGCCCGGGACCACGCGGGCGACTTCCGGGCGGACCGCCCGTGACCGGGGAGCGGGACGCGGAGGCCGGGGCGGCCTGACCCGGCGGGGCCGTGGGACGATGCATCAGGCCCATCCGACGAACGGTTGCCGAGGAGGTGGCGGTGGCGTCCCGACCACGGCCCGACGGCGCACCCTCCTCCGAGCCGTCCCGGGGCGGCGGCGACCGGCTCGCGCGCCGGCTGGGCACCGGCGACGCGGTGGTCATCGGGCTCGGGTCGATGATCGGGGCGGGGGTGTTCGCCGCGTTCGGCCCCGCCGCGCGTGCCGCCGGCGCCGGTCTGCTGATCGGGCTGGTGGTCGCCGCGGTGATCGCGTACTGCAACGCGGTCGCCTCCGCGCAGCTGGCGGCGGTCTACCCGGTCTCCGGCGGCACCTACGTCTACGGCCGCGAGCGCCTGGGGCACTGGTGGGGGTTCACCGCCGGGTGGGGTTTCGTCGTCGGCAAGACCGCGTCTTGCGCCGCCATGGCGCTCACCTTCGCCTCCTACGCGCTGCCCGGCCCCTGGTGGGCGCAGCGCGCCCTGGCCGTCGCGGCGGTGCTGGGGCTGACCGCGCTGAACTACCACGGGGTGACCAGGACGGCCCTGCTCACCCGGGTGCTCGTCGCCACCAGCCTGACCGCCCTGGCCGTCGTGGTGGCGGGCATCGCGGCGGGCGGCCACACCGACCCGGCGAACCTGGGCGGCGGGCGGGTGACGGGCGGCGTCTACGGCGTCCTGCAGGCCGCGGGGCTGCTGTTCTTCGCCTTCGCCGGCTACGCCCGCATCGCCACCATGGGCGAGGAGGTCCGCGACCCGCGCCGCACCATCCCGCGGGCGATCGAGATCGCCCTGTTCGTCGCCGTGGCCGTCTACCTGGTGGTCGGGGTCGCGGCGCTGCTGGCGGCCGGGCCGTACCGGCTCGCCGCCTCCGGTGCGCCGCTGACCACCGCGGTCGAGGCGGCGGGCGCCGGCTTCCTGGCCCCGGTGGTGCGGGCGGGCGGCGCGCTGGCGGCGCTGGGGGCTCTGCTGGCCCTGATCGCCGGTGTCGGCCGCACCGTCCTGGCCATGGCCCGCAACCGCGACCTGCCCGGCGGGCTCGCCGCCGTCCATCCCCGCCACCGGGTGCCGCACCACGCCGAGATCGCCCTGGCGGTGGTGGTCTGCGTCCTGGTGTCCGTCGCCGACCTGCGCGGCGTGATCGGCTTCTCCTCGTTCGGCGTGCTCGTCTACTACGCGATCGCCAACGCCTCGGCGTTCACCCAGCCCGCGGCCGACCGCCGCCGGCCGCGCTGGCTCAACGTGCTCGGCGTCGCCGGCTGCCTGACCCTGGTGGTCACCCTGCCGTGGCAGTCGGTGCTCGTCGGCGCGGCCATGTTCGCCGCCGGACTGGCCGGCCGGTGGCTGGTCCTGCGGCGCCGGGCGGCGCCGGCCGCGTCCGGTGGTCGAGGCCGGACGGCGCCGTAGCGTGACCCGTCCACGGGGCCGCCGGTCCACGCGTGTGTTTACACCGCCTTCCTCAGGAAAGGTCAGGCGGACTCTGGGAAGTCCGCGCGGGCGCGGTCCGTGCCGATCGTCCCCCTCGGGGAGGCGGCGGTCACCGGGTTCCGCCCGTGGCGCTTCGGGAGCGGGGACGTCTCGGCGGCCCCGCCCCGAGCCGGGCTTCGCGGTCTTCCCCTAGAGTGCTTACGTCCCCCGCGCCCGGGGTCCCGGCCCGGCGGCGCGTGCCGACCCCGTCTGAGGGCCCGCGGGCCCGACCGAGGAGCCACCGTGACCGATCCGGCATCCATGTCCCTGCAGCAGGAGATCGCCCGGGATCTCCGGGTGAGCGTGTCCTTCGACGCGCAGCGGGAGATCGAGCACCGGGTCGCCTTCCTCACCGCCCAGCTGACCTCCACGGGCCTGCGCGCGCTGGTGCTGGGCATCAGCGGCGGAGTGGACTCCACCGCCGCGGGCTGGCTGTGCCAGCTCGCCGTCGAGCGGGTCCGCGCCGCCGGGCGGGAGGCGACGTTCTACGCGATGCGGTTGCCGTACGGTGACCAGGCCGACGAGAAGGACGCGCGGCTGGCGCTGGAGTTCATCCGGCCCGACCAGGTCCTGACCGTGGATGTGAAGCCCGCCAGCGACGCCGCGCTGGAGGCGCTGCTGGCCGGTGGCATGGCCTTCCGCGACGCCCACCAGCAGGACTTCGTGCACGGCAACATCAAGGCGCGGCAGCGCATGATCGTCCAGTTCGCGGTGGCGGGCGCGCACGGGGGGCTGGTCGTGGGGACCGACCACGCCGCCGAGGCGGTCTCCGGCTTCTTCACCAAGTTCGGTGACGGCGCGGCCGACGTGGTGCCGCTCGCCGGCCTGACCAAGCGGCGGGTACGGGCCGTGACCCAGGCTCTGGGCGCGCCGCCGGAGCTGGTCGGCAAGATCCCGACCGCGGACCTGGAGACGCTGAACCCGGGCAGGCCCGACGAGGAGGCGCTCGGCGTCGCCTACGACCACATCGACGACTTCCTGGAGGGCGAGCCGGTCGATGGGGCCGCCTTCGAGACGATCGTCCGCCGCTACCGGCTCACCGAGCACAAGCGGCAGCCGCCGATCGCCCCCTGAGCGTCTCCCCCGGCGCCCACCCGCCCCGGAATCTCCGGGGCGGGTGGGCGCCGCCGTTTGACGGGGGCGCCGCCTCCCCTCTAGCCTCGGCCTCGACACAGAAACTAGGACCATTAGTTTCTAGCGAATATGCCTAGGGAAGGGTGGGACGCGCATGGTGCGGGCCGGGCTGACCGCGGAGCGGGTGACGCTCGCCGCCGCCGAGCTGGCGGACGAGGCAGGGCTCGACCACCTGACCATGTCGGCGGTGGCCCGGCGGCTCGGGGTCAAGGACGCCAGCCTGTACGCGCACGTCCGCGGCCTTGACGACCTGCGCGGGCGCATCTCCCTGCTGGGGGCGGACGAGAAGACCATCCGCATCGCCGAGGCCACCGCCGGGCGGGCGGGCAAGGACGCGCTGGTGGCCTACGCCGACGCCTGGCGGGCGTACGCCCACGACCACCCGGGCCGCTACACCGCGACGCAGATCCCGATGCGGATCGACCCCGAGCTCCTGGCCCGGGCCGCCGGGCCGCGGCGCGCGGTCGAGCTGACCTACAGCATGCTGCGCGCCTACGCGCTGACCGAGCCCGACCTGACCGACGCGGTCCGGCTGATGCGCAGCACGCTGCACGGCTTCGTCAGCCTGGAGGCCGCGGGCGGGTTCGCGCACGCGCGCCCCGCGCAGGAGTCCTGGGTCCGCTGCCTGGACGCCCTGCACTCCCTCCTGGAGCACTGGCCCGCACCCGACGAAGGAGACCCGCGATGACTCCCCCGGCCATCGGCCGCCTGCGCGCGGACGGCGCGACCCTGCACTACGAGGTGCGCGGGGAGGGCCCGCTCGTGCTGCTGATCTCCGGCGGAACGGGCGGAGCGGCCTCCTTCGAGGACGTCGCCGACGACCTCGCCGACGGCCGCACGGTCGTCTCCTACGACCCGCGCGGCCTGTCCCGCAGCCCTTTGGACGACCCGGAGGCGCCGCAGCACGTCGCGCGGCACGCCGACGACGCGCTCGCGCTGCTGGACCTGCTGTCGCCGGACACGCCCGCCCGCGTGGCCGGCTGCAGCTCGGGCGCGATCGTCGCGCTGCACCTGCTGGCCACCCGCCCCGATCGGGTCGAACGCGTCGTGGCGCACGAGCCGCCGGTGGTGGAGGTGCTGCCGGACGCCTCCGAGCACCGCGCCATGCTCGCCCGCGTCCAGGACGTCTTCCACCGGGAGGGGCTGATGCCCGCGGCGGCCGTGTTCGCGGCCGGCCTCAGGGCGCCCGGCGCACCCGCCGCGACCCCGGCGGCCCCGGCGGCGCCGCCCGCCGCCGGGCTGACGCCGCGGGCGGCGGCGCGCGTCGAGCGGACCATGGCCGACATGCCCTACTTCCTCGGGCGGATCGTGCCGGCCTTCATGGCCTACGCCCCGGACGTGGAGCGCCTGGCGGCCCTGTCGGAGCGGCTCGTGCTCGCGGGCGGGGCCGAATCCCACGGCGAGCTGCCCCACCGCTGCGCCGCCTTCCTGGCCGAACTGCTCGGCGCCGAGTTCGTCCGCTTCCCCGGCGGGCACACGGGCCTCAGCACGCACCCCGCCGAGTTCGGCGAGCTGCTGCGCGAGCTGCTGGGATCCCGGTGACCATGAGGAGATCTCCGGCTCGCGGGACCCCGTCGCGGGCGCCTTCGTCCGCTCCGCCGGCGTCTCCGTTGCCTCCTGTCAGGCGTGGGCGGGTTCGGTGACACCGAACCACCGCCGCAGGGCCGCCCGGAGTGCTTCGATCTCCGTGGGATCGGGCCGGGGCGACGAGGACGCCCAGGCCACATGGCAGTCCGGCCGAAGGAGCAGGGCGGTGGGCGCGGGTGCCTGGGAGCGCGCCGCGACGACGTCGACCCGGTCGTGGCGCAGGGCGGGTGTCTCCGCCAGCCATGCCCCTTCGGTCAGGTCCAGCAGGAGCGGGCGTGCGGTCCTGGTCAGCTCGGCCAGCCGTACCGGTCCGGCCGGGGTGTGCAGTTCCAGGTCCGGGGCGAAGCGGCCGGTCAGCGGATGCGGCGCGGGTTCGCCCATGTCGTAGCGGACGTCGGCGCCCGCGGTGAGCTCGGCCAGGCGCCGCACGGTGCCCGGGTCGCGGAGCAGTTCGGCGAACACCTCGCGCAGTCCGGTGACGTCGTCGCCGGGGGCGATCAGGGCCGCCTGTGCCTGCGCGTTCAGCACCATGCGCCGGGCGGCCGATCGCCGCTCCGTCTCGTAGGTGTCCAGCAGTCCGGACGGGGCGCTCCCCCGGATCTCGGCGGCGAGTTTCCAGCCGAGGTTGACCGCGTCCTGCAGGCCGAGGTTGAGCCCCGGGCCGCCTCCCGTGGCGGAGTACACGTGGGCGGCGTCACCGATCAGGAACACCCGGCCGTCGGCGAACCGTTCGGCGACCCGGGTGTTGCCGCCGGTCAGCCGGCGCAGCACGTGCGGTCCCCGGCCCTCGGGCGGACCGAGCGGCACGTCGACGCCGAGCACGCGGCGGACGCTCACCCGCAGCTCCTCCAGGCTCATCGGGGCGCCGGTCGCGGGCTGGTCCCACTCGGTGGTGCTGACCAGCGGCGGGTGGCCGGGCATCGGCGCGTAGGAGAACCCTCCGTGCTCGGTGCGGTGGGGCAGGAACGGCATGACGGCGCCGTGGCCGGGCACGTTCAGCGCACCGGTCGCGGGATCGATCCGGTCCGCCGGGACCGTCACGTGCGCCGAGCGGACGGTCATCCGGTCGTAGGTGACGCCGGGGAATCCGATGCCGGAGAGCTTGCGCGTGGTGCTGTGGGCCCCGTCGGCCCCGACCAGGTAGCGGGCTCTCAGGCGGTACTCCCCCTCGGGGCCCGCGACGTCGACGGTGACCGCGTCGCCGTCCTGTTCCTGTGACAGGCCGGCGACCTCGTGTCCCCACCGGATCTCCACGCCCAGTTCGACGGCGCGCTCCCGCAGGACCTGCACGATGCGTCGCTGCGGCACCGGCAGGGCGTGGACGGGGCTGTCCTCCAGCAGGCTCAGGTCCAGGCCCATCGCACCGAACATGAAGTACGCGGAGTTCGGCCGCGGCGGTTCCGGGCTGCCGCTGAGAGGTTCGTGCAGGCCGCGGTGGTCGAGCATTCTCACGACCTGGCCGAGCAGCCCGTTCGCCTTCGGTTCCTCGCTCGGCTCGGGCAGCCGCTCCAGCACGAGCGGCCGGACCCCCGCCAGGCTCAGCTCGCAGGCCAGCATCAGCCCGTTCGGGCCGCCGCCGCTGATGACGACATCTGTGATCACGTTTTCTCCTTGGTTCGCGGAGGACGGGCGGCGCGCCGAAGCACAGGGACACGGCCGGCCGTGACGGCGCCCGGCGAGGGTGGTGAAGCCGGAGCGAGGACGCCAGGCTAGACAAAAAGATGCGTACGCGCAAATTTGCGCGTACGCATCTAAGCTATGCTGGCACGGTGACGACACGACGAACGGGACTGCGCGAACAGAAGAAGCAGGCCACCCGGGAGGCCCTACGCGAGGCGGCCCTGCGGCTGGCTCTTGAGCGCGGGCCGGACAACGTCCGCGTCGACGACATCGCCGAGGCCGCCGGCGTCTCGCCGAGGACGTACAACAACTACTTCTCCAGCCGGGAGCAGGCGATCGTCGCCGCCGTCACCGGCGAACGGGAGGCACGGATCGCGGCGGCGGTGGCCGACCGTCCCGACGGCGTCGGCCTCGCCGACGCCGTCATCGAGGCCGTCGTGGATCAGTACACCGCCCCGGACGCATCCGGCCGGGACGCGCTGCTGCTGATCACCACCCGCCCCGCGCTGCGCGACGCGTTCATCGACGCCACCACCGCGATCGAACATCCCCTCACCGAAGCCATCGCCGGGCGTCTCGGCGACGGCGACACGCACACCGCACGGGTGCTCGCGGCGAGCGTGGCCGCCGCGGTCCGCGTGGTGCTCGAACGGTGGCTGCGGACGACCGTCTCGTCCGCCACGGCCAGTGGGCTCGTCGTGCCGGCCGGCTCGCTGCCGGACCTCCTCCGCACCACGCTCGCGTCCCTCGCACCCGCGCTCGACGCCGCGGAGCGACGAGCACTCCGCCACCGGCGTCGGTGAACTCCCGCCTCGGGAAACGGCGTGACCGGCCCGGCGCGTCCCGCCGCCGCCCCGGCCCCCGGCCCGCGGGCACCACGACGCGGCGACGGCCCGTCACCGCCGCCGCGGGCCGGGTCAGCGCCCCGTGGAGCTGGACCTGATGACGAGGACGGGCGGCACGACGAGCCGCTCGCCCTCGCAGGTCCCCGGCACGTCGATCCGCCGCAGCAGCACCTCGATGCACTGCCGGCCCACCGCGGCGAAGTCCTGCCGGACCGTGGTGAGCGGAGGTGAGAAGAACTCCGCCTCGGGGATGTCGTCGAACCCCACGACGCTGATCTGCTCGGGGACCCGCACCCCCTCCTCGGTGAGCGCCCGCAGCAGGCCGAGCGCCATCTGGTCGTTGGCCACGAACACCGCCGTCACCCCGCCGATCCCGGCCAGGTTCCGGCCCGCCTCGTAACCCGAGCGGGGGCTCCAGTCGCCGAACAGCGGCTCGGGCACCGTACGGCCGGCCGCCTTCAGGGTGGTCCGCCAGCCCTCGATCCGGCCCTCGCTCTCCAGCCAGTCGGCCGGGCCGGCCACGTGCCAGACCGTCTCGTGGCCCAGCTCCAGCAGGTGCCGGGTGGCGAGCCTGGCGCCCTCGGCCTGGTCGATGCAGACCACGGGCACGTCGGTCCGGTGCGAGCCCTCGACGGCCACCGCGGGCAGGCCGGGAGGCAGGCTCTCCAGGGCGCGGGCCGCCGAGCGCTGCGGCGCGACGACCACGACGCCGTCGACGCCCTGGTCGGCGAGGTAGTCGATGGCGTCGCCGACGCTTGCGGCGTCGATCGACTTCAGGCTCACGATGCTGACGAAGTAGCCGGCGGTCCTGGCGGCCTGCTCGATGCCGTAGACGGTGCTGGCCGGGCCGTACAGGGTGGTGTCGAAGCTGACCACGCCGAGCGTCCGCGAGCTCCTGGTGACCAGGGCGCGGGCGGCGAGGTTACGGCGGTAGCCGAGCCGGTCGATCGCCTCCAGCACCCGGGTCCGGGTGGCCGCCCGGACGTTGGGGTGGTCGTTGAGCACCCGCGAGACCGTCTGATGCGACACACCGGCCTCTCTGGCGACGTCGGCCATGATCGGTGGGCGGTGCCCGGCAGGCGGTGCCACGGTCTCTCCTTTCGGCCGGCCACCCGGGTCAGCGAGCGGTTCCGGCCCGGCGTTTGGTCCAGACGTCGAACGCGACGGCCGCCAGCAGGACGGCCCCCTTAACGAGCATGACCCGCTCACTGGGTGAGCCGATCAGGGACATGCCGTTGTTGATGACCGCCATGATGAGGCCGCCGGTGATCGCCCCGGCGACCTTGCCGACGCCGCCCTGTACGGCGGCGCCGCCGATGAAGGCCGCGGCGATCGCGTCGAGCTCGAAGCTGGCGCCCGCCGTCGGGCCGGCCTGGTTGAGCCGTCCGGCGAAGATGACGCCGGCGACGGCCGACAGCACCCCCATATTAACGAAGATCCAGAAGACGACCTGCTTGACCTTGACCCCGGACATGACGGCCGCGTGCAGATTGCCGCCGATGGCGTAGATCCGGCGGCCGAAGACCGTACGGCCGGCCAGCAGCGAGTAGCCGAGCACCAGCACCGCCAGCAGCACCAGCACCCAGGGAAGATTCTTGAACCGGGCGAGCTGCACGACCAGGAAGAGGATCAGCGCCGTCCCGGCCGCCATCTTCAGGGCGAACAGCGGCAACGGGTCCACGGTCTGGCCGTATCCGGCGCGTGCCCGGCGGGCGCGCCACTGCGCCGTGACCATGCCGGCGACGGCGATCAGGCCGACCAGCAGGCTGAACAGGTCGGCGCCGCCCAGCGGGCCGAGGCCGATGTTGCCGAGGTAGCCGTCGGTGAAGCCGTTGGAGAGGGTGCGGACCGCGTCGGGGAACGGGCCGATGCCCTGGTTGCCCAGCACGGTCAGGGTGAGCGCGCGGAACAGCAGCATTCCGGCGAGCGTCACGATGAACGCCGGGATGCCGAAGTAGGCGATCCAGAACCCCTGCCAGGCGCCGACGAGGCCGCCGGCCACCAGCGTGGCCGCCAGCGCCGCCGGCCACGGCAGGCCCATGTCGACCATGAGCACCGCGGCCAGCGCGCCGGTCACCGCGACCACCGAGCCCACCGACAGGTCGATGTGCCCGGCGATGATGATCAGGATCATCCCGATGGCGAGGATGAGGACGTAGGAGTTCTGGACGATGATGTTGGAGATGTTCTGCGGCTGGAGCAGGGCCCCGTCGGTGAGCACCGAGAACAGCGCGATGATCAGGGCGAAGGCGATGTAGATGCCGCTGGAGCGCAGGTTGAGCGACAGCCCGCCCAGCGACACCCGTCCCGGCCGCCGCGGCTCCTCCGGGTCCCCGGCCCCGGTCCCGGTCCCGGCCGCCACCTCGGCGGGGGTGATGCTGCTCATGAGGGCTTACTCCTGTCCCTTGGTCATCAGGTGCATGAGGCGTTCCTGCGTGGCCTCCCGGCGCGGCACCTCACCGGTGACGCGGCCCTCGCAGAGGGTGTAGATGCGGTCGCACAGGCCCAGCAGCTCCGGCAGCTCCGAGGAGATCACCAGGATCGCCCGGCCCTGGTCGGCCAGCCGGTTGATGATCGTGTAGATCTCGTACTTGGCGCCGACGTCGATGCCCCGGGTCGGCTCGTCGAGGATCAGCACGTCGGGCTGGGTGAGGATCCACTTCGACAGCACGACCTTCTGCTGGTTGCCGCCGCTGAGCTTGCCGACCACGCTGGACACGCCGGGGGCCTTGATGTTCATGCTCCGGCGGTACTCCTCGGCGACCTTGTACTCCTCGCGCTCGTCGACCCAGCCGCGGCGCGACAGCCCGGCCAGGCCCGCGGCCGAGATGTTGCGCCTGACGTCGTCGATGAGGTTGAGGCCGTAGCGCTTGCGGTCCTCGGTGGCGTAGGCCAGGCCGTGCTCGATGGCGTCCTGGACGGTGCGGATCCGGACCTGCCTGCCGTCCTTGAAGATCCTGCCGGAGATGTCGGTGCCGTAGGCCCGCCCGAACACGCTCATCGCCAGCTCGGTGCGGCCCGCGCCCATCAGCCCGGCCAGTCCGACGATCTCGCCGCGGCGCAGGGTGAGGCTCGCGCCGTCGACCACCTTGCGGCCGGGCTGGGTGGGGCTGTGCACCGTCCAGTCCTCGATGCGCAGCGCCTCCTCGCCGATGGACGGCTCGTGCGGCGGGAAGCGGTTGTCCAGGGCGCGGCCCACCATCCCGGAGATGATGCGGTCCTCGGTGACGCCGCCGCCGGCCATGTCGAGCGTCTCGATCGTCCGCCCGTCGCGGATGACGGTGACGGAGTCGGCGATCGCGGTCACCTCGTTGAGCTTGTGGGAGATGATGACGCAGGTGATGCCCTCCCCGCGCAAGCCCCGCAGCAGGTCCAGCAGGTGCGCGGAGTCCTCGTCGTTGAGCGCGGCGGTCGGCTCGTCGAGGATGAGCAGCTTCACCCGCTTCGACAGCGCCTTGGCGATCTCGACGAGCTGCTGCTTGCCCACGCCGATGTCGGCGACCATCGTCACCGGGTTCTCCCGCAGGCCGACCCGCCTCATCAGCTCGGCGGCCTCGTGGTTGGTGCGGTTCCAGTCGATGATCCCGCGCCTGGCGCGTTCGTTGCCCAGGAAGATGTTCTCGGCGATCGACAGCTGCGGGCTGAGCGCCAGCTCCTGGTGGATGATGACGATGCCCGCGCGCTCGCTGTCGCGGATGCCGCCGAACTCGCAGCGGGCGCCGTCGAAGACGATCTCGCCCTCGTAGTCGCCGTGCGGGTGCACCCCGGACAGCACCTTCATCAGCGTCGACTTGCCGGCGCCGTTCTCTCCGCAGATCGCGTGGATCTCGCCCCGCCGTACCGACAGGGTGACGTCCTGCAGCGCCCTGACGCCGGGGAAGGTCTTGGTGATCCCGCTCATCCGCAGGATGTGGTCGGACTTCTGGTCGGTCTTCTGGTCGGTCATCGCGGGAAGGAGGCCCCTCGGTCTTGGGACGCCCAGGACCACCTGGGGTCTCGGACACGCCTTTCGTCACCATGAATCTGCGGCATGGAGTCCCCGCCCTTCAGTGCGGGAAGGAAACGCAGCACGATCAGGTAGGGGGTTTTTCTTGTTTCACCAACGACAGTTCGATGACGGTCAGTAATATTTCGTGTGTGTCTCGCTACCGGCTGCAGCCCACCCCCACCCAGGAAGCGACGCTGGCAGAGCACTGCCGCCATGCCCGGTACGTGTGGAACCTCGCCGTCGAGCAGTACTCCTTCTGGTGGCCCGGACGCGGCAGCGCCCCGGGCTTCGCCGAGCAGTGCCGCCAGCTCACCGAGGCCCGCGCCGCCTGCCCCTGGCTGGCCCAAGGGTCGGTCGTCGTGCAGCAGCAAGCACTCAAGGATTTCGCGCAGGCGATGGCCAACTTCTTCGGCGGCACGCACGACAAGCCGGGCTGGCGCAAACGCGGCCGGAGCGAGGGCTTCCGCATCGTCGCGGTCAAAGCCGAGGACGTGCGCCGCCTGTCGCGCCATGTCGGCGAAGTGCGGATCCCCAAGGTCGGGTGGGTTCGCTTTCGCTGGTCGCGGCCGGTGCCAGCCGGGGTGAAGTCCTACCGGGTGGCCCGGGATCGGGCCGGGCGCTGGCATGTCGCCTTCGCCGCCGTTCCTCAGCCGATTCCCGCGCCGGGCAACGGTGAAGCCGTGGGCGTGGATCGGGGTGTGGTGGTCTCGGCGGCGCTGTCCACCGGCGAGCTGCTCACCGTCGCGCCCCTGCGGGAGACGGAGCAGGCACGACTGCGGCGCTTGGAGCGCAGGCTCGCCCGCGCCAAGCCCGGCTCGGCCCGGCGGGCGAAGGTCAAAGCCGCCCTCGCCCGGCTGAAAGCGCGGCGCAAGGATCGCCGTAAGGACTGGGTGGAGAAGACCAGCACCGATCTGGCGCGCCGGTTCGACGTCATCGCGGTCGAGGACCTCAAGGTCGCCGCGATGACCCGCTCGGCCCGCGGCACCCTGGAGAAGCCGGGCCGCGGGGTGCGGCAGAAGGCCGGGCTGAACCGCGGCATCCTCGCCAACGGTTGGAGCATGCTCCTCACCCGTCTGGAGGACAAGGCGCCCGGCCGGGTCATCCGGGTAGACCCGGCGTTCACCAGTCAGTGCTGCTCGGTGTGCGGGGTCGTGGATCGGAGGGCGCGTGAGAGCCAAGCGCGCTTCCGGTGCCGCTCCTGCCATCATGTCGGGCACGCGGATGTGAACGCCGCACGCAACCTCGCACACGCGGCAGGGCATGCCGTGGCTGCGCGGGAAGGGCCACGGGTTACCGGGCCGACGCACCGCGAACCTCAACCTGGCCTCCTCATCGCGTAGGACAAAGGGTTGGAATCCCCCGCCTTCCGCGGGGGAGGATGTCAATTCAGCTGGTCTTCGGTGTAGTAGCCGCCGCCGACGATGACGTCCTTGTAGTTGTCCTTGTCGACGATCACCGGGTCGAGGAGGTAGGAGGGGACGACCTTGTTGCCGTTGTCGTAGTCCTTGGTGTTGTTCACCTCGGGCTTGCCGCCCTTGAGGACGGCGTCGGCCATCTTGACGGTCGTCTCGGCGAGCTTGCGGGTGTCCTTGAAGATGGTGGAGTACTGCTCGTCGGCGATGATCGACTTCACCGAGGCGAGTTCGGCGTCCTGGCCGGTCACGACCGGGTACTTCTGGGCGCCGGTGCCGTAGCCGTTGCTCTTGAGCGCCGACAGGATGCCGATGGACAGGCCGTCGTAGGGCGACAGCACGCCGTCGACCTTGGCGTCGCCGGTGTAGGTCTTGGTGAGGATGTCCTCCATGCGCCGCTGCGCGGTGGCGGGGTCCCAGCGCAGGATCGCGGCGGTCTTGAAGTCGGTCTGGCCGCTCTTGACCTTCAGCGTGCCGTCGTCGATCTTCGGCTTGAGCACCGACATGGCGCCGTTCCAGAAGAAGGTGGCGTTGTTGTCGTCGGGCGAGCCGCCGAACAGCTCGACGTTGAACGGGCCCTTCTTGCCGCCGTCGACGCCGAGTCCCTTCAGCAGCGAGGTGGCCTGCTGGACGCCGACCTTGAAGTTGTCGAAGGTGGCGTAGTAGTCGACGTTGGGGCTGTTGCGGATCAGGCGGTCGTAGGCGATGACCGGGATCTTGTTGTCGGCGGCCTGCTGGAGCTGGGAGGTCAGCGCGGTGCCGTCGATGGAGGCGACGATCAGCAGCTTGGCGCCCTTGGTGATCTGGTTCTCGATCTGGTTGGCCTGGGTGGGGATGTCGTTCTCGGCGTACTGCAGGTCGACCTTGTAGCCCAGTTTCTCCAGCTGCGACCTGACGTTGTCACCGTCGTGGATCCAGCGCTCGGAGGACTTGGTGGGCATGGTGACGCCGATCAGCGCGCCGGCCGCGCCGCCGCCGCTGTCGGCGGAGGCCTGGGTGTCCACCGTCTTCTGGCTGGAGCCGCAGGCCGTCATGGTGGCGGCGAGTACGACGGCGGACAGCGCGCCCGCGATTCGTGCCAACCTCATCGTGCACATCTCCTTGCGGATCGGGGGGTCATCCAGCGGGCCCCGGCAACGCTCGTGCCGGCCGTCACCGAGGCATAAGAAGCGTCAAACAGTCACATAACGTGATGACCGGAATGAAAGGCGTGTTCGCTGAGCCGATTGTTATCGCTAACAAAGATGGTGTCAATGGTTCCGGCTAACCTCCCGGAAACCCGTTCGTAACGCTTCGGCCGCCCCGCGCGCAGGCGGGGCGGCCGGGAAGCCCCGAGGGCGGAGGACACGCCCGGACGAGGTCAGCCGAGAACGGGGAAGTTGCCGCGGATGACGCCGTGCGGGTCACGGCGGCGCTTGATCTCGCGCAGCCGCTCCAGCGCCGCGGGAGCGAAGGCGTCGGCCGCGGTCTCGCCAGGGCCCAGGAAGGTGAGGGGCTTGCGCCCGCTGACGGGCAGCGCCTCGGCGAGGGCGCGCTGCCGGACGGTGACGGCCTCCGCGGTCGCCGGGTCCGCCGGGATTCCGAACAGGTAGAGCGCGTACGGCTCGGCCAGCGGGCCGTGCGGGCTGTCGGAGGGCTGGGCGAACGCGCCTCCCAGGTGGCGGATCTGGGCGCTCAACAGCGGGGCGATCGGGTCGGCCAGCAGGGTCTCGGCCGCGGCGTCGTCCAGGCCGGTCAGCAGCTCGGCGCGCGAGAGTCCCGGGCCGGGATCGGTCGGCTCGGCGGTGATGGAGCCGATCTCGGAGACCGGCATGACGCGCCGGCTGTCGGACAGCGGCCGGGGCAGGCGCTCCAGCGGACCGAGCAGGTCGCGGGCCTCGTCCGCACCGCCGAGGTGGGTGACGTCGACGGCGACCATGGGATCCGAGCCGGGGAAGTGCAGCAGGTCCAGCCAGACGGTCAGCTCCCCGGGCACGTCGGCGGTGACACGCCGGTAGGCGTCCAGGACGGCCGGGGCGTGCCCGGCCGTCCACAGCATCCGCCCGCCGTACAGGCGCGGCGCGGGGTGCAGGGTCAGCTCCAGGGCGGTGACGATCGCGAAGTCGCCGCCTCCGCCGCGCAGTGCCCAGAACAGGTCCGGGTCGGCGTCGGCGGTGACGCGCCGCCGCAGGCCGTCGGCGTCGACGACGTCGAGGGCGGTGACGCCGTCGGCGATCCAGCCGTGGGCGCGGCCGAACCAGCTCAGCCCGCCGCCGAGGGCCGCGCCGGTGACGCTGACGACCGGGGAGCTGCCGGGCAGACCGGTCAGGCCGTACGGCGCGGCGGCGGCCTGCACCCGCCCCGAGGGCACGCCCGCGCCGACGCGGGCGCGCCGGGCGTCCGGGTCGATCTCCAGGGTGTCCAGCCGGGCGGTGCGCAGCAGGATCACACCGTCGGTGCGGCCGGTGGCGCCGTGCCCGTTCGGCTGCGCCGCCACCCCCAGCCCGGCGGCGCGGGCGTGGCGGACCAGCGCGGCCGCGTCGTCGGCGTCGGCGGCCTCCACCACGGCCGCCACCGTCTGCTCGATCGCCAGGTTCCAGGGGCGGCGGGCGGCGTCGAAACCTGGGTCGCCCGGCAGCCGGACCCGGCCGCGGACGGCGGAGCGCAGGGCGGTCAGGGAGTTCATGGTCTTTTTTCCTCGCAGATCAGGGGGTTTTCGGACGGCTCCACTCTCGGCCGGGGCGAGCGGCCGATCAATGCGGTCCTGTGCAAGGATCGTGAAGCCCGGGTTAACGATGGGAGGGTCATGCTGGAGCGGCACGAGGTGGAGGCGTTCCTCACCCTCGCCGAGGAGCTGCACTTCGGCCGGACCGCCGAGCGGCTGCGCGTGTCCACCGCCCGGATCAGCCAGACGATCGCCAAACTGGAGCGCCGTACCGGCGTCCCGCTGTTCGAGCGCACCAGCCGCCGCGTCGAGCTGACGGCGGCGGGACGGCGGCTGTACGAGGGCGTGCGCCCCGCCTGGGACCAGATCACCGGCGCTTTCGAGCAGGCCGTGGCGAGCGGCCGCGGCCTGACCGGCACGCTGCGGGTCGCCTTCGTCGGCGCGGCGGGCGGGCAGCTGCTGGTCGGGGCCGCGGAACTGCTGCGGCGACGCCGGCCCGACTGCGACGTCCTGCTCCGCGAGGCGCAGATGACCGACCTCATGCCCTGGCTGCGCGACGGCGAGATCGACGTCGCCCTGGCCACCTTCCCCGTCGAGGAGCCCGGCATCGCCACCGGGCCGGTGCTGATGTCGGAGGCGCGCATGCTCGCCGTCCCGGCCCGGCATCCCTTCGCCCGCAGCGCCTCGATTCGCCTGGAGGACCTGGCCCGGGTCACGCTGCTCCAGCTCCCCGCCACGCTGCCCGACTCGCTGCGCCTCGACCGCACCCCGTCCGCCACGCCGTCCGGGAAGCCGATCGCTCGCGGCCCCCAGGCCGCCACCTTCAACGAGGCGCTCACCCTCGTCGGCGCCGGACACGGCGTCTTCCCGGTCGGCGCGCAGGCCAGGCGCTACTACGTCCGCCCCGACGTCGCCTACGTCCCCTTCGAGGACGCCCCGCCGCTGCACTGGGGCCTGCTGTGGCGCGCCGACAACGCCACCGCCCGCCTCCGCGCCTTCGCCGAGGCCGCCCGCGACCTCACCGGCGCCACCTGAGCACGGCACCCGGGTTCGGCCGCGTCGCCACGGGTAACGAGGTGGCACGGCGCGCCGCCGACGACGAGGACGAGGGGGAGGAACGCGTGAGGCAGGGACCGGTGACCTCCGCCGCGAGGGCGGGACTCGCGGCGGTCTTCGGGACGGCGGCGCGGATCCGCCGCGGCCGGCCCCTGCACCCGGTGGGGCTGCTCTTCGACGCCGCGCTCCACCTGCACGGCGCGCCGAGCCCGAGGGGCGCGGCGTTCCTGGACGAGGCGGCGGAACTGCGCGGGATCGCCCGGCTGTCGCGGTCGGCGGGTCTGCCGTATCCGTCGCCGGACGTGCTGGGCCTGGCCGTACGGTGGCGGCAGCCGGCGCCCGGTGACACCGCCGGCGCGGAGGACACCGGGAAAGGCGGGAACGCCGGGGAGGCAGGAGGAACCGGGATGACCGGGAGCGGCGCGGAGGCCGCCCCGGACGTCGTCGCCGAACTGCTGCTGGCCACCACCGGCCGCACCGTGCCCGGCCGCCGCCTGCTGCGGCCCGCCGTCCGGTGGGCGCCGGGCCTGTACGGCTCGCTGCTGCCGTACGGCGCGGCGGGCTGCGGCAGGGTGCTGCTCGGCGCGGTGGCGCGGCGCTCCTGGGCCTCCCCCGCCCGGCTCGGCGCGCTCGCCCGCGTGGCCGCCGCGCGTCCGCTGGTGTTCGACCTGGTGGTGGCCTCCCCCGCCGGGCCGTGGGAGCGCTTCGGCGTGCTGGAACTGAGCGGCCCCGCCCGCACGGACGACGACGAGCCGGTCCGCTTCGACCCGCTCAGGCATCCGATCCCCGGGCTGAGCCCGGCCGGATGGATCCAGCGGGTGCGCGAGGGCGCCTACGCCGCCGCGCAGCGGGTGCCCGACGCCGATCCATGACCGGCCCACCGAGGCCGCTTCCGGCGTCGCCGATCAGGACGCCGAGGCCGCCGAAGCCCTCGGGGCCGCCCGCGAACCGGTGAGCAGCGCCTTGGCGGACCTGCGGAACGCCGGCACCAGGCGGTTGCGGTCGCCGGCCCGGGTCGCCAGCACGACGTGGCTCGGCTCGACGCCCTCCAGAGGGATCGAGGTGATGTCCGGGCGGAGGCTGACGAAGACCGAACCGGCCGCGATGGCCACCGCCTCCCCGGCGGCGATCAGCTCGAACTTGTCCTCGATGCCGGAGATGAGCGGGCCGTCGGGAGCCGGGCGGCCGTCGGGCCTGGGATCGATGCGCCAGTACGCCTCCCAGGCCGGGTCCGGGTCGGCCAGCCGGGGCAGCGGCTCGTCGGCGATGTCGTCCAGCGTCACGGACTCCCTGCCCGCGAGGCGATGGTCGCGCGAGAGCAGCAGCATGCGCGGCTCGTCGTACAGGACCGTCACGTCGAGCCCGTCCGTCGCGAACGGCAGCCGGGTCACCACCGCGTCCACACGGTAGTCGAACAGGGCGGGCCGCGGCTCGTTCCAGGCCACGTGGGAGGTGCGCACGTCGGCGTCCGGGTGCAGGTGGCGCAGGTCACGCACGGCCGGGGTGACGATGAGGCCCGCCGTGTACCCGATCGTGATCCGGCTGGGCCGGGCGGCGGCACGGGCCTGCGCCGCCGCCTGGGCGGCCGAGCGCAGCAGCGTCCTGGCGCGGGGCAGGAAGACCTCGCCCGCCTCGGTGAGCCGCGTGCCCTGCGGGGTGCGGTCGAGCAGGCGGGCGCCCAGCTGCCGTTCGAGGCCGCGGATCTGCCGGCTCAGCGACGGCTGGGTGATGTGCAGGGCCTCGGCGGCACGGCCGAAGTGCCGGTGCTCGGCGACCGCCGTGAAGTAGCGCACGAGCCGCAGATCGAGGTCGGGCGAGTCGGGCATACCCCGCAGCCTACTGCGGTGATGCCTGAGACGTATTGCCCGATGAGGAACAGGCTTTGGACGCCGTACGGCACCGGCTCCGACGATGGGAGCACCGCTGAAAAGGAGATCGTCATGCGTGTTTTCGTCACCGGCGCCACGGGCTTCGTGGGCTCCGCCGTCGTCCGTGATCTCATCGAGGCCGGGCACCAGGTGTCCGGCCTGGCCCGTACGGACGAGGCCGCCGCCGCGTTGAGGGCCGCGGGAGCCGAGCCCCACCCGGGCTCGCTCGACGACCTCGCCGGTCTGCGCGACGGGGCCACCGCCGCGGACGCCGTCATCCACCTGGCCTTCGTGCACGACTTCGCGAACTTCGAGGCCGCCAACCAGACCGACCGGCGGGCCATCGCGGCGCTCGGCGAGGCGCTGGCGGGCTCCGGCCGGCCGCTCGTGGTCACCTCGGGCACCGGTCTGCTCCCGCCCGGCCGTGTCGGCACCGAGGAGGACGAGCCGGGAACGCATTCGCCCCGGGGGGCCGCCGAGCAGGTGGCGCTGTCGTTCGCGGAGCGCGGGGTGCGGGTCTCGGTGTTGCGGCTGCCGCTGGTGCACGGGGAGGGCGACCCGGGATTCGTCGCGACCGCGATCGGCATCGCCCGCGCGAAGGGCGTCTCCGCCTACGTGAGCGACGGCGGCCACCGCTGGGCGAGCGTGCACCGGCTGGACGCCGCCCGCCTGTACCGGCTGGCGCTGGAGAAGGCCCCCGCGGGCGCGCGGCTGCACGCCGTCGCCGAGGAGGGCGTGCCGCTACGCGACGTCGCCGACGCCATCGGGCACGGGCTCGGCGTGCCGGTGACCGCGATCCCCGCGCGGGAGGCGGACGAGCACTTCGGCTGGCTGGCCCTCTTCACCACGCTGGACGCCCCGGCCTCCTCCGCCCTGACCCGGAAGCTGCTGGACTGGCACCCCGACCGGCCCGGGCTCATCGCCGACCTGAACGCGGGACACTACTTCACGGGCTGAACCCGCAGCCTCACCGGCCGCTCTCCTTCGCCGCCCCGCCTGGCCGGCGGCCTCGCAGCCGCTGACCGCGCCCCCCACGCGGCCGGCCTCAACGCATAAGATGATCAATCACATGAAGACCTCGCGTTCCATCGAGGAGTGTGATGACCGGCCCGATCAAGCGCGTGCCCTTCGATGTGGAAAGCTACAGCCGTCGCTCCCGGACCGGGCCCTGCTTCATCTGCGCGATCGTCAGCGGAGACCCCGGCCAGCCGGAAGAGATCGTCTACGACGACGGCACCCACATCGGGTTTCTCGCCCGCTTCGCGGCTCTGCCCGGGTATGTCCTTGTGGCGCCCAAGGCCCACGTCGAACACGTCGTGCGAGATCTCGACGAGGACCGGTTCATCGCGGTGATGCGGGTGGTGCGCCGAGTGGCTCTCGCCCTGGAGGCGAGCGTGCCCTGCGAGCGCACCTACCTGCTGTCCTTGGGCAGTCAGCAGGGAAACGCCCACCTGCACTGGCACATCGCCGCCCTGCCACCCGGCGTTCCCTACGAACAGCAGCAGTACCACGCGCTCATGGCGGAGGGCGGGATCGTCGAGCACACGCCCGAGGAGCTTGCCGCCCTGGCCGCAAGGGTAAGGGGCGCCCTGGCCGTCTAGCCTGGGTGCGGGGTGTGCTTACATAGCCAGGATCGCCATCGTCGGCCTGTGCCCACATCAGCGGGACGAGATTCCCTCCTAGCGCTCCGGCCGCGGTCAGCGAACTTCAACTCGGCGGGACGGGGCTCTGCGGCGCCCGGTGGAATTCGATGCTCACGAAATGACCGTCGGCGAAGCCGAGGCGCGCACCGTCGCAGTGCGCGAACGGCGTCCCCCAGGAATCGTGTGAAGCATCCGGAAAGCACGCCACCAACGCCAGTTCGATCGCCCCTCCATGCCCGACCAGGAGCGCCGAGCGGTCCTCCGCGACGTCACCGACCGTGTCCACCCAGATCACTCGGAGAGTCTCGGCCACGGCCGCCGCGGCCCGGCCCTCCCGGATGATCCCCGCGAGCCGCCGGTAGGGGTCGGTCCAGCCCCATTGTGCGTGCCGGGGAATCTCCTCGGACACATAACCCGACGGCATCTCCATGGTGTCGTCAACGGCGAAACCCATCGCGACAGCGGTCTCCACGGCCCGAGGAGACGAACTGGTGACGACCCGCTCGTAGGGGCCGGCTTCAGAGCCGATGAATCGGGCCAGTGTGATGCCGTCAGCCGACAGATGCGACCCGCGGCCACGCGCCGCGCCTTTCTTGGTCAGGCTGTGCCGGCGCACGTCCAGCCAACGCACGTGACGTCCTCCTTCAAAGACATTCCGGTGAGCGAGTACACAAACGCGTGCGGCCACCGTGATCATCGAGTGTCGTGACGACGATCAAAGATCACGTAGTGGCCGCAAGTCGGTCGGCTTCAACCTATAGAGCACCGCGTTGTCGACCGAGAACGCCGCCCCACCCACCACCGTGAACCTCAGCGGTTGACAGTGTTTCAGTGCGAGTGCGTGCAGCGGTTCCGGCAATCGTGCGAGTACCGAGTCCGCTGTTCGGAGCACCCCCGATCTTCTCACCGGTTGAACACCCCGGTGACAGGATTCACGGGCCTGACTGGAGCGTGTCCCGTGATCTTGATTCGGTGTGGTGAAGACCCCCAGTATCGGTGGTTTAGCTCTTGAGGCTCTCCAGGCCGTCTGCGACGAGCAGTGGGGTGAATTCCACGACGCTGTGCGTGGCGACACTGTTGAGGGCATAGGGATCGGTGGCCAGGATCTGAGCGAGTTCTTCGGCAGGCATATCGGCCGTCAGGTAGATGCCACCGACCAGAGGCACCTGGCGTCCGACCACCAGAAACAGCCGCCGGGCGATGAGGCCTTTCAGCCATTCGCCGTGGGCCGGCCGCCACTCATCTACGTCCTTGAGCGGCGCCGTGTAGGTCACTGTGACAACGAACATGCCCGGATTATGACGGGTGAGGCGTGCAGGACACCACCCGATTTCGATCTTGCAGGGATGCCACGGGACGGGGTCGCGGAGCCAGATACGGATTGACGCGACGTTGAGGATGCCCTGGTAGATGAGTTGTCGTTTGTCGTAGCGGGTGGCGACGGCACGGTGCTGGCGGAGCTTGTTGACGCAGCGCTCGACGGTGTTGCGTTCCTTGTAGGCCTCGCGGTCGAAAGCGAGTGGCCGTCCGCCCCTGGAACCGCGCTTGGCGCGGTGGGCGGCTTGGTCCTTCTTGATGGGGATCACGGCCTTGATGCCGCGTTGGCGCAGGTAGGCGCGGTTGGCTTTGGAGGAGTATGCCTTGTCGGCCAGCACGCGGACGGGACGCTTGCGATGCCTGCCCACCCCGCCGGGGCGGCGGATGCGGATGGAGTCGATGAGCGGGATGAACCGTGGGCTGTCACCGTGCTGGCCGGGAGTGAGCAGGGTGACAATCGGGCGGCAGCGCCGGTCGGCGACCAGGTGAATCTTTGTGGACAGTCCGCCGCGGGACCGGCCCAGCGCCTCCCGGCTAGCCGTCACCCCTTTGTGATCTTCACCTTCCCCTTTGAAGGCAGGTCCAACGCCGGGGCGTGTCGTGCTCCGGCCGCGTGCTGATGCGCGCGGACCACCGTGGAGTCCGCACTACCGGCACCAAGATCACGGGACACGCCCTAGTAGTGCTTTGTTAGGTCAGGCTGTTGTGGCTGGTCGGGTCGTCCGGGTGATGGTTCGATGCGGGCGTGACCCCCGAACAGCTCGTTCATA
>NZ_JBVJKQ010000034.1:0-18938 GCF_055585205.1 Streptosporangium sp. NPDC053982
GGGGGGGGGGGGGGGGGGGGGGGGGGGGGGGGGGGGGGGGGGGGGGGGGGGGGGGGGGGGGGGGGGGGGGGGGGGGGGGGGGGGGGGGGGGGGGGCCCCCCCCCCCCCCCCGGCTCATGCGGGACCGGCTCATGCGGGACCGGCTCATGCGGGACCGGTTCACTCGGAACGGGCTCTCGGCTCGGGCATCCTCGGACCCCGGGCGTCCTCGAACCGACGCTCTCCGAGCCGGGCATCTCCGAGCCGGGCGTTTGAGCAGAGCGTCACAACCACAGCGTCACAACCACCCGGCGTCGCGGGCGATCCGCACGGCGTCGAGGCGGTTGCGGGCCTGGGTCTTGCTGATGATCCGCGACAGGTGGTTTCGGACCGTTCCCACGGAGAGGAAGAGCTGGTCGGCGATCTCGTTGGACCGCGCCCCCAGCGCCGCCAGCCGCAGCACGTCCAGCTCCCGCCGGGTCAGCGGGTTCTCCGCCGACTCCAGGGCGGCGACCGCGAGCTCGGAGTCGATCGCCCGTCTCCCGGCGGCCACCCGCCGCACGCCGTCGGCGAGCTGCTCGGGCTGCACGTCCAGGCTCATGAATCCGAGCGCGTGCACGGAGAAGGCCCGCCGTACCTGGCCGGCGCTGGGGTGGCGCGACAGCAGGAGCGTCCGGCAGGACGGGACGTCCTCGTGCAGCCGGAGCGCGACGGTGAAACCGTCGACGTCGGGCAGATCCAGATCGACGACCGCCGCGTCGGGGCGGTGTCGCAGCACGGCGGGCAGTACCTCCTCGCCGCGCTCGACATCCGCCACCACCTTGAGGTCCGACTCGCACGCCAACGAGGCCACCAGGCCCCGTCGGACCAGCGGCAGGTGCTCGGCAATCAGGATCCCGATCAAAAGTTTCCCCCCAGCGCCTCTCACAGGGTGACCGCACGATCGCTTACTGTCAACGAAGTGTCCCCATTCGGTCAACCCGGCGCAAGGGTCTTGATCCGGAGGGTCCGTCTCTGTGGCACTCTGGAACCACGGAGCGTGGGTTAGTCTCCATTGGAAGCCGCCCGCACATAAACGACCGGGGAGTACGACCTGTGAGCTGGCTCGTCGGGGTCCTCATCATCCTCCTGGGACTCATGGTCTCGATCGGCCTGCACGAGATCGGCCATCTGGTGCCCGCCAAGCTCTTCGGCGTCAAGGTCACCCAGTACATGGTCGGCTTCGGCCCCACGCTGTGGTCGCGCCACAAGGGCGAGACCGAGTACGGCGTCAAGTGGCTCCCCTTCGGCGGCTACATCCGGATGATCGGCATGCTGCCGCCCCGGCCCACCGACGCGCCGGGCACGCTGCGCTCGGTCTCCACCGGGCCGTGGCAGGGCCTCATCGAGAACGCCCGCGACGCGGCGATGGAGGAGGTCCGCCCCGGCGACGAGGACCGGGTCTTCTACCGCAAGCCCTGGTGGCAGAAGGTCATCGTCATGTCGGGCGGCCCGGCGATGAACTTCGTGCTGGCGTTCGTGCTGTTCGCCGTCGTGATGATGGGCTTCGGCGTCGCCGTCCAGAAGAACCAGATCTCCTCGGTCCCGCAGTGCGTCAAGACCTCCGCCGAGATCGCGAAGAACCCCGGGGCCGGGTGCGCCGCGACCGACAGGCCCAGCCCGGCCGCCGCGGCGGGGCTGCGCGCCGGTGACGTCCTGGTGTCGGTGGCGGGCAGGCCCGTCGCGAGCTGGGACGCCGCGACGCGGGCCATCCGCTCCCACGGCGCCGGCCCGCTGGCGATCGGCATCGAGCGGGACGGCCGGCCGATGACCGTGACCGCGAACCTCATCGCCCAGGACCGCGAGTCGCTGGACGAGCCCGGGAAGATCGACAAGGGCGTCGGTTACCTCGGGGTCAGCCCGGTGGTCGTCACCGAGCGGCAGAGCCTCGGCGCGGTCGCCTCCCACATGTGGGACACCACCTCGCTGACGGCGGGCGCGCTGCTGCGCTTCCCGGAGAAGATGGTCGGCGTCTGGAACGCCGCCTTCTCCGGCCAGGAGCGCGACAAGAACGGCCCGGTGGGCATCGTCGGCGTCGGCCGCATGGGCGGGGAGATCGTGGCCTCCTCGGCCCCGCTGGAGAGCAAGGTCGTCATCTTCATCAACCTGCTGGCCGTCTTCAACCTGGCGATCGGCATGTTCAACCTGATCCCGCTGCTCCCGCTGGACGGCGGCCACATCGCCGGCGGGCTGTGGGAGGGCCTGAAGCGGGGCTTCGCCCGTGTGACGCGCCGTCCCGCCCCCTCCCACGTGGACATCGCCAAGGCGCTCCCGCTCACCTACGCCATCGCCCTGGTGATGATCGTCATGGCCGGCCTGCTGGCGTACGCCGACGTCTTCAACCCGATCCGCCTGCTGGGTTGATCTTTCGTGACCATCCGTCCCGTACGGCGCGCCGCGGGCGGGCCGTACCCGCCGTAGGGGTACGCCGTGAACGACCGGACGCCGGGAGCGGCGATCGACGTGGCGCTGTTCCGGCTGCGCCGGATCTGGGCCCGGCCGCTGCGTGCCCGCCGGGCGGGTGAGCCGCCCCGGCCGGTGCAGATGTCGAACGTGATGGTCGTGCACGCGGTGCACAAGCTGAGCCTGGACGTCCCCGAGGTGACCGTGGGCGCCGTCGCCGAGCAGCTCGACGTGGACCCGTCCACCGCCAGCAGGCTCGTCAACGACGCGATCGGCGCGGGTCTGGTGGCACGGGAGGAGTCGGCGGTGGACGCCCGGCGGGCCCGTCTCGTGCTGAGCGAGCGTGGCCGCCGGGTGCTGGAGGTGGTCGTCCGCTACCGGCGGACCTACCTGGACGGCCTGATCGCCGACTGGACGGAGGCCGACCGCGAGGCGTTCGCCCGGCTGCTCGCCCGTTTCGCGGAGGCGGCCGTCGCCCGCCCGGCCGACCTGGCCGGCCTGGACCGGATGGTCGCCGAGGCGGCGGGGACGACGGACGTCGCCGTCACCCGCCCGTGACGCCGCCGATCCCGCCGGGTCCGTCGGTACGCCGGGAAACGTCCGGCCGGGTCCGTCAGTACATCGAGATGTGGACGTGGTCGAAGTGGTTGGCGGTGACGCCGCCGCGGTCGGACATGGCGTGCCAGCCGGTGCCGCTGTTGATCCGCTGACGCCAGATCACGTACTTCACCCCGAGCCGGGTCCTGTTCTTGAGGGCCCAGGCGGCGATCTCGTCGCCGAGCCCGACGTGGGCCGCCGTGGGCGTCGATCCGCCGGTACTCATCATGAAGTCGCAGGCCCGGCCCAGCGGGTGCTCGCCGCCGTCGTTCTCCGAGCGGTAGCAGCCGACCTCGTGGGGGAGGGTGAACCGCTTCCCGACCGCCTCGCGCATGATCCGGGTACGGTCGGTGATGTTGTCGGAGCCGGTGGGCAGCTGGGGCGCCCAGCTGCCGTCGGTGCGACGGCCCGAGCCCACGGGGACGAGCGCGTCGAGCTTCCGCCTGATGTCCGCGATGGCCTTCTCGGCGTCGCGGCGCCGGGCGGCCACGGCGTCACCCTCCTCGGCGATCCGGCCGGTGAGCCGGGCGGCCTCCTCGGCCGCCCGGCCGCGCAGGTCCCGGCTCTGGGCGAAGGTCCGGAGGTGGGCGCCCTGCTGGGCGGCGAGCTGGGCGGTGACCGCCGCGCCGTCCATCCGGGGGGCGGTCAGCAGGGAGGGCAGGTCGCTCCCGCCCCCCTGCTGACCGCCCTGGTACTGGAGGCTGGCGATGCCGGCGACCTGCTTCCTGGCCTCCGCGTAGGCGCGTTCGGCCTCGGCAAGGGCGGCCCTGGCCCGGCTCTCGGCCTGCCGGGCCTCGCGCAGCGACTCCCGTTTGGCCGCGTAGTCCTCGATGAGCCCGTCGACCTTCTCGGTGAGCTTCGCCAGGTCGGCGCGCAGTTCGGACTCGGACGGCTTGGGGTCGGCGCCGGCGGGCCCGCCGGCGAGGACGAACACCAGGGCCGAGACCGCGGAGACGGTCATGGCCGCACGGCGACGGGACGTGGGGGACGGGGCCGCCACGGCTCTCCTCTCCTACCGCCTACCGGGTTAGCTGACGGGTTCGGGCGGGAGAGAGCCCTTCCACCGAAGTGGATTCACCCCGGGTGCGGTGGTTCCCCGGCTCCCGGGCGACGCACCCGGAATTAGGCATATCGGACATTAAGTCCAATGGGTGAGGATAGTAATGGTAAACGGACGGTCACGCGACCCCGTCCCGTGACCGTCCGCCGGTCATTCCCCGACCAGGGACCGCAGGCGGCGGGCCGTGTCCTCCGGCAGCACGTCGTTGACGAAGGCGCCCATCGCGGACTCCGACCCGGCCAGATACTTCAGCTTGTCGGGCGCCCGGCGGATGCTGAACACCTCCAGGTGGGCGTACGACAGATCCCGGCCGGTGTGCACCGGCGCCTGGTGCCAGGCCGCCACGTACGGCAGGGGCACACCGAAGAACCCGTCCAGGGCGCGCAGGACCCGGGTGTACAGGGGGCCGAACGCCGCCCGCTCGGCGGCCTCCAGCGACCCCAGGCCGGGAACCCGGCGATGGGGGTAGAGGTGGACCTCGACCGGCCAGCGCGCCGCGGCCGGCACGAACGCCGTCCAGTGCTCGTTGGCGGCGACCACGCGGACGCCCGCCTCCCGCTCGGCGGCGAGCACGTCGGCGAACAGGTTGCCGCCGGTCCGCCTCCGGTGCCGCTCGGCCGCCTCCAGGGACAGCCGGGTCCGGGGGGTCACGTAGGGGTAGGCGTAGATCTGCCCGTGCGGGTGGGCCAGGGTGATGCCGATCTCGGGGCCCCGGTTCTCGAAGCAGAAGACCTGCTCCACCCCGGGCAGCGCCGACAGCTCCGCCGTACGGTCGATCCACGCCTCCATGACCAGATCGACCTGCTCGGGGGACAGCCGCGAGAAGGAGGAGCCGTGGTCGGAGGTGAAGCACACCACCTCGCACCGCCCGGTCCCCGGGCGGACCTCGCTCAGCCCGCCGACCGGAACGGCGTCGACCGGCTGGCCGGAGAAGGACGGGAAGCGGTTCTCGAAGACCACGACGTCGTAGTCGGATGAGGGGATCTCGGTGAGCCGGCCGGGGGCCGAGGGGCACAGCGGGCACTCGTCGGCCGGGGGCAGGAACGTGCGGCTCTGGCGGTGCCCGGCCACCGCGATCCACTCCTCGGTGAGAGGGTCGTAGCGCAGCTCGGAGGCCGGGGGGCGGGGCGGCAGGTCGCGCAGGTCGGCCGCGCTCCGGTCGGCGTCGTCCCGCCGGTCGAAGTAGAGCAGTTCGCGGCCGTCGGCCAGGTGGGTGATCGTGCGTTTCATGAGCTCACCGTCTCGTTCCGCTGGTGGGGGTCGGTGATGATCAGTTCGCCCACCTGGGACGCCAGCTCCTCGCGGGCCTCCTCCGGCAGGCCGGAGTCGCTGACCACGACGTGCGCCTCGGCCAGTCCGGCGATCGTGCTGATGCCGACCGTGTCCCACTTGGTGTGGTCGGCCGGCACCACCAGCCGGTGCGCCGAGGCGACCAGCTCGCGGTCGGTCTCGGCCTCCAGCAGGTTGGGCGTGGTGAACCCGGCGCGCACGCTCATCCCGTGCACGCCGAGGAAGAGGGTGTCCACGTGCAGCCCGCGGATCGCCGCGACCGCGACCGGGCCGACCAGCGCGTCGGAGGGCGTGCGGACGCCGCCGGTCAGCACGACGGTGCGGTCGGCGCGGGGGGAGCGGTGGAAGACGTCGGCGACCCCGATCGAGTTGGTGATCACCGTCAGGTCGGGCACGTCGGTCAGGAAGCGGGCGAGCGTCCAGGTGGTGGTCCCGGCGGAGAGCGCCACGGCCGTGCCCGGCCGTACCAGCCGGGCCGCCCGCCGGGCGATCGCCTCCTTCTCCGGCTGCTGGCGCGCCGACTTGGCGGCGAACCCCGGTTCCTCGGTGGAGCCGGGCCCGGCGACGGTGGCGCCGCCGTGGACCTTCGCCACCAGCCCGCGCTCGGCCAGCACCTCCAGGTCCCGGCGGATCGTCATGTCCGAGACCCCGAGCTCACGCACCAGGTCGGCGACCCGGGCGCCGCCGCTCGTGCGCACCCGGTCCAAGATCGCCTGCCGCCGCTGCTGGGCGAGCATTGACCACCCCTTAAATCACCAGATTCCAGCAAATTACCACAACCATGGTAGTTGGAAGATGTTGGAACCTGGTGGATGGGAGTGGCCCGCGGGCGGGCCCGGCAGGCGTTCCCGCCGGGCGGCGGACGGAGGCCGTCCGCGAACGGATCTAGCCGTCGTCTCCGGCGGGCCGCGGCGGGCGGCCCCAGGCCGCAAGGAGACGGGTCTGCGCGTCGGTGCCCGCGGGGACCGGCTGCTGCTCCCCGATGACCCCGGCCTGCCGGTAGCCCTTCTCCGCGTCGGCGAACCAGGCCGCGCAGGCGTCGACCAGCTCCGGGTCGAGCCGCTCGTCGGCGCCGATGGCCCGGGCGAGGTCCCAGGTGTGGATCAGGACGTCGGCGAACAGCTCCGCGACGTACTCGCCGCCGGGCGCGTCGCCGAACGACAGGTGGACGACGCGGGTGAGCGCCCCGTCCTCGAACACGGCCTGCACGGCCGCGGTGGCGGAGGTGTCGAACGCCTTCAGCGCGTCGTCACCGAGCATGTCGCCGTCCAGGGCGTCACCGGTCTCGCCCACGGTCCGGTCGGCCAGCAGCAGGGGGACCCAGCGGTTCTCCCTGACCACGTGGTCGACCAGGGTGCGGACGTCCCAGTCCACGCACGGGGTGGGACGCCCCCACTGCCCGGACCCGATCCGGTGGACGAGAGCGCCGAAGTCGTCCAGCGCTCGGCGGTAGGCCTCGCGTATGTCGATGCTCATCATGTCCTCCCCGATCCTCACCTCGACCGTAACTCCCGCGGGACGAGTAGTCATCGCGTCCCGTGGGCACGGCTCCGGCGGGGCCGGGGAACAGGGCCGGGGAGACCCTACGGCAGGCGCTGCTCCACCCAGACGATCTTGCCGTCCGGGGTCGGGCGGGTGCCCCAGCGGTGCGCGAGCCAGTTGATCAGATGCAGGCCGCGGCCGGTGTCGTCGTCGCTGCCCGCCTCACGCATGACCGGGGGCAGCGGAGAGCGGTCGGCCACCTCGCACACCAGCGAGGGGCCGCGCAGCAGGCGCACCTCGACGATGCCCGAGCCGTGCTTGATGGCGTTGGTGACCAGCTCACTGATCATGAGCTCGGTGGCGTCGGCGATCGGGTCCAGCCGCCACTCCGACAGCGTCGCGCGCACGAGGCGGCGGGCCTGGGCGGCGGAGCGCGGGTCGGGGGTGAGCGTGAGCTGCGCCAGGTCCTCCTCGCCCAGCTCCCGCACCCTGGCCAGCAGGAGCGCGATGTCGTCGCGCTCGTGCCCGGGGCGCTGGGCCTCGATCGTGAGGTCGCAGACCGCCTCCAGGTCCGGGTTCTGATCGGCCAGCAGGTCGCAGACCATGCCGATCCCCTCGTCGATGTCCCGCTCGCGGCTCTCCACCAGGCCGTCGGTGTAGAAGGCGAGGACGGCGCCGTGCGGCAGGACGAGCTCGCGCATCTCCACCAGTTCGTTGCCGATGCCGAGGGGCAGCCCGGGGGGCAGCTCCAGCGGCTCGGCCCCGCCGCCGGGCCGTACCAGGACCGGCGGGACGTGTCCCGCCGAGGCGATCGCACAGGTCCGCGTGACGGGGTCGTAGGTGGCGTAGACGCACGTCGCGATCTGGCTGCCGTCCAGGTCCTGGCTCATCCGGTTGAGGCGGAACAACACCTCGGCGGGGGTGAGGTCGAGGCTGGCGAGCGTGCGGGCGGCCGTGCGGAGCTGGCCCATCGTGGCCGCGGCCCTGATCCCGTGCCCCATCACGTCGCCCACGACGAGGGCCACCCGGCATCCGGGGAGCTGGATCACGTCGTACCAGTCGCCGCCCACCCCGACCAGGTCGCTCGCGGGCAGGTAGCGGGAGGCGACCGTCAGGCCCAGGGGCTGCTGGAGGTCGACCGGGAGCAGGCTGCTCTGCAGGGTGAGCGCGGTGCGCCGCTCGCGGTTGTAGAGCCGGGCGTTGTCGAGGCAGACGGCGGTCCTCGCCGCCAGCTCCTCGGCGAGGTTGATGTCCTGCTCCTCGAACGGCTCGCTGTCCGGCCTGCGGGTGAAGACGACGAATCCGAGCACCTGGCCGCGCGCCTTCAGCGGCACGACCAGGAACGAGCTGTCCTCCAGCACCCTGGCCACCGTGTCGCGCTTGGCGAACCGCCCGATCTCCTCGGAGGTCCGGCGGCCCAGCCGGGGGTAGAGGATCGGGTTGCCGGTGGCCATGCACCTGGCGTACGGGGTCCAGGCGTCGTAGACGACGACCTCGTCCACCGGGAACGCGTCGGCGTACTCGCCGGGCGACGAGCTGGACACCCCGACCGCGATCCGCCGGACCGGCACCGACCCGTCGACGGCGCGCTGGGGGGACTCTCCCTCGGCCACCAGCCGGTCCTGCACCAGGATGCCGGCCGCGTCGGCGAACCGCGGCACGGCGACGTTCATCAGCTCCCTGCCGGTCTCGAACATGTCGAGGGTGCTGCCGATCCGCTTGCTCGCCGCGTTGAGCAGCGACAGCTGCTCGTTCATGGAGGCGGGGCTGCTCATCCGGGGGATCGCGGTGGCCGGGTCCTTGGTGACGAAGCGGCGGTTCACGCGTTCCGCCGGAGGGGGGCCGTGGTCCGCCGGGTGGCCGGGCCGCCCGCGGGTGGATCCCAGGACCGTCCGCGGGGTCCGCCGGACCCGGCGGTGGGCGGACTGGAGGGTGAGAGGCGAGCGGCGTGGGGGAGCCCGCTGTGCTCACCGCTGATGATGACGCCGTCGGACCTCGTCACGTTCCCCTCCACGAACTCGGCTACGTCCAAAGAAGAATGGTAAGGAACGATCTAGGGTCTAGGCTCATTTTTGCCGGAGATTTCGGATTATTCGCCATATGAGTCTTGTGACGCCTGTACGGCGCGGCGCGGTGTTTCGCATCCCGTGCCCCTTGGCCCGGGGACGGCCCGGAGAGCCCTTCCCCAGGCCAGGGCGGAATCCCCCGGCTCCCGGCCGCCGCGGTCCGTACGGCCCGGCCCGCCGTACGGATTGCGCCGTGAGCGCACGGGCCGAACGGATTTCGCGAGAGGGACGGCGGGGCGGAGGATGGGAGAACACCCCGGAAAAGCGGAAGACCAGGCCGTCCCGCATGGGATGACCTGGCCTTCCGTAATTCGGAGCGGACGACGGGAATCGAACCCGCGTAGCCAGTTTGGAAGACTGGGGCTCTACCATTGAGCTACGTCCGCACGAGCCGGTGCCGGTCTGGTCTAGACTTCATCCGGTCGTCAGGGCGTAATCGTACCGGAGTTCCGGACCGTGCGCGCACTCGGCGAACCGGGGTGTGGCGCAGCTTGGTAGCGCACCTGCTTTGGGAGCAGGGGGCCGCAGGTTCAAATCCTGTCACCCCGACCACGGCCGGGGCCGATCCGTACGGGTCGGCCCTTTCCCGTTCGATTTCCGTTCGACGGGGTCGGGCGGGGTCCGTGCGGCCCGGCCGGCGCGCCGGCCCCCGGGGTCCGCGGGTCCCGCCCGACCGTGATCCGGCAGGGCGAGGGTCAGCCGGTCCCGCTGAAGACGGCCCAGACGGCCTTGCCGCCGCGGGCGAGGTGGTCCCATCCCCAGCACCTGCTGTAGGTCTCCACGATGTAGAGACCGCGGCCGTTCTCGGAGATGAAATCGGGCTCCTTGGGCGTGGGCGCCTCGTCGCTCGGGTCGGCCACGGCGAGGACGACGTGCGCCGAGATGCGCATCAGCATCAGCGTGATCGGGGTGGCGTCGGCACGGACGGGCGGGCACAGTGAGTAGCGGACCGCGTTGGTCACCAGTTCCGAAACCACTAGCGCTGCGTCGTCGCCCAGTTCTGACAGACCCCAGTGGCGCAGCGTCGAGCGGGTCACGTCCCGCGCGGTCTTGACGGAGTCGGCCTGAGGGGGGAGCGGGCACGCGGTGGCGTCGGAGCCGTCGAGCCGGTCGGCCAGAAGGAGATCGTCGAAGCTGACCTCGCGGGTCGCCCGCAGGTAGTCGGTAGCCGATTCTGGCTCCTCAACCATCCTGCCGGTGCCTCCCGCCGCCATTGCCATCTCCGTACTGCCTGGTGCTGCCTGTGAATTGTCAGAGCTTGTGCACCTTAAGCCCAATATGCACTAGGCCATCATGAGTCACCGGGCCGCCCCCTGCAAGACCCAAATGCACGTGCAGTTGCAGCGTGCAGCCGCATCTTCGATTCTTGCGGGATGCTCGTTGAATCGGCCACGGCGTTGGACCTTGTCATGACGGCCGGAAGTGATGACACTGTGTGCGCTGGCCCAAGTGCACAGGGAGGCGAAGTGACGCAGATCCACCCGGGATCGGGTCCGACAGCTCTGCGTATCCTTTTGGGCTCCCAACTGCGCCGGCTGCGTGAGGCCCGGGGTCTCTCCCGTGAGGAGGCGGGCCATCTGATCCGGGGCTCCGAATCCAAGATCAGCAGGATGGAGCTCGGCCGGGTCGGACTGCGGGAGCGCGACGTCGCCGACCTGCTGACCTTCTACGGCGTCGAGGACGAGCAGGCACGCTCGGCGGTCATGGACCTCCTGTCCCGGGCCAACGAGCCGGGGTGGTGGCACCGCTTCAACGACCTGCTGCCCTCGTGGTTCCAGACCTACGTCGGGCTGGAGGAGGCCGCCTCCCGGATCCGCACCTACGAGGTCCAGTTCGTGCCCGGCCTGCTCCAGACCAAGGAGTACGCCAGGGCGGTCATCACCGCGGGAAGCGCCGGCGTCGGGCCCGAGGAGATCGAACGCCGCGTCGACCTTCGGACGGAGCGCCAGAAGGTGCTCGACCGGCCCGACGGACCGTTCTTCTGGGCGGTCATCGACGAGGCGGCGCTGCGCCGCCCCATCGGCGGCGCCGACGTGATGCGGGCCCAGCTGGAGCACCTGCTGGAGCTCATGCGGCGGCCGAACGTCACGATCCAGGTCATGCCGTTCAGCTTCGGCGGCCACAGCGCCGAGGGCGGCGCCTTCAGCGTGCTGCGCTTCGCCGACCCCGACCTGCCCGACGTGGTCTACGTCGAGCAACTCGCCAGTGCCCTCTACCTCGACAAGCGGGAAGAGGTGGACCGTTACAGCGAGGTCATGGAACGCCTGTGCGCCGTCAGCACCACCCCGGACGAGACGACCGACATCCTGCGGCGCATCATCAAGGAGAACTGAACGACCACCGGTCGCTCTGTGGTGCGCGACTGCCTTAGACTGGCCAGCGGCGCTGGACACCCGCCACGGTGGATCATGCCCTCACGGCTTGCCTGTCTCAAAGGCTGTGCCCCGCGCCGCTCATGTGGGCGCGGCGCGCGAGCTTGCCGCGGTAGCCGTACGACTTGACGCGCCCGCGATCACTCGAAGCTTGATCAAGGAGACCACCCCGTGAAGACCGCTGTCGAGGAGCTCAGCCCGACCCGGGTCAAGCTCACTGTCGAGGTGCCGTTCGAGGAGCTCGGCGAGAGCATGAAGGCGGCGTACAAGAAGGTCGCGCAGCAGGTGCGCGTCCCCGGATTCCGCCCCGGCAAGGTTCCGGCCCGCATCATCGAGCAGCGCTTCGGCCGCGCGGTGGTGCTGGAGGAGACCCTCAACGACGCGGTGCCGAAGCTGTACGGCCAGGCCGTCGACGAGAGTGAGATCTTCCCGGTCAGCCAGCCGGACATCGAGGTCACCAAGATCGACGATGGCGAGCAGGTCGAGTTCACCGCCGAGGTCGACGTCCGCCCGAACTTCGACGTCCCCGACTACCAGGGCATCGAGGTGACCGTCCCGGTCGCCGAGGTGAGCGACGAGGATGTCGAGGCCCAGCTGGACGGCCTCCGCCAGCGCTTCGCCACGCTCACCGGCGTCGAGCGCCCCGCCGCCGCCGGCGACTACGTCGTCATGGACCTCGCCGCCGCGATCGACGGCAGGAACATCGAGGAGCAGCAGGCCAACGACGTCTCCTACGAGGTCGGAGCCGGATCGGTGCTCCAGGGCCTCGACGACGCCCTGGCCGGCATGTCCGCCGGTGACGTCAAGGAGTTCACCACGAACCTGGTCGGCGGCGAGAACGCCGGCGAGGAGGCCGTGGTCACGATCACCATCAAGAACGTCAAGGAGAAGGTCCTCCCCGAGCTCGACGACGAGTTCGCGCAGCTCGCCAGCGAGTTCGACACCCTCGACGAGCTCAAGGCCAGCATCCGCGAGCAGGGCCGCCGCAACAAGCTGATCGAGCAGGTCGTCCAGGCCCGCGAGAACGCCCTCGACGCCCTCCTCGCCCAGATCGACATCCCGCTTCCGGAGAGCGCCCTCAAGGCCGAGGTCGACAATCGCAAGCACAACCTGGAGCACCAGATCGCGGAGAGCGGCCTGAGCAAGGAGGCGTTCTTCCGCCTCTACCAGACCACCGAGGAAGAGCGGAACGCCGAGTTCGACGAGAGCGCCGCCAAGGCACTCAAGACCGGCTTCGTCCTCGACAAGATCGTCAAGGCCGAGGAGATCGGCGTCAGCGAGCAGGAGCTGACCAACTTCGTGGTGCGCCGCGCCATGCAGATGAACGTCGCCCCGAACGTGCTCGCCCAGCACCTCGCCGACAACGACCAGCTCACCCTCGCCATGGTCGAGATCGTCCGTGACAAGGCCAAGAGCCTGGTCGGCGACGCCGCCAAGGTGACCGACGAGGCCGGCAACGAGGTCGACCTCAAGGCCATCTACGCCGAGATCAACGCCGAGGAGGCCGGCGAGGAGCCCGCCGCCGAGGAGACCGCCGCGGAGCAGGCCGACGAGGCCGCCGGGAAGTAACCGCCGACGCGCGCCACGCGGCGCCCCACCGTGCCCGGCGCGGTGGGGCGCCGCCGTCTTCCCGGAACCCTCGCGGAACACGGCCGGGACGCCCCGTACGGGGCGTCCCGGCAGCGGGGCGAGCATGCGCCGTCAGCGAACAGCAGCGGGAGGGGGCATGTCCGGTGGGCGGCGCGCGTTAAGGTCACAAGCAAAGCCACAATCGATTACGACGCATCGGAAGGTGACGCTGTGACCAGCCCGCCGACCATTTACCAGCCGACCGGCTCCGGGCCTGAGTCGATGAGCCAGCCGACCGGCTCGTTCAGGCTCGAAGACCAGCTCTACCAGCGGCTGCTGCGTGAGCGCATCATCGTGCTGGGCACCCAGGTCAACGACGAGATCGCCAACCGGATCTGTGCCGAGCTGCTTCTGCTCGCGGCCGACGACGGCGAGCGCGACATCTGGCTCTACATCAACTCGCCCGGTGGGTCCGTGACCGCCGGTATGGCGATTTACGACATGATGGAATACGTGCCCAACAACGTGTGCACGGTCGCGATGGGCCTGGCCGCCTCCATGGGCCAGTTCCTCCTCTGCGCCGGCGAGCGCGGCAAGAGGTTCGCCCTGCCGCACGCCCGCATCATGATGCACCAGCCATCCGGAGGCATCGGGGGCACCGCCGCCGACATCGCCATCCAGGCCGAGCAGATGCTCTACGTCAAGAAGACCCTCGCCGAGCGGATCGCCTTCCACACCGGACAGCCGATCGACCAGATCGAGGCCGACTCCGACCGCGACCGCTGGTTCACGGCCGAGGAGGCCAAGGACTACGGCTTCATCGACCACGTCGTCCGCAGCGCCCGGCAGGTGCCCTCCACGGGCCCCGTCTCCTGAAGGGGAACAAGGTGAGTGAGTTGATCCGGCCGGGAGACATCAACGGCCGTTATGTCCTTCCCTCCTTCGTCGAGCGCACCTCGTACGGCATGAAGGAGATGAACCCCTACAACAAGCTGTTCGAGGACCGCATCATCTTCCTCGGCGTGCAGGTGGACGACGCCTCGGCCAATGACGTCATGGCGCAGTTGCTGACGCTGGAGTCGCTCGATCCCGACCGCGACATCAGCATGTACATCAACTCGCCCGGCGGGTCGTTCACCGCCATGATGGCGATCTACGACACGATGCAGTTCGTCCGGCCGGAGATCCAGACGGTCTGCCTCGGCCAGGCGGCCTCGGCGGCGGCGATCCTGCTGGCCGGCGGCACGCCCGGCAAGCGGTTCGGCCTGCCGAACGCCCGGATGCTGATCCACCAGCCCTCCACCGAGGGCGGCGGCCAGGGCAGCGACATCGAGATCCAGGCGCGTGAGATCCTCCGTATGCGCACGCAGATGGAGGAGATCCTGTCGCGGCACACCGGTCGGTCGGCCGAGCAGATCCGCAAGGACATCGAGCGCGACAAGATCCTCGATTCCGAGGAGGCGAAGGCGTACGGGCTGATCGACGACATCATCCCGTCCCGCAAGAAGCTGGCCAAGGCCGTAGCTTCCTAGCGGGGTCCACCGCACCGGAACGGTGCCTAATTGGGCACGTTCCGGTGCGACTCGCCGCCAGGGGGCTCACTGAGGGCCCAGAAGACGGTAACGTCGAAACCTGAGCGGGATGACTTTTCGCACCGGGTATCGGGCCGGTCGGAAGAAACGGACCGCGGAAGCCAGGGCGGTCCCACGCAAAGGAGTATCTGGGGTGGCACGCATCGGCGACGGGGGAGACCTGCTGAAGTGCTCTTTCTGTGGGAAGAGCCAGAAGCAAGTCAAGAAGCTCATCGCCGGACCCGGCGTATACATCTGCGATGAGTGCATCGATCTCTGCAACGAGATCATCGAAGAGGAGCTCAGCGAGTCCTCCGAGCTCAAGTGGGACAGTCTCCCCAAGCCGCGGGAGATCTACGAGTTCCTCGACGCCTACGTCATCGGCCAGGACCAGTCGAAGAAGGCCCTGTCGGTGGCGGTCTACAACCACTACAAGCGGGTGCAGTCCGGCGACCGCGGCCGCGACGACGGCCTGGAGCTGGCCAAGTCCAACATCCTGCTCCTGGGCCCGACCGGCTCGGGCAAGACGCTGCTCGCCCAGACGCTGGCGAAGATGCTCAACGTGCCCTTCGCCATCGCCGACGCCACCGCGCTGACCGAGGCGGGCTACGTCGGCGAGGACGTCGAGAACATCCTCCTCAAGCTGATCCAGGCCGCCGACTACGACGTCAAGAAGGCCGAGACCGGCATCATCTACATCGACGAGGTCGACAAGATCGCCCGCAAGAGCGAGAACCCGTCGATCACCAGGGACGTCTCCGGGGAAGGCGTCCAACAGGCACTCCTGAAGATCCTGGAAGGCACCACGGCGAGCGTGCCGCCCCAGGGCGGGCGCAAGCACCCGCACCAGGAGTTCATCCAGATCGACACCACCAACGTGCTGTTCATCTGCGGCGGCGCCTTCGCCGGCCTGGAGAAGATCATCGAGTCCCGCATCGGCCGCAAGGGCATCGGGTTCAACGCGATCATCCACTCCAAGGACGACATCGACGCCTCCGACATCTTCAAGGACGTCATGCCGGAGGACCTGCTGAAGTTCGGCATGATCCCCGAGTTCGTCGGCCGCCTCCCGGTCATCACCAGCGTGCACAACCTCGACCGCGACGCCCTGATCCAGATCCTCACCGAGCCGCGCAACGCCCTGGTGAAGCAGTACCGCCGGCTCTTCGAGCTGGACAACGTCGAGCTGGAGTTCAGCGACGACGCCCTGGGCGCCATCGCCGACCAGGCGATCCTGCGCGGCACCGGCGCCCGCGGCCTGCGGGCCATCCTGGAGGAGGTCCTCCAGTCGGTGATGTACGAGGTGCCCTCCCGCCAGGACGTGGCGCGGGTCGTCATCACCCGAGAGTCGGTCCTCGAGCACGTCAACCCGACCCTCGTGCCCCGCGACCAGCTCAACAAGCAGCAGCGCACGCCGCGCGAGAAGTCCGCGTAACCCGCGGTCGCCTGTACGGCACGGCGGCCGGCGAGACCGGGCCGCGACGCCCCCGGGGGAGGAATCCCGCGGGGGCGTCCTTTCGTTCCGGAGCCGGTCCGCTCGGGGCGATCCGGCCGGGTGGGAGACGACTCCGGAGAAGCCTGGAGCATCGACCACCCGGACGTCCCTAGAATTGGACACCGTGACGATGCCAGATCTGCCCACCCAGTACACCCCCGCCGACGTGGAGACCCGGAGCTACGAGCGCTGGGTATCGGAGGGACACTTCACCGCGGACGCGAGCAGCGGGCGCGAGCCGTACAGCATCGTCCTGCCGCCGCCCAACGTGACCGGCGTCCTGCACATCGGTCACGCCCTCGACCACTCGATCCAGGACGCGCTGACCCGTCGCGCCCGCATGCGCGGCCAGGAGACGCTCTGGCTGCCGGGCATGGACCACGCGGGCATCGCCACCCAGAACGTCGTCGAGCGGGAACTCGCCAAGGAGGGCCTGTCCCGCCACGACCTCGGTCGCGAGGCCTTCGTCGAGCGTGTCTGGCAGTGGAAGGAAGAGTCCGGCGGCCGGATCCTCGGTCAGATGCGCAAGCTCGGCGACGGCGTCGACTGGACGCGTGAGCGTTTCACGATGGACCCCGGTCTCTCCCGCGCGGTTCAGACGATCTTCAAGAGGCTGTTCGACGACGGGCTCATCTACCGCGCCGAACGCATCATCAACTGGTGCCCGCGCTGCCTGACCGCGCTGTCGGACATCGAGGTGGAGCACAGCGACGACGAGGGCGAGCTCGTCTCGATCCGGTACGGCGACGGCGAGGACTCCATCGTCGTGGCCACGACCCGGGCCGAGACCATGCTCGGCGACACCGCGGTGGCCGTCCACCCGTCCGACGAGCGCTACGCCCACCTGGTCGGCCGCGAGGTCGAACTCCCCCTCACCGGACGCCGCATCCCGGTGGTGGCCGACGAGCACGTCGATCCGGCCTTCGGCACCGGCGCCGTCAAGGTCACCCCGGCGCACGACCCCAACGACTTCGAGATCGGCCGCCGCCATTCGCTGCCGTCCCTGGCGGTGATGGACGAGCGCGGAGTGATCACCACGCACGGCCCCCTCCAGGGGCTCGACCGTTTCGAGGCCCGTCCGGCCGTGGTGGCCGCGCTGCGCGAGCAGGGCCGGATCGTCGAGGAGAAGCGCCCCTACCTCCACTCGGTCGGCCACTGCTCCCGCTGCAAGACCGTGGTGGAGCCGCGGCTGTCCCTGCAGTGGTTCGTCAACGTCTCACCCCTGGCCAAGGCCGCCGGTGACGCAGTCCGCGACGGCCAGACGAAGATCCACCCGCCGGAGCTGGCCAAGCGCTACTTCGACTGGGTCGACGACATGCACGACTGGTGCATCTCGCGCCAGCTCTGGTGGGGCCATCGGATCCCTGTCTGGTACGGCCCGGCCGGCGAGGTCGTCTGCGTCGGACCCGACGAGGAACCGCCCGCCGGATACGTCCAGGACCCCGACGTCCTCGACACCTGGTTCTCCTCGGGCCTGTGGCCGTTCTCGACCCTGGGCTGGCCGGACCGCACGCCCGAACTGGAGAAGTTCTACCCGACCTCCGTCCTGGTCACCGGCTACGACATCCTGTTCTTCTGGGTGGCCCGGATGATGATGTTCGGCCTCTACGCGATGGACGGCCGCCCGCCGTTCCACACGGTGGCCCTGCACGGCATGGTCCGGGACCAGTACGGCAAGAAGATGTCCAAGTCGTTCGGCAACGTGGTCGACCCGCTCGACTGGGTCGAGCGCTTCGGCGCCGACGCCACCCGTTTCACGTTGCTGCGCGGCGCCAACCCCGGCTCCGACGTGGCTATCAGCGAGGAGTGGGCCGGCGGCTCCCGCAACTTCTGCAACAAGATCTGGAACGCCACCCGTTTCGCCCTGATGAACGGCGCCGCGGTCGGCGAGCTTCCAGTCGACGAGCTGACGGCCGCCGACCGGTGGATCCTCTCGCGGCTCCAGAAGGTCGTGGCGGAGGTCGACGCCGCCTTCGAGGACTTCGAGTTCGCCAAGATCTCCGACATCCTCTACCACTTCGCGTGGGACGAGGTCTGCGACTGGTACGTCGAGCTGGCCAAAATCCAGCTCGCCGCCGGGCAGGAGCACACCCGGCTGGTGCTCGGCCACGTCTTCGACGCGCTGCTCCGGCTGCTGCACCCGCTGGTGCCGTTCGTCACCGAGGAACTGTGGCGGGCCCTCACCGGAAAAGACTCCATCGTGGTCGCGCCGTGGCCGGCCGTCCAGGAGTCGCTTCGCGACGCCTCCGCCGAGGAGGAGATCCTCGCCGTTCAGGGCCTGGTGACCGAGGTCCGCAGGTTCCGTTCCGACCAGGGGCTCAAGCCCGGTCAGCGCGTCGCCGCGCGCCTGTCGCTCACCGGTACGGCTCTCGCCCCGCATGAGAGGGCCATCCGCGCGCTCCTCCGGCTCGACGAACCGTCGGAGTCGTTCGCGGCCACCGCTCGTCTCGATGTGAACGGCATCGTGGTGGAGATCGACACCGCGGGGACGATCGACGTGGTCGCCGAGCGCAAGCGGCTGGAGAAGGACCTCGCGGCCGCCCGGAAGGAGGCCGCGCAGGTGGCCGCCAAGCTGGGCAACGAGCAGTTCATGTCCAAGGCCCCTGACGAGGTGGTCGCCAAGGTCCGCGCCCGCGCGGCGCAGGCGGACCAGGACATCGACCGGCTCACCGCGCAGCTGGCCGCTCTTCCTGCCGGCTGAGCCCGCAAACCCTGTGGGCCCGGAGTCCGATCGGACTCCGGGCCCACAGGGTTTAGGGGCCGTGGCGGAGGGAATACCCGACTGTTCCACGAAGTTGGTCATGAGAGCCCGGAGGGGCTGCTAGAGTTTCTTCCCGCGGGGCACGTCTCCGCGACCCCCTCCGAACTAGCTTCGCTGGGACGTTCACGTCCCGACGGCATCCGGTTGGACAACGGCGGGATGTTGGAGTAAGTTAGAGGGGTTGCCCTGGAGACGGGGTGGTCGAGATCCGGGTGGATCCGGCGGGTGCGGGTCGGCTGAAGCGAAAGCGACAG
>NZ_JBVJKQ010000035.1:0-11329 GCF_055585205.1 Streptosporangium sp. NPDC053982
TGGACGTTCGTCGTCCGGGGCCCCGCCTTTTTCGCGTTTCCCGGGTTTCCGGGTGTGGGGAAGGGCCGTCCTCGGGTGGTCGGGAACAGAAAAGGACCGCTCCCCCGGTGAATCCGGGGAAGCGGCCCTTTTTGTATTATCGGGGTTCTGGACGGTCGCCGCCTGGGACCTCGCTTTTTCGCGTCCGTTCCCCGGCCGGCCCCGTACGAATCACGGCGTGATGAAGAGGGCGTCGCCCACGGTGCGTTCCCTGCCGTCGGACGGGCGGTTGACGACCTTGCGGCCGACGACCATCGCGGACGAGCCGCCGCCGTCGAAGTTGACTGCCTGCTTGGCGCCGAGCCAGCGCATCAGCTGTGCCGCCTCCACCATCGAGGCGCCGACGCTCCCCCCGGGATCGCGGCCGTCGACCGTCGCCACGATCAGCCCCCCGGACCTGCCGATGCCCACCAGCGTGCGCGGATGGCGGCGGAGCATCATGTTGACCGACGCCTGCCCGTCGGCCTTGGCGGTGATCTGCACCCGGCCGTTCCTGACGAGGCCGACACCGCCCCCCATGATGTACGTCTCGGGAGTGAGGGGGACGCCCCTCCCGGTCCGCAGGTCGATCACCTTGTTGTCGATGCTCATCGTGGACCCGTCGGGAGCGTACGACAGCAGCCACTCCGCCATGCTCCCGGTTCCGTGGAGGACGGAGGATCCGCGGGGGACGGCGCCGCCGGCCGCGCGGGCGGTGGCCTTGCCCTGGGCGTCGATCACGACCTCGGCGCCACCGTCGGCCGCGGTCTTGGCGCCGAACTCCTGGGTGTAGAGGACCAGTTCGTCGGGGCCGGCGGCGCGGTTGATGCCCTTGACCTCGGCTCTGGCCCCACCCGAGGAGGCGGCGGTGGTCACCGACTTCAGCTCGGTGATCCGGGCCCTGCGTCCGTTGAGCACCAGCCCGCTGCGGCCGGCCACCGCCTCGCTGAGCAGCCTGCCGCCCACCACGGAGACGCCCATGGGGTCTCCCTGGAGCTGCTTCGGCGTGTGGATGTTGAAGAAGCCGCCGTTGACCCCGGCGATGGCGTTGAGGCCCTTGGCCATCGAGCTGGTCGTCTCGCGCTTGGCGACGCTCACGCCGACGCTGGTCTTGAAGGATCCCCGGAAGAGCTTGGGGTCGACCATCAGCACGTGCATCTTCCATGGGCCGGTGGTCTCGGCTCCGTCGTCGGCGAGGTAGTCGGTCTTGGCCTTGATACCGGCCTCTTTGAGGTCCTTGACCATCTTGTCCGCACCGGCGCGCTGCTTGAACGCCCACTCCCCGATGCGGACCATGTACCGCTCCACCGCCGGGGCGTCGGCCGCGGCCGGCTGGACGATCCGCACCACGACGGGGGTGAACCCCGCGGCGGAGGCTTCCTCGGCCTTGAGCTGCGCGGCCTGGAGGGTTCCGTCGTCGTGCCCGTTGGGCATCAGCAGCGACACCGTCCAGCCCTGCGTGGAACTGCCGTGCGCCACATCGAACAGCCGGACGCCCCGGCTCACCTCCCGCTGGTTCTTGGTCAGGGGGCGGCCCTGCTCCTGCCCCAGGGGGAAGGCCGATGTGGGGAGTGTCAGGCTCGTCTGTTCCGCGTGGGCCGGGACCGCTGTGGCGGCCAGTGCGATGGCGGAAAGCCCGACGATGATACGTCGCGACATGTGCGTGTTTCTCTCTCCCCGTTGAGGACCGGACTTCGGTGCACCATCGTGCCGAAGATCCACACAGCCGGGGGAGCGAAACACGCAAAAAGCCATGAGAAAGTCGGAGAAAGCATCGGGTCATCCGCCGCGCCGCCGTGGGGAACGTCCGGAGCCCCGGTACGGTTCCGCCGCGAGAGCCGGCCGTGCTGGTCAATAGGGGTCAGTCCCCGCGGTTTCGCTGCGGGCGTGGGAGGGCGGCGTTACGGTGCAGTAGCCGCATTCCCTCAAGGCCGGGCGGCACAAGTTGCGAGAGGCAGCCGTCATGGGGCTGAGCATTCTCATTGTGATCATCGCGAGCATGGTCCTCGGTTTCATCCTCGGCGTGGTCATGGCGCGACCGCGGCGCTGGGACCTGTACGTCTGCGCCGACGACACCGTTCACGCCGAGGCCGGGCCCGACGGGCCCTCATAGGCGGGCGCGGGCCGTACGGAGTCTGGGTCCCGTACGGCTCGCGCCGCACCCTGGACCGGACCTGGGAAGGCGCGGTCCCCGCGGTTCCGGTGCGGGCGTTTCAGCCGCGGGGCTTGTCTCTCCTGAACGACTCCAGGGCCAGCAGGGCGACGTGGAGGGAGAGGCAGGACTCGACGTCGTCCAGGTCGGTGTCGAGGATGCGTTCCAGGCGGTGGAGCCGGTCGTAGAAGGCGGGCCGGGACAGGTGGGCCCTCTGGGCGGCGACGGCCTTGTTGCGGCCGGAGTCGAGGTACACCCGCAGGATCCCCGTCAGGTCGCCGCCTCGCTGGGCGTCGTGGGCCAGCAGGGGGCTGAGCTCGCGTTCGGCGAAGGTCTGCAGCCGGGCGTCGTCTCTGAGCAGGTGCAGCAGGCCGCGCAGCCGCAGGTCGGGGAGACGGTAGAAGGGGCGGCCGTCGGGCTGGCGGAAGGCGACGTCGGCGACCTGCTCGGCCTCCAGGAAGCTTCGCCGTACGTCGCGGAGGGACTCGACGTCCGAGCCGGCGGCGAGGACGAACGGTGCGGTGAACGCCGTGCGCAGGCGGTCGGAGAGGGTGGTCAGCGCCGACTCGACCGGGGTGCGGGGCGGCAGTGGGAGCAGGACGCCGACGCGGTTCTGGTCGAGGACGCCGACCAGGGCGGGCAGCCGGGCGTCGCGGCAGGCGGCCGCGGCGGCCTCCGCGAGATCGCCGAGCCTGGCGAGCTGCTCCTGGCCGTCGAGGGGGTTCTCCGACGCCTCGGCCAGCCGCAGGACCACGCTGACCAGCCTGCGGCCGGTCAGCGGCACCCCGACCGCACGGGCGCGGGCCGCCGCCTCGTCGGGGTCGGCGTAGGCGTGGGAGAGGATTCCGGCGATGATCGTGCCGTGCGCCTGGCGTTCCAGCGACTCCTGGTGACGCTCCAGCAGGCGGCCCAGGGCGAGGGTGGTGGCGGCGCGTTCGGCGAGCACGATGTCACGGGGGTCGGGCTGGGCGTCGCACAGCATGATCAGGCGTCCCCAGTCCTGACCCCGGGCCCCGACCATCGTGACCAGCCAGCCGGCGGCGTCGTCGTAGGCGGTGCGCCGGCCGGGGGCGACCGCCCGGGACCGCGTCTCCCAGCTCGCCAGCAGCGTCCCGGTGTCGCGTCCGGCGGTGTCGCAGGCGAGGACCTGGTGGGCGAGGTTCTCCAGGAGGACGGGCCGCCCGGACAGCCGGGCGACCTGGCGGAGGACCTCGGCGGGGGAGGCGCCCTCGACCGAGAGCTCGGTGAACACCTCGTGAAGCTGCTCGGAGGCGCGCAGCTCCTCCAGCTGGATGTCGATGATCCGGGCGTGAACCGACTCGGTGATCTGCACGAACGGCGTCTCGCGGCCGAGCGTGATCAGCGGCAGGCCGTGCTTCTCGGCGGCGTTGACCACGCTCCTGGGCAGTTCCCTGACGAACTTGCGGCCCAGCTCCACGATCAGCCCGGAGGCGCCGACGGCGGCCAGTTCGGCGATGTAGTCGGCGAGCCGGTCGGGGTCGTCGGGAAGGGCGATGCCGGTGGTGAGCACCAGTTCCCCGCCGCGGAGCAGCTGGGCGATGTCGGTGACCTCTCCCACGTGCACCCACCGCACGCGGGTGTCCAGCCGGTCGGCTCCCGCGACGACACGGGGGTTGCCCCGGCGGACGGTGTCGAGGGCGAGCACGTCGGCGATCGTAGGGAGCACCCACCGAGGTTATCTGATCAGCGTGTAAATACGGATTGCCGGTGCTTTACAGGATGTTTCGTGACATTGTGCAGTTAACCGCTTCCGTGACGCCGGTGATGGTCTCACCGGGCCACCGGGGCAGGCAACGCCGTACCCGTTCCGGGAATTCCGCGGTGCGGTACCCATAGGGCCTGAGGTCGCTTGACCCTTCCCTGGCAGAAGAAGCGATGGTCGACACTTCAGGCACGGACGGTCGCGGAGCGGGCCGGGGCGCTTCCGGCGTGGAGGAACTGGATCTCCGCCGGCTGCTCGCCGGTCTCACGGCGGTGCGCGACGGCGACTTCGGGACGCGGCTGCCGGACGACGGCGACGGGCTCCTCAAGGAGGCGGGTGGTCGGCGGCTACGGGCACCGGGAGACCGACCGCCGGCACCGTTTCGGCGACTCGCTCGTCGGGCAGGCCGCGCTGTCCAGACGGCCCATCCTGGTGGAGGACCGCGCCAAGCAACTCGCGCTGGCCTCGAAGTACAAGAGCGAGTTCCTGGCCAACATGAGCCAGGAGCTGCGCACCCCGCTCAACTCGCTGCTCATCCTCGCCCAGCTCCTGGCCCAGAACCCGGCCCGGAACCTGACCGCCAAGCAGGTGGAGTACGCCAACGTCATCCACTCGGCCGGCACCGACCTGCTCCAGCTCATCAACGACATCCTCGATCTGTCCAAGATCGAGGCCGGGAAGATGAACATCACGCTGGAACCGCTGGACCTGCGCCGGCTCCTCGACTACGTCGAGGCGACCTTCCGCCCGCTGACCACGGAGAAGGACCTCAGGTTCGACGTGACCGTCGCCCCAGACGTGCCGGAGGAGCTGCTGGTGGACGAGCAGAGGCTCCGGCAGGTGCTGCGCAACCTGCTGTCCAACGCGGTGAAGTTCACCGAGACGGGGTCGGTGGGGCTGCGCATCGAGCGGCCGACCGGCACCGGGCTCCCGGGGGTCCCCGGGCAGGACGTGCTCGCCTTCCACGTCACCGACACCGGCATCGGTATCGCCGAGGAGAACCTCTCGCAGATTTTCGACGCCTTCCAGCAGGCCGACGGCACGACCAGTCGCAAGTACGGCGGCACCGGGCTGGGCCTGTCGATCAGCTGGGAGATCGCCACGCTGTTCAACGGTGAGATCCGGGCGGTCAGCGTCCTCGGTGAGGGCAGCACCTTCAGCCTCCTCCTGCCGATCGCCGGTGTCGCGACCGGTGCGGCGGCCGTCCGGCCCGCGCCTCTTCCCGTACCCGGCGACCGGCCCGCCCCGGAGACGGCCGCGGCGGGCCCCGCTCCCGCGGCCGGCGCGGCGCAGGGGGCGGAGAGGCGCCGTCTGCTGGTGATGGAGTCCAGGCCGAACGGCCTGCTCTCCCAGATCGCCGAGAGCGCCGTCGCCGACCTGAGCGCGACCCACGGGCCGGTCGTGGTCTCCACCGCCGGCGACCCGGCCGCCGCGATCGACGTCCTGAAGGGCGCCGTCCACCACTGCATCGTGCTCGACCTGGGCATGCGGCAGGACGGGGCCGCGGAGTTCCTGCGGCTGCTCGACGAGGACCCGGTCCTGCGGGATTTGCCGGTGCTCGCCCACCACACCCGCACCCTCACCAGGCCGCAGGAGAACCTCCTCAAGGGGCGGTCCAACACCCAGCCGCTGGAGCGCATCCCCAGCCTCGACGAACTGCGTGAGCGCATCGCCCTACACCTGTCGGCGCACGCGCCCGGCGGCGTGCCGCCGCTGGTGCAGCCCAGCCTGGAGGAGCACCCCCGGGCGATGGACGACGCGGACACCGTGCTGGTGAACCGCAAGGTCCTGGTCATCGACGACGACGTGCGCAACGTGTTCGCGCTGACCAACATCCTGGAGCTGCACGGCATGGAGGTGCTCTACGCCGAGAACGGACGCAGGGGCATCGATGTGCTCTCACGCAACGAGGACATCAGCCTCGTCCTGATGGACATCATGATGCCGGAGATGGACGGCTACGTCGCCACCGCGGCCATCCGGAAGATGCCGCGCTTCGCCGACCTGCCGATCATCGCGGTGGCCGCCAAGGCCATGCACGGCGACCGGGAGAAGACCCTGGCGGCGGGCGCCAGCGACTACGTCACCAAGCCGGTCGACTCCCAGGAGCTGATCTCCCGTATCCAGCAGTGGATGGGCCTGTAGGGTCCGCCTTCCCCGCGTGTCTCTTCGTCCCGGACGTCCGGGACGAAGAGACGTGCGGACGGGACCCGGGGGTCCGGGCCCGCGGGATCCCGCAGCGGCGGGCGCGCGCCCGGCCGGCCCCGGCGGACCGCTCACACGCGGGGGGTGAACCGGGTCAGGTCGTAGATGCCGAGGCTTCTTTCGATGTCGGCGACCCGGTTCACCATGTCGGTGAATCCGTCGGGACCGAAGCGGCGGTGCTCGTCCTCCTCGAAGACCTCGCTCAGCTCCAGCAGCTCCCGGGGCGTGAGGAGGTCGCGGAAAGCCGGGAAGACGACGGTGTCCTCACGGGCCTCGTGCGGCTCGTACATCCGGACGAACGCCGCCATGTCGGCGGTCAGGCGGCGGCGGGCCCGCGCGTCCGGAGACCGGGACGAGCCGGTGGTCTCCAGGATGCGGTCGGTCAGGACGCGGCCCCGCCGGTGCTGGAGCTGGAGCGTGTCCACGGTGCCGGTGAGCCGGCCGGCCCGCCGTAGCCTGGGGAAGACGTGCTTCTCCTCGCTTTCCTCGTGGTAGTCCTGGATGAACTCGCGGATGACGCGGGCCCCGTCGTGCAGCTCCCGGGACGGCACGCGTTCGCCGCGGCTGATCCGCCGCAGCCCCTCGCGGTACACCAGCAGGACGCGCTTGAGGACGCCGTGCTCGCGCATCAGATCCTCCGGCGGCGTGACCGGCACCTCCTCGGGGCTCCCGGCAGCCTCCCCGGACGGTCTTCCCGGCGCGGGGGATGGATCCGCGCCGTCCGCCCGGGCCGCCGCCTGCGGGCCGGTCGCGGCCCCCAGCGCCAGGACGGGCAGGCCCAGAAGGTCACGGCGGCGCACCGCCGGGGTCGAGGGATCTCCAACGACGTCCATTCCTGCCGTCACCGCCTCGCCGTACTCGCCCGCCCGCGCCGTCGCCCCCCGACGGCGTGCGGTGGGGTTTCTTCCCGCGTGCCACGGCGCCACGCCGCGGTCCGGGTAATGCTTCGCCCACCCCCGGCCGCCACCGGGTACGGCCGGCCCCGGGCGGGGCGGCCGGGCGGGGCGGTCAGGCGGGGGAGCCGGGATGCTCGCAGGGGGAGGCGGCCCCGGCCCGGCCGGCGGCGTCCGGGCCCGGCGGATGGGCGTCCCCGCGGTCCAGGCGGGCATGGAGGCCGTCGAGCAGGCAGGTCAGGCCGAAGTCGAAGGCGAGGGCGCGGCTGGCCTCGATGTCCGTGTCCCTGTACCGGGCGTAGTGCGCGGCCAGGTCGGGGTGGTCGCGGACGGCGCGCTCCGCCACGCTGTGCGTCGTCTCCATCAGCTCCGGGCCGCTCATCCGGGTGGCGCCGAGGGCCGCGCGCCAGGCGATCTCGGGCGTGGTGGCGCCGAGCACGAAGGCCAGCAGCGTGGACCAGGCGTAGTCCACCGCCATGCCCTGGAACCCGGCCCGCTGGAACAGCTTCATCAGCCTGGCCACCAGCGCGACGGCGTTGGGGCCGAGGGAGGGTCTGGAGCCCAGGAGGACGGCCGCCCAGGGGTGGTTCAGGAGGACGGCGCGCACGCTGTGGGCGAAGGCCGAGACGGCCTCGCGCCAGGCCGCGTCCTCGTCGGGCAGGGTGAGCTCGCCGTAGACCTCGTCGAGGGCGAGCTCCAGCAGGTCGTCCTTGTTGGCGACGTGCCAGTAGATGCTCGTGGCCCCGGACCCGAGCTTGGCGCCCAGGCGGCGCATGCTGAGCGCGTCGAGGCCCTCGGTGTCGAGCAGTTCTATGGCCGCCCGGACGATCTGGGTCCGGCTGAGCGTCGCGCTCCTGGCGGGCCGCGGCTCGCGGGTCCAGACGGAGCTGAAGGGCTGGTTCACCCCTCCAGCATAAAAGGGTTCGCACGCCGTTCGATTTTGTCGTACGGTGTGCGAGTGGAATCGCACACCGTACGAGCCGAGCCGCACCCCCGCCGCTGGTGGATCCTGGGCGTGCTCTGCCTGAGCCTCCTCGTCCTCGTCATCGACAACACGGTGCTGAACCTCGCCATCCCGTCCCTGATGAGGGACCTGAAGGCCACCCCCGCCGACATCCAGTGGATCATCGACGCCTACGTCCTGGTCTTCGCCGGGCTGCTGCTCACCGCGGGCAGCCTCTCCGACCGCTACGGTCGCAGGCGCTTCCTGATCGTCGGCCTGCTGCTGTTCGGCGGCGCCTCGCTGGTGGCGGTGCTGGTCACCGAGCCCTGGCAGCTGGTCGCCGCCCGCGCGCTGATGGGCGTCGGGGGCTCGATCCTGATGCCGAGCACCCTTTCGATCCTGATCACCGTCTTCGACGACGCCGAGCGCCGCAAGGCCATCGCCGCCTGGAGCGCGGTGGCGATGGTCGGCGTCATCGCGGGTCCCACGCTGGGCGGCTTCCTGCTGGAGCATTACTGGTGGGGATCGATCTTCCTGATCAACGTGCCGGTCGCGGCGCTCGCCGTCGTCGCCGCCGCGCTGCTGATGCCGGAGTCGCGTGGCCCCGCCCGCCGGCTCGATCCGCCCGGTGTGCTGCTGTCGGCCACCGGCATGACCGCGCTGGTCTACGCCGTCATCTCCTCGCCGTCCGAGGGGTGGGCCTCGCCCGAGGTGCTCACCGCCGCCGGGCTGGCCGTGCTGGCGCTCGGCGGGTTCGTGCTCTGGGAGCGCCGCAGCGCCCATCCGATGCTGCCGCTGGAGCTGTTCCGCAACCGGAACTTCAGCGGCTCGTCGTTCTCCATCGTGCTGATGTCGTTCGGCGCGGGCGCCCTGCTGCTGATGCTCACCCAGTACCTCCAGTTCGTGCTGGGATACGGGGCGATGAAGGCCGGGCTGGCGCTGCTGCCGTACGCCGTGGCCGCCGCGGTCTTCAACATCCTGGGGGCGGCGCTCGGCCAGAAGGTCAGTACCCGCATGCTGGCGGCGGCGGGCCTGGCCGTGATGGCCCTCGGCTTCGGGGCCCTCGCCTTCATGACCGCCGACACCGGGTACGGCCTGCTGATCACGGGCCTGATGCTCATGGGCGTCGGCGCCGGGATCGCCGGGCCTGCCGTCTACGCGACGCTGATGGGCGCCGTGCCGCCCCAGCACGCCGGCGTCGGGTCGGCGCTCAACGACACCGTCCAGCAGGTCGGCATGGCGCTGAGCGTGGCCGTGCTCGGCAGCGTGCTGGCCGGGGTCTACCGCTCGTCCATGCCGGAGTCGGCGCCCGCCGAGGCCCGGGACTCCGTGGCCGTGGCGTTGCGGCTCGGCGATCCCGGGCTGGCGCGGACCGCCCGGGAATCCTTCGTCTCGGCGATGGCCTTCGGTTCCTGGGTGGGCGTCGCCTTCACCCTCGCCGCCGCCGTCCTGGCGTTCGTGCTGCTACGGCCGGCGGTGGCGGCATCGCCGGCCGCGCGTCCCGACCTCGTGGAGGCGGGCGGCTGACGGCACCCCGGCATCGGCGGCCTCGACCTTCCCGGCGCCCCGGCCTCTCGGCCACCGTGGCTCCTTCTGTCCCGCCCGTATCCCGGGCGGGGCGATGGGGCGGCCCGGTATTACGCCCGGTATTACGCCCGGTATTACACAGTGACGGCTCCGGCCGTAACCTCCCGACAGGTTGCCCATGGGAGCGGCGGGCAGGAAAAGGGATACTCGACGTATGTCGGACCTCCTCGCGCGCCACCGGGCGGTAATGCCCAACTGGCTGTCCCTTTACTACAACGAGCCCATCGAGATCGTCGGCGGCAAGGGCAACCGGGTCGTCGACGCCTCGGGCAAGAGCTACCTCGACTTCTTCGCGGGCATCCTCACCAACATGATCGGCTACGACGTGGCCGAGGTGCGGGAGGCCGTGGAACGCCAGCTCGCCACCGGCGTCGTGCACACCTCGACGGTGTACCTGCTGCGCGGTCAGGTCGAGCTCGCCGAGAAGATCGCCCGGCTGTCCGGCATCGAGGACGCCAAGGTCTTCTTCACCAACTCCGGGACCGAGGCCAACGAGACCGCGCTGCTGCTGGCGACCTACGCCCGCAGGTCGGACCAGGTGCTCGCCATGCGGCAGAGCTACCACGGCCGATCCTTCGGCGCGATCAGCGTGACGGGCAACCGTTCCTGGAAGAACAGCTCGCTGTCGCCGCTGAACGTCCACTTCCTGCACGGCACCGACCGGCACCTCGCCCAGTTCCGCGGGATGTCGGACGCCGACTACATCGCCGCGTGCGTCGAGGACCTGCGTCACGTGCTCGCCACCGCCACCGGCGGTGACGTGGCCGCCCTGATCGCCGAGCCGATCCAGGGCGTGGGCGGCTTCACCATGGCGCCGGACGGACTGTTCGCCGCCTACAAGGAGGTCCTCGACGCCGAGGGCATCCTGTTCATCTCCGACGAGGTGCAGACCGGGTGGGGCCGTACCGGCTCGGCGTTCTTCGGCATCGCGAACCACGGCGTCACCCCCGACATGATGACGTTCGCCAAGGGGCTGGGGAACGGCTTCGCCGTCGGCGGCGTCGTGGCCCGCGGCGACCTCATGGACGGCCTGCACGCGGTCGGCCTGGCCACCTTCGGCGGCAACCCCGTCTCCATGGCCGCCGCCAACGCGACCCTCGACTACGTCCTCGACCACGACCTCCAGGCCAACGCCGCCCGCACCGGCGCCCTGATCATCGACGGGCTCCGCGAGGCCGCGCCGCGGCTGCCGGTCGTCGGCGACGTCCGCGGCAAGGGCCTGATGTTCGCCGTCGAGCTGTCCGACCCGGCCACCGGCGAGCCCGCCCCGGCGCTGGCGGCCCGGTTCATGGAGGAGACCAGGAAGGCCGGCCTGCTCGCCGGCAAGGGCGGCCTGCACGGCAACGTCCTGCGCATGGCCCCGCCGCTCACCCTGAGCATGGACGAGGCCGCCGAGGGTCTCGGGATCATCGTCAACGCACTCGAAGTCGTCAACGCAGAGGTCGTCCCGTCGTGAAGAACATCACCCACTGGATCGGCGGAGCCGCCGTCGAGGGCGGCGACGGCACCGCCGACGTCTTCGACCCGGCGACGGGGAAGGTCAGCGGACAGGTCCACCTGGCCGGGACCGAGCAGGTGGACGCGGCCGTGGCCGCCGCGGCGGCGGCCTACCCGGCGTGGCGCGACGCCTCCCTGGCCAAGCGCGCCCGGGTGCTGTTCCGCTTCCGCGAGCTGGTCGACGCCCACGCCGATGAGCTGGCGGCGCTGATCAGTGCCGAGCACGGCAAGGTCCACTCCGACGCCCTGGGCGAGGTGGCCCGCGGGCTGGAGGTCGTGGAGTTCGCCTGCGGCATCCCGCACCTGCTCAA
>NZ_JBVJKQ010000036.1:0-2662 GCF_055585205.1 Streptosporangium sp. NPDC053982
TCAACGCCCTGTTCGACAAGCTGGAACTGTCGCACACCACCGGCTACAGCCGCCGCGTCCTGGCCGTGCTGCGCTACCTCGGCACCTGAGCGGCCGAGGCTCCCCGCCCGGCCGTACCGCGCTGTCCGGGCACGTGAGCGGCTGCGGTTTTCCACAGGTGGAGTGGGCGGCGCACCGCATTCCAGCGTGAAACCGATCTCCGTAGCGTCGGGCACATGATGAAGACGATGACGAACGTGCTGGTGGCGGCGGCCGTCGCGACGGGCGGCCAGGCCGCGGCCGTCGCGGGGAGCGGCCGGTCCGTGGACATACGCTCCGGCCTGGAGAGGATCGTGGCGGACGGCGGGGCGACGGCCGCCCTGGCGCGGGTCTCCGACGGCCACCGCACCTGGACGGGCGCCGCGGGGGTGCGCGACATCGAGCGTGGGGGGCGGCCGTCACCCGGCGGTTATTTCCGGATCGGCAGCGTCACCAAGACCTTCGTCGCGACGGTGGTGCTCCAGCTCGTGGACGAGGGCAAGGTGCGGCTCGACGACCCCGTCGGCGAGTACCTGCCCGGCCTGGTGCCGGACGGCGAGCGGATCACCGTCCGCCAGCTCCTCAACCACACCGGCCACCTGTACGACTACATGAGCGAACCCGGATACTCCACCAACCGCTGGCGCGGAGACGCCCGGTTCCGCTCCTACCGGCCGCGAGAACTGCTCAAGGTCGCCTTCGCGAAGAAGCTCCCCGACGACGGGAAGTGGCACTACTCCAACACCGGCTACGTGGTGCTCGGGCTGCTGGTGGAGAAGGTGACCGGCCGCCCGTACGGCGAGGAGGTCACGCGCCGCGTCCTGCGCCCGCTGGGGCTGCGCCACACGCTGGTGCCGGGTGACCGGGCGGGGCTGCCGTCACCGCACGCCAAGGGGTACGAGCCGCTTCCCGGCCTGGTGGACGCGACGCGGATGAACCCCTCGCTGGACTGGGCCGCCGGAGAGATGATCTCGACCGCCGCGGACCTGGAGCGGTTCATGTCGGCGCTGCTCGGCGGCAGGCTGATCAGCGAGGCGTCCCTGAAGGCGATGCGCACGACCGTCGAGACGGGGGCCGGATTCGGCTACGGGCTCGGGCTGCAGGCCTACCGGCTGCCGTGCGGCACGGTGTGGGGGCACAGCGGCGAGCTGATCGGCTACCTCACGTTCACGTTCCGATCGGACTCCGGCACGTCGCTGACCCTGTCGATCAACCCCTCGACCCGCAACCCGACCACGGAGGAGGTCATGGGGCTCGCCGTCAGGACGTTCTGCGGGCCGTCGGGCCGGGGCGGCGGCGCGCGGTCGACGTCCGGTCCGGGCTCGCCGGCCGCCGTCTCCCCGGCGCCGTCACCGCGTTCCTGACGCGGTCCGCTCTCTCCTTCGCCGTCGCCGTATCCCCGGCGCGGCCTGCTCTCTCCTTCGCCACCGCGTCCCTGACGCTCCGGCCCGCTCTCTCCCGGCGCCGTCATCGCGTCACCGGCTCCGGCCCGTCGCACCTGCCGAAAACCAGGTGCGGACCACCGGTGCGGTGAGGTGTGATCGGGGTCATGACGATCGTGCCGGGTGAGCCGGGAGTCGACGGACTGAGCGAGGTCGTGGAAGCGCTGCGGGAGTGGCAGCACCACGGGGCACCGCTTCAACTGCATCCGGGGGACCTGGGCTGGTTCTGGCGGTTCGGCGCGGAGGCGACGGCCGCAGCGGTCCGGACGTGGAGCCGGGACGGCCGGATTCTCGCCGCCGGACTGCTGGACGGCCCCGGACTGCTGCGGCTGGCGATCGCGCCGGACGCCCAGCGGGACGAGAATCTGGCGCGGCGGCTGGTCGAGGACGTGACCGAGCCGGAGCGCGGCGTGCTGCCCGGGGGGAGGGCGGACATCGAAGCGCCCATGGACGCGCTGGTCCAGGACCTGCTGGCCGAGCGCGGATGGGACCTCGACGAGCCGTGGACGCCGCTGCGCCGCGACCTCACGGAGCCGGTGGAGGACCCGGGCGCGCGGATCGAGGTGATCGGGCCGGAGCGGGCGGACGTGTGGGCCACCGTACTGCGGGCGTCGTTCGACGGGTCGACGTTCACCGAGGACCGCTGGCACGCGATGGCGGCCGGGCCGGCGTACGCCGATGCCCGGTGTCTGGTCGCCCACGACGACCGGGGGAACGCGGTGGCGGCGGTGACCGTGTGGTCGGCCGGTCCGGGCAGGTCCGGGTTGCTGGAGCCGATGGGCGTGCACCGGGAGCACCGCGGTCGCGGCCACGGCACAGCGATCACCCTCGCCGCGGCGGCCGCGCTCCGGGAGATGGGCTCGCCGAGCGCGGTCGTCTGCACCCCGAGCGCCAACGTCGGCGCGGTCGCCACCTACGTGTCAGCCGGCTTCGAGCGGCTCCCCGAGGTCCGGGACAGACATCGGGACGCCTGACCCCTCCCGTGGCCCCCGGCCTGATCGCCTCATGTACCCTCCCCCGGCCCGCTCGCCTCACGTATCGTCGCCACGCCGCGAAGCGGTGGCGGGCCGGGGACGGAGCGCCGGCCGGGTCCGCGGGGACCGGAGAAGCCACGGGTGATCATCGGTCGTCATCCTCGTACGGCGCCTCGCGTCGCGAGACCTCATGTCGCGAGACCTCTTTTTGCGAAGCCGGGTGCTGTG
>NZ_JBVJKQ010000036.1:2761-9889 GCF_055585205.1 Streptosporangium sp. NPDC053982
GAGGACCCGTGTCGCGAGGACTCGTGTCGCGAGACCTCTTTTTGCGAAGCCGGGTGCTGTGAGGACCCGTGTCGCGAGGACTCGTGTCGCGAGACCTCTTTTTGCGAAGCCGGGTGCTGTGAGGACCCGTGTCGCGAGGACTCGTGTCGCGAGACCGGTACCGCGACCTGTTCGGTGTCCCTGTCGCGGGTCGCCCAGAGGTAGACCAGCGCGCCGGCGAACAGCACGATCGAGGTCCACTGGTTGATCCGCAGTCCCAGGAGTGTCACCGCGTGGTCCACGCCGCCCACCGGGTCGATCCGCAGCCCCTCGATCCAGAACCGCCCGAACGTGTAACCGGCGACGTAGACGGCGAACAGGCGGCCGTGATGCAGCGCGAACCGCCTGCCTGCCAGGATCAGCCCGAAACCGAGCGCCGCGTCCCACAGCGACTCGTACAGGAACGTCGGGTGGTAGAGCACGCCCGGTTCGCCGCCGTGCGCCTGATCGATCTCCAGGCCCCACGGCAACGTGGTCGGACCGCCGTACAGCTCCTGGTTGAACCAGTTGCCCCAGCGGGCGATCGCCTGCCCGAACGCGATGCCGGGCGCGACCGTGTCGGCCACGGCTCCCAGGGACAGCCCCCGGCGACGACAGGCCAGCCACACGCCCACGCCTCCCAGGGCGACCGCGCCCCAGATGCTGAGCCCGCCCTCCCAGATGAACAGCGCCCGGTAGGGCTCCTTGATCGCGCGCGGCCCGAAGTAGGTCTGCCAGTCGGTGATGACGTGGTAGACGCGGGCGCCGATCAAACCGAAGATCACCCCGGGGACCGCGATGTCGCCGATCGCGCCCTTCTCACCGCCGCGGGCGCGCCAGCGGCGCTCGCTGAGCCAGATGCCGAAGCCGATCCCGAGGATGAAGCACAACGCGTACGCCCGGATCGGGACGAATCCGAGATGCCAGACCCCCTGGGGAGGGCTGGGAATCGAGGCAAGCATCATGCCGGTGAGGGTAGTCAGCCCGAGGCCGCCTGGCCGCCTCCGTGACCTGATCGCAGCCGTCGGCGATCACTGCGGCGGTGTTCCGGCACACGTTCCGGACCCGCTGTCGTTTCCGTCCAAGACGGCCGCCGCGGCCGAGATCTAGCGTGGACCCGGCAGCTCGCCCGAGCATGAGGAGACAGCACAATGCGTGACCTGGTCTACACCGGTTTCATGTCACTGGACGGCGTCGTGGACTCGCCCGGCGGCGGGCCGGAAGAAGAGCACCGCAGCGGCGGCTGGGTGGTCAAGGACCTCGAGTTCGTCCCGGAGGCCTGGTCGCTGAAGGGCGAGGAACTCGCCGACACGACGGCGCTGATGTTCGGCCGCCGCAGCTACGAGCTGTTCGCGCCGGTCTGGCCCGGCTCGGAGGACCACGCCGACTACAAGGAACTGCCCAAGTACGTGGTGTCGACCACGCTGTCCGACGACGCCCTCGTCGACGGGTGGGGGCCGACGACGATCCTGCGCTCGACCGAGGACGTCGCCGCGCTCAAGGAGGGCGAGGGTGGCGCGATCTTCATCCACGGGAGCGCGGAGCTGGCCCGGCGGCTGGCGGACGCGGACCTGATCGACCGGTACAACCTGCTCGTCTTCCCCGTGCTGCTCGGCGCCGGGAAGAGCCTGTTCGGCCGGGCCGACCGGGACAAGCACATGCTGACGCTGCGGGAGTCGGAGAGCTACTCGAACGGGATCCTGAAGCTGGTCTACGACGTCAGGCGCTGATCCAGGTCGAGGGCGATCGCGCCGCCGGCGCCCTCGCGCAACTGCCCGACGGTGCGTCCGACGTAGGAACGCAGAGCCCGGGCCAGGTGCGGCTCGTCGAAGTAGCCGAGCTTGGCGACGACGTCGGCGGCCGGACCACCGGCGGCCAGCAGCTCCGCCGCCGTGCGGGCCCGCTCGATCTGCCGGACCGCGCCCCGCGTCAGTCCGGTCGCGGCGCGGAACCGGCGTTCGACGGTACGCCCCGAGACCGCCGGGCGGTGACCCCGCAGCACGTCGTTGACGAGCGGGTCACGGACCAGGGTCCCGGCCCGGACGAGACCGTCGACCAGGTCCTCGATGTCATCGGGGCCGGGCGTCTCCCAGCGCGCGCCGTCCAGCCGGAACGTCCGGCGCGTGGTGCCGGGGAGCACGACGCCGCCGTCGACCAGCGCCGACGCGGGCATGTCCCGCAACGAGGTGCCCACGGCGAACTCGATGCCGGTGAAGGTCGCGCCCTCCGGCACCGGCGCCGTGCCGGTCCGGGTCTCGGGACCGGTGATGCTCGTGTACGCCCGGCCGGCCTGCTCCCAGAACACCAGGCCCCAACGCGCCCCCGCGACGGACGTCATCGCGGTGACCTGCTCGCTCGTGCATGTCCACACGCTGTCGATCCACGGCGAGTCGGACCGGCGTATCTCGAACCGCAGCCTCACGGGCGAAGGATACGCAGCTTCGTCCGCTTCCACGACCTCCGGCGCATCTGCATGAATCTCCTTCTCGACCTCCGCGCCCACCCACAGGCGGATCATGACGACGCGTCGACGACGGAAGATCGACATTAGGGTGACGCCATGATGATCGAGCACCCACCCGGGTGGCGTCTCCTCACCGCGGTGGCGATCGCGGCGTTCATCAGTCTGTGGTGGTCCAGCGTGCCCTTCCCGTACGCCGAGGGAGGAGTCTTCGGGCTCTTCGTCTGGGTGCCGCTCGTCCTGTACTGGCTCATCCGCCTGTGCGTGGCGATGGTGACCGGATGGCGGACGCTGTCGATGCGGTTGCTGCTGCGCTGGCTCCCGGTTCCCCTCATCGTGCTCGGCGTGTGGGGCGTCATCCACCTGGACGGTTCCTTCTCGGCGCGCTTCGCGCTCTCGCGGTCCGGCATGGAGCAGTACGCCAGATCGATCATCGACGACGGCGGACGCACCGACCCCGGATGCCGATGGGCGGGGCTCTACCACGTCTGCGGACATTACGCGGGCGAAGAGGACGGCACTCCCCCCACCGCACGGCTCGAGGTGACCGACTGGCCCGTCGGGGGGTCACGGTGCTTCAGCTGGACCCCCAACGGCCGGCCTCGGCCCCAGGGTCACGAATACGGCCTCAGGCACCTCACCGGCCCCTGGTGGGGATGCAGGGGATGGGACGGATGGTGACGGCGTCCCACCTGTCGCCCGGCGCGGAACCTCGATGGAGCCGGACAACCCCTGACGAGGTGAGGAGATTCGCGAGGCCGCCGGCCTCGAAGGCACGCGCTTTCATGATCCCCGGCACACCTGTGACCCTGCTGCTCAACCTCGCTGTCACCCTAGATCAAAAAAGCCCCGAGCGATCATCACTCGGGGCTTCTCTGCTGCTCAGGTGTGGTGGTCAGGGGCAGGGTCGAACTGCCGACCTTCCGCTTTTCGGGCGGGACAACTGCCCTGCTCGCCTGACCGAGGCCATGGTCAGTCACATGTGGACGGTGACGCGGATGTGCTGGTGTGTGGGCATGTTGCTGCCAGTGCTGCTGTCACATCAGCGCAGGTCACCTCGCACCGGACCGTCCATCGGGCCCCGGGGTCGATCGTCCTGGCCACAGCCGGCGAGTGACAGGCGTCTCCCGTAAGAGGGGCGCCGCAGGCTTCCCGCTCTGAACCGAAGCGGGATGCCGAGGCTCGTCGGCCGGGCGGATGCTACTTCTCGTAGTGATAGCGACAGGCGGCGATCATGATCGTGTCGTCGTTGACGCGGTAGACGAGCCGGTGTTCTGAAGTAATGCGCCGGGACCAATAGCCGGACCATTCGTACTTCAGCGGCTCTGGTTTGCCGATGCCTTCGTTCTCGTTTCGGGCTATGTCGGCGATCAGCTGATTGATCCTTTTGAGGATCCGTCGATCCTCTCGCTGCCAGTAGCAGTAGTCATCCCAGGCAAGCTCATCGAAGAGGAGCTTCACGAGGTGGTGCCCTCATCGGCCAGTTCACGGACGGTGCCGCCGCCGGCCTCCAGGCGGGCGACCGCCTCCGACAGACGTCGGCGGTTGGCAGGCGAGGCCATGAGGTAGAGCGTCTCGCGCATCGATTCGTATTCATGCTGCGACACCATGACGACGCCTTCCCCGCCAGGGCGGGTGATGAGGACTTCTTCCTGGTCATTGATGACAGCGTCGAGGGTGGCGGCGTAGTTGGCCCGCGATTCGGACATGGTCATCACCTTCATGGCTTCAGTGTACGTGATGATGTACATCAAAGATGCTGCGGTGGGTCCGTGCGCGGGCATGCGTAGAACTCAGGCCGTTGCATGAGGATACGAACGAGATGGAGGATTGCCGGCTGCCTCAAGAGCTCAGAGGTTGGCATGGACGAGCACTTCCGCTATCTCCGAGAGATGGCCGAAGACCGGTGAGGCTGCTGTCACTGAAGATCAAAAAAGCCCCGAGCGGTCAACGCTCGGGGCTTCTCTGCTGCTCAGGTGTGGTGGTCAGGGGCAGGGTCGAACTGCCGACCTTCCGCTTTTCAGGCGGAGCGATCATCCTGCTCCTCTCAACAAACACGAGGTCGGAAGGCTGTAGACGGCTGCCGACGTGTGCTCGCGGTGGCGTTCCGCGCGGCTGATCCCGGTGTGTGGATGAACCACTGCCACAACCTCGCGCACGCCGACCAGGGGATGGCCGTGCATCTGCGGTACGAGGGCGTGCCATCCCTTTTCACGGCGGGCACGGCGGTTACACCGCGTGAAAGTTTCACGGCGGGGCAAGGCGTCCCTCCACCGGGCGGAAGTGGTCTTCGCAGGAGACGAGCGGGGACGGGCAGGCACGGAAGGATCATGCCGTGGGCAACCGATTGCCCGGATTTTACGGCTATATAAGGATTCTCGCGTGACTGATCGCGCACCCGCCGGGCCGGTGGAGATCACAGAGCCGGAACCGGCCGACGCGGGACCCAGCGCACGTCCTGGCGAGGCTTCCAGCAAGACGACCGGCGAATCAACCGGTGAGGTGGCCGGGCGGCGGTGGGTGCCCAGGTTCCTGACCGACCCCGGCGACCGGATGGCCCTGCTGCTCTGGGCGCTGTCGCACGTCGGTGTGCTGATCTACGCCTACCTGGCCGGCCCTGGCCGGACCACCGACCCCTTCCTCAACCGGTTCACCCGCTGGGACGCCGAGAACTTCATCGCCATCGCCCAGTTCGCCTACGACGGCCCCCCGGGCATGCAGGACGCCGAGAAGCTGCCGGCGTTCTTCCCCGGCATGGCGATACTGATCAGGGCGATGCGGCTGGTCATCGAGGACGGCCGACTGGCCACGATGATCATCTCGCTGGTGGCCAGCGCGGTGCTCGCGGTGGCGCTGTCGCGGCTCGCCGAGACGTACGCGACAGGCAGCGGCCGGTACGCGGTGGCGGCGCTGTTCCTCAGCCCGTTCGCCGTGTTCCTGTACTCCGGCTACTCGGAGGCGCTGTTCCTCGCCCTGGCCGTCCCGGCGTGGCTGCTCGCCAGGAACGGCCGCTGGGAGGACGCCGCGCTGTGCGCCACCGGAGCCGCCACGGTGCGCATCTCCGGCCTGTTCCTGGCCTTCGGGCTGCTCGTCATGTTCCTGATGGCGGAGAACGGCCGCAAACGCCCGGGCGGGTGGCGCCTGCTGCCCTGGCTCGCGCTCCCTGGTGTGCCGTTCGTGCTGTACAGCTTCTACCAGTGGACCCGCACCGGCGACTGGCTGGCCTACAACTCGGTGCAGGACCGATTCTGGGGCCGGCACGCCGTCTGGCCGTGGGAGGCGCTCGTCAACACCTTGAACATGTCCGACGACGTCGCCTCGCTCACCACGTCCTACTACGAGGAGATCATCTCGGCCGCGGTGCTGCTGGTGCTGGCCTGCTGCCTCGCGGTACGGCGCAAGTGGCCGGAGTTGGCGTACATCATCCCCCAGGTGCTGTCCTTCCTCACCCTGTCGTCGTTCTACATGTCGATCGGCCGGGGGTCGCTGACCTGGTTCCCCCTGTGGATCGCCATCGGCGTCGCGGGGGTGCGAAGACCCTGGGTGTGGCTGGTGAGCATGGCCATCATGATCCCGGTCATGGCGATCAACACCGGGAACTTCACCACAGGCTCGTGGGTCGGCTGACACCACCCGCGCCCGACGATCCACCGGCGTGCGTCCGGGCGGGCGCGGGGCGGCGGGTGCCGTCAGGGCCAGGAGTCCTGCTCGGGGTCGCCACCTTCGTCATCCGATGGCAGGAGAACCCGTACCGCAGGACTGCCAGGCCCGCCTGCGGCGCGGGAGCTCCTCGGGCTCCACTGGGTGGACATCGACCTCGACGCCGCGAAACTCGAAGTGATCCAGACCCTCCAGCGGGTCGGGGGCCGACTTCAGTTCGTCCGGCCCAAGACCAACGACTCCGAGCGAACCGTCCCGCTCCCCTCGATCTGCGTGGAGGCCCTTCGGGAGCACCGTAGGCGGCAGTTCGCCGAACGCTCCGACCACTGGGACGGCTGGGAGGAACACGGCCTCGTCTTCCCATCCCGGCGTGGAACCCCGATGGAGCCGGACAACCTCCGGCGAAGCTGGGGAGCGATCCGCGAGGCCGCCGGCCTCGCGGACATGCGCTTTCACGATCTCCGGCACACCTGCGTGACGCTGCTGCTCAACCTCGGCGTACCACCCCAGGTCGTCCGCGACATCGTCGGCCACAGCGACATCGAGGTGACCATGACCATCTACGCCCACGTCTCCCTCGACGACAAGCGCCGCGCTCTCGGCAAGCTGGGGGATGCTCTCGGCTGAACCTGAGTTCCCGGATCGCCCTGGCTGCTTCGGCTGGGGCGATCTTCGTTTGCCGAGAAGATCTCTTGGAAGTTCGGCATATACCAAGATTCGGCATGGTCCGCTGCTTTAGCCTGGGACGGCTACATGTGGGCCAGCAGTCCACACCGCTTCCTCATCGACCCGTGTCGAGTGCCGTGTTCTTAGGCCCCGACAGCGAGAGGAGGTGATGCATGTGACTGCGAAGCACCGACGTCCGCGTCGATCGCGGCCTTCGGTACGGTCCGTCCTAAGGCGTGTCTGATAATTCGGCGTGGCGGAGCCAGAGCAGCAGGGAAGCGATGGTGACGCCCGCGAGGTAGCGGCCGGCGAGCTTGTCGTAG
>NZ_JBVJKQ010000037.1:0-6313 GCF_055585205.1 Streptosporangium sp. NPDC053982
ACAGCGCGCACAGCCGTTCCTCGGCGGGGGTGCGCGGGGCCGTCCCGGAGGTCGTGGTCTCCGGGGCGGGCAGCGCGCGGCGGTCCACCTTGCCGTTGTGGTTGAGCGGCAGTGACGCCAGCACGACGAACGCCGACGGCACCATGTAGGCGGGCAGCGTCTCCCCGGCCGCCCGCCGTACCCGGTCGACGAGTTCCCCGGCGTCCGTGCCCGTGCCCGTGCTCGTGTCCGCGGTGCGCGGGACGAGGTAGGCGGTCAGCCGCCGGTCGCCGGGGTGGTCCTCCCTGGCCAGGACGACGGCCTGGGCCACCTCGGGGTGCCGCGCGAGGGTCGCCTCGATCTCGCCCAGCTCGATGCGGAAGCCGCGGATCTTCACCTGGCCGTCGGCACGCCCGACGAACTCCAGGTCACCGCCGGGCAGGCGCCGCACCAGGTCGCCGGTGCGGTACATCCGCGTGCCCGGCTCGCCGTACGGGCAGGCGACGAAGCGCTCGGCGGTCAGGTCCGGCCGGCCCAGGTAGCCGCGCGCCAGCTGCTCCCCGGTGAGGTACAGCTCGCCCTCGTCGGCGGGCCGCAGGTTCCCGTCCAGGACGTGGGCGCCGACGGCGTCCAGCGGGCGGCCGATGGGGACCGTGCCCGCCGGTGGTCTCCCCACCCGGTGGGAGACCGCGAACGTCGTGTTCTCGGTGGGGCCGTAGGCGTTGTGCGCGGACCCTCCGGCGAGGACGATCCGCTCCATCGCGGCGGGGTGGGCCGCCTCGCCTCCGCTCCACAGGAAGGGGACCCGCGCCAGCAGCTCCGGCGCCTCCTCGGCGAGCACGTTGAACAGGCCGGTCGTCAGGAACACCGCGGTGACCCGCTCGTCGTCCAGCATCCGGGCCACCGTCCCGGCGTCGACGGCGCCGGGTGGAGCCATGACCACGGTGCCGCCGTTCAGCAGCGGGACCCACAGCTCGTAGGTGGAGGCGTCGAAGGCGAACGAGGAGTGCGACAGCACACGGTCGTGCCCGCGCCAACGGTGGTCGGCGGCGAGGGCGGCGACGTTGCCGTGGGTGACGCCCACGCCCTTGGGCGCGCCGGTGGAGCCGGAGGTGAACATCACGTACGCCAGCCGGTCGGCGGCGATGTCCAGGCCGGGGCTCTCCGGGTCGGTGTCGTCGCCCACGACCAGGGAGGTGACGTTCCCGGGCGGCTCGTGGCCGGCGTGCGCCCTGTCGGTCAGCAGGATCCGCACGCCCGCCTGGCCGAGTATCGCCCGCAGACGGGCGGCCGGGTAGGCCGGATGCAGCGGGACGTAGGCGCCGCCGGCCTTGACGACGGCCAGCAGCGCCACCGCCACGTCGGCGGAGCGCTCCATGAGCACCGCGACGGGTGATTCGGGTCCGACGCCGACGGCGATCAGGCGGCGGGCCAGGGCGTTGGCCCGGCCGTTGAGCTCGGCCGCGCTCAGGCGGACCTCGCCGCAGACCACCGCCTCGGCGCCGGGGGCCGCCGCCACCCGCGCCTCGAACAGCCCGGCGAGGCTCCGCCGTAGGGAATTCGGGTTCACGGAATCTCCAGGTTCAGGGCCCGAGGGCACAGGGGGCCCAGGGCACGATGGGGCGAAAAGCCGAACCGATGACCCAGGCGCTGCTCAGCCACTGTCCGGCCGCGCGGAATACCCGGTTCTGAACGCGGTTCGTGGCGGTAGTCGCCCGGAGAGGAGAAAATCGACGCCCTTTTCGGGGCGTTAATAGCCTTTTTGGGGGTTTTATGTCCTTTTCAGGACACCCGAAGGCTGCGCGGCCGCATGTCGGCCCAGTTCGCGTTGACGAAGTCCAGGCAGCCCTGCCGGCTGTCCTTCTCGTGCGCGATGTCCCATCCGCTGGGAACGTCGGCGGAGGCCGGCCAGAGGGAGTGCTGCCCCTCGGCGTTCACCAGAACCAGGTAACTGCCGTTCTCGTCGTCGAACGGATTGCTCATGGAAACTCCGTGCTTTCGGAAGCGGTCTTGTGGACGTCTTTGTCAACCGGAACGCAGGGTTACCGCACATCGCCGGAAAGCGACCGATCCCACCATCTAAGTCACTAACACCCCGAATGCGGAGTATCTCCTATGCGTGCCGAGGGGTGTCAACCCTTGACAGTGAGGGGGAAAGTGACCAAGATCCCGTCAGCCAGGAGTCCGGAACGAAGACGGGGGAATGATGGCCGGTCGCGCGCCCATGCCATACGAATATCTGCGACAGGTGCCGGCTTTCACGGTCGCCAGCGACGATCTGGCGCACGGCGGGGTGCTTCCCGACGCGCACGTCTACGAAGCCGGCAACGTCTCCCCGCACCTGCGCTGGTCCGGCGCACCGGCCGGGACGAAGAGCTACGCCGTGACCTGCTTCGACCCCGACGCCCCCACCGGCAGCGGCTGGTGGCACTGGGTGCTGGCCGACATCCCGGCCGACGTGACCGAGCTGCCGCGCGGCGCGGGCAGCGGCGACATGGAGGGGCTGCCCAAGGGCGCCCTGCACGGCCGCAACGACTACGGCACCTTCGACTTCGGCGGAGCCGCCCCGCCCCCCGGCCCGGCCCACCGCTACGTCTTCGCCGTGCACGCCCTCGGGGTCGAGAGCATCGAGGTCACCCCCGACCAGACGGCCGCCGTCTTCAGCGGCACGATCAACCACCACGCCCTGGCCCGCGCGGTGCTGGTCGCCGAGTACGGCGTGCCGGGCTCCGAGGACTGACCGGCCGTCCGGCCCCTCGGCCCCTCACCCTCCGGTTCCTCCGGAGGGTGAGGGGCCGAACGCTTCCCCGGCACCCGGTCTCCTCCGGCCACCGGCCTTTCCCGGCCGTCCGCCGTCCGCCGTCCGCCGTCCTTCGGGCGGTACGGCCCGCCCGGCCGTCGTGACCGTCGTGGCATACCGGATCGGTATGCCACGACGGCCGTACGACGCGTGCCGGGCGCCGGGGATCCCCGCCGGACGAGGGCCGGCGGAACGGGACCTAGCCCCCCGCCTCGATGTCGGCGATCAGCAGTGCCTCCACGGCGTCGGCCAGCTTCTCGACGGTGGGGTTGGCGAAGATCATGTTGATCGGGATCTCCAGGTCCACCGCGGATCTGATGCGCGAACGGACCCTGATGGCGAGCAGGGAGTTGCCGCCGAGGGCGAAGAAGTCGTCGTGGACGCCGATGCGGGTGGTGTCCAGGACGTCGGTCCAGACGTCGGTGATGAGGTGTTCGGCGTCGGTGCGGGGTGGGACGAAGGCGGTGGCGGTGGTGTCCTGCCAGGTCGGGGCGGGCAGGGCGTGGCGGTCGACCTTGCCGCTGTGGTTGAGGGGCAGGGTGTCCATGACGGTGAGGGCCGCCGGGACCATGTAGGCGGGCAGGTTGTCCTCGGCGAAACGCCGCACCCGGGCGGCGAAGCCCTCCGATCCCTCACCTGAGCCCTCACCTGAGCCCTCACCCGGGAACGAGCCTGTGTCCGAGACCGATCCTGTGCCTGGGCCCGTGTTCGTACCGGAGCCTCCACCCGTCTCCGTGTCCGTGGCGCGCGGGACCAGGTAGGCCACCAGCCGCCGCTCTCCCGGCCGGTCCTCCCGGGCGAGGACGACGGCCTGGGCCACATCCGGATGGCGGCCCAGTACGTTCTCGATCTCGCCGAGTTCGATGCGGATGCCGCGGATCTTGACTTGGTCGTCGGCGCGGCCGAGGTAGTCCAGGGTGGCGTCGGGCAGCCATCGGGCGAGGTCGCCGGTGCGGTACATCCGGGTGCCGGGTTCGCCGTACGGGCACGCGATGAAGCGTTCGGCGGTCAGGTCGGGCCGGCCGAGGTAGCCGCGGGCCAGGTGGTCGCCGGCGAGGTAGAGCTCGCCGGGGACGCCGGGGGGGACGGGTTGGAGGTGGTGGTCCAGGACGTAGGCGCGGGTGTTGTCCAGGGGCCGGCCGATGGGGACGGGGGGGCCGGGGGTGGTGATGGGGTGGGCGGTGGCGTAGACGGTGGTCTCGGTGGGGCCGTAGCCGTTGAAGACGGTGCCGGCTCCGGCGGCCAGGACCCGTTCCACGGTCGCGGGGGAGGCGGCCTCGCCGGCGATCCACAACTCCGGGACGCGGGCGAGCAGGCCGGGGTGGTCGGGTGCCAGGGTGTTGAACAGGCCGGTGGACAGGAAGATCGCGGTGACGTGTTCGTCGTCGAGGGCCCAGGTGAGGGTGGTGGCGTCGACGATGCCGGGGGGCGCGACGACGACGGTGCCTCCGTTGAGGAGGGGGACCCATAGTTCGTACATGGACACGTCGAAGGAGGAGGCGGTGTGGAACAGGACCCGCCGGTGGGCGGGGCCCTTCCAGAGGCGGTCGGTGGCGAAGGAGCGGATGTTTTTGTGGGTGACGGCGACGCCCTTGGGGGTGCCGGTGGAGCCGGAGGTGAACATCGCGTACACCAGCCGGTCCGCGGCGATCTCCAGACCGGGGTTCTCCGGGTCGGTGTCGTCGCCGACGACCAGGGAGGCGACGTGGCGGGTGAGGTCGTGGGCGGCGCCGGCGGTGTCGGTGATGAGGATGGGCGCGCCGGTCTGTTCGGCGATCCAGCGCATCCGGGCCGGGGGAAGGGCGGAGTGCAGGGGGACGTAGGTGCCACCGGCCTTGACGACGGCGAGCATGGTGACGATGACGTCGGCGGAGCGGTTCAGCAGGGCCAGGACGGGGGTCTCCGCGGTCACTCCGGCGGTGAGGAGGCGTCTGGCCAGGGCGTTGGCCCGGCCGTTGAGCTCGGCCGCGCTCAGGCGCAGGTCGCCGCAGACGACCGCCTCGGCGCCGGGGTCCGCCGCGACCCGCGCCTCGAACAGTTCGGCGAGGTTGCCGGGCGGGGTGGGGGCGGCGGTGTCGTTCCATCCGGTGAGCAGCAGGCGGCGTTCGGCGGGATCGAGCAGGTCCACCGCGCCGATCGGCGTGTCGGGGTCGGCGGCGACCGCCTCCAGCAGCCGCACCAGCCGCGCCGCGATCATCTCGGCGGTGGCCCGGTCGAACAGGTCGACGGCGTACTGCAGCACACCCTCCACCCCGGCAGGGGCGCCGTCGGCGGTGGTGTCCTCGGTCAGGCCCAGCAGCAGGTCGCACTTGGCGCCGCCGAACCCGTACAGCGAGTACGCCGGATCCAGCGCCATCGTCAGCCCGGGAAGCCCGGCGTCCGCGCCGGGCGTGTTGAGCAGGGCCAGCATCACCTGGAACAGCGGCGGGCGGCTGTAGACCCTGGGCGGGTTCAGCGCCTCCACGAGCCGCTCGAACGGCACGTCCTGGTTGGCGAAGGCGGCCAGGTCGGTCTCGCGGACCCGGGCGAGCAGTTCGCGGAAGGTCGGGTCTCCGGATGTGTCGGTGCGCAGCACCAGCGTGTTGGTGAAGAAGCCGACGAGGTCGGTCAGTGCCTCGTCGGTGCGGCCTGCCACGGGTGCGCCGATGGGTACGTCGGTGCCCGCGCCCAGCCGGGTCAGCAGTGCGGCCAGCCCGGCCTGCAACGCCATGAACAGCGTCGTCTGACCGCCCCGGGCCACCGCCAGCAGCCGGGCGTGCAGCTCGGGGGACAGGCTCAGGGACACCGCCTCGCCCCGGTGCCCGCTCGTCGCGGGGCGGGGCCGGTCGGCGGGCAGCGCGATCTCGTCGGGTAGTCCGGTCAGCGCGGTGCGCCAGTGGGCGGTCTGCTCGCTCATCAGGCTGCCCGGGTCGGCGGGGTCGCCGAGCAGCTCGCGCTGCCAGCGCGTGTAGTCGCTGTAGCGGATCGGCAGCGGCGCCCAGCCGGGCTCCTCGCCGCGTGCCCGCGCGGCGTAGGCGGTGGCCAGGTCCCGCTCCAGGGGGCCGAGGGACCACCCGTCGATCGCGATGTGATGGAACGCCATCACGAGTACGTGTCCGCCGCCGTCATCGGGTTCCGAGCCCCCGGCCGGTCCCGAGGCCGCGTCGGAGGGTCCCGCGGTCCCGTCCGGTCCCGAGATCGCGCCGGAGGGCTCCACGGTCCCGGCGGGCCGTACGGCGCTCCCCGGGGGCCGTACGGCCCGCGCGTCCCCTCCGGAGGGCAGCGTGAACAGCTCCGCCCGCATCGGCGGCTCCGACGCCAGATCGAACGGCCGAAGCACCGTCCGCCGGATCGCGGCGTCCAGCTCCGCCTCGTCGACCTCGGTCACCGTCAGTTCCGGCGCCGTCTCCAGCACCCGCTGCGCCGGCCGGTCCTCCCGGGCGGGGAAGACGGTGCGCAGCGTCTCGTGCCGCCGGGCCACGTCGGCGACCGCGGCGCGCAGCGCCTCGCGGTCCAGCCTGCCCGTCAGCCGCAGCACCAGCGGGATCGTGTAGA
>NZ_JBVJKQ010000038.1:0-2127 GCF_055585205.1 Streptosporangium sp. NPDC053982
ATTGTCCGGCGGCGACCTACTCTCCCACACCGTCCCCGGTGCAGTACCATCGGCGCTGAAGAGCTTAACTTCCGGGTTCGGAATGTAACCGGGTGTTTCCCCTTCGCCATAACCGCCGTAACACTATGAAACACACAAACACGCGCACCAACCCAAACCCTCACGAGCCTGGGGATGCAAGCGGTGCCTGCTGCCTCAGAATCACACAGTGGACGCGAGCACAACCCAACAAGACCACGCGCTGCTCCGGACCCGGCGAAGGATACAGAGCGCTGCAGCAACCCCATCAAGCCAATGCTTTATGGTCAAGTCCTCGGCCTATTAGTACCGGTCAGCTCCACACATTACTGCGCTTCCACCTCCGGCCTATCAACCCAATCGTCTATTGGGAGCCTTACCCCCACAACGGGGTGGGAGACCTCATCTCAAGGCAAGCTTCCCGCTTAGATGCTTTCAGCGGTTATCCCTCCCGAACGTAGCCAACCAGCCGTGCTCCTGGCGGAACAACTGGCACACCAGAGGTTCGTCCGTCCCGGTCCTCTCGTACTAGGGACAGCCCCTTTCAAGTCTCCTGCGCGCGCAGCGGATAGGGACCGAACTGTCTCGCGACGTTCTAAACCCAGCTCGCGTACCGCTTTAATGGGCGAACAGCCCAACCCTTGGGACCTACTCCAGCCCCAGGATGCGACGAGCCGACATCGAGGTGCCAAACCATCCCGTCGATATGGACTCTTGGGGAAGATCAGCCTGTTATCCCCGGGGTACCTTTTAGCCGTTGAGCGACGGCGCTTCCACATGCCACCGCCGGATCACTAGTCCCAGCTTTCGCTCCTGCTCGACCCGCCGGTCTCACAGTCAAGCTCCCTTGTGCACTTACACTCGACACCTGATTGCCAACCAGGCTGAGGGAACCTTTGGGCGCCTCCGTTACCCTTTAGGAGGCAACCGCCCCAGTTAAACTACCCACCAGACACTGTCCCTGATCCGGATCACGGACCCAGGTTAGACGTCCAAAACGACCAGAGTGGTATTTCACCAATGACTCCACCCCCACTAGCGTGGCGGCTTCACCGTCTCCCACCTATCCTACACAAACCGTTCCAAACGCCAATGTCAAGCTGTAGTGAAGGTCCCGGGGTCTTTCCGTCCTGCTGCGCGTAACGAGCATCTTTACTCGTAGTGCAATTTCGCCGGGTCTGCGGTTGAGACAGCGGGGAAGTCGTTACGCCATTCGTGCAGGTCGGAACTTACCCGACAAGGAATTTCGCTACCTTAGGATGGTTATAGTTACCACCGCCGTTTACTGGCGCTTAAGTTCTCACCTTCGCCGCGTTACCACGGCTAAGCGGTCCCCTTAACGTTCCAGCACCGGGCAGGCGTCAGTCCGTATACATCGTCTTACGACTTCGCACGGACCTGTGTTTTTAGTAAACAGTCGCTTCCCCCTGGCCTCTGCGACCCCCACCAGCTCCGAGTGCAAGACTCATCACCAGCGAAGGCCCCCCTTCTCCCGAAGTTACGGGGGCAATTTGCCGAGTTCCTTAACCGCAGTTCACCCGATCGCCTTGGTATTCTCTACCTGACCACCTGAGTCGGTTTCGGGTACGGGCCGCCATGACACTCACTAGAGGCTTTTCTCGGCAGCATAGGATCACCCACTTCGCCACAATCGGCTCGGCATCACGTCTCAAACATATAAGGGGCGGATTTGCCTACCCCTCGTCCTACACGCTTACCCCAGGAACAACCATCGCCTGGGATGGGCTACCTTCCTGCGTCACCCCATCGCTTACCTACTACCAGATCAGGCCAGGCGTTCACCCTGACGCCCGCTCCGAAGAGCAGACCGGCTTAAGGACCCTTAGTATCACTGGATTCAGTATGGGCGCATCACAGCGGGTACGGGAATATCAACCCGTTGTCCATCGACTACGCCTGTCGGCCTCGCCTTAGGTCCCGACTTACCCTGGGCGGATTAGCCTGGCCCAGGAACCCTTGGTCATCCGGCGCAGAAGTTTCTCACTTCTGATTCGCTACTCATGCCTGCATTCTCACTCGCACGGCCTCCACAACTGGATCACTCCGCTGCTTCGCCGGCCGCACGACGCTCCCCTACCCATCCACACA
>NZ_JBVJKQ010000038.1:2224-3583 GCF_055585205.1 Streptosporangium sp. NPDC053982
AGTAATGTGTGAATGCCACGACTTCGGCGGTGTACTTGAGCCCCGCTACATTGTCGGCGCAGAATCACTTGACCAGTGAGCTATTACGCACTCTTTCAAGGATGGCTGCTTCTAAGCCAACCTCCTGGTTGTCACTGCGACTCCACATCCTTTCCCACTTAGCACACGCTTAGGGGCCTTAGTCGGTGGTCTGGGCTGTTTCCCTCTCGACTACGGAGCTTATCCCCCGCAGTCTCACTGCCACGCTCTCACTTACCGGCATTCGGAGTTTGGCTGACGTCAGTAACCTTGTCGGGCCCATCGGCCATCCAGTGCTCTACCTCCGGCAAGAAACACGCGACGCTGCACCTAAATGCATTTCGGGGAGAACCAGCTATCACGGAGTTTGATTGGCCTTTCACCCCTAAACACAGGTCATCCCCCAGGTTTTCAACCCTGGTGGGTTCGGTCCTCCACGCGGTCTTACCCGCGCTTCAACCTGCCCATGCCTAGATCACTCCGCTTCGGGTCTGCAGCATGCGACTATAAAACGCCCTATTCAGACTCGCTTTCGCTACGGCTCCCCCACACGGGTTAACCTCGCCACACACCGCAACTCGCAGGCTCATTCTTCAAAAGGCACGCAGTCACATCACAGACATTCCGAAGAACATCTACGCTCCTACGGCTTGTAGGCACACGGTTTCAGGTACTATTTCACGACCCCTCACCGGGGTGCTTTTCACCTTTCCCTCACGGTACTAGTGCACTATCGGTCATCAGGGAGTATTTAGGCTTACCAGGTGGTCCTGGCAGATTCACACAGGATTTCTCGGGCCCCGTGCTACTTGGGATCCCCTCCAACAGTCGACAGGATTTCACCTACCCGGCTCTCACGGTCTACGGCGCAGCTTCCCAGAAGCTTCGGCTATCCCACCGATTTATCACTGTCCGGAGAAACGGCAGTCTCTCCAAGAAGGTCCCACAACCCCGAACACGCAACGCCTGCCGGCTATCACACGCGCCCGGTTTAGCCTCCTCCGCTTTCGCTCACCACTACTCACGGAATCACTCTTGTTTTCTCTTCCTACGGGTACTGAGATGTTTCACTTCCCCGCGTTACCACCAACCGCCCTATACATTCAGGCGGAGGCAACACCACATGACTGGTGCTAGGTTTCCCCATTCGGACATCCCCGGATCAAAGTCTGGTTGGCGACTCCCCGGGGCTTAACGCAGCCTCCCACGTCCTTCATCGGCTCCTGATGCCAAGGCATCCACCGTGTGCCCTAAAAAACTTGGCCACAAAGATGCTCGCGTCCACTATGCAAATCTCAAACAACACGCAGCGACCCTCACGATCCCACCACCAGACACCCA
>NZ_JBVJKQ010000039.1:0-3086 GCF_055585205.1 Streptosporangium sp. NPDC053982
GCCTCCAGCTCCGCGACCAGCTCACCGGCACCCGGAGCCCGCAGGCCACGCCGGGAGACCAGCAGCAGATCCCGCACCCCGTGCCGCACCACCAGGTGCCGGGCCGTCAACGCACCCAGACCACCGGTCCCACCGGTCACCAGAACCGTCCCCCACAGGACGGGGGCGGGCTCGGCCGGAGCCTCGCGGCGGACCAGGCGGGGCACCAGGAGCCGGCCGTCCTCGACGCGGACCTGCGGCTCGCCGACGGCCGCGATGCGCGACCAGTCGGCGTACCCGTCGGGGACCTCGGCCAGGACGAGGCGGCCCGGCTGCTCGGTCTGCGCCGACCGCACCAGCCCCCACACCGCCGCACCCGCCACGTCACCGGGCCGGGTGACGAACATCAACCGGGACTCGGCCAGCCGGGGGTCCCGGATGGCGTCCAGCGTCTGCGCGGTGAGCCGCCGCAGCGCGGCGGGAATGTCCTCGTCCCCGCCGACGCAGGGGATCACGACGGACTCGGCGTCGCCGGGCTCGGCGACCGCCTCCGCCCAGTCCAGCCGGTACGACACCGGCCCCGACGTCACGGCGCCGCCCGGCACGGGCCTCGTGCGGACCGAGGCCAGGGCGAACACCAGCCGCCCCGAGTCGTCGACGGCCTCGATCGCGCAGCCGTCGTCGCCGGTCCTGGCCAGCCGTACCCGCAGGGACCTGGCCTCGGTGGCGAGCAACCGCACCCCGCGCAACTCGAACGGCACCCGCAGCCCGTCGGTGTCGCCGCCGGCGACCAGCAGCGGGTGGAACATGGAGTCCAGCAGGGCCGGGTGGATCCCGAACCCGGCCACGTCCACGTGTTCGGGCACCGCCACGTCGGCGTACAGCTCCTCGCCGTGCCGCCACACGGCCCGCAGTCCCTGGAAGGCGGGGCCGTACTCGTATCCCTGCTCGGCCAGGCGCTCGTAGCCACGTTCGACGTCGACGGGCACGGCCCCGGCGGGCGGCCACGCGGCGGCCCACCCGGGTCGGGCCTCGCCGTCCCGGTCCTCGGCGACGGTGCCCGACAGGTGGCGGGTCCAGCCCGCCTCGGGGTCGCCGGCGGGGCGGGAGTGCACGCGTACGGCGCGGGCCCCGGAGCCGTCCGGAGCCTCGACGACGACCTGCACCGCCACGCCGCCGCGTTCGGGCAGGACCAGCGGCACCTCGAACATCAGCTCCTCGACCAGGCCGGATCCGGCCCGCGAACCCGCCTCCAGAACCAGGTCCGCCAGCGCGGTCCCCGGCAGGACGACGGTCCCGCCCACGGCGTGGTCGGCCAGCCAGGGCGTGCCGGCGACGGACAGCACACCGGTGAGCACGGCCGGGCCGTCGTCGGCCAGCTCGACGGCCGCGCCCAGCAGCGGGTGACCGGTCTCGCGCAGTCCGGTGGCGGAAAGTCCCGCGTTCCGGACGGGCGGACCGAGCCAGTAGCGTTCGCGGTCGAACGGGTACGGCGGCAGGTCGACCGGACGGCCGTGGGGGGACAGCGCGGCCCAGTCCACGCCCGCCCCCGCCGTCCACGCCGCCGCCAGGCCGGCGACCAGCGCGTCGGCCTCGCCGCGGTCGCGCCTGTGCAGGGCGGCGATCGTCGTGTCGTCGCCGGTCACGCAGTCGTGCGCCATGCCGGAGAGCACGGCCTGCGGCCCCACCTCCAGGAGGACGCGGGCGCCGGACTCCTCCAGCGTGTTGACCGTCGCGTGGAACAGCACAGGCCGCCTGATCTGCTCCGGCCAGTAGCCGGGGTCGGTCCAGTCGCCGGGGATGCCGGTGACGAAGGGCACGCGCCGCGTCCCGAACGTCACCGTCTCCAGTTCGGCGGCGAACACGGCCAGGACCGGCTCCATGAGCGGCGAGTGGAAGGCGTGGCTGACCGGCAGCCTGCGGGTCCGCCGTCCCTGGGCCTTCCAGTGCGCGGCCACGGCCAGACAGGGCTCCTCCGCCCCCGAGATCACCACGCTGGCGGGGCCGTTGACGGCGGCGACGCCGACCCGGTCCTCCAGCCCGGCCAGGCTTGAGGTGACCTCATCGAGGGTGGCGTTCACGGCGACCATCGCGCCCGGCTCGCACAGCTCGCGCATCAGCCGGCCGCGGGCGGCGATCAGGCGGGCGGCGTCCGGCAGGGTCCAGATCCCCGCGACGTGGGCGGCGGCGTACTCGCCGACCGAGTGCCCGGCCACCACCGAGGGCGTCACGCCGAGCGACTCCAGCAGCCGGTACGCGGCCACCTCGAAGGCGAACAGCGCGGGCTGGGTGTAGGCGGTGTCGTCGAGCAGACCGGACTCGGGGGTGCCGGGCCCGGCCCACATCACGTCGCGGATCGGCCGGTCGAGGTGGGGGTCGAGGGCCGCGCAGACCTCGTCGAGCGCAGCGGCGAACACCGGCGAGCAGGCAGCCAGTTCGCGTCCCATGCCGGGCCGCTGCCCGCCCTGCCCGGTGAACAGGAACGCCACGCGGGGCCGCTCACCCGCGACGCCCTCGATCACCTCGGCCGTCTCGCCCCGCGCGTGGCGGGCCAGCGCCCCGGACAGGGCGGCGTGGTCGCGCCCGAGGGCGACGGCGCGGTGCGACAGGAGCGGCTGCCCGGCCAGTGTGCGCGCCACGTCGGCCGGATCCTCCCGGAGCTCGGCCAGATGGGCGGTCCTGGCCGCCAGTGACCGCGGGCTGTGGGCGCTGACCGGCCAGGCGATCGGGCCGGTGAGGACCGCGGCGGCCGGCGGCTCCGGCTCGGAGGCGTACTCCTCGATGATCGCGTGCGCGTTGGTGCCGCTGATGCCGAAGGAGGAGACGCCGGCCCGGCGCGGCCGCTCACCACGCGGCCACCCGGTCTCCTCGGTCAGCAGCCGCACGTCGCCCGCCGACCAGTCGACGTGCGGGGTGGGCTCGGTGACGTGCAGGGTACGGGGCAGCACGCCGTGCCGCATGGCCATGACCATTTTGATCACACCCGCCACCCCCGCGGCGGCCTGGGTGTGGCCGATGTTCGACTTGATCGAACCGAGCCACAGGGGGCGGTCGGTGGGGCGCATGTGTCCGTAGGTGGCGAGGATGGCGTGGGCTTCGATGGGGTC
>NZ_JBVJKQ010000040.1:0-2977 GCF_055585205.1 Streptosporangium sp. NPDC053982
CGACCCGCCGTAGCGTCTTCCTTTCCGGCGGCCCACGGTTCTCACCGATGCTGAAGCCAACCGTTGATCCCTGCCCAGAGCTGGTCGCCGTAGCCTTGCGGCCACACTGACAGGGGAGAGCGCAGGGCCGGGCGCCGTAGCCCCTCAGTTCCGGACCGCTCACGGTCCTCACCGGCGAAGCAGCCGGTCGGGGACGGACCGGTTCGGTGGATGGAAGGGGACTTCAGGGGCGGGAGAGGGTGGACAGGCCCCACAGTTCGGTGATGCGGCCGTGCCGTACCCGGAAGAACTCCATCATCATGGGGGGCCGGTCCGCCGGGGTGCCGTGCAGGGTCGTGCGGACGGCGGCCCCGTCCCGGTCGGAGAGCACGTCCTCGACGACGACCCTGAGGCCGGGGAACATCGCGTGCATCCCGGCCCAGGCCTTCACGACGCTCTCGACGCCGACGGTGCCCAGGGGGTGGCTCACGAAGTCCGCCGAGAAGATCGTCTCGGCCGCCGCGACGTCACGGGTGTTGAACGCCTCGTACATGCGGTGAGCGAGGGCCTTCGCGTCGTCCGTCATCTGGTTCGCTCCTGTTCGGGGGGTATGAGTTCCACGTTGGCGCGCAGACGGCCCAGGACCCGCAGTACGGTCTCCCGCTCCTCGGCGGTGACGCCGTCGAGGAGCCGCTCCTGGTAGTCCTGGTGTGCCCGCGCCAGTTCCGCGGCGGCCCGTTCGCCTTCGGGGGTCAGCCCGGCCAGGGTGTAGCGGTTGTCCGCCGGGTCGACGCGGCGACCGACCAGCCCCTCGGCCTCGAAGTCCTTGACGATGCGCGTGACGCTCGCACCGTCGATCGCGAGGGCCCGGCGCAGGTCGCTGTGGCTCGTCTCGCCGTTCCGCCACAGCCGCATCAGCGTGTGGAGACGGTGACCGTTCATCCCCACATGGCGGGCGAACGCCTGCCGCACCTCGGCGCAGCCGCCCATCAGGTCCTGGAAGAACCTGTCCTCGGGGGTTCCGACCCGTTCCACGACCGCCTCCTTGATCCGATCATCTATTGAACCCATCAAGAGTTGATGTGTCAAAGGGTTTGGTACGGAGACGGTGAAGTGGGTGTGGAGAATGGCGGGCCGCGAGGGCGACATGGGCGGCGAAGAGGGTGTGGGGCGTGGCTACCCTGGAGGGCGTGAGCCGTACTGAGAAGTCCGAGGACCTGTTCGCCCGCGCCCGCCAGATCGTCCCGGGAGGCGTCAACTCCCCGGTCCGGGCCTTCGGCGCAGTCGGGGGAACCCCCCGCTTCATGGCGTCGGGGCAGGGGCCCTACATCACCGACGTGGACGGCAACCGCTACGTCGACCTGGTGTGCTCCTGGGGGCCGATGATCCTCGGGCACCGGCACCCGGCCGTGGTGGAGGCGCTGCAGGAGGCGCTGGCGGACGGCACCTCCTTCGGCACGGCGACGCCCGGCGAGGTCGAGCTCGCCGAGGAGATCGTCGCCCGGGTCGCGCCGGTGGAGAAGGTCCGCCTGGTCAGCTCCGGCACCGAGGCCACCATGTCCGCCGTACGGCTGGCCCGCGGCTTCACCGGCCGCTCCAAGGTCGTCAAGTTCGCCGGCTGCTACCACGGCCACGTCGACGCCCTGCTCGCCTCGGCCGGGTCCGGCCTGGTCACCTTCGGCCTGCCCGACACTCCCGGGGTCACCGGCGCCTCGGCCGCCGACACCGTCGTGCTGCCCTACAACTCCGTCGAGGCGGTGACCGAGGCGTTCAGCGCCTTCGGTGACGAGATCGCCTGCGTCATCACCGAGGCGTGCCCGGCCAACATGGGCGTCGTCCCGCCGCTGGAGGGGTTCAACGCCACGCTCCGCGAGCTGTGCACCGCGCACGGCGCCCTGCTGATCATCGACGAGGTGCTCACCGGCTTCCGCGTCTCGGAGGCCGGCTGGTACGGCCTCGACCCGGTGGACGCCGACCTGATGACCTTCGGCAAGGTCATGGGCGGCGGCCTGCCCGCCGCGGCGTTCGGCGGCCGGGCCGACGTGATGGCCCACCTCGCCCCGGAGGGCCCGGTCTACCAGGCGGGCACGCTCTCCGGCAATCCGCTGGCCTGCGCCGCGGGCCTGGCGACCCTGCGCGGCTGCGACGACGAGGTCTACGACCGGATCGACGCCGCCGCCCTGGTGATCGGCCGCGCCGCCGCCGACGCCCTGGCCGCCGCCGGGGTGCCGCACCGTCTGCAGCGCGCGGGCAACCTGTTCTCGATCTTCTTCACCGAGGAGCGGGTCACCGACTTCGCCGCGGCTCAGAAGCAGGACACCGCCGCCTACCGCGCGTTCTTCCACGCCATGCTCGACCAGGGTGTCTACCTGCCGCCGTCGGCCTACGAGGCGTGGTTCCTCTCGGCCGCCCACGACGACGAGGCGCTGACCCGCGTGGCCGAGGCGCTTCCCCTCGCCGCCAAGGCCGCCGCCCAGGCAGGCTGAGGACCGCCCGCAGACGGACCTTGAGAGGGGATCCTCTACGCGTCCAGGTCGATGTCGATGGGGAAGGGCGCCGGGACGGTCAGACGCCCGTGGTGGATGCCGGTGAGCCCGTACGCGCCGGTGGCCGGATCGAGCTCGTGGACGTACACGATGGGCCTGCCGTCCTTGCTCTCCACCCGTCAGAAGTGCGGGATGCCCGCCTCGGCCCCTCTTTCGCCTCCTGAGTGTTACGCCCGGCCCTCCGTCCCCGCGCCGGAACCCACGAGTGATCTGGCTCCGTCCTTCCCAGGCGAAGACCAGGGACGGCTCGCAGGGGAGGAGCGAGGCCACAGGTGATCGGGCGGGGACCATGGGCGGTCCGGAAGCGAGGGGCTACGGCGCCCGGCCCTGCGCTCTCCCCCGTCGGTGTGGCCGCAAGGCTACGGCGACCCGCCCTGAGCGGGGAGCGACAAGTCGCTTCAGCATCGGCGGGGACCCTGGGCCTGCGGAAAGGGAGCGGCTACGGCGGGTCA
>NZ_JBVJKQ010000041.1:0-2435 GCF_055585205.1 Streptosporangium sp. NPDC053982
TCGCAGGTGATCCAGCCGGTGTTGTGGGCGGTCATGGTGGGGTTGGCCGCGGTGTGGCGGGCGGCGGGGGTGGAGCCCCAGGCCGTCGTGGGCCACTCGCAGGGCGAGATCGCGGCGGCCTGCGCCGCCGGCGCGCTGTCCCTCGAAGACGCGGCCCGGATCATGGTCCTGCGCAGCCGGATCATCGCCCAGGCGGACGGCACGGGCGGCATGGCCGCGATCGACCTGCCCGCCGCCGAGGCCGGCGAGCTGATCGGATCGCGGTGGCGGGACCGCCTCTGGGTGGCCGTGCACGCGAGCCCGGAGAGCTGCGTGGTGGCCGGCGACCTCGACGCCCTGGACGAGCTCGCCGGGCACCCGGGCGTCAGAGCGCGCCGGGTCGACATCGACTACGCCAGCCACACCCCGCACATGCGCGCCCTCGTTCCCGAACTGGAGAAGGCGCTGGCCGGGGTGTGGCCGGTCGAGGGCGACGTGCGGTTCTGCTCCTCGGTCGAGGCGGCGTTCGTCGAGGGCACGACCCTGACGGAGACGTACTGGATCGGCAACCTGTGCCGTCCGGTGCTGTTCGACGAGGCGATCAGAACCGCGGCCGAGCCGGACTCGCCGGTGTTCATCGAGGTCAGCCCGCACCCGGTGCTGCTCGGGAATGTGACGGACAGCTGCCGCGCCGCCGGGGTCGAGGCCGGGGTGTGCGGGTCGCTGCGCCGTGACGAGGGCGGTCCGCGCCGGATGCTCCTCTCCCTGGCCCAGGCGTGGACGCTGGGCGCGGAGGTCTCCTGGACGGCGGTCCTTGGATCCGGTTCGCGTCCCGCCGTGAGCCCGCCCGCCTACGCCTTCCAGCGCGACCGCTACTGGCTCGATCCGGTGGCGACGGATTCCGGCTCCTCCCCGCATCCGCTGCTCGACCGGATCGTCCCGCTCGCCGCCGCCGACGGCTTCCTGCTGACCGGACGGCTGTCCCCGGCCACGACCCCGTGGCTGGCCGACCACGCCGTGGACGGCGCGGTGCTGTTGCCCGGCACGGCCTTCGCCGAACTGGCGCTGGAGGCCGCCGCCCACGCGGGCTGCGACCTGCTGGAGGACCTGACGCTGGACGCGCCGCTGTTCCTGCCCGAGTCCGGGTCCGTACAGGTGCAGGTGGCCGTGGGCGGGCCGGACGATCAGGGCCGCCGCACGGTCGGCGTCCACGCCCGGCGGTCCGACGACGATCCCTGGACGGCGCACGCGGACGGCCTGCTCGGCACGGCTCCGGCGACCGCCTCCGAGCGGCTGACGTCCTGGCCGCCGGAGGGGACCGCGGTCGATCTGACCGATGTGTACGACCGGCTCGCCGGACGCGGCTACGACTACGGCCCCGCCTTCCAGGGCCTGCGCGCCGCCTGGCACACGGACGGCCACGCCTACGCCGAGGTCGCCCTGCCCGACCTGGTGCGCGGGGACGCCGGCCGCTTCACCCTCCACCCCGCCCTCCTGGACGCGGCCCTGCATCTGACCGTCCACGAGTCGGGCCACGACGGGGACACCCTGCTGCTGCCGTTCTCCTGGAGCGGCCTCCGCGTGTCCGCCCGCGGCGCCGACGCCCTCCGCGTACGGATCACGGAGAAGGGCGGCGGTCGGATCGCGCTGGCGCTCTTCGACGGTACGGGCGAGTGGATCGCCGGCGTCGAGACCCTGGCACTCCGCGAGACCCCGAGGAGCGCCGCCCGCCCCTCCACCGGGACCGCGCCCTACGCGCTCGAATGGACCGAGACCGCCGCGACCGGCGCCCCGGGGAACGCGCGGTGGGCGGTGGTCGGGTTCGACGAGTTCGCCGACGAGATCGAGGCCGGCCTGGCGGCGGCCGGGACGCCCGCGCCGCGCTACTACGACCTGTTCTCGCTGGCCGACATGAGCGCGGGCGAGGTGCCCGGCCTGGTGCTGGCGCCCTGCCGGGGAGACGCCGACGACCTGCCGTACTCGGTCCACGACGGTCTGCGCCAGGTGCTCGACCTCGTACAGGGCTGGCTCGGTGACGAGCGGTTCGCGGGCTCCCGGCTCGTCCTCGTGACCCGGTCCGGTGACCTCGCCGCGGCGGCGGTGTGGGGGCTGGTGCGGTCGGCGCAGACCGAGCAGCCGGGCCGCCTCGTCCTGGCCGAGGTGCCGGCGGGCTTCCGCGACTGGGACCGGGTGGCCGCGGCCGTCGCGGCGGGCGAGACCCAGTTCGCGGCCACGGGCGACGCCCTGCTGACGCCCCGCCTGGTCCGCCGCGGTCCCGCGGCCGGGCCGGTCCCGGTGACGGAGGGGACGGTTCTGGTGACCGGTGGGACCGGTGGTCTGGGTGCGTTGACGGCCCGGCATCTGGTGGTGCGGCACGGGGTGCGGGATCTGCTGCTGGTCTCCCGGCGTGGCCTGCGGGCTCCGGGTGCCGGTGAGCTGGTCGCGGAGCTGGAGGC
>NZ_JBVJKQ010000042.1:0-2051 GCF_055585205.1 Streptosporangium sp. NPDC053982
CTCAAGGAGCTGCAGGCCCTGCTGGCAGCCTGGACAGGCCGATGCCCGACCTGCCGCAGACGGCCGCCCTAACCACCTAACAAAGCACTACTAGGTTCTGTTTTGTGGATCTTTTCGCCTACTGCGGTCGGCCAGGCGGCCCCTCGCCGTACTCGGCCGCCGGGTTGCGCACGCCGCGGGACACGAACGTGCCCGGAGGCGGCGTGACGCCTCCGGGCACGTTCCAAAGACCGGATCAGCCGGTGGTGATCTCCACGTCGGCGGGCGCCAGCAGGAAGACCTTCTCGGCGATGCGCTCGATGCGGCCCTCGCAGCCGTAGGCCAGGCCCGCCGCGAAGTCGACCATCCGGGTGGCCTCGGCGGTGCTCATGCAGTTGACGTCCATGATGACCGTCTGGCCGTCACGGAAATGCCGCCCGATGAGCGGCGCGTCGTTGTACTTGCGCGGCGTCAGCATCACGATCTGTGAGGGCTCGCTCGTCGAGCGCCAGCGCCTCGCCGCGCGCTCCGACGCGGACTGCCAGTCCTCGCCCTCGCCTTCGACGTCGTCCACGTACTCGTAGGACTCGTCGTAGTCCTCAACATCGCCCAGGCCAAGGTATGTCGCCACCTTGCGCACTGCCCCCATCGGCTCGTCCTTTCCTACAGGACCACGCCGCAGCCGGCTTGTCCCTCCACCTTGGACGGTAACCGACGAATTGGAGTTCGCCGCGCGACACGCCCAGGGCTTATTCCCACTTTGTACGGCTAGCGCACTGGTCCACCCGACCCACATACCCACTTCTGGGCGGATATTGCCTCACGACTAGCATTATGGACATGCGCATCTACACGGTCGATTCATTTACCGACCAGCTTTTCAAGGGTAACCCGGCAGGGGTCTGCCTACTCGACAATCCGGCACCGGACGCCTGGATGCAGGCCCTCGCCGCGGAGATGCGGCACTCCGAGACCGCCTTCCTCCTCGGAGGAGAGGCCGGCGAGCCGTACTCGCTCCGCTGGTTCACCCCGACGACCGAGGTGGCCCTGTGCGGACACGCGACCTTGGCGACGGCGCATGTCCTGTATTCCACCGGAACAGCGCCGGAAACCCTGAAGTTCGCCACGAAGAGCGGAATCCTCGCCGTGACCAGGGACGAAACCGGTCTGATCACCATGGACTTCCCCGCCAAGCCCCTGGAGGAGGCCGACCCGCCGGAAGGGCTGACGGAGGCGCTGGGGGTGAATCCCCTGTGGGTCGGCCGGAACGTCTGGGACTACCTCGTGGAGGTGGAGTCCGAGGACGCCGTACGCGCCGCCTCCCCCGACTTCCCCGCGCTGGCGGCCGTCGACGCACGAGGGGTCATCGTGACCGCCCCGGCGGCTCGTCCCGGCGTCGACTACGTCTCGCGGTTCTTCGCCCCCAGGGTCGGCGTCCCCGAGGATCCGGTCACCGGCTCGGCCCACTGCGCCCTGGCGCCGTACTGGACGGCCAAGCTGGGCCCGGCGACCCTCGTCGGGGAGCAGCTCTCCGAGAGGGGTGGGGTGATGCGCACGACCGTATGCGGGGACCGCGTCGAACTGTCCGGCCGGGCGGTGACCGTCCTCTCGGGCGAACTCCACGTCTGAGAGCCCGAGCGCGTCACCCGGGATCCCTTCAGCGCTTGAGGCCTCGGATGCTTCCCGGATGTCCCGGTGTGTCGACTGAGGTCGCGGCACTTCCCGAAGGCTCCGAGGCGCCGGCTTGGACTCCCGGCCATGCCGCCCCCACCCGGATGGAGTAATGGCCCCCACGGCTCGTACCGAACCCATCCGAATGTGCGCCGCACACGGACACTCGAAGTCCGGGAATCACGATTAAAAGTGACGAAGAACCACATGCACGGAAAACGCGCTTCGCCCGAAGGGCGAAAAAGCGCATATGGAATGCAAGAAAAAGAGTCGAGAAATACAGAAAGGGCTGTTCTCTGACGAAGTCAGAGAACAGCCCTTCCCATGAAAGATTGTCCGGCGGCGACCTACTCTCCCACACCGTCCCCGGTGCAGTACCATCGGCGCTGAAGAGCTTAACT
>NZ_JBVJKQ010000043.1:0-2039 GCF_055585205.1 Streptosporangium sp. NPDC053982
GACTTGGTGACGCGGTAGGCGGCGCCGTCCTCGTTCAGGGCCAGGGTCCGCAGCTTCACACCGGGCGGCACGCCCGTGCACGCCGGCGTCGGATACCCCGCGCACACCCTGGGGTCGGGGACGGGGTCCGGGTCGCGCGGCGGGACCGGCTTCGACGTGGGCGTGGGCCCGCCTGTTCCGGGCGTGTCGCCCGGTCCGTCCGAGCCCTTGCCGGTCGGCTCGGGCCGGGGGGTCCTGCCGCCCGGGGAGCCGGAGCCGTCGTCCGGAAGGGACGTGGCGTCCCCGCCCGGATCGGGGGACGGGCCGGATGTGGCGGTGCCGTCCGGCTCGGGCGACGGGGAGGGCGTGACGCCCGGCCACCGGTCGCCGCCGGAGCGCCGGTCGTCGTCCGGCCCCCGGCCCTCGTCCGGTCCCGGGCTCCCGCCGGGCCACGGGTCGTCTCCGGGCCACGCGGTCTCGCCGTCCCACGGGATCTGGTCCGGCCAGTAGCCCCTGTCCTCCCAGCCTCCCCGGTCCGGCGCCGGGGTCGTCTTCCCGGGGAAGGGCCGGGGGGTGGACGCCCCGGTGTCCCGCTGCTCCCCGGTCTGGGGACGCCAGCGGAAGACGACGTCCACCCAGTAGTTGTACTGCTTCGGGTTCGACCGCCGGGGGAAGGCGCTGGAGCCGTACCCGAACACGCCCGCGTCGCGCCGCGTCGTGGCCAGCGGGCCGGAGCGGGCCGGGCGGGAGCCGTCGGTGCCCACGTAGGTGCCGTGGACGCTGTGGTAGGAGACCGTGTACGTCCGCCCGGCGGCCAGCCGTACCGGTGAGGCGAAGCGGGCCTCCTGCCAGCCCGACGCGGTCTCGTCATCGAAGGTGACCCGCGCCAGCCGCTGCCCGCGGGCGTCCCACAGGCTTCCGGTGTGCTCGCCCTGCTCGCCCCGGGCCTTGTAGAACCGCACGCCCGTCGCCCAGCCGCCGCGGGCCGCGGTGAAGCGCGTCCCGAGCTCGACGGGCGAGCGGTCGGCGTGCGTCCCGGCCCGCACCGGGGTGTCCGGCCGCCACAGGCTCGTCTCCTTCGCGCCGGAGCCGGAGCCGGAGCCGGAGTCGGAGTCGGAGTCGGAGGTCCCGGAGCCGGACGCGCGGGAGTCCGCGTCGCCGGAGCCGGACGCGCCGGGATCGGAGGCGTCGCCGGGGACCGGGGTGAAGACGGCGGGGGCGGGACGTCCGGCGGCCGCCTCCCGGAAGGCGACGCCGTCGCGGGTGAGGGCCCAGACGGCCGGGCCGGTCGCCGCCGCGAGGACGGCGACCAGCGCCGTCGTCAGAACCGGCGGTCGCCGCCGGGATGGTGCGGGTGGTGCGCTCTCGCTATTCCCCTCGTGCCGCGGGGAGCTCGTACTGGACATTCCTGTGACCTCCGCGCCGGTTCTCGCCCGGCTCGATGATGTGTCCGCTTGGTCCTCGCACAGGGGACATTGTTGCGGCTGGGGTCACAGATACGCACCGTTTTCACGAGTATTGGTCTGCGAACGGTCCGGGAATGCTCGGTGAGCGGCCATGTGGACGGACCGGCGAACGGTTATCCGACAGGCCGGAAATGGAACCGGAAACGACATCGAAAACGGCGTCGGAAAAGGTGAACATGTCGCGCGATTTTCCGGTCATCGCGCCGGCCCCCGGCGCCGGAGCGTCCGGGGCGGTGGTCCGTGCGGGGAGGCGGGGCCGCTCGCACCAGGTCGTTTCCGCCGTCCCGCCCGCGTGGACGGCGCCCCGCCTTCCCCGCCGGGTCAGCCCGCGCAGGGCAGCGGGCCGACGGTCGAGGTGACGCGGTAGTTCTGGTCGATGGTGACCAGCGAGTTTCCCGACCAGTCGATCTTCGCGCATTCCGAGTCGACCGGCCCGTAGACCCACGACCTGTCGACCAGCTTGTTGTCCCGCATGACCATTTTCCCGCGCCCGTTCCTCAGTTGGATGCTGTAGGTGCCGCCCATGATGAGGTTGTCGGTGACGGTGGCGTTCACGATCTGGTCGTCGGTGAGGAAGATGGGTGCGGTGATGTC
>NZ_JBVJKQ010000044.1:0-1796 GCF_055585205.1 Streptosporangium sp. NPDC053982
CTCTAGCCCTGTTCTTCGCACATGAGGATTCACGGTCTGTGTCGTCGGTGGCGGCCGGGATATCTAACGGGGTATGAGCGGTCCTTCGCGTCAACCTCGTCATCGGGCCCGCTGGGCGCGGGCCGAGCTGGCCACCGAGTGTCTGCTGCAATTGCGGCTGGGCGCGCTGCCGGTGATCGCGCAGTACTGCCGCCGTCTGGACGTGGCCGGGGTCATCGATCGGGCCTGCCCGGTGCGGGAGGTCGCCCATCTCACGCACGGGCAGGTCATCGAGGCGTTGATCGCCAATCGGCTGACCTCGCCCTCGCCGCTGTGGCGGGTCGGTGACTGGGCCCGGGAGTGGGCTGTGCAGGAGGTCTTCGGGATCGGTCCCGAAGATCTCAACGATGATCGGATCGCCCGGGCGCTGGATGCGATCGCTCCCCAGGTGGAGCAGATCACCGGCTCGGTCGGGGCCGCGGCGATCGGCGCATTCGGGGTGCAGGTGAGCCGGCTGCACTGGGACATGACCTCGATCTCCCTGCAGGGCGCCTTCGAGGAGGTCGACGATGACTTCCCCGCTCCTCGCTATGGCCGTCCCAAGGATCGCCGCCCCGATCTCAAGCAGGTGCAGACCGGACTGGCGGTGAGCGCCGACGGCGCGGTGCCGATCTTCCATCGGGCCTTCGACGGCGGGGCCGGAGAGGCCAATCAGGTCGTGGGGGCCATGAACAGCCTCAAAGAGATCGCCGGACGGGCAGGCTTCCTGCTGGTCGGCGACTCCAAGCTGATCTCCTACGGCAACGTCCGTGCGATGATCGCGGCCGGGGTCACGTTCGTCGCGCCGCTGGCGGCGGCCCAGGTCCCCGCGGGACTGTTCGCCGCCCTGGATCCGTCCTCGGCCACTGTGGCCGACTACGTCGCGGCCCGGGACGCGGGCAAACCCGCCGAGCAGCGGGCTTGCTACCGCCTCCTGGAAGAGGCGATGATCCTCTCACCGCCGAGGAGGAGCAGGGGCGATCCGATCGGCCTGCGCCGGATCCTGGTGCACTGCAGCGCCAACGCGCACGCCCAAGCCGGCGCGCGGGCCCTGAAACTCGCCAAGGCCGCCACGGAGCTGGACCGGCTGGCCCGCACCGCCGGGTCCCGGCACCACCCCGGTGCCGCCGATGTCATCCGCCGTGCCCAGGAGATCGCCCGCAAACGCCGCATCGGCGCCTACCTGCGCACCACCCTGACCAGCGACCAGGCCGGCAAGCCCGTCTTCACCTGGCACTACGACCAGGACGCAATCGACGCCGAGGCCTCAGCCGACGGCTGGTACGCCCTGGTGACCAACCTCGACCCCGCCGACGCCGACGCCGCCCAGGTCCTGTTCCGCTACAAGGGCCAGCAGGTCGTCGAGCGCCGCTACGGCGACTTCAAGGGTCCGTTGGCCATCGCGCCGATGTTCCTTCAGCGCAACCGGCGTATCACCGCGCTGATCACGGTGATCTGCCTGGCCCTGCTGATCTTCTGCCTGGTCGAGCGTGAGGTCCGCCGGGCCCTGGCCCCGGCCACCGACCTGTCCGGCTTCTATGCCTTCGACAACCGGGCCACACCCCCCACCGGCCGTTTGATCTTCACCGCCCTGGATCGGATCCGGCTGATCCCCGCCACCGATCGTCATCCACCCCAGGTCCTGGTGCCCGATCCCATCCAAAAACGACTCCTGCACCTGCTGAACGTCGATCCCACACAACCACGCCGGTTCGCCCCATGACCAACCGAGCGAGCCGGCACAGCATTCACCCATGTGCGAAGAACAGGTCTAGCGG
>NZ_JBVJKQ010000046.1:0-1605 GCF_055585205.1 Streptosporangium sp. NPDC053982
CCCGCCGTAGCGTCTTGCTTTCCGAAGGCCCACGGCTCTCACCGATGCTGAAGCCTCCCGGTCAGGCCCGTCCGGGGCTGACCGCCGTAGCCTTGCGGCCACACTGGCAGGGGAGAGCGCATGGTCGGGCGCCGTAGCCCCTCCCTTTCGGATCGCTCACGGTCCTCGCCGCCTTCCTTCGGAGCACGCATTCTTTCTGGCCGCTCACGATCCCGTCCTGAAGAGCGGAGGGAACAGGAAGCCGGATGGCTCATGCTCTCGCCTGGGAGAACAGGAGGAAGCGCTCCCCCGTAGGGGGCGCGGTGAGCAGAAACCGTGAGAACAGCAAGGAGGGGACGTACAGAGCAGAGGGAGAAAGAGGGCAGGGTGAGGGGGAGTGGACTGATCATTCGGGTCGGTATCGGGTCTGAGGTCAGCTTGGATGGGCCTTTATGGTTGCGGACATGAGCAGTGTGCTGACGGATGTCGCTTCCGAGGGGCGCATGAGCCCCCTTCTCCTGGCCAACCGGAACGCCGCCGCCCTCTGGACGGCGCTCGCGCAGGTCCGAGGGAACGAGGTGGTTCAGCGGCCCGGCTTCGTCGGCGTGAAGGGGAGCGAACGGGGCGGGACACGGATCCTGCTGCTCGGCCCGGACCCGGACGAGGACGATCTCGCCGCGTTGACGGAGCTGGTCCGGGACCGGCGCGACGGCAAGGTGGTCGTCGAGGACCAGTTCGGTACGGTCGACCTGGGAGATCTCGGCCTGACCTCGCGGCGGCTACCCGTCATGATCCGCGACACCGCTCCGCCGGGGAGCGCCGGCGGCGCCTCCTCCAGCCCACCCGCCGTGGAGATCGTCAGGGCGGATTCGGAGAGCCTGCTGGAGACCGTGGAACGGGTCGTGGTCCCCGGATTCCCGCTGGAGGGCTTCCTGCCCTGGCGTCCGGGTGAGGTTTTCCCCCGGACCGTGCTGGAGCGGCAGGACGTCGAGTTCTTCCTCGTCACCAGGGACGGCGTGCCCGCCGGCGCCTGCATGGTGATCCTCGACGGCACGGTCGGCGGCGTCTACTGGGTCACCACCCTGCCCGAGCACCGGTCGCGCGGAATCGGCCGGATGCTCATGCACGCCGTACTGGAGCGCCTGTCCGGCCTCCCCGTCACCCTGACCGCGGCCACCGCAGGCAAGCCGCTCTACGACTCCCTGGGCTTCGACGTGATCACCCAGGCCACCTGGTGGTCCTGACCATCGAGACCTTGCCGACCTTCCTCCCGCCGTCCCCGCTTTTCCGGAGACCAGCGGCTCGACGCCTCACCCTCTCCTCGCACTCCGGGTCGAGAAGCCCTCTCTTTCTTCTCCGGCTCTTTTTCTCCGGGTCGGGAAGGCCGTGAATGACCGGTCCTCCCTCTTCGGAACGGAGTCGTGGATGACGGGGAAGAGCGAATGATCCGGAAGGGGGCGGGGGCCGTGGGCGGTCCGGAGGGGAGGGACTACGGTGCCCAGCCCTGCGCTCTTCCCTGTCAGTATGGCCGCAAGGCTACGGCGGCCCGCCCTGAGCCGGGATCAACGGTTGGCTTCAGCATCGGTGAGGGCCGTGGGCCGCCGGAAAGCGAGAAACTACGGCGGA
>NZ_JBVJKQ010000047.1:0-1549 GCF_055585205.1 Streptosporangium sp. NPDC053982
TCCTTCGGCCCAGGCGGCGCCGTCGGCCGAGGCGGAGAACGACTTGCAGCGGCCGTCGGGTGACAGCGCGCCCTGCCGGCTGAACTCGACGAACGAGTCCGGCTCGGCGATCACGGTGACGCCGCCCGCCAGTGCCAGCGAGCACTCGCCCTGGCGCAGGGCCCGTACGGCGAGATGCAGCGTGACCAGTGAGGACGAGCAGGCGGTGTCCACCGTCAGCGCCGGCCCCTCCAGGCCGAAGGTGTAGGAGACGCGGCCGGACAGCACGCTCGGCGTGCTGGAGGACAGCAGTGTGCCCTCCATGGCCGGGGGCACCGCGCCGTGCATGAACCGGGAGGAGTACTCGTTGAACATGTTGCCCGCGTAGATCCCGGTGCGGCTGCCGTGCAGGGTCGCCGGGTCGATCCCGGCGTGCGCGAGCGCCCCCCAGCACGTCTCCAGGAACAGCCGGTGCTGCGGGTCGGTGCCCAGCGCGCCGCGCGGGCTGATGCCGAAGAAGGCCGCGTCGAAGTCGGCGACGTCGTACAGGAAGCCGCCGTGGCGGGTGTAGGTCTTCCCGGCCGCCTCGGGGTCGGGGTCGTACAGCGCGTCCACGTCCCAGCCGCGGTCCGCCGGGAACTCACCGATCGCGTCCCTGCCCGAGGAGACCAGCTCCCACAGGTCCTCCGGGGAGGCGACCCCGCCCGGGTAGCGGCACGCCATCCCGACGATCGCCACCGGTTCGCGACGGCGCTCCTCGTCCTCGCCCAGTCGCCGGCGGGCCTCCGCCAGGTCGACGGTCACCCGCTTCAGGTATGCGCGCAGCTCGGCCTCACTCGCCATGGTCGAGCCGTTCCATCGAGGTCCTCAGCGGTGATGTCATGGCTCGGTTGTCGATCAAGGCGAAGATCTCCTCGTCCGATGCGGAAACGATCTCTTCTTCGGCCCCGCCGGCGCCGTTCACGGCGGTGACCGCGGTGGCGGCCCCGGTGTCGCCGATCCTCGACAGGGCGCTCTGCAGGATGGCGACGAGCTGGCGGCGCACCGCGGCCCCCTCGCCGTCGGCGGTCAGGAGCGCCGCCTCGGCCTGGTCCACCGCCGCCCGCAGCGCGTCCTCCGGCGAGGGCCCGTCCGGCGCCAGGCCGGTGAACAGGTACCCCGCGAGCGACGCGACGGTGGGGTGGTCGAAGACCAGCGTGGCGGGCAGCCGCAGGCCGGTGTCGGTGTTGAGCCGGTTGCGCAGCTCGACGGCGGTCAGGGAGTCGAAGCCGAGTTCGTTGAAGGCGCGGTCCACGTCCACGGTGTCGGGTCCGGGGTGGGCGAGCACGGCCGCCACATGGGCCCTCACGAGGTGGGTGAGGTGGGCCCGCGCGTCGGCCTCGCTCATGAGCGCCAGCCGCTCCCCCAGCTCCGGGCCGCTCGCCGCGGCCGGCGTCACGGGGTTCGCGACGGCCCGGCGCGGCACGGCGCGGGCGAGGCCGCGCAGCATGGGCGGCAGGTCGCCGTTCTCGGCCCTGGCACGCAACCCGGCGGCGTCCCAGCGGGCCCCGACCACGAGCGCGTCGTCACC
>NZ_JBVJKQ010000048.1:0-1492 GCF_055585205.1 Streptosporangium sp. NPDC053982
GGTGACGACGCGCTCGTGGTCGGGGCCCGCTGGGACGCCGCCGGGTTGCGTGCCAGGGCCGAGAACGGCGACCTGCCGCCCATGCTGCGCGGCCTGGTCCGCGTGCCCCGCCGGTCCGTGGGCGGCGAGCAGGGCACGAGCCTCACCGCGCTCATGTCCCGCCTCGCCGAACTGACCAGGGAGGAGGGGCTGCGCATGTTCACCGAACGGGTACGCGGCCACGTCGCCGTCGTCCTCGCCCACGGCAGCGCCGAGAAGATCAACGTCGACCGGGCGTTCACCCAGCTCGGCTTCGACTCCCTGACCGCCGTCGAGCTGCGCAACCGGCTCAGCGCCGACACCGGCCTGCGGCTGCCCGCCACGCTCGTGTTCGACCACCCCACGGTCGGCGCCCTGGCGGAGCACCTGTTCGACACGCTCGCCCCCGCCGCGCCCTCCCCCGAGGAGACCCTGCGCGGCGCGCTCGAACGGGTGGGATCCATGCTCACCAGCGCCAAGGACGACGGCGAGGCGATCCGCAGCAAGCTCGTCGCCGTGCTGCAGAGCGGCCTGGCCATGTTCGGCGCGCAGCCCAAGGGCGACGCCGACACCGTGATGGAGAAGATCGATTCCGCCTCGGACGAGGAGATCTTCGCGCTCATCGACAACGAACTGTGACGGGAAAGGCCGATCGATGAGAACAGAGGACAGGCTCCGCGACTACCTCAAGCGCGCCACCGTGGAACTGGCGGAGGCCCGCCGGCGACTGGGCGAGGACGAGGAGCGCCGCCACGAGCCGGTGGCGATCGTCGGGATGGCGTGCCGCTACCCGGGCGGGGTCGCCTCCCCGGAGGACCTGTGGGAGCTGGTCTCCTCGGGCAGGGACGCGATCGGTGAGTTCCCGGCGGACCGCGGCTGGGACGTGGACGCGCTGTACGACCCCGACCCCGAGGCGGCCGGGAAGACCTACACCCGCCACGGCGGCTTCCTGTACGACGTCGCCGACTTCGACGCGGCCTTCTTCGGCATCAGCCCGCGTACCGCGCTCGCCACCGACCCGCAGCACCGGCTGTTCCTGGAGACGTGCTGGGAGGCCCTGGAGCGGGCCGAGATCGAGCCGGGCGGCCTCCGCGGCACCAGGACCGGCGTCTACGTCGGCAACATGTACGACTACTACTCGGCGCGCTTCCTCCACGGCGCGCCCGAGTCCGTCGAGGGCAACCTGTTCACCTCCAGCGCGCCCAGCGTCATCGCGGGCCGCGTCGCCTACACCCTGGGCCTGGAGGGGCCGGCGCTGACGGTGGACACCGCCTGCTCGTCCTCGCTGGTCGCCATGCACCTGGCCGTACGGGCCCTGCGCCAGGGCGAGTGCTCGCTGGCGCTGGCGGGCGGGGTGGCGGTCATGTCCACGCCCGTGGCGTTCGTCGAGTTCAGCCGGCAGGGCGCGCTGTCACCCGACGGCCGCTGCAAGTCGTTCTCCGCCTCGGCCGACGGCGCCGCCTGGGCCGAAGGA
>NZ_JBVJKQ010000049.1:0-1419 GCF_055585205.1 Streptosporangium sp. NPDC053982
GGTCACGTCCAGCGAAGTGGTGTATGAGCTGCCCTTCGCGTGATCCTGTTTCTGCAGGTTAAGCGGTGAGTGTCTGCGGGAGGGGACTCTGTTGCGGTGTGTCGCCGGCCAGCAGGCGCATCCGGCACTTGGCCAGGATGTCCAGGCCCATGTAGCGGCGGGCCTCGGTCCACTCATCGGTCTGCTCGGCCAAGACCGCACCGACAAGACGGACGATCGCACCGCGATCAGGGAAGATCCCGACCACATCGGTGCGGCGCCTGATCTCCTTGTTCAACCGCTCCTGCGGATTATTCGACCAGATCTGCCGCCAGGTCTCCTTCGGGAAGGCGGCAAAAGCCAGGAGTTCCTCGCGGGCGGCGTCCAGGTGCTCGGCGGTGGCCGGATACCTGGCCTCCAGGGCGTCGATGACCCAGGCGTGCTGGGTGCGGACCTGCTCGGCGGCGGGCTGGTCGAAGATGGTCCGCACCAGCGTCGCCACCCACGGCTGCGCCGACTTGGGAACCGTGGTCAGCAGGTTGCGCAGGTAGTGGGTGCGGCACCTCTGCCAGGACGCGCCCGGCACGGTCGCGCCGATCGCCTCGACCAGGCCGTTATGGGCATCGGAGATGACCAGTTGCACCCCGCTCAAGCCGCGGGCGACCAGGCCGCGCAGGAACGCCAGCCAGCCGGCGCCGTCCTCGGCCGCCGACACCTCCAGGCCGAGGATCTCCCGGCGGCCGTCGGCATTGACCGCGGTGGCGACCAGGACGTGGACATTGACCGTCCGCCCGCCCTCGCGGACCTTCTGCGTCAGCGCATCCAGCCACACGAAGGCATACGGCCCGCCGTCCAGGGCGCGGGTGCGGAAGGCCTCCACCTGCCCGTCGAGAACTTTGGCCATCTGACTGACCTGGCTCTTGGAGATCCCGGTGATGCCGAGCTGTTCGACGAGTTTGTCGATGCGGCGGGTGGAGACCCCGAGCAGGTAGCTGGTGGCCACCACGCTGATCAGCGCCTGCTCGGCGCGGCGGCGGCGCTGCAGCAGCCAGTCGGGAAAGTAGCTTCCCGAGCGCAGCTTGGGAATGGCGAGCTCAACGGTGCCCGCGCGGGTGTCCCACTCCCGGCTGCGGTAGCCGTTGCGCCGGTTGGTGCGATCCTCGCTGCGCTCGCCGTAGCCGGCGCCGCACAGGCCGTCGGCCTCGGCCGACATCAACGTCTCGGCCATGGTCTTCACCATGGATCGCAACAGATCCGGATCGCCGTGCTCGATCTGCTGAGCCAGCCACGCGGCAGGGTCCACACTGTTGGTCGCGGCCATCGCTTCTCTCCTTCGATCTTGGACTTCGCACTCGAAGGATCACGCGATGGCCGTTCTCATTTCACGGCGCCACGCCTGCTAGCTGGGGAAACTCATACACCACCTCCGTGGACGCAACC
>NZ_JBVJKQ010000050.1:0-1416 GCF_055585205.1 Streptosporangium sp. NPDC053982
CTAGTAGTGCTTTGTTAGGTGGTTAGGGCGGCCGTCTGCGGCAGGTCGGGCATCGGCCTGTCCAGGCTGCCAGCAGGGCCTGCAGCTCCTTGAGGACCTGGTAGAGCGTCAGGCCGCCCCGACCGCTTTTGGGCTGCTCAAGCGCAGCTCGGTGCAGAACAGGTGCGCGGCGCTGACCAAGGTGACGTGCCGATGCCAGCCCCTCCAGGAGCGGCCCTCGAAGTGGTCCAGACCCAGGCCGGTCTTCAACTCGCGGTAGTCGTGCTCGATCCGCCAGCGGATCTTGGCCAAGGCGACCAGCTGCGCCGGCGGCGTGCCGGTGGGCAGGTTGGACAGCCAGTACTTGACCGGCTCGGCCTCGCCGTCGGGCCACTGCGCGATCACCTGGCTGACCGGCAGCGAACCATCGACGGCCAGGTGGGGTCTGCGGCCGGCCACCCGGACCGGCAGGATCACGAACTGTGAGGTCAAGCCGCCCCTGGAGCCGGCCCGCCAGGTCAGCGTCACCGCTGCGGCGCGGCCTGCGGCCAGCACATGCTCACGCAGGCTGACCGGCTTGGTGCGATACCGCGGCAGGGGATGCGGCCCCAGCCCCGAGTAGGCGATCCTTGCGGGCCGAGCTCCCACTCCGTGCGCGGTGACCGCGCCTTTGACCTGCATCACATAGGCCAGGCCGCGCTCGGCCAGGGCCGTGCGCAGGCGGGCGTTGTCGCCGTAGCCGGCATCGGCCACCACCACCGGCGGCGCCAGGCCCCAGCTTGTGAGTTCGTCGAGCATCTCCACGGCCATCTGCCATTTGGGGCGATGCCGCTCGCCGTCGGGGACGGCGCAGCGGGCGCGGCGCACGCCGGCCTGCCCGGCGGCGTGCGGATCGGCCGCCTGGCCGGCGTCCCAGGACGCGGGCAGATACAAACGCCAGTTCAGCGGGCAGGAGGCGGTGTCGGTGACGGCGTGCACGCTCACGCCGATCTGACAGTTGCCGACCTTGCCGAGGGTGCCGGAGTACTGCCGGGCCACCCCGGGTGAGTCCTTACCGTCCTTGGGAAAGCCGGTGTCGTCGATCACCCACGCGTGCGGGGCGATCACCTCGGCCGCGCGGACGGCCAGGCGCCGGCGTACCGCGCAAAAATCCCAGGTGGAGGAGGTGACGAACTGCTGCAGCCCCTGATGATCCACTCCCAGCCGCTCGGCCATCGGCTGCATCGACTTGCGACGGCCGTCCAACAGCAGGCCCCGCAGATAGGTCAGGCCCTTGGCCCGCTGGTCAGAGCGGGTCAAGGGAGTGAACACCTCAGCAGCGAACGTCTCCAGCCGCTGACGGATATGAACGAGCTGTTCGGGGGTCACGCCCGCATCGAACCATCACCCGGACGACCCGACCAGCCACAACAGCCTGACCTAACAAAGCACTACTAG
>NZ_JBVJKQ010000051.1:0-1224 GCF_055585205.1 Streptosporangium sp. NPDC053982
GATCACGCCGCAGACCCTGATCAACATCCGCCCCGTCGTGGCGTCGATCAAGGAGTTCTTCGGCACCTCCCAGCTGTCGCAGTTCATGGACCAGATCAACCCCCTGGCGGGCCTGACGCAGAAGCGCAGGCTGAACGCGCTGGGCCCGGGTGGTCTGTCGCGGGAGCGGGCCGGCTTCGAGGTCCGTGACGTGCACCCCTCGCACTACGGCCGCATGTGCCCGATCGAGACGCCGGAAGGCCCGAACATCGGCCTGATCGGCTCGCTGGCCTCCTTCGGCCGGGTCAACTCCTTCGGCTTCGTCGAGACCCCCTATCGGAGGGTGGTGGACGGGAAGGTGACCGACCTGATCGACCACTTCACCGCCGACGAGGAGGACCGGCACGTCATCGCGCAGGCGAACACGCCGTTGAACCCCGACGGTTCGTTCGCCGAGCCGCGCCTCCTGGCCCGTACCAGGGGCGGTGAGACCGAGCTGGTCCGCGCCGAGGAGGTCGACTACATCGACGTGTCTCCGCGCCAGATGGTGTCCGTCGCCACGGCGATGATCCCGTTCCTGGAGCACGACGACGCCAACCGCGCGCTGATGGGCTCCAACATGCAGCGCCAGTCGGTGCCGCTGCTCAAGAGCGAGGCGCCGCTGGTCGGCACGGGCATGGAGTACCGCGCCGCCACCGACACGAGGGATGTCATCAACGCCGAGAAGGCGGGTGTGGTCGAGGAGGTCTCGGCCGACTACGTCACGGTGATGAACGACGACGGCACCCGCACGACCTACCGGGTGGCGAAGTTCAAGCGCTCCAACCAGGGCACCTGCTTCAACCAGAAGCCGATCGTGGCCGAGGGCGACCGCGTCGAGGTCAACCAGGTCATCGCCGACGGTCCGTGCACCGATGACGGTGAGATGGCGCTGGGCAAGAACCTGCTGGTGGCGTTCATGCCCTGGGAGGGTCACAACTACGAGGACGCGATCATCCTGTCCCAGCGGCTGGTGCAGGACGATGTGCTGTCGTCGATCCACATCGAAGAGCACGAGGTCGACGCCCGCGACACCAAGCTGGGGCCTGAGGAGATCACCCGGGACATCCCGAACGTGTCGGAGGAGGTGCTGGCCGATCTCGACGAGCGGGGCATCATCCGCATCGGCGCCGAGGTCGTGCCCGGTGACATCCTGGTCGGCAAGGTCACGCCGAAGGGTGAGACGGAGCTGACGCCGGAGGAGCG
>NZ_JBVJKQ010000052.1:0-1058 GCF_055585205.1 Streptosporangium sp. NPDC053982
GTCCTCGCCGTAGTCGCCCTTCAGGTAGCTCCGTCCCCCACGGTGATTTCCGAAGTCTGGCTTTGAGAGACGCCTGGTCTGATGTGAACGCGCCGGTCGGGAACGAAGCCCGACCGGCGCGTCGCGGGCCACGAAGTGGCGGCCCTAACCGAGATGCCGGGTGAAGAACCGCAGCGAACCGCCGGTCTCGAACTCGGGGATCTCCCCGTGTTTTCCGGGGTTGGCGTGCAGCGTCTTGTCAGCCGACGCCAGAGCGTCGAACAGTTCCAGGCCCTGGGCTCGCGGCACCATGTCGTCATCCCACTGGAGCAGGAACCGCACCGGGACGGTGACCCGGGCGGCGGTCTCGGCCAACCCGTGTACGCCGAGCAGGCCCAGAACCGCCGCGTGGATCCGGGGTTCCGCGGCGAGGAGGGGGATGCCGAGCCCGCAGCCCATCGACATGCCCCAGTAGCCCACCGGACCGGTGCCGACGAAGTCGAGCTCTTGAACCGCGGTCAGGACCGCCTGCCATTCCGGGACGGCCTGTTCGGCCAGGAACATGTGCATGGCGACGAGCTGCGCGGTGGTGTCCTCACCCGCCACCATGCCGGCTCGCAACTCGGCCGCGATCCGGGCGAACCCCTCGGTCTTCGGCCGGTCGCCGTGGTTGGGCGCATCGACCGCGGCCACCGCGAAACCACCCCCGACGACGAAATGGCGTGCGCGGACCACGATGCCCGGAGCCTTCTTGTGCTGCCCGCCGCCGTGACCCATCAGGATCAGGGGACGAGCCCCGCCGGCGTCTTCCGGCGTCCACAGCACGCCGGGGGTCTCGCCGAGGTTGAACAGCCGTTCGGTGACGCCGTCCGACGACGTCTGAGAAATGAAGCGCAAAGCGTTCCAAGCCTTTCGGGATGCCTTCTGCGGGCGCTCCCTAGGCCATGTGAGAGAGGGAGCCCCGACCCATAACAGCGTTGATCGGTCTCACCTCCTTAGTTCACAGCCATACACGGCGATGCCGAACATATCACCAGAACTACTGCGGCACATATCAGCAGAACGACTGCGGCGGGAAG